>NZ_JAGXKA010000100.1:0-520 GCF_019091065.1 Burkholderia sp. GbtcB21
GCGTCCTTCATCGCCTGTGATCGCCAAGGCATCCACCACATGCACTTGTTCGCTTGACCCTATAACGAGTCTGTCTCGTCGACAGTCGTTACAGGTTGAGTTCTCGCGTTGTGCCGTATTCCAATTGAGTCAAACATAGAGTTCGAATCATCTTGAGATACATCGATACAATCACAACCCGGATAACTTTCACGTCCATCTCAAGACGCTTCCGCTATCCAAATTACTTACTTCTTCCAGATTGTTAAAGAACGACAGCCGATACCTACTACGTATCACTCTGACTGGCTCAATCGCCAATGAAAAAGACTCGAACAAACCTCATTCGAATATTTGTCATTGAAGATTATTGAAAGCGGCCGGCATCATAACCGGTTTAACCGCAGACAGCTAGTCTGTCTTAATCAACAGCCGATAAGCGTGAGCGCTCAACTTTGCGAGATAGCTCTGGAAAGGAGGTGATCCAGCCGCACCTTCCGATACGGCTACCTTGTTACGACTTCACCCCAGTCATGAATCC
>NZ_JAGXKA010000101.1:0-509 GCF_019091065.1 Burkholderia sp. GbtcB21
GTGGGCGGCAGTCGAATCGATTGCGCCGATGATCGGCTGCACGCCGCAGACGTTGTTGGATTGGGTTAAGCGCGACGAGGTCGACCGTGGAGAGCGCGATGGCGTGAGTACGGCCGAGCGTGAACGCATCAAGGCCTTGGAGCGCGAGGTCAAGGAACTGCGCCGGACCAATGAGATTCTCAAACTGGCGAGCGCGTTTTTCGCCCAGGCGGAGCTCGACCGCCGTTTCAAGTCCTGAAGGCCTTCATTGATCAGCATCGCGACACCTTCGGGGTCGAGCCGATCTGCAAGGTCTTGCGGATTGCCCCGTCGGGCTACCGACGCCATGCAGCACAACTTCGCGATCCGTCGAAGCGCTGCGCCCGCGCGAAACGCGATGAGCTTTTGCAACCGGAGATCAAGCGTGTCTGGCAGGCCAACATGCAGGTCTACGGCGTGCCGAAGGTCTGGAAGCAGATGAACCGGGAAGGCATTGCAGTGGCACGCTGCACGGTCGGACGGTTGATGAA
>NZ_JAGXKA010000102.1:0-501 GCF_019091065.1 Burkholderia sp. GbtcB21
CAGCGCACATCGTTGGCGATTTTCAGCAGCGCCATCGCTAGCGTCCGGATCGCCGCGGACGTGCTGACGAGCGCATCGTGGGCGGACAGCGCAAAGAACTTATTGAGCGACGACCGGAACGGATGTCCGGTGAGTTCGCCGATGATCGCCGCGCACCTGTCGCCGAACAGAGGATGCGCATTCAGGCCCGTGCCCACGGCCGTTCCGCCGATCGCGAGATCGTACAGCCCGGTCAGGTTGGTTCGGATCGACGCGAGAGAATAGTCGATCTGCTCCACCCAGCCACCGATCTCCTGCCCGAATGTGATCGGCGTCGCGGCCTGCAGGTGCGTGGGGCCCACCTTCACGACGTCGGAAAACTGCTCGGACTTTTCGAACAACGTATCGCGCAACTCCGTGACGCTCGGGAGCAACGTATCGAACAGTTCCGTGACGACCGCAATATACATTGCAGTCGGAAAGGTGTCGTTCGACGACTGGCCGAGATTGACGTGGTCGCTC
>NZ_JAGXKA010000103.1:0-493 GCF_019091065.1 Burkholderia sp. GbtcB21
AAGTTCGATCGACTCCTGAGACTGATTGCCGATAGAGATTGGCTGAGTGAAGCGGCTCGCATTACGCTGGCATCCAGTGGGGCTCGCACGCCGGGCGTGGACGGAGTCGACAGACGCATGCTGGAAGCAAATCTCCAGCATGAATTGGCGACGATACGCGAAGAGCTGTTGGCGGGCTCGTATAGTCCGCTGCCTGCACGACGCGTGTATATACCGAAAGCGAACGGCAAGCTCAGGCCGCTTGGCATTCCGAGCCTGCGGGATCGGATCGTGCAACGGGCCATGCTGATGGCGATGGAGCCGATATGGGAGAGCGGTTTCCATCCGGTTTCATTTGGCTTCAGGCCTGCCCGTAGTGTGCATCACGCGATTCGCACGGTGAAGCTTCAGTTGCAGGATGGTGGCGAACAAAGTGCCGCTGGACGCTGGGTCATCGAGGGCGACCTCGCCAGCTACTTCGACACCGTTCATCATCGCTTGCTTCTGAAGGGAA
>NZ_JAGXKA010000104.1:0-482 GCF_019091065.1 Burkholderia sp. GbtcB21
TGAAGCTCAATTTAAATTTTTCATTAAATATTCCTATTTAAGTTAATATTTAGTTATCTACAACTACCCAACTTAAATCTGAATATCTTTTGGATTTAAAATTTTAAAATTAAGTTGAAGAATTTTAGGCATTGGTTATTAAGATTCTTTAGATATTTTTTAAGTTAATATCTTTTCGAATATTAACTTAAAATGGAATATTTTTAAATTAAGTGGTTACAACTTAATTTTTGATATTTAATTAAACCTAAATTTGAAATTATTTAAGTTTTAGATTTTTTCTATATAACTTAAATTAGATATTTTTCAAATTTTGAAAAGATACTTAGTCAAATAAGATATTTTCTAGATAGTTATTTCTAGGCTACTTATTATTTCTAATATTAAATAGGAAAATATTATACATTGTGAAATTAATTATTTAAATAAATTAATTTTGGTACAATTTATTTTAAGTATATCTGTCCGGCCACAGGGGGCTG
>NZ_JAGXKA010000105.1:0-477 GCF_019091065.1 Burkholderia sp. GbtcB21
AAATACTTCCGCAACCAGCGGGTGGCCGCGGTACGCACGTACCAGTACGACTGGCTGTACCAGCTGGTGCAGGCCACCGGGCGCGAACAGGCGAATGCCGAGCGTGAGGGCGCGGCGCTGCCGCCTGCCGGTGACCCGGGTGCCCTGGTCAACTACACGCGCACCTTCACGTACGACATGGCAGGCAACCTGATGCGCACCCAGCACCAAGGTGCCACCCCGTACACGCTGGAGCTGGCGGTGTCGCAGAACTCCAACCGTGCGGTGGCCCGCGCCCCGGGACTCCCGCCCCCTGCCGACGTGGACGCGCAGTTCGACGCGCAAGGCAACCCACATCGGCTCGGCAGCGACCAGCCGCTCACCTGGTCCGCCGACAACCGGCTAAGCCGCGCGGTGCAGTTGCCTCGCCCCGGTGGCGAGGACGACGCCGAAGCATATGGGTACGGCGGTGACGGCCGGCGGGTGCGCAAGTGGTCC
>NZ_JAGXKA010000106.1:0-473 GCF_019091065.1 Burkholderia sp. GbtcB21
TACGAGTGGTGGGACGGGGCGAAGCAGAAGACGGCGGTGTCGCAGGGCACGAACCCGAACGCGCCGGGGTGGAAGCCGGCATCGAGCTACTACAACTACGACGTGAACGGGAACCTGAAGTCGGTGTACGACGACGGGGGCGGCCAACGGGGCAAGGCGCGTGCGTTCAGCTACTGGACGGACCTGCGCGGGCAGGTGCAGCGTCGTGACGAACTGGTGGGGGTGTCGATTGCCCCGGACGGGGCGATCACGGGAGCGCAGGGGGACCGCAAGCACAACTACTACTACCTGAACGGCCACCGGGTGGGGAACGTCGGGAACGACGGAGTCGAGAAGGTCGACTACGTGCAGGAACTGGCGGGGAAGCTCGGGAAAGGCAAGGAGAGCCAGTACCGGGTGACGACGCCGGTGAGCGTGGCGGACTTCGACGAGAACTACATGCGCATCGACGGAACGTATCCGGGGGCGAGCCC
>NZ_JAGXKA010000107.1:0-472 GCF_019091065.1 Burkholderia sp. GbtcB21
GGCGGCGAGGCGATGGCCGGCGACAAGGTGGCGCTGCTGATCAATCAGATTCGGTCCGCCGAGTTCGTGCTGCATTTCGACCTGGTGCGCGTGATCAATTATTCCGACGAGGCCGCCGCGCTTGGCGTGCAGCCTGTCTTCAGCGTCCAGGGCGACAGCCGGTGCGCCTGGGTGCGCCCTGCGGACGGCGAAAAGCTGGCAAAGGTGGGGTACCAGCTGCGTCCGGCGCTGGACGAGCTCTATCACACATTAGCGGCGCTGCTGGCTCGCCACGTCAATGAATATTTCGGCGCCCAGGAAACCAAGCACATGCTGGACCAACTGGAAGCAGAATGCCCAGCCCTCCTCAAGGAAGTGCAGCGCCACGCCACGGTGCAGCGCGTCGCGGAGGTGTTGCAGCGCCTGCTCGCGGAGCGCATCTCGGTGCGCAACATGAAATTGATCATGGAAGCGCTGGCGCGGTGGGCGCCGC
>NZ_JAGXKA010000108.1:0-459 GCF_019091065.1 Burkholderia sp. GbtcB21
GCTTGAAACGATTACGACGCTACATCAGTAGCCCGATGAAATCAGCGCCAACAACACGCCAATCCCACCCCGACATCAAACATCAAACTTCACCCCCTGCGCCAGCGGCAACTGCCGGCTGTAGTTGATCGTATTCGTCGCGCGACGCATATAAGCCTTCCACGCATCCGAACCCGACTCGCGCCCGCCGCCCGTTTCCTTCTCGCCGCCGAACGCGCCGCCGATCTCCGCGCCGCTAGTGCCGATGTTCACGTTGACGATCCCGCAGTCGCTGCCCGCCGCCGACATGAACTGCTCGGCCTCGCGCATGTCGTTCGTGAAGATCGCCGACGACAGGCCTTGCGGCACCGCGTTGTGCACGTCGATCGCATCCTCGAAGTTGTCGTAGACCATCACGTACAGGATCGGTGCGAACGTCTCGCGCTCGACCACCGCCGATTGCTTCGGCATCCGCACGAT
>NZ_JAGXKA010000109.1:0-454 GCF_019091065.1 Burkholderia sp. GbtcB21
TTGCAATAGTTGCATTTCGAAAATAAAGAAACATTTTTAATAATAAATTTAAAAAGTATTGCAACAATATGAGAAAAACAGGGATAAAAATCCCTAACTAAAATTCGAAATCCAAATTGTCTTTAAACTAAAACAATTAATTCAAAAATTGAAGAGCTTCATCTTCATCTGGACGATTTCACCCTTGGTCCAGCTTTCTGATTCAACTCAATTGAGTTCAAGTAGCTTGGCCTATAAGAAGAAGAAAACAAATAAACAAAGTTAGTCCAGAATCATAAATCCAATTGGATAATAATTCACTAAAACACATCAGTTTATAGAAAGAAATACCTTGTTTCTTTGCAAGAAGTTTAGGACACTGGGGTTTCCAATGACCTTTTTCATTGCAGTAGAAACACTTTCCTTTAAGTGTAGCATCACCAGAAGGAGCAGCCTTTTTCATGGCTTTAGTTCG
>NZ_JAGXKA010000011.1:0-22681 GCF_019091065.1 Burkholderia sp. GbtcB21
AGCTGCAAGTGCGATCCGCTGGTAAACGCCATGCCTTCAGGGGCACTCGCAAGCAGCACGGCCTCCTTGAGTTCGTCAAGCCGCTCGGCCAGCAACTGCCGCTGACGATCAATGTCGGCGGCAAAAGCGTGAGCGGCACTCGCGAGTTCAGACAGCTTTTCCATCTGTGACAGCGCGGCTTCGAGCCGTCGCTTTGCAGGCTGCATCTCAAGATGCAGCGCATTCGGATCAGTCTGCCTGTCGGCAGACAGGAAAACACCGCGAACGCCGCGAATGACCGAATGCCCGAGGGTCCAGGCTTCGAAGCCTTCTCCACGCTTGCGCTTTTGACTGTCGACAAGGTAGCCGAGGCTGACCGACGACTTCATGTAGACCGTCGCGAATTTGCCGCCCTCCTGCCCCTTGCGGTCTTCGAGGCGGATGTCAGCGCCGAGCAGCGGAGACCGCCAGACGGCCCGGCTGTCCCAGCCCGAGAGACCGTGAACCGGGTCTGGATGCGAAAAGTCGTTCATGGCGCCGGCGATGTACATCCGATCGACGTCGCCATGCGTGCATTGCAACTCGACCCACGTGTCCGGTATGAGTGGTGCATGAAAGCCACCCCGATACGAGGCCGACGGCTTCATCAATCTCAGCGCCAGCAGGTCCGTACCGTGCGCGCTCGACTTGCGCAGAAATTGCGGCCGCACCGGATAGCGGCCATGATCGTCCAGCGGCGCATAGGGACTCTCGCCGTTCGAAACGATCACGCCCGGGATGGTGCCCGTCACCCAACGCCAATGTTTGGCCGGAGTATATTCGGGCCGCCAGGTCAGATGCGCGGGCGTCGCCTCGAATTCGTTGAATGCGGGCTCGGTGCGGCTCGCCCGCGTTACGACTTTCGTGATGACGAGGCCATAAGGTGCCTCCGACACCTTATGGTTCGTCAGTTGCAACACGGTTCCCGGCATCAGGCCGGCGATGTTGCTGGTGCCCCTGAAGGTGATCTGCCGGGCAACCTGCTCCTCCCGCCGGGCGGTGGAGAGCATCTTGCCGACGTCGGCGTTGCGGTGGTGCTCGGTGCTGCGGTTGATGCTCCCGTACACAGACCGGTCCTCTCGCGCAATATCGGCGGCCGCCTCGAGCGGATCATCGGGCAAGCGGTAATCGCGCTCCCAGAGCTGAACGGAAGCCGGCACTAGCTCACGCACCGCTTCGATACTCAGGATTTCCTTACCCCAGTTGTTGCTCAGCCCCGAACATGGCAAGTACGGCACCTCAAGCGAACGCACATAGGCGCGTGGATTGTCACCGAACACGAGCGTATCGCGGCGGGTCCTGTCGCCTTCCACTGCGTGCCTGAAGTACCAGAAAATTCCGGCGCGACGACAATGTCGGCTGATGAAGTTGAGGATCGACTCCTCGTACATGACCGTCTGCTCGAACTTCTCGCGCGCCTCCTCGAGCTTCAACTCGATATCGAATGGATAGATGTTCTGGCGGTCAACGAACAATTCCGAGATCAGATCCTTGACCGACTTGTCCCGGAACACGCCGGAATCATGCACCTTGTCGTACAGCGCAATTCGTGGCTCGATGCGCAGCTTGTAGGTCGCCTCGTCGCGGGTCACCTTGATGCGCCGCCAGAGCGTCACGACACCATGCACGATGAGTTCCGGCGACACGGTGGGGTCGACCAGCCCCGGAGCTGACGGGATCGACGCTTCTTCTTCGATTCCGAACGTCGCGCGCCGACCGACCCATTGCGCCCCATCGATCTGCCTGTCTGCCGACGTGACCACGACACTCAATCGAAACGGCTCGTTGAATGCCGCGGAGAACTTGCTGCTCACGACAGAAACCGGCGTCGGAGTTGTAGTCGCGACCTTCAGGCGTAATAGCTGCCGAAGCCTCGCGCTCGGGTGCTTCAGGATGGTTTCGATAGTCGTCTGCATGGCCATTGCAGGATCAGATCGGGCAAAATGCCCGGCAGTTTTGGAGTCGTGTTGTATTGCCTCGGGCAACGGTATCAAATGCCCTCAACGCAGTCGATCAGACAAGTCAGAATCTGGCGGAGTTTTTAACGAGAAGCCGGGCAATCGCATGAAATGTCACAAACGGAGAACGGCGGCACGGTAGCGTCATTGACGCCCGCTTTGAGCCGTCGATTCTTGATACCGGCCTTCGTAGTCGTATCCACTTTGAGCAGGGTCAGGCAGATGCGGCGCAGGATCTCAAAGTTCTGGGCGGCGTTGTCGACGCGAACCCCGCATTGATCTTCACCGAAGGCCATGTCCAGTACCCAGTACATGCTGTTCCCGATACGCCAATGAGCCCGCGCAATTCGTGCGGCGTCGGGAGGCAGGCTCGACACGTAACGCGCTGCGCAGCTTCGACCTGCCGGACGCCTGCCAAACCTGACCCTCGCCGCCGAGGAGCCGAACGTGACCCAGAGCGCGGTCGCGCAGCAGATCCGCGTGCTCGAAACGTTCTTCGGCCAGAAGCTGTTGGAGCGCAACGGACGTTCGCTGCGGCTGACGCCGCGCGCGCAGCATTATCTCGTCGATATCGCGAGTTGCCTCGAGCGACTTGCGCAGGCGACCAGGCAAATGTTCGACGGCCCCAGTGGCCAGCCGATCCATGTCGATACGTCCGCGTCGTTCGCACGTGGATGGTTACCGCCGCATACTGGTTCCACCAGGCGGGCGCGACCGTCACGGAGACATTGCGCGGTCCGTTCTACGACGAGTTCTTCCTGTTGATCTGGGCAGCAAAGAGCGGGCTCGGCGTCTGTCTCGCGCCGCGCGCGGTCATGCAGGACGAGATCGCGAACGGGCGGCTCGTCGCTCGCGACGGACTCGGACGAGCAGAGCCGAGCCGGGCCTGACGACGACGGCAGCCGCTGCGACGCCCGACGCACCACGCCGAGCTTCAACCCCAGCCTGCCGAAGATGCGGTTCATCGTCTGCACAGTGCCATCGCTGCGCCCCTGCTCGGTATCCTGCATCGTTTTCGTCGATACGCCCGCGAGCTTCGCCATTTCCGCGCTGGTCAGCCGCATCGTGCGTTTGAGATGACAGACGGATTCCTGCAGCGTCCATTCGGGATGCGAAAGAACGTCCTCGATCGCCTGCCGCCGCAGTGCCAGTTGATCGGGAAGCGAGAGCGTATCGTAGCGCTTGTCCATCGTATCTTCGGCCGAATCAGAGTCGGGCCGTTTCGTCGGCAAGCCGTGCAATGTCCGGCCGCAGGTGCGTGTGCACGTCCATCAGGGTCAAGGCCGAACCGTTTATTTCGCTGGAAATCTATACAAATCATGTCAGTTCATCCGTCTGATCCATATAGAAATCCGCCGAAATAGAATGACGCCGGGAAGCACGGCATCGCGAATCCGGCCCGCTCAGCGGCGGCCGCCCAACGCTTCCTCGATCTTGCGATCCGTCTTGTACTGACTCAGCGCGTAAACCGACCAGATCGCGGCGGGGATCCAGCCGATCAGCGTCAGTTGCAGAATCAGGCAGATCAGGCCGGCGACCGGGCGGCCGATCGTGAAGAACTGCAGCCACGGTACCAGCAGGGCGAGAGTCAGACGCATGAGAAATCCTCTTCTTGCATTGTTGAAGATTGTGCCCGGTCAATATGGCGCTGCGCCCCGTCGAAATCAAGCTCACTCACGCAATCCGCGCGTCTGCCGACATTTGACGTCTCGCGATCCGCAGACATCACGCGAACCCCGTGTGGGCGCGCCAACGCATTGCGGCTCCCATCGGTCGCCCGAAACGCTCTGCTTCGCCCATTCGTCAAAAAACGGCCCCGCATCACACAAGGGCCGCGTCAAAGTCGCTGGAGAAAGTGCCGCGCCGCGATCAGAACGTATGCCGCATGCCGATCCGCACGAGCGTCTGCGTGTTGCCCGCTGACGAGATGCCGTTGCCGACGTCGCCGACCGACGCCGTCGCGGCGACGACATTGCCGTACGGGTCGAGCGTCTTGCCGCTCGCCTTCTGGTAGCCGACGAGACCGTAGAGCGCGGTCCGCTTCGACAGGTAGTAGTACGACGCCAGGTTCAACTGGTGATACTTCGGCGCGGCTTCACCGCCGACCGAGCTGCCGCGCGTGAAGTCGTAGCCGGCCGCGACGCGCAGCGCCGGCGACACCTGCCACGACGCCGTGCCGCCGACCGAGTTGTAGGTCGCGTTGCCCCGGAACGTCGAGAACGCGCCCGCCCGATACTGCGTGTTGCTGTACGACAGGCCGAGCGTCACCGCGCCGATCTGGTAGGTCGACGCGGCCGCGACGATCTGCATGCTCTTCGACGACGCAAAACCCTCGTTGATCGACGACCCGAACGTGCCGTCGTACGAGCCGGTCCATGCGCCGCCGTTCGCGCCGAATGCGTTGGTCGCATACAGGTAGGCCGCGCCGATCGCGAACGGCCCGTTCACGTACTGGCCGCCGACGCTCCACGTGTTCTGGTTCTTCGCGCTGCCCGCCTGGTTGCCGAAGCCGTACAGCCCGCCGAACGTGAAGCCGCCGAACGACGGGCTCACGTACTTGACCGAATTGTTCTCGCGCGACTGGTTGTCGATGTTGTCGAGATCGCCCGGATGCGCACCCATGCCGGTCAGGAACGAACCCGGCCCGATCGAGCCGACGAAATCGACGATCGGATCGTACTGGCGGCCCATCGTCAACGTACCGTAGCGCGTGCTCGACAGCCCCATCCACGCCTGGCGGCCGAACATCCGCCCGCCCTGGCCGAGCTGCCCGGTGCCGATGTTGAAGCCGCTCTCGAGCTGGAAGACGGCCGCGAGCCCGTCGCCGAGATCTTCCTTGCCCTTCAGCCCCCAGCGGCTGCCGGACCACGTGCCGCTCGCGAAGCTGTAGCTCGACGCGCCGCGATACGCGACCGGCGAACCGAGCGACCCCTTGCTCGTCGCGACGCGCTGGTTGCTCGTGTACCCCAAACCCGCGTCGACGATCCCGTAGAGCGCGACGGTGCCTTGCGCATGCGCCGCCGTGCAGAGGCCGCCGGCAACGCAAAGCGCAAAAGTGATCTTCTTCATGTAGAGGATTCCTATTTACTAAATCGATACCACCCGAAACGATGCATCCGGTTACCCGGAATGCCGACCTACGCCGAACCGGACAGCCACTGCGCGACCCGCGCGACGAGCAGGTCCGCTTCGTCGAAGTACTCGACGCCCGCCACCTGCGGCGCGTCGCAAATCGTGAACACCGGCTTGCCCCATTGCAGCCCGAGCGCGATCTCGGACAACGTGCCCAGCCCGCCGCCAACCGCGATCAGGCACAGCGACGCGCGAGCGATCAGCGCGTTGCGCGTGATGCCGAGCCCGGTGGGCAGCGCGACGGTCAGGTACGGATTCGCGTGCTGCGCATCGTCCTCGGGCAGCAGCCCGATCGCACAGCCGCCTGCCGCATGCGCACCGCGCGCGGCCGCCTCCATCACGCCCTGCTTGCCGCCGCCGACGATCGCGACGCCCGCCGCCGCGAGCCCGTGCGCGATTCGCTCGGCGATGGCAAGCTGGGCGTCCGTCGCATCGCGCGGGCCGATCACGCCGACCGGCATCCGGTGCCGGGTCGCGCCGCGCTGCCGTTGCGCGAGTTGCTCCAGCGCGTCGCGCGCCTGGTTCGACCATTCAATGATGTCGTTGCCGTGCAAGTCCTTCCCCCAATGCAAGAACGCAGGTGCAGAGCGCCGTCAGCACGATCGACAGCACGGCGGCCTGCGAGAAATCGGTCTGTCCGTCGGACAGCTTCAGGTACATCAGCAGCGGCAGGATGTTGATCTGCGTGCCGGCCAGCGCGAGCGCCGTGCCGTATGTGCCGAGCGCGATCGCGCTGACGAGGCACCACGCCGACGCGATCGACGGCCATAGCTCGCGCCACGCGACGTCGAACCACGCGCGCCACGGCCGTGCGCCGAGCGTCAGCGCCGCCTCGAGTGGCCGCCGGTCGAGATTCGCGAGCGCCGGGTAGAGGATCAGCGCGACGCGCGGGATCAGGTAGTACGCGTACGCGAAAGCGAGCCCCGGCATCGTGTAGATCGCGCCGCCGACCACGGTCGGGTCCGCGCCGAGCGACGCCAGCAGCGTGGTCACGAAACCGGCGCGGCCGAACACGAGGATGAAGCCGTACGCGATCACGAGGCCGGAGAACGCCAGCGGCACGCCGAGCAGCGCGAGCGACCAGCGGCGGCGCGCCGGCGACTGCCCGGCCAGCACGAACGCGACCGGCACGCCGACCGCGACGGACAGCGTGCCGGCGCCGATCGCGAGCGCCAGCGAACGCACGATGGCGTCGACGACGAGCGGATCGCCGAATACCGCGGCAAACGCACGACCGCCGCCGTCGAACGCTGCGCCGACGAGCGCGGCGAGCGGCAGCGCGAAGCACACCGCGAACAGCCCGGCCGCCGGCACCGCGCCGTAGCGGCGCAGGACGCCGCGCTGCATGGACGAGACCCGCATCCCGTTCCCCTTACTTGCCGAGCGTGGCCTGCGACCAGAGCTGGTCGACCTCGGCCTTGCGCGTCGCGGCCTTCGCGACGTCGAGCGGACGCACCTGCGGCGCATTCGGCAGCTTCGCGGCAACCTCCTGCGCAACCGGCGTGCCGGGCACGGCCGGGCGCACGTAGCCCTGCGCGAACAGCGCCTGGCCGACATCGCTCATCACGAGGTTGAGCCACAACTGCGCCGCGGCCGGGTTCGGGCCGTTCTTCACGAGACTCATCGCGTACGGCGCCGATACGCTACCGTCGTGCGGAATCACGACGTCGGCCGCGTCGCCCATGCCGTCCGTGTACTTGGCCTTGAGCCCGTCGTTCTCGTAGCCGATCAGGATCGGAATCTCGCCCTTGACGAACTTCGCGTACGGCGTCGTCCCCTCGACGCGCAGCACGTTGCCCGCCTGCTTCAGCTTGCCGAAGAAATCCGCGCCCGGCTTCGGGTTGTCGACGCTGCCGCCGTTCGCATAGGCGGCGGCGAACACGGCGACCTGCCCCTGCCCGGTCGAGCGCGGGTCGAGATAGACGACCGCATTGCGATATTCGGGCTTCAGCAGGTCGGACCAGCGCTGCGGCACATTCTTCACGAGCTTCCGGTTGACGAGCAGCGCGATGTTCAGCGAGTGCACGGCGAACCAGCGGCCGTCGGCCGCGCGGAACACCGGCGGCAGCTTGTCGAAATTGACCGGCTTGAACGGCGCGACGACGTCCTTGGCCGTCGCATCGAGCGCCGACGCCGCGAAGTAATACGCGGTGTCGGCCTGCGGACGACGTCGCGACTTGTCGAGCGCGACGACCGTTGCCGCCGAGCCGATGTCGTTGTACGTGATCTCGACCTTCGGGTAGCGCTTGCGGAATTCGGCGAACAGCGATTTCCAGTTCGCCCATTCCGGGCCCGTATCGAACGACACGACGAGCCCTTCGTCGGCGGCCTTCTCGTACAACGCGTCCTCGCCGGGATACAGCGGCGCGGCATGGGCCAGCGCCGGCGCGAGGGTCGCGAACGCGCAGAGCGCCAGCAGGCGGCGGCGCGTTGCAAGAAGGAAGTGGCGGCGTGCAGACATCGTGATTCTCCGTTGAATGAATAGGGTCGCCCGCACTTACGCGGCGGGCAGCACGAGCAGGTGGCGCGGCTCGATCGACACGCAGCGCGCCGGAAGCTCGCGCCCTTCGCCGAGCAGCGCGTCGGTCGCACCGGCCGGCACGAAGTCGAAGCGCTGCGTCGCGCCGAAATAGCGCACCTCGCCGACCCGGCCGTCGATGCGGTTCGCGACGTATTCGGGCGGATCCGGCTGCAGGTGTTCCGGCCGGACCAGCACATCGACCGTGTCGCCCGGCCGATGCGCGCCCGTATCCGCGCACAGCGTGGTAAACCGCACGTCGACCGCGCCGTGCGCGAGCACGCGGCCGCGCAGCAGCGTCGAATGGCCGACGAAGCGGGCGACCTGCGCGGTCGCCGGACGCTCGTACAGGTCGCGCGGGGTGCCGGCCTGCAACATGCGTCCGCCGTCGACGATCGCCACGCGATCGGCCATGCTGAGCGCCTCGTCCTGGTCGTGCGTGACGAGCAGCGTCGTCGCGCCGCACGCGCGCTGCAGCGCGCGGATCTCGTCGCGCAACTGGTGGCGAATGCCGGCATCGAGCGCGGCGAGCGGCTCGTCGAGCAACAGCAGCTTCGGTTCAATCACGAGTGCGCGGGCCAACGCGACGCGCTGCTGCTGGCCGCCGGACAGCAGCGCCGTACTGCGGTCGGCCTGCGCCGCGAGGCCGACGCGTTCGAGCATCTCGAGCGCGCGGCGGCGGCGCAGTGCCGCCGTCATGCCGCGCATCTTCAGGCCATAGCCGACGTTGTCGACGACCGACAGGTTCGGAAACAGCGCGTAGTGCTGGAACACCATCCCGATCTCGCGCTGCCACACCGGCACGCCGGCCATGTCGCGGCCGACGATCGCGATGCGTCCGCGGTAGCCGTCGAGCAGCCCGGCGGCGAGGCGCAGCAGCGTCGATTTGCCGGAGCCGCTGCGGCCCATCACGGCGAGCAGTTCGCCCTGGGCCGCGGACAACGTGACCGCGTCGACGCCGTGACGGGCGCCCGGATACTGAAAGCTGACGTTTTCGAAATCGAGACTCATGACGGTTTCACTTCAGGCGTTGCACGGTGAAGACGGAGGCGAGCGTCGCGAGCACGGCGAGGACGAGCAGCACGACGGTCGCCGCGCAAGCCATCCCCGACGCGCCGTAGAACGCCTGCAGCAGCACGATCGGATAGTTGCGATAGCGGAAACCCGCGATCAGGTTCGAGATCTGGAATTCGCCGATCGACAGCGCGGCGACCATCACGAGGCCGGAAAACAGGCTGTGCCGCAGGTTCGGCACCACGATCGTGAAGAACTGGCGTAGCGGCGTCGCGCCGAGCGTCGCCGCACACGCCTCGAGATGGGCGAGCCCCAGGTGGCGCAGGTCGCTCAGTAGCGTCTGCAGCAAGTACGGAAGCGTCAGCACCGCGTGCGCGGCGATCATCAGCGGCAGCGTGCCGAGCCACGGCAGCGCATCGCCGCTGAAGATCGCGATATAGCCGAACCCGAGCGTCAGCGCCGGCACCGCGATCGGCATCAGCATCACGACGCGCGCCGCGAAGCCGCGGCCGGCCAGTGCGCGGTGATGCAGCGCATACGCGAGCGGCAGCGCCAGCACGGCATTGATCGCACAGCAGGCGAGCGCAACGACGAGGCTCACGCCGAATGCGCGGGTAAAGCTGCGGTTCGCGGCCAGATCCGCAAACCAGTGCGACGTGATGCCGGACGGCAGCAGCGTGTTCGTCCACGACTGGCCGACCGAGCCGATCAGCAGCAGCGCGATCGGCAACGCGAGGTACAGCGCGAAGGCCGCGACGAATGCCTGCAGCAGCAGGCGTCCCGCCAACGCGCGCGGCCGTTTGTTACGACGAATCGGAATAGCTTCGGCAAGGGCCGGAGCGGATGGCGGATGCATGGCGAAACTCGCTGGCGGATACGGAATGGGTCACGCAACGCCCGCCGGACAGGGCCGACATGCGTTGTCGTGACGGACGCAGTGTGCGGATCCGACATGGCATCGTCATGAAAAAAACGTACAACGCCCGCATCGATCTGTGCGCGCAAGGAATAGTTCGCCGTGAAGCACCTGTTTCCCAACATCGCGGAGCTGCACGCGTTCGCGAGTTCCGTGAAGTACCTGAATTTCTCGTATGCGGCCCGCGAGCTCGGCCTGACGCCGAGCGCGGTCAGCCGGCAGATCGCGAATCTCGAGGCGCTGTTCGGCGTCAAGCTGTTCGTGCGCGAGGGGCGCAATCTCACGCTCACGCGGGCCGGGCAGGTCTATCACGCGCGCGTGATCGGCCCGCTGCGCGAGATCGGCAACGCGTCGATCGAATTGCTGAGCGCGCGCGAGAACAGCGATCTGCTGACGATCGCGAGCGTGCCGACCTTCACGACGAAGTGGCTGGTGCCGCGGCTCGCGCGCTTCCTGGCCGTCGCGCCGGGTGTCACGCTGAGTTTTCGCCGCCATCTGGCCCACGGCGACGTGTTTCCGTTCGGACTCGACGCGGCGATCCGCTATGGCGACGGCGCATGGGAAGGCGTGCGCTGCGATTACCTGGACGGCCGGACGTTCGTGCCGGTCTGTTCCCGTGAATTCGCGGCGCGGCATGCGCTGCGCAAGCCGGCCGACGCGGCATCCGCGCCGCGGCTGGTGCACGAGCAGGCGGAGATCGCGTGGTCGATGTGGGCGGAGCGCCATCGCGCGGCACACATGAACGCGCTGTCGGGGCCGCGCTTCGAACAGTATTCGGTGTTGATCCAGGCCGCGCAGGCCGGGCTCGGGCTCGCGCTCGTGCCGCGTTTCCTGATCGTCGACACGCTCGCGACCGGCGCGCTCGTCGAACCGTTCGACGCCTCCGTCGACGTCGACGCGCAAGGGCACTACCTGTGCTACGCGCCGGAGCGCCTGGAGACGAGCGCTGCGTTGCGGCGCTTCAGGGAATGGATGCTCGACGAATGCGCGAACGGATGAGCCTGTCCGGCATGGCCGGACAGGCTCGGGCGGCTGGAGCCGGGCAAGCCCGGGCGGCGTAGCCGGACAGGCTCGGACGGCATTGGACCGGGCAAGCCCGGGCGGCATGGCCGGACAGGCTCGGGCGGCTGGAGCCGGGCAAGCCCGGGCGGCGTAGCCGGACAAGCTCGGACGGCATGGGACTGGGCAAGCCCGGGCGGCATGGCCGGACAGGCTCAGGCGGCTGGAGCCGGGCAAGCCCAGGCGGCAATCCCGGCAGGCTCGGGCGGCACGGCGGCACGGCGGCGCCGGAAGCGCAGCGCCACGCCGCCCGTCACGCTCAACGCCCGATACCGAGCCCCGGCAGCACGCGCGTGTTCTCGGCCACGACCGCATGCAGCAGGCGCGGATCGGCGCCGAGCAGTTCGAGGATCGTCGGCGCGACCTGCTTCGTGCCGACCAGATCGTTCACGGTGCGCGCGCGATGGATGCCCGGGTACGACACGAGCAGGCCGAGGTGGCTGTCGTCCGGCGCGTTGCCGCCGTGCTCCTCGTCCTTCTTCGTGCTCGACGTATAGATCACGCCCGGATTCGGCTGGACGATGATGTCCGGCGTACGGCCGTTGGCCGGATCGCCGAAGCGGTCGGCGAGCGCCGCGCCGTACAGGATGTAGGCCTGCGAGCCGTCCGCGCAGATCCCCGGCGCGTTGCAGCCGAGGTTCGCCTTCAGCGTCTGCACGACGGCCGTGCGCTGGCTGCGGTCGCGCAGCCAGATCAGGCCGACGTCGTCGGTCTGCACGAAGCCCGTGCCGACCAGGCCCGACCCGTCGTTCAGGTTGCCCGTCGACGTGTTGTTCTGGCCGAAGTTGCCGTTCGGGTCGAGGTAGTTGTTCGCTTCGAGCAGCTTCGTCAGCGTATCGCCGTTCTTCACGAGCTTCGTGCGGTCGGTCGGCGACTGGCCGTGCTTCGCCGTGACGATCACGGCCGTCGACGTGTACAGGTTGGCCTGCTTCAGCGCCGCGACGACATGGCCGATCGAGTTGTCGACATACGTGATCGCATTCGCGACCTGACCGTTCGGCGTGAAATCCGCATCGAGATACCCGCCGCCCTTCGCGACCGGCGACTTCTGCGCGACGCTCAGCGTCTGGAAGTTGGCGCCGAACAGCGTCGGCACCGGCGCGCTCTTGGTGCCCGTCGAATCGCGGCCTTCGATCTGGTTGATCAGCGCCTGCACGTGCAGGTTGTCGAAGCGCGCGGTGTGCGAGTAGACGTCCGTGTACGCGGTGTTCGTCGCCGGGTCGATCGAGTTGATCTCGGTGCGCATCAGATCGTCGACGCCGGTGCCTGACGGGCCGTTCAGCCAGTCGTAGCCCCACGCGTGCTTGTCGGCCCACGCGGTGTGCGCATTCGGCACGCCGGCCTTCACGGCCTCGAACACCGTGTTGGTCTTCAGGTAGTTGTGCGGATAGACCGGCACGCACTGGCCGCCCACGCGCGCATGCGGGATCGCCTGCGGGTTGAACGCGCCGCCGCCGTCGAGGTGCACGAGCTGGCCGCCGTTGATCGCGTCGATGCCGGTCGTTTCGTCGAACACGACGTTCCAGCCCTGCTTGCCCGAGCACGTCGTGTCGCTCGGCGCATACAGGTTGCGGTCGTACGACACGTCGTAGAACAGGCCGGCCGTCTTCGGCGAGCCGCCCGTCACGAGCGCCGCGAGGCCCGGGAACGAGTCCGACAGGCCGGGCGTGTACGCATTCTTGTACGTCACGCCGCTCTTGGCGAGCACCGCGATGTTCGGACACGTGTTCGCGCCGATACAGCGCGCGAGATCCTGCTCGTGCAGGCCGTCGACGCTGATCAGCAGCACGTGCTTCACGACGCGGCGCGCGTGGCCGTCGTTCCCGCCCTGACTGTCGCCGTCCTGCTGCGCCGCGTACGCGCCCATGCTTGCGAGCGCCAGCGCGCCCGCCACCATCGCGGCCATCTTCCGCTGCTTACCGAAGAACGAAATCATCACCCCACCTCGTCGATTGATGTTGAACTGCGTGACTTGCCATCAGGCGCGCAAAATATCGCCGGATCGTGCGGCGGTCGGATGAAGCGGGGCTTTCTGTTCTCTGTCAAACGTAACCAAACGCAAGTGACATGAAGCGGTCGCAATGCGGTTGCGCGTCGCGCAACGCAGGTCCGCTCCGTGCGCCGGCGTGCGCGGCCGGATTTTTTTTTCGGCTTGGCCCGCGACTATTGGCGTGTGATAAAGGGTTTTCCCTGACCCGGAGCACGACTATGTCGACCCTGGAAGCTCTCCGGTTCGTGCTGGACGATGCACGCACCCCCGAAATCATTCGCCATCACGTCGTCGACGCGCTGCAGTACGCGCTGCGCAACTACGGACAGGTATTCACCGCGAAGGAAGTCGAATGGCTGACGCAGTGGGACGACGCGCGTCTGCCGCTGGCCGCGAGGAAGGAACTGGACAAGCGCGAACCGGCGATCGTCGCGCGCTGAAAAAAAGCCGCCGCGCCCGGCTTGTGCGGACGCGGCGGCAGCGGATGAAGCGACGGCTTACTGGAGCCCGAAGTCGACGCGGGTCGTCGCGCCCTTGTCCTCGATGCCCTTCGCATCGAGCTTCGGTGCGACGACGAACACGCGGCTCGAATCGATCTTTCCTTCGAGGTACTGGCGCACGGCCTGCGCGCGCTGCTGCGCGAGCGCACGCAGCGCGTTGTCGTCGGCCGGTGCGTGATCGGCCAGCGCCTGCTTCATGTCCGCATCGGGCAGCGTCTTCTGCAGGCCGACCAGGTTGCGCGGCTTCTTGAAGTCGGCGGCCTTGTACGCGCGCGTCAGGTATTTGGAATATTCGGCCGGCTCGACCTTCACCGACATCGGATCGATGCTCTCGCCCTGGCCGACCACGTCCTTCAGCTTCTGCTGGCGAACCAGCCGGTCGACATACGCGTCGCGCAGCCCCGGCGTGTCCTTCGCCGGATCGACGCGGCCGATCAGGTCGAGGCGGATCGATGGCTTCTCGGTCAGCATCTTCACGACGGTGTCGAGCTTCTGCTGCTGCGCATCGGTCAGCGCGTACGTGCCCGGCGCGAACTCGACGTAGCCGAGATCCTCGCCGCTGCCGCCGAACGCATTCGCGAGCAGCGTGAACGGCGACGTGACGGCCTTCGCGATCAGGTTCAGCACCGCGTGCCAGATCAGCCCGCCGATGCTGAACTCCGGATTCGACAGCGAACCCGACACCGGCAGGTTCACGTCGATCTGGCCGCGCGTGTTCTTCAGCAGCGAGATCGCGAGCTTCACCGGCAGCTTCGTCGCCGTGTCGTTTTCGACGTGGTCGCCGAACGTGAGCTGGTCGATGAAGATGTGGTTGTTCGCCGTCAACTGGTCGTTCGCGAGCTGGTAGTGCAGGTCGACGTTGAGCTTGCCCTTCGTGATCGGATAGCCGGCGTACTTCGCCGAATACGGCGTCAGGTTGGTCAGCTCGATGTCGTGCGCGGTCGCCGTGAGGTCGAGCGCGGGTTTCTCGATCAGCGGGTTCACCGAGCCCTTGATCGAGATCGGTCCGTTGCCCGCCAGGTTCGCGGCGACATCGACCGGCGCGGACGTCGTCGAATCCGTGCCGAACGCGCCGACCGTGCCCTTGATCGCGATCAGGTTCGCCGTGTAGTTCGGCTTGATGAAGTTGTCGGTGTACGTGACGCGGCCGTTCTGCAGCAACAGTTCGCCGAAATGCATTCGCACCGGGTGCTGCGGCGGCTGTGCGGCCTTCACGACCGCCGGCGCGGACGCGGCCGGTGCAGCCGAGGCTGCCTGCGCGACGGCCGGCGCCGATGCGGCCTGCGGCGACAGCGGCACCGGCTCGCCCTTGCTTGCGTCGCGCGTCAGCGACTGCGCGGGGCCCGACTCCTTCGCGACGACGTCCTTCAGGTTCAGGCGCCCCTGCGCATCGAGCAGCACGCGGCCGTAGAAGTTCGAGAACGTGACGCGCGCGGCGTCGACGTCGGTGCCCTTCTCGTCGTAGTTCGCCTTCAGGTTCGACAGCGCGAGCGAGCGCCAGCCCGCGAACGGGTCGGACGTCGCCTTGTCGAGCATCCGCACGTCGACGAGCGCGACGTCGCCGCGATAGGTGGCGCGCGGCGTGTCCTTCACCTGCGCGAACGTCAGGTTGCCCTTCGCGTTGAGCAGCGCGCTCGCAACCGTCGCGTTCAGCACGCTGCCGAAATACGGCTCGAACGCAGCCGCGTCGAGGCGGTTGCCGTCGATCTTCAGGCCGAGCTTCAGCGGCTGCGCGGTCACGTCGCCCGCGACGTTCAGCGAGCCCTTGCGGTTCAGCGTCGCCTTCAGTTGCACCGGCAGCGGCTTGGTCAGGTCGTCGCTCAACTTCTGCACCGACAGTTCCAGCGGCTTGATCGCCAGCTTCACCGGGCGCGGCGTCGACAGGTCGGTGAAGTTCGCGGACGAATCCTTCACGTTCAGCGCGTCGATCCGGTAGTGCCACGACGGCGCGGCGGCCTCGGCCTTGCGCGCGACCGTGCGCTTCGGCACCGATGCCTGCGCGGGTTCGGCCAGCGCCGCGAGATCGATCTTGCCGTCCTTCAGGCGCTGCACGTCGAGCGCGAGCCCGCTCGCGTCGACGCTCGCGATCTCCGCGGTGCGCGCGGCGACGTCGACCTTCGTGATCTTCGCGCTCGCGTCGGGCAGCACGATCGCCGGCGCCTTCGCGTCGGGCGTCGCGACCTTCAGCGATTTCAGGCTCACCGTGCTGTCGGCGACCTGCGCGGCGAGCGGCGTCTTGCCCCAGTCGGCCTGTGCGTTGACGGTCGCGCCGAGCGTGCCGTCGAGCACGCGCGCGCGCGTCGCCTCGCCGAGGTACGGCTGCAGCGCCGGTAGCGCGAGCGCGGCGACCGTCAGCTTCGTGCCGGCCTGCTTCGCCGCGAGATTGAAGGCGCCTTCGGCCGTCACGTCGCCGCCGCGCGACAGCGACGTCGACAACGTGTACTTCGCGGGCGTCTTGCCCTGCAGCGAGAAACCGTCGAGCGTCGCGGCGAGCTTCGTCAGCGACAGCGCGGTCGGCGTCGCCGGCACGCGGTCGTCGACGTTGACCGTGCCGCCGTCGATCGCGAAATGACGGATCGTCAGGTCGAGCGGCGGCGGCTCCTTCGCGGCGGCGGTGGTTTCTGCCTTCGCGCCACTGGCTGCTGCGGCGGCAGTTTCGACCTTCGCGCCGCTGGCTGCTGCTGCGGCGGTTTCTGCCTTCGCACTGCTGGCTGCCGCGGCGGCGATTCCGGAAGCGGCTGCGGCACCCGACGCCGCCGGCTTGCCGGCTTCGGCCTTCGGTGCGGCGCCCGGTTGCGCGGCGAGCTTCTCGACGTTCAGCACACCCTGCTTGTCGCGCGACAGGTCGACCACCGGCTGGTCGATCCGGATCTCGTCGAAGTGCATCGCATTGCGCAGCGGCTCGAGGCTGGCCGCCGCGACGTGCACGCCGCGCGCGGCGAACAGCGGTGCGGACGCGTGGTCCGTCACCTTTGCGTCGTTCAGGTCGACGGTGCCCGATACACGCAGCGCGGGCTTCTCGCCGCTCATCACGAAATTGACCGTGAGGTTGCTGCTCAGCAGGCCGCTCGTCACGGCCACCGGCAGCTTCGCCGGCACGTACGAGATCAGCTTCGGCACGTCGAGACGGTCGAACTTCAGCGCGATCTCCGACTCGCGCGACTGCGCGAACGGCTTGGTCCTGCCGTCGATCGCGATCGGGCTACCGTCGAAACGCATGCGCAGCTTCGGTTCGACGAAGATGTCGGTCTTCGACGCCAGCGTCGCGATATACGGAATGCCGAGCATCCAGTTGTCGACGACGTGCTTTTCGTTCAGCAGGCGATCGTCGAAATCGATCCGGCCGTCGTTCACCTGGATGTTCGACACCGAGAACTGCGTCGGCTTGCTTTCAGGTTTGGACGGCGTCGAGAACTTCTCGATCAGGTCGGTGAAATTGAAGCGCTGCGCGTCGTAGCGGACGATGTGAAAGCGCGGCGAATCGACGCGGATTTCGTTGACGATCGGCGCGCCGCGGAACAGCGACGACCACGACGGCCTCACGACGAGCTTGCCGATGTCGATGAAGTCGCCCTGGCCGCCGCGCTCGCCGAGATGGATGCCGTCGGCTTCGAGATTCAGCGTGTACGGGTTCAGCGCGATGCGCTGGATCGTGGCCGGCCGGTCGAGCTGCTTGCTCAACTGCTGTTCGGCGACATGGCGGATCAGCGGCGGCGCCGCGAAGAACCCGAGCAGTCCGAATAGAACGAGGAAGATCAGTACGCCGATGCCGATACGCCGGGTCCGGCGCGAGCGTGCAACGCCGCCGAGGGCATGGAGGGTCGAGGATACGGTTTCTTTGTCTGCGCTTGCCATGCTTGAATATCTCGGGAATGGATGCCGGGCCGCACCGGAAAACCGGGCGGCCGCGCACGCTATCCCGAAAGTATAGGCTCAGGAGATAACGGTACGGAGGTCGGGCGCCGCCGCCGCGCCCGCGGGTCGGGCAACGGCGCCGGTCATCCGTTCATTTCCGGACGACGACGGGCGGCATCCACGAGCCGTCGCTCGCCTGCGGCTTCGGCGCGTACAGGCGCAACGCGAGCGCGAAATCGGCGCGCGGCGCCGGCAGCCAGTTGCCCGCATACGCACCGCCCGGCGACGCCGACACGACGATGTCGATCGAGCCGTCGTGGTTGCGGCGCAGCCGGTCGCGATCGCCGAGCGAGCGGCGCGCCGCGCCGAGGTCGGGCAGCGCGCCGTTCGTCGTGTAGGGCGTGAGCGTCCAGAACGCGCGCGCCGGCGGCAGCGCGCCCGGCGCGAAATGCAGCACGTAGCGGTTCGCGCCGTTCAGCGCATGGCCGTCGCTGTCCACGCGGACGACCGCGAGCGTTTCGTCGTCGCGCGTCGCGGCGCCGAACTGCGTGTAGGCCGCGTACGCGCGCAGCGCGTAATCCTGGCCGTACTTGCCGGCCGTGTCGCCGATCCAGCTCCAGCCGTTCGCGTTCAGCAGGTTCGACGGCGGCGTCGCGAGCCGCGCGCGCGCCTCGGCGACACCCGCCGTCGCGGCCGCGAGGCGGTCGCCCGTCCACAGCACCGGGTAGCCGGCCGACACGCCGATGTCGCCGAGCAATTCCTGCGCGTGCGCGTCGTCGGCCGGCGGCGGGTTGTCCTGCAGCGCCTGCGCGAAGCGCGCGAAGAACGCCTTCGGGTCGAGCGCGGCCACCTGCTCGGCCGGCGTGCCGCCGCCCACCGCCTCGGACGGCGCGCTGCCCGCATGGACCGCGACCGACGCGCCGCGCGCGGCGCCCGTGTAAACGGACAGCGGCACCACGCGGATCGCACGCTGCAGCTTCTTCACGTTCGTGAGATCGCGCCCGCCGCTCGTCTGCAGCCGCACTTCGAGCCACGCATTGCCCGACGGCACGTCGACGCGCTGCACGCCCTTCGGCAGCGTGCCCTGCCAGTCCTTCGCGGCAAAGGCAATCGTTTGCGATCGTGCGCCGCCGCGGGCCCCGCGCGCCGGCACGCTCGACGACGACCACAGCACGTTCGTCCACATGTCGAGCGCGCGCGCGTCCCAGTAGCGGCCGCGCGTATCGGGCAGCGTGACGATCACGGGTTCGGCGGCGACGTCGAGCCAGCCGGTCGAATCGAGCGTGTCGACGCCCGGCAGCGGCGGATTGACCGCGCCGACCGGCGGCAGCGCCTGCGCGTGGCGCAGCGTGTTGAGCGGCGCCTGCCCCGGTTGCGCGCCGTCGCCGCCCGTCGCCGCTTCCTTCGCGACGTCCATCAGCACGAGCGGATACGCATAGATATAGGAGTCGGCGACTTCCGCGCGCATCCAGCCGGTTTTCCGCTGGATCGCATCGGGTTGCGATGCGCATCCCGCAAGCAACGCCGCCATGGCCAGCGACGCGCACGCGCGCCGCAGAGAAACTGATTCTCGTTGGTTTTCAATCATCGATTACTGGCCGAATATCGTTCTTTTCAGTCAACGCCTTGTTCGACTCGCGAACGGCGAAAACAAGGCACGTCAGCTTGCCCGCATGACCGTCTCGCTACGGTGGGCGCTGGTATCAGGCCGGTATCATAGCGCCTAAGGGCATCCCCCAATATGCCGAATAGAGGACGGAACGGTAATCGCACTGTCGACGAATTCGAAACATTTCGCGCAATTCGCCAAAAAAATGGAGGTATCGAAGCGACGCCGACACGTGCTGGAACGATCCCGAGGCAGAGAGGCTCGTGGTTCGGATTAACGGATGGCGTCATTATTGACACCATCCGTCATGGCGAGCGAATGGAAGATCCTCGAGCAAATGAGGCGCGAGCCCGCCAATCCGGTTCAAGCCATGCCACCTCAAGACACCGTGGCAAGGCGATCCACGACTGAATATCCAGAATGATCGCGGGAAAGCGAAGGCGTATCAGGTGCGGCAGGTTCTCGACGCGATCGATCGACTGAAGGAACAGAAATCATGACCCAAGACCACTTTACGTACCGCGTAACGTGGTCCCCGGAGGACGGGGAGCACGTCGGCCTCTGCGCGGAGTTCCCGTCTCTTTCATGGCTCGACGAAACACCGGAAGGCGCGCTGGCCGGCATTCGCCGGCTCGTCGCCAATGTCGTGCGCGACATGGCCGCGAACGGAGAGAAGGTGCCCGAGCCGATCGCCGATCGAACCTACAGCGGTGAATTCAAAGTTCGCATCCCTCCGCAGGCGCACCGCGCGCTGGTGATCCAGGCCGCCGAACAAGGCGTCAGCCTGAATCGTCTCGCTAGCGCCAAGCTCTGCGCCTGATCGCGCAATCGAGCGCAAATGCATGACCGCCCGGCTGCCCGTCTGGAAGCCGGGCGTTGGCTTTTCCGGGCCGTAACAACCGGTGCGCATCGAAAGCGTCGCCCCCTTGACCTTCCCATCATGGGAATGTTGATACTGGGACCATTCGCGGCACGAACCGCGCTTTTGGGGAATCCGACATGACTGAACCACTTGCCTCCGCAGCGCTGCAAACCATCGAACTGAGCGTCGACGGCATGCATTGCGGCGGCTGCACGGGCCGCGTGCAGCGCGCGCTGGCCGCCGTGCCGGGCGTCGTCGATGCGGCGGTCGATCTCGACGCGCATACGGCGACGGTGACCGCGCAGGAATCGGTCGAACCCGGCCGGCTCGTCGACGCGGTCGGCGAGGCCGGCTACCGTGCGGCCGTACGTGAAGCGGCGGTCGAAGCCGTCGCGACCGCGCCTGCGGCGCATGGGCTGCGCGACGAAACGCCGCCCGTTTCGGCGGCTGTGCTTCCTGCGGCTGCGGCCACGATCGAACTCGAAATAGACGGGATGACCTGCGCGTCGTGCGTGTCGCGCGTCGAAAAGGCGCTGGCGAAGGTGCCGGGTGTCACGCGAGCGTCGGTCAACCTGGCGACCGAGCGCGCCACGGTCGATGCCGCGACCGACGTTTCCGCCGCGCGGCTCGTCGAAGCCGTGAAGCAGGCCGGCTATGGCGCGACGCCGACGGCGCCCGATGCGGCCATCCCGGCCACCGCCGCCGTCATGCCTGCCGCAACCGCCGGCATCGAACTCGAAATCGACGGGATGACCTGCGCGTCGTGTGTGTCGCGCGTCGAAAAGGCGCTCTCGAAGGTGCCGGGTGTCACGCGGGCGTCGGTCAACCTGGCGACCGAACGCGCCACGGTCGATGCCGCGGCCGACGTTTCCGCCGCGCGGCTCGTCGAAGCCGTAAAACAGGCCGGCTATGGCGCGACGCCGGCCGCCGGCGCCGCCGCCATCGCCGTCCGGCCGGCAGAATCCGCCGCCTCCACCGATCTCGAACTCGACATCGGCGGCATGACCTGCGCATCCTGCGCCGGCCGCGTCGAAAAGGCGCTGGCCGCCGTGCCGGGCGTCGCGCGCGCATCGGTCAACCTTGCAACCGAGCGCGCGTCGGTGCACGGCGCCGGCGCACTCGACGCCGCCACGCTGATCGCGGCGGTCACGACGGCCGGCTACCGCGCATCGCTCGCCGCCGCGCCGTCGGCCGATGCAACGCCCGGCGCAGACGCGCAACCGGCCAGCCCCGCGCAAGATCCCGACGCCCGCAAGCGCCGCGAAGCGGTTCGCGAACGCAACCTCGTGATCTGGTCGGCCGTGCTGAGCGCGCCGCTCGTCGCGCCTATGCTCGTCGCGCCGTTCGGCATCGACCTGATGCTGCCCGGCTGGCTCCAGCTCGTGCTCGCGTCGATCGTGCAGTTCGGCTTCGGCGCGCGCTTCTACCGTGCGGCCTGGCATGCGGTGAAGGCGCGCGCCGGCAACATGGACCTGCTCGTCGCGCTCGGCACGTCGGCCGCGTACGGGCTGAGCCTGTGGATGCTGCTGCGCGATCCCGCGCATCCCGGCCACCTGTATTTCGAGGCGTCGGCCGTCATCGTCACGCTCGTGCGCTTCGGCAAATGGCTCGAATCGCGCGCGAAGCGCCAGACCACCGAGGCGATCCGCGCACTGAACGCGCTGCGTCCCGACCGTGCGCGCGTCGTCGAGCACGGTGTCGAACGCGACGTGCCGCTGGCGCAGGTGCGCGTCGGCACGAACGTCAGCATCCGCCCCGGCGAACGCGTGCCGGTCGACGGCCGGATCGTGTCGGGCCGCTCGCATATCGACGAATCGCTGATCACCGGCGAAAGCCTGCCCGTGCCGAAGGACGACGGCGACGCCGTCACGGCCGGCTCGATCAACGGCGAAGGCGCGCTCGTCGTCGAAACCACCGCGATCGGCGCAGAGACGACGCTCGCACGCATCATCCGCCTCGTCGAATCCGCGCAGGCCGAGAAGGCGCCGATCCAGCGGCTCGTCGATCGCGTCAGCGAAGTGTTCGTACCGGCAATCCTCGGTATCGCGCTGCTGACGCTGGTCGGCTGGCTGATCGCCGGCGCCGGGACGGAAACCGCGATTCTCAATGCGGTCGCGGTGCTCGTCATCGCGTGCCCGTGCGCGCTCGGCCTCGCGACGCCCGCCGCGATCATGGCCGGCACGGGCGTCGCGGCCCGGCACGGCGTGCTGATCAAGGACGCGCAGGCGCTCGAGCTCGCGCAGCGCGCCACCGTGATCGCGTTCGACAAGACCGGCACGCTGACCGAAGGCAAGCCGTCCGTGACGGCATTCGAAGCCGTCGGCATGCCGCGCGACGAAGCGCTCGCACTCGCGGCGGCGGTGCAGCGCCAGAGCGACCATCCGCTCGCTCGCGCCGTGGTCGCCGCGCACGATGCGGACGTGGCCGCGCGCGGTGCCGCAGCACCGCCAGCCGTTGCAGCCGATGCGCGCGCGGTGGCCGGACGCGGCGTGGAAGCGCGTGTCGGCGGGCAGTTGCTCGCGCTCGGCAGCACGCGCTGGCGCGACGAGCTCGGCCTGGCAGTGCCGCCGGCGCTCGACGCTCGCGCGGCCGAGCTTGAACGCGCGGGCAACACGATCTCGTGGCTGATGCGCACCGATGCGCCGCGTGCGCTGCTCGCGCTGATCGCGTTCGGCGACACCGTGAAGCCGGGCGCCCGCGCCGCGATCGCGGCGCTGTCGGCGCGAGGCGTCGCGAGCGTGCTCGTGACGGGCGACAACCGCGGCAGCGCGGCGGCCGTCGCGGCGTCGCTCGGCATCGGCGAAGTGCATGCGCAGGTGTTGCCCGACGACAAGGCACGCGTCGTCGCCGAACTGAAGCGCACGCACGGCGGGATCGTCGCGATGGTCGGCGACGGGATCAACGATGCGCCCG
This sequence comes from Burkholderia sp. GbtcB21, assembly GCF_019091065.1. Classification (NCBI taxonomy): domain Bacteria; kingdom Pseudomonadati; phylum Pseudomonadota; class Betaproteobacteria; order Burkholderiales; family Burkholderiaceae; genus Burkholderia; species Burkholderia sp. GbtcB21. Next base: position 22,345 of record NZ_JAGXKA010000011.1, read on the forward strand.
CGCTCGCCGCGGCCGATGTCGGCATCGCGATGGCGACCGGCACGGACGTCGCGATGCACACGGCCGGCATCACGCTGATGCGCGGCGATCCGGCGCTCGTCGCCGACGCGATCGACATCTCCAAACGCACGTACCGGAAGATCCAGCAGAACCTGTTCTGGGCGTTCGTCTACAACCTGGTCGGCGTGCCGCTCGCGGCACTCGGCTTGCTGAACCCGGTGATCGCGGGCGCGGCGATGGCGTTTTCCAGCGTCAGCGTCGTGACCAACGCACTGCTGCTGCGGAGATGGAAAGGGCGGGCGCGCTGAGGCGTGCTGGTGAACTAGCCGAATGGGCG
>NZ_JAGXKA010000011.1:22781-280880 GCF_019091065.1 Burkholderia sp. GbtcB21
TTTGGCGTTTGGCGTTTGGCGTTTGGCGTTTGGCGTTTGGCGTTTGGCGTTTGGCGTTTGGCGTTTGGCGTTTGGCGTTTGGCGCTTGGCGTTCGGCGAACAGAAAGGATCGGGAGGGTGGTTTGCGTCGGCCGTCAGCGGTGTGTGTGGAATCGGTCGCACGTGACGACGCAGCGCGGGCCAGCGGATTCAGCCCGGGATAACCGGCTTGATCAATGTCGTCGTGATCGGCGCGAAGCCGCACGCACGATACAACGCGCGGGCCGCCGTGTTGTGATTGAACACCGACAGCCCGATCTCGGTGATGCCGTACCGGCGCGCCTCGGCATCGAGCGCATCGAGCGCGCGCGTGGCCCAGCCTTGGCGGCGCCGGGACGGGACGATGTCGAGATCGTAGATGAACAGCGTTCGGTTCGGCCCTTCGGGCACGATCGCGTACCAGAGGTCGCCCACCGCGTCGCCGGTGGCGCCGTCGATAAGCATGACGAGTGTCTGGCCGGATGTCCGCAGGCCGTCCGGCAGCAGCGTGTCGAAACAGGCGCGCGCACGATCGGCCGCGTCTTCGACAGCGTTTTGTCCGGATGAAACGAGATCGCGCGCGTAGCCGTCGATGGCTCGCGTGCGGTACGCATGGAATTCGCCGGCCGTCATCGGCCGCATCTGCAGCATGGCCCGGTCGCCGTGAAGGGAATCAGACTTCCAGTGTAGCGGGACCGTCGCGCCGGCGCGCGATGCGGCGGCGGAAAACGGGCAGGCAGGTACGGCAGGCGCCGCGCTGAATCAGCGAATCAGCGAATCAGCGAATCAGCGAATCAGCGAATCAGCGAATCAGCGAATCAGCGAATCAGCGAATCAGCGACGATACAGGACGATCGGCACGAGATGCGCACGGCGCACGCGCTCGGCTTCGACATGACGTGCAGCGTACGAGTATTCGGCGTCGAGCGGCAGGTGCGGCGATACGAACAGGTCGTCGATCTTTTGCAGCAGGGCAAGGATGAAGCTCATGTGAGACTCCTGACAGTTGTGTCTAGGGTTTTCCCTTAGACGGACTCCATTCTAAGGGTTTTCCCTGAACTCTGCCAGTACACCGCATCAGTTTGCCGCACGCGCGCCGCCACCGATCGCAGGCGCGGAACGGCGATCCTTGCCCCGTCGGGCTTCCAGGATAGGGTCGGAACGATCAGCGCGTGCGGCGGGCACGCTTCGCGACGGCCGCGTCGCGGTTCGCATTGCGCTGAAGCCGGTCGACCTGCGACAGGAGCGCTTCGTGGTGCTCCTCGAGCGTCAACAACGTCGCCTGCTGCGTCGACAGATCGGCCGCCAGGTGATCGATCCGCTGCTGCTTGGCGGCCGCGTCCTGCTTCAGGTGCGCGATCTGCCGCGTTTGCAGCATCAGCGCGACGAGCCCCGCCAGCACGACGACGGCCAGCGCCAGCAACAGGCGGTTGACGCGGCGCATCTCGCGATCGGCCGCGCGCGTCAAACCGTCCATGTCGGCCTGCAGCGCGGCGAGCCGGTCGGTCAGCGGACGCAGGTGCGTGTCAGGATCGAAGGCCGGCGCGGCCGGCTGCGTGCGTTCCGACGACGGCTTCGTCACGAAGGACGCGGCCGAAGCGACAGGCTGCGTGACCGGCGACGGCGAGGCGTGGGTCGGGACAGCGTCACGGATGTTCGCGGGGGTCGCGGGGGTCGCGGGGGTCGCGGGGGTCGCGGGGGTCGCGGGGGTCGCGGGGGTCGACGGCTCGACCGGTTGTGCCGGCGTCTGCGGCTCGACCGTCGAAGCGGCGTCCGGCGCCGGGTTCGATCCGGTCGCGTTCGGCGCCTTGTCGACGCTCGTTGCAACCGGCGCGGATTGCACCGACGTCGCGTCGCTTGCGCCGGCAGCCGCCCGGCGTTTGCCGCCCGACGACGAGCGGCGCTCCTTCACTGCGTCACCGGAAGATCGCCCTTCGCGGGATTTGACGGCCGCGACGCTGGCCGCCGCTTCGACAGCAGCTTTCGCGCCTTCGCCATCAGCCGCTTGCCGATCGGCCGTCTTTGCCGCGGCGACATCTGCCGCTTGCAGTCCGGTTGCCGTCACTGTTGCGCCATCGGCCACAGACAAATCGGCCGCCTTCGTTGCAACGCCATCGGCCGCATGCACATCGGCTGCCTTCGCTGCAACGCCATCGGCCGCAGGCACATCGTCGACCTTCATCGCAACGCCATCAGCCGCAGTCACACCGTCCGCTTTCACAGTAGCGCCGCCTTCAGGCGCCGAAACACCGTCAACCGCCACCGCGACTTCCGGCTTCACCGCGCCGTCAGCTTCCGCATGTCCCGCCGTACTCGTGCCCTCCGGCGCGCTGAACCCGTCCAGCGAGGCCTGCCGCCCGGCGGCCGCATCGTCCGCGACACCGGCCGCCGCTTCGGCTTCCGCAGCCGCTTCGTCGCGCGCCGTGACCGGCACCCGCTCGCCCGGCTCGAGCACCGGATCGCCGAACAGGTCGAGCGTCAGTTCGTCACGCGACGCATCGCCGGCCGGCGCGCTGCCGGGCCGCGACGTCGCCCTCGCGGACGTGCTGCCCGCGGCAGCCGCCGAGCGCTGGCGGGAACGGGCCGACGAACGATTGGAACGGGAACGGGAGCGAGGCGTGGAAACGGATTCGGTCATGGAGATCGGATAGCGGGCCCCGCGAGCGCGGAACCGGAAGTCGAACGGAATCGGTGGCCGGCCATTGTCGCACGCCCCGCAACCGATTCAGCCTATTCGTCGCCCGACAACCCGTTCCCTTCCTCGAAACGCGTGACGCCCCGCAACGCGCGCAGCTTGTCGCAGATCGCCCGGTATTCGAGCTCCGACACCCGCGCGAGCGCGATGCGCACCTCGTCGTGCTCGCCCGTGTCGTCGGCGCGCTGCACGATGAACTGCTTCACGCGCGCGCTGTCGGGGCCGAGCGCCGCGTGCAGCGAATCGAACGTCAGCGCGCCGCTCACCACCGTCAGCGCAAGCTGGCGCCGCTGGCGCACCGTGAAATAGCGCCGCTCCAGCGGCTTGATGCCGGCCAGGATGATCAGGATGATGATCGTCGCCGAAATCGACGCGACATAGAGCCCGCCGCCCACCGCGAGGCCGATCGCGGCGACCGACCACAGGCTCGCGGCCGTCGTCAGCCCGCGCACGATCTCGCCGCGCAGCAGGATCGAGCCCGCGCCGAGGAAGCCGATGCCCGACACGACCTGCGCGGCGATTCGCGACGGATCGAGCACGATGTGCTCGCTGCTGCCGAGCACGTCGGCGAAACCGAACGCCGACACGATCATGATCAGCGTCGAGCCGACGCACACGAGCATGTGCGTGCGCAGGCCGGCCGCCCACGACAGGCGCTCGCGCTCGAAGCCGATGACGCTGCCGAGCGCCGCCGCGAGAACGAGCCGCATCACAAGTTCCAGGTTGCTGAGCATCCGATTTATCTCCTTTTTCTGGTGCCGGCCGCGCGGAATGTTTTATCCTTGGCCCCGGCCGCGCCGATCCGGGCCGCGCCGACACGTTTCGAACCAAGCGCTCAACCCCGTCATGTCCGTTTCCGACTCCGCTTCCGCCCAGGCCGCCCAGCTGCGCCACCATTTCGCGCACGTCGTCTTGCCGATCTGGCGGGGTTCCGGGTTCGACCACACGTTGCGGCTGCCGTTCGAGGCCGTCGATCCGGCCACCCACGCGCCGCTGCCCGTCACCCGTTATCGCGCAATGGCCTGCGCGCGGCAACTGTTCGTGTTCGCGCAGGCCGGCGACACGGCACACGCGGCCACGCTGTTCGACGCGCTGTGCAGCCGCTTCCGCGACGCGCGCCACGGCGGCTGGATCTACAGCGTCGACGCGCAGGGCGCGCCGCTCGATACCACCAAGGATCTCTATACGCATGCGTTCATCGTGTTCGCGTGCGCCGCATGGCATGCGGCGTCGGGCGACGCCGCCGCGCGCGCGGTGGCCGAAGAAACCGCCGCGCTGATCCAGGACCGCTTCGCGCCGCGCCGCGGCGACGCGCTGCTCGATGCCGCGCGCCAAGCCGATTTCTCGTCATCCGGCAGCGGCGCGCTGCAGAATCCGCTGATGCACCTGACCGAAGCGTGGCTCGCGGCCGCCGACGCCTTCGGCGACGCGGCGTTCGACGACGCGCTCGCACGCACCGCGCAGGCCGTCGAGCGCACGTTCGTCGACGTGACAACCGGCTGCGTGGCCGAGCTGCCGCTCGGGGCGGCCGACAACCGTTTCGAGCCCGGCCATCAATTCGAGTGGTTCTATCTGGTCGATGCGGCCGGCGCACGGCTCGCGCAGACCGGGCTCCCCGACGCGCTGTCGCGCGCGTTCACGTTCGCGGAGCAATACGGCGTCGATGCGCAGACGGGCGGCGTCTGCGCGGCGCTCGACGCGCAAGGCGCGTGCATCGACGGCACGCAGCGGATCTGGGCGCAGACCGAGTACCTGCGCGCGCTCGCGACGCACGGCGGCACGCCGGCCTCCGCGCCGCTCGCGCAGCAGATCGAGCGCTTCGCCGCGCGCTTCCTGCATCCGCGCGGCTGGTTCGAGTGCAAGACGGCGGACGGGCAGGTGTCGCGCGCCGACATGCCGTCGACGACGCCCTACCATCTCGCGACCGCCTACGCGGCGCTGCCGGCCGGTTCGTAACCCGCGTCGGCAAACGACGGCGCCGCGCGTTCGCCACGTGCGGCGCGTTCGCCGCGCACATCGCCGAGTTCGAACACCGACACCGCCTGCATCAGGTGCGCGGTCTGGTCGTTCAGCGACGCAGCCGCCGCCGCGACTTGCTCCACCAGCGCCGCGTTCTGCTGCGTCAGCTGATCCATCTGCGTGACGGCCTGGTTCACCTGCTCGATCCCGACGCTCTGCTCGACCGACGCGGCCGTGATCTCGGACATCGTCTGCACGACGCGCGTGATCGATGCCGACACCGTCCGCATCGCATCGCCGGCGCGCTCGACGAGTTCCGCGCCGCCGTTGATCTGCGCGACCGAATCCTCGATCAGCACCTTGATCTCCTTCGCCGATTGCGCGCTGCGCTGCGCGAGCGAGCGCACTTCGCCCGCGACGACCGCGAAGCCGCGCCCCTGTTCGCCGGCCCGCGCGGCCTCGACCGCGGCGTTCAGCGCGAGGATGTTGGTCTGGAATGCGATGCCGTCGATCACCGAGATGATCTCCGCGATCCGCCCCGAACTCTGCGCGATGCCGCGCATCCGGTCGATCACGCTGTCGACCACGCCGCCGCCGTGACTCGTCGCTTCGAGCGCCGCGTCGGCCAGCGCGCTGGCCGCGCGTGCGCTGTCGGTGTTCTGCCGGACGGTCGCGGTCAATTCCTCCATGCTCGCGGCCGTTTCCTCGAGCGATGCGGCCTGCGTGCCCGTGCGCGCCGACAGGTCGGCGTTGCCGCCCGCGATCTCGCCCGCGCCGAGGTGGATCGCATCGGACGCGTGGCGCACCGTGCGCACGGTGCCCGCGATGCTCGTCTGCATCGCGGCGAGGCCGCGCAGCATCCGGTCGATCTCGAATACGCCGCCCGCCCGCACGGCTTCGTCCAGCCGGCCCTGCGCGATCCGCTCGAAATGGCGGCCCGCTTCATCCAGCGGCGCGACGACCGCGCGCCGCGCGGCTGCGTAGATCGCCGCGCTCGCCGCGAGCATCGCCACCAGCAGCGCGATGCCGACCGACTTGAACCAGAGTATGCCGCCGTCGATCGTGTCGAGCGCCGTGCGGCTCGATGCGCTGCCGTATTCGGCGAAGCGATGCAGTTCGGCGATGTAGGCATCCTGGATGCCTTGCGTCGGCTGGTCGAGGAAGGCCTGGATGTTGTCGGCGTCGAGGAACTGCACGAGTTCGCCAAGCGCGCCGCGCAGCGCGCGATAGCGCTCGGCGAGCGCCGCGACGCGCGCGCGGTTCGTGTCGTCGACCGGCTGCGCGGCCGTCAGCGCGGCGAACGCCTTGTCCGCGTCGGCAAGCGACGCGCCGGCATGGCGGATGATGTCCTCCGGCTTCGGGCCGCCGCGCACCATCCGCGTGCCGGCGCGCGACAGGTTGATGCGCGCGTCGAGCAGGTGCTCGGTCGCCTGGTTGGCCGCGTTGACCTGCGCGATCGCGACGTTCGACAGATCGTCGACGCCGCTGCGCGTCGACGCGAGCGCCCGGAAGCCGAGCGCTTCGATCGCGAACAGGAAGAGGCAAAACACGGTCAACACGCCGAGCAGACCCGACGCGAGCTTGATTTTTCCGAACATGGGGAGATTCCTGGAGAGCGGACGATGAGGCAATGCCCCGGCATTAGCGGCATTTCTTCGTCGGACTTTAGGAGCGGGTACTCAGGTGCGGCCGGCAAGGTGCGGCCAGCAACGCGGGCCAGTGACGCGCTTCGCTCGCGCATTCCCGTCGAATCGCCCGCAAACAAGAACATCTCCTGCATTCGACGCAATAATCGCGTCACATCGCGCCGGCAATTGCAGGAATCGCGGACGAATTTCCTTGCTTATCCTCAGCCCCCTTCCTAGAGTTCAGCGCAAGCGGGCACTCATTTCGAGGGAAGGCGATGACCGACATCACGGACCACGCGCGCGGCGCATTGCGTGCGCAACCGTTCAGCATGCTGCTGGGCACGGAGCTGATGCATATCGGCGACAACGAGGTGTCGCTGTGCCTGCACGTGCGCGACGAGCTGCGGCAGCAGCACGGTTTCGTGCACGGCGGCGTCATCAGCTATCTCGCCGACAACGCGCTGACGTTCGCCGGCGCGCTCGTGCTCGGCCCGCGCGTGATCACGGCCGAATACAAGATCAACTACCTGCGGCCGGCCGTGAACGGCACGCTCGTCGCCCGCGCGAAGCTCGTCTACGCGGGCCGGCACCAGGCAACCTGCCAGTGTCATGTGTTCGTCATCGACGGCGATCACGAGCGGCTCGTCGCGATCGCGCAAGGCACGATCAACCGCGTCGGCGACGGCAAGATGCCGGATACGCCTGAAGAAACGGCCTGATGAAACCGCCTGAACACGGCCCGAGCGGTCGGCATCCGATACCGCGCAACGGCGCGCCTCCGCGCCGCTAACTCGCGTCGTCTGCCGTCAGCGGCAGAAACCGCGGCGCCACGCGCGCCCGCACGTTGCCGTTCTCGTCGGTCCGATAGATCCCGCGCGCCGCGTTGTGCGGATGCCGCGCCGCGTCGGCCACGCTCAATACCGGCGCGAAACACGCGTCGGTGCCTTCGAGCAGCGCGCGCCAGTGCGCGGACGGCTGCTGCGCAAACACGTCGGCGAAACGCGCCTTCAGCGCGGGCCAGCGCGCGCGGTCGTACTGCGACGCCGGATCGACGTCGGTCAGCCCGAGCCGTTCGACCAGCAGCGCATAGAACGGCGGCTCGAGCGCGCCGATCGTCACGCATTCGCCGTCCGCGCAGCGATACACGTCGTAGAACGGCGCGTCATGAAAGAGGCTCGGCTGCGCGCCGTCGAGCTGCCCGTTCGCACGCGCCCACAGCGCGAGCGAACCGAGCATCGACACGATGTCGACGATCGAGCCGTCGACCACGCGCCCCGGCCCGCCGCCGCGCACGTCGAACAGCGCGCAGACGATCCCGAACGCGAGCCCGAGCGCGCCGCCCGCATCGCCGACGACGGTCGGCGGCAGGCCCGGCCTACCGTCGTTCGGTGCCGATAGCGACAGCAGCCCCGTCAGCGCGACATAGTTCAGGTCGTGCCCGGCCGCGGCCGCGAGCGGGCCGTGCTGGCCCCAGCCGGTCATCCGCCCGTACACGAGCTTCGGGTTGCGGCGTGCGCAATCTTCGGGCCCGAGGCCGAGCCGCTCCATCACGCCGGGCCGCAGCCCCTCGATCAGCGCATCGGCCTGCGCGATCAGTTCGAGCGCGGCATCGCGGCCGGCCGCCGCCTTCAGGTCGAGCTCGACGATCGCCTTGCCTTCGCGCAGCAGGTCGCCGTCGCGGCCCCGCAGCGCGTCCGGCGCGCTCGTGCGGCCGGATGGCCGCGCGATCAGCGTGATCCGCGCGCCCATCCCGGCGAGCATCCAGCCCGCGAGCGGGCCGGGGCCGAGACCTTCGAATTCGACGATGTGGATGCCGGCAAGCGGCGCGTTCAATGGCATTGCGACCTCGCTGAAATGCAACCGGGACAGGGGCAAGGAAACGCATCGATTCTATGCGAATGCGTGCAACGGGCACGGCACGAACGATGGCCGGGCCGATACACGGGATCGATGTCCCGGCCGCATCGCCATCGCTCGCCCTCGAGCGTCGTCAGGCACCGGCACGCGCCCGATGCCGGCAAGGCCCGGCGCACGGGCCGGCCTCGCGCGGCTAGCCGGCCGCCTCGTCGGCGCGCTCGGCCAGCGCTTCCCGCATCGCCCGCACGATCGCGTCGCGATGCGCGTCGATCCGCTCGACGGGCCCGGCCACGCCCATCGCCAGCGGCAGACCGTTCCAGCCGTCCGCGATCACCATCGAGACCATCGCGGCGCCCTGCGTCACCGTATGCGCCGAATATGAATAGCCGTTCCGGCGCGTCTGCTCGACCTTGTCCAGCACGATGTCCTCGTCGATCGTCCTGCCCGACTTCCCGAACCGCCGGATGCTGCGCGCCACGAGCCGGCGGATCGTGCTGTCCGGCTGGATGCTCAGCAGCGCCCAGCCGAGGCTCGACATGCAGATCTCGCGGCGCGTGCCGATCGGCGCATAGAACTGGATCGGAATCCTATGGGAGCCCGCGACCGCGTCGATGTACTGCACGTACAGATCGCTCTGCACCGCGATCACGACCGCCTCGTGCGTGCGGGCCGCCAGTCGCATCGCGACGGCGTGCCAGTGCCGCCGGCTGCCTGCCGCCGAATCGACGAGCGCTTCGCCGAGATTGACGAGCCGCGCGGTGGGCGCATAGGCATGCGTCGCGTCGTCGTACGCGAGATAGCCGAGCGCCTTCATGCTGGTCAGCAGCGCCGCCGCGCTCGACCCCGGATAGCCGCAGCGCGTGGCGATCTCGCGCACGCTCAGCGGCCGCTGCAATGTGCTGAAGAGTTCCAGCACCTCGAACACGCGCGCCGCGCTCTTGACCACGTTTCCGCTCATCCCGCCTCTCCGCACGCAACCGGGACGGGGCCTTCCACATATGTGGAAGGGAATTTCCCGCCGCCAACCGTCGTGACGATACTAGGCTTCGACCCGCGGCGTGAAGTCCCGCGGCACAGAACTCACGGAGACACCATGGCAGCCTTTCTGATCCGCGAACGGCAGGGACCGATCCTGACCGTCACGATGAACCGTCCCGAAACCCGCAACGCCATTTCGGACACCGATGCGATTGACGCGCTGACCGAATGCTGCGACGACGCGAATCGCGACGAATCGATCCGCGTGCTGATCCTGACCGGCGCCGGCGCGGCGTTTTCGTCGGGCGGCAACGTGAAGACGATGCGCGCGTTCATCGAATCGGACCCGCACGATCTCGCGGCGATCCGGACGAGCTATCGCCGCGGCATACAGCGCGTGGCGCACGCGTTCCAGCAGCTCGAAGTGCCGGCCATCGCGGCGGTCAACGGCCCGGCCATCGGCGCCGGCACCGATCTCGCATGCATGTGCGACATCCGCATTGCCGCCGACAGCGCACGCTTCGCCGAGAGCTTCATCACGCTCGGCCTTGTGCCGGGCGACGGCGGCGCGTGGTTCCTGCCGCAGATCGTCGGCGCCGCCGTCGCCGCGGAAATGTCGTTCACGGGCGACGCGCTGGACGCACAGGCGGCGCTGCGCTGCGGGCTCGTGTCGCGCGTCGTTCCCGACGGCGACCTCCTCGCGCACGCGCACGAACTGGCCGGCCGCATCGCCCGCCACTCGGGCACCGCGTTGCGCCTGACCAAGCGGCTGCTGCGCGAAGGCCGGCACGCGAGCCTCGACACGCTGCTCGACCTGTCGGCCTCGTACCAGGCGTTCGCGCACGCCACACCCGAACATCGCGCGGCGGTGAACGCGCTGTTCGCCGCGCGCGGCTGAACCGGCGGCACGTCGAACGCCGTGCGGCCGGCGCGTGCCGGCATGCCGGACCATCGAATCCCACATCGAAGGAAACATCGTCATGACCAGCAACAACGAAGGCGCGCTCGCGGGCGTGCGCGTGGTGGACCTGAGCCGCGTTTATGCGGGGCCGTTCTGCGCGCAGACGCTCGCGGACCACGGCGCGGACGTCATCAAGATCGAACCGCCGCAAGGCGACGAGACGCGCGACTGGGGGCCCGCGATGCCGGGCGGCATCTCCAGCTACTACTGGGGGCTCAACCGCAACAAGCGCAATCTCGCGCTCGACCTGTCGCATCCCGACGGACGCGACGTGCTGTTCCGCCTGCTCGAGACGGCCGACGTGCTGGTCGACAACTTCAAGCAGGGCACGCTCGAACGCTGGGGCATCGGATACGAAGACTGCCTGCGCGAACGCTTCCCGCGCCTCGTGCATTGTTCGATCTCCGGATACGGCACCGACGGCCCGCTCGCGCGGTTTCCGGGCTACGACGCCGTCGCGCAAGGGCTGGCCGGCTTCATGTCGATCAACGGCGAACCGGGCGGCATGCCGCTCAAGGTGCCGTTTCCGGTCGTCGATTTCGCGGCCGGCCTGAGCGCCGTGTCGAGCATCCTGCTCGCGCTGGTCGAACGGACGCGCTCCGGTCTCGGGCAGCACGTCGACATCGACCTGTTCAGCACCGCACTGTCGATGCTGCACCCGGTCAGCACGAGCTGGATGGCAACCGGTGACGTTCCCGTCGCGACCGGCAACGTGTATGGCGCGATCGCACCGTACGGCGTCTATCCGTGCAAGGACAAGCCGGTGGCGACGGGCGCCGGCAACAACCGCACGTTCGCGCGGCTCGTCGAAGCGCTCGGCGTGCCCGAGCTTGCGCGCGATCCGCGGTTCGCGACCAACGCGCAGCGCGTCGCGCATCGCGACGCGCTCGATACGCTGCTCGGGCAACTGACCGCCGAACTGAGCGCCGACGACGTCGTCGAACGGCTGCTGCACGCGGGCGTCGCGACGGGGCCGGTCAACACCGTGGCCGATGCATTCGGTCATCCGCAGGCGGCGCGCAACGCGATGTTCGTCAATACCGATGCGTACACCGGCGCGGGCATCCCGGCCAAACTCTCCCGCACACCCGGATCGATACGCCGGCCGCCCCGGCCGTTCGCCGCCGACACCGACGCCGTGCTCGATGCGTTCGGCATCGACGCGGCCCGTCGGGATGCGTTGCGGCAGGCGGGCGTGCTCCACGACACGCGCGCAACCGCGACCGGGAGCACGTCATGACCACGTCGAGCACGTTTTCTTCGCTGACGGACAACGACGCCCCGTCGATCCTGCGCAACGACGACGACGGCATCGCATGGTTGACGATCCATCGCCCGCACGTCGCCAACGCATTGTCCGCCGAAGCGATCCGGCGCCTGTGCGACGAACTGGTCACGCTCGACGACAACCCCGCGATTCGCGTCATCGTCATCCGCGGTGCCGGCGAACGCGCCTTCAGCGCGGGCATCGATCTCGGCGATCCCGAGATGCGCGGGATGCGGCCGATGCGCGGGCTCGCACGCAACGTGCACGAGCTGATCCTGGAGCTGCGCAAGCCGACCATCGCGGCCATCAACGGCTTCGCCGTCGGCGGCGGCTTTGAAATCGCGCTCGCCTGCGATCTGCGGATCGCCGCCGATCACGCGTATTTCGCGCTGCCCGAAGCGCGGGTCGGCATGGGCGCGAACTTCGCGAGCGTGCTGCTGCCGCGCATGCTGCCGCGCGCCGTCGCGATGGAGCTGCTGTTCACGGGCCGCCGCTTCGACGCGGACGAAGCGCAGCGCGTCGGGTTGCTGAACCGCGTCGTACCCGGCGCCGCGCTCGACGACACCGTGCGCGAACTGGCGCTGGCGATCGCCGCGAACGCGCCGCTCACGATCCGCCGCATCAAGGAAACCGCGACACGCAGCCAGGGCTTGCCGGTTGCCGCGGCGCTGCGGCTGGACGTCGGCCCCGACGTCTATGCGAGCGAGGACCGGATCGAAGGCGCCCGCGCGTTTCTCGAGAAGCGCAAGCCGGTATTCAAGGGCCGCTGAGCCCGACGCGGCACAACGGGCGACACGACGCGCGCAACCGCTCCCAGAACGCGGGCGCGCAAAAAAAAAGACATGGAACGGAGACACCTTCATGCAACGGAAAGCATTCCTGGTCGGCGCGTGCGTGCTGTGCGCGTCGCCGGCGCAAGCGTCGTCGGTCACGCTGTACGGGATCGTCGACAGCTACGTCGAATTCGATCGCATCGGCAGCCTGTCGAGCGTGCGGCAGAGCGGCGGCGGATCGGCGACCAGCCGCATCGGGCTGACGGGCGTCGAGGATCTCGGCGGCGGCACGTCGACGAAGTTCGTGCTGGAAAGCGGCTTCTCGCCTGCCGACGGATCGTTCCAGGGCGGCACGCTGTTCTACCGGCAGGCATACGTCTCGCTGCAGAGCACCCGCTACGGCGACCTCCGGCTCGGCCGGCAATACACGCCTGCGTTCTACGTCGTGTACGACGGCGATCCGTTCGGACTCAACGAGCGAATGTCGCCGCTCGCGCTGCTCGCGACGTCGACGGACACGATCACGAGCAACACGACGCCGCCGATTCCGCGCTTCAACCAGGCGGCGTCGTATCTCAGCCCCGACCGGAACGGCCTGCGCGTGATGGCCACGTACGGCTTTCCGACGCCGAACGCGCTGTCCACGCAGGCCGGACGCAACTATGGCGCCGGGCTTCAGTACCGGATCGGCGGGCTCTATCTCGGCGCGGGCTTCCAGGGCGACGTGTCGGCCGGCAACCTGTCGCCCGTCGTCTACCCGTCGACGACCCGCCATTACGTGTTCGCGGCCAACTACGCATTCGCGCGCGTCAAGCTGTACGCCGCGTTTCTCCATGGCGTCAGCACGGCGCCGAACCTGCCCGCGTTCTCGACCGCGAGCGTCGGCGCATCGATCAACGTCGGCGCGCTCGATCGCGTGCTCGTGTCGGTCGTGCGCCGCGACGTGAAAGGCTCGGCGAACGACGCGACCGCGCTCGGCGTCGGGTACGACCATCCGCTGTCGAAGCGGACTTCGCTCTACGCGCGCTATCTCTACCTGAAGAACGGCGGCAACGCACGCAACACGGTCGTCGCCGGCCTGCAGCCGCAACCGGGCGGCACCGAGCAGGTGTTCGCGCTCGGCATCGTTCACCGCTTCTGACGGAGTGCCCATGACCCCGACCCTTTCCACCCACCCGACCGCCGTCGAAGATGGCGCGACGCGGGCGCTCTACCGCCGGATCTCGCGCCGGCTGCTGCCGTTCCTGATCCTCTGCTACACGCTGTCGTTCATCGACCGGATCAACATCGGCTTCGCGCACGCGCAGATGGCCGCCGAACTGCACTTCTCCGACGCCGTCTACGGGCTCGGCGCGGGCATCTTCTTCATCGGCTACATGGCATTCGAGATTCCGAGCAACGCGTTGCTCGTGCGGATCGGCGCGCGCAGGACGATCGCACGAATCATGGTGCTGTGGGGGCTCGGCTCGGCCGCGACGATGTTCGTCACGACGCCCGCGCAGTTCTATGCGTGCCGGTTCCTGCTGGGCGTGTTCGAGGCCGGCTTCTTCCCCGGCATCCTGTTCTATCTCGGCGCGTGGTATCCGCCGAAGCAGCGCGCGAAGGCGTTCGCGCTCTTCATGACGGCGCTGTACCTCGCGGGGCTCATCGCCGGGCCCGTGTCGGGCGCGATCCTCACGTTCTTCGACGGTGCAGCCGGCCTGAGCGGCTGGCAATGGCTGTTCCTCGTGGAAGGGCTGCCGAGCAGCGCGATCGGCATCGTCGCGCTGCAGTTTCTCGACGACCGGCCGGATGACGCACGCTGGCTGTCGGTCGCCGACAAGGCCGCGTTGCGCGCCGAACACGCGCATGCCGAAGCCGGCACGCCGGGGGCGAACGCGGCGCGGCCGCTGCTCGCGCACCGCGATTTCTGGCTGCTGTGCGCGGCCAATTTTGCGATCGCGGCCGCCGGCTACGCGCTCGTGTTCTGGATGCCCGTGATCCTGCATCGCGGCGGCCTGCATGGCGCGATGCAGATCGGGCTGCTGTCCGCGCTGCCCTATCTGTGCGGCATCGTCGGCATGCTCGGAATGGGCTGGCGCACCGAGCGCCGGCGCGAATGGCGCGGGCACGGCGCGGTCGCGATGCTCGCCTGCGCGGCGGCACTCGCCGGGCTGGCGAGCGTCGACGGCACGCCGCACCTGATGATCGCGCTCTGCATCGCGGTCGCCGCGCACGCCGCGGCGCTGCCCGCGTTCTGGGTGCTGCCGGGGCTCGCGCTGCCCAAGCGCTCGATGGCGGTCGCGATCGCGGCGATCACGATGTCCGGCGCGATCGGCGGGTTCGCGAGCCCATTCCTGATGGGCGTGCTCAACACGGTCACCGGATCGATGCGCGGCGGACTCTATTTCAACGCGGCACTGCTCGCGGCCGGCTGCGTGGCGCTGCTCGGCACGCTGCGCGCGCGGGCTGCGCCGCTTCCAGCCGCGCGCTGACCGCGCCGGTTTCCTTCACTCACTCATTGATCCGCACATGAACTTCGAACTCGAACTCGAACACCGGATGATCAAGGACCTCGTCGCGCGCTTCGTGAACGACGAGCTGATTCCGCTCGAAGCGGCCGTGATGGCGCGCGAGGCCGACGGCCAGCGCTTCGTGCTGCTCGCCGACGAGCGCGCGCGGCTCGACGAACGCTCGCGGCAGCTCGGCCTGTGGGGGCTCGATGCACCGCTCGACGCCGGCGGCTCGGACCTGTCGGCAGTCGCGATGGTCGGCGTGAACGAAGCGATCGGCACGACCGTGACGCCGTACGTGCTGCCGCCCGATTCACCGAACCTGAGGATGCTGTGCGACGCGGCCGACGATGCGCAGCGCGCCCGCTATCTCGACCCTTATGCGCGCGGCGTCACACGCTCCGCGATGGCCATCTCCGAACCAGGTGCCGGCTCGGACCCGAGCACGCTGTCGACGACGGCCGAGCGCGACGGCGACGGCTGGGTGCTGAACGGGCGCAAGATCTGGATCAGCCACGCGAGCGAAGCCGACTGGACGATCGTGATGGCGCTGACGGACCGCAGCAAGGGCAAGCGCGGCGGCATCTCGGCCTTCATCGTCGAGCGCGATACGCCGGGCTTCATCATCGAGCGCCGGATTCCGATGATCGGCGGGCTGTCCACCTACGAGATCGTGCTGGAAAACTGCCGCCTTCCCGCCACGCAACTGCTCGGCCGCGAAGGCGAAGGCTTCGTGCCGATGCAGGGGCGGCTGTCGAACCGGCGGCTGGAGATGGCGGCCTGGTGCATCGGCCGCGCCGAGCGCGCGGTCGCGCTGCTGTGCGAATACGCGAAGCAGCGCACGACGTTCGGCGTGCTGCTCGCGGAGCGCCAGGCCGTCCAGTGGTGGGTGGCCGATGCGCTGACCCGCATCCACGCGTGCCGCCTGATGACCTATGAAGCGGCCGCACGGGTGGATGCCGGGCAGGATGCGCGCACGCAGATCTCGATGGTCAAGGTGTTCGCGACCGAAATGGCGTGGACCGTCATCGATCACGCGATGCAGACGCTCGGCGCGATGGGCATGACGAAGGAACTGCCGTTGCAGCAGATGGCGAGCGAAGCGCGGCTGATGCGCATCTTCGAGGGCCCGAGCGAGGTGCACCGCTGGGTCGTTGCACGCAGCGTGCTGTAGGCATCCGCGCCGCGCGGGCCGCGCACGACGCATCACGACGACGATGTCGCGCCGGTCGGCGCCGCCGCGGGAACTTGCGCGTCGGCGGCAATGTCAGCCCACTGTCGTGCCGCACATCACATGCATCCGGCGGCACCGCCCGCCTGCTGCGGCCTGCCGGAAGGACATGATCGCGGCGGCATGCCGGCCCCCGAGCCCCGCTGCGGCGACGCCGGTTCGTCCGTTATCGCCGCCACCCAATCACGGAGCAACCGCTTGGACACCCTGCATCTCGTCGATTCCGAAATCCGCCCGCTGCTCGACGTGTGGCCGACCGTCACGCTCAGCGCCGACAACCTCGCGCAGGCGCGCGAACGCGTGCTGCCGCTGCCGCCGCCGGACCCGGCCGGCAGCACGCTCGAGCGCCGCGCCGTGCCCGGCCCCGCCGGCGCGCCGGACGTCCCGCTCCACATCTACACGCCCGACGACGCCGCGCGACCGCTCCCGGCGATCGTCCACATGCACGGCGGCGGCTACGTGCGCGGCGCGGCGAAGGACCTGGAGGCCATTCATCGCCAGGCAGTCAAACAGCTCGGCTGCGTGCTGATCTCGATCGACTACCGTCTCGCGCCGGAAACGGTGTTCCCCGGCGCGATCGAGGATTGCTACGCGGGCCTCGCATGGACCTTCCGCCATGCCGAAACGCTCGGCATCGACCCGGCACGCATCGGCGTGACGGGCGAAAGCGCAGGCGGCGGGCTCGCCGCCGCGCTGGCGCTGCTGGCGCGCGACCGCGGCGAATACCGGCTCGCGTTCCAGCACCTGATCTACCCGATGCTCGACGACCGCACCTGTACGCGTATGCCGCATCCGCATGCCGGCGAGTTCGTCTGGCACGCGGCCAACAACCGGTTCGGCTGGACGTCGCTGCTCGGCCACGCGCCGGGCCTCGACGACGTGTCGCCGTATGCGGCCGCCGCGCGCGCGGAAAAGCTCGACGGCCTGCCGCCGACGTTCCTGTCGATCGGCTCGCTCGACCTGTTCCTCGAAGAAAACCTCGACTATGCGCGGCGGCTGCTCCGCGCCGGCGTGCCGACCGAACTGCACGTGCTCCCCGGCGGCGTGCACGGTTTCGACATCGTGCCCGACGCGCGACTCTCCGAAACAGCACGCCGCCTCAGCCACGACGCGCTGCGCCGCTTCCTGCACGGCTAGCCGAAACGACGCGGGCGGCCGAAGCCGCCCGCATTTCCACCGATACAACCGGCAACGATCAGAACGCGTCGCCCGGCACCCGCACCCAGCCTTCCATCAGCACGCGCGCGCTGCGGCTCATGATCGCCTTCGTGACGGTCCACTCGCCGTTCTCCTGCTGCTGCGCTTCCGCGCCGACGCGCAGCGTGCCCGACGGATGCCCGAAGCGCACCGCGTTGCGTTCGCCGCCGCCCGCCGCCAGATTGACGAGCGTGCCGGGGATCGCCGCGGCCGTGCCGATCGCGACCGCCGCCGTGCCCATCATCGCGTGATGCAGCTTGCCCATCGACATCGCGCGCACCAGCAGGTCGACGTCGCCCGCGTTCACGCGCTTGCCGCTCGATGCAACGTAGTCGGCGGGCTTCGCGACGAACGCGATCTTCGGCGTGTGCTGCCGCGTCGCGATTTCGTCGAGCGTATCGATCAGGCCCATGCGCAGCGCGCCGTGCGCGCGGATCGTCTCGAACTTCTCGAGCGCCTTCGCGTCGCCGTTGATCGCGTCCTGCAGCTCGGTGCCCGTATAGCCGATCGCCTCCGCCTCGACGAAGATCGTCGGGATCCCCGCATTGATCATCGTCGCCTTCAGCGTGCCGACGCCCGGCACCGCGAGATCGTCGACGAGGTTGCCGGTCGGGAACATCGACCCGCCCGCGCCCTCTTCCTCGGCGGCCGGATCCATGAATTCGAGCTGCACTTCGGCGGCCGGGAACGTGACGCCGTCCAGCTCGAAGTCGCCCGTCTCCTGCACCGCGCCGTTCGTGACCGGCACGTGCGCGACGATCGTCTTGCCGATGTTCGCCTGCCAGATCCGCACGGTCGCGATGCCGTCGCGCGGCACGCGCGCGGGATCGACGAGCCCGCCGCTGATCGCGAACGGGCCGACCGCCGCCGACAGGTTGCCGCAGTTGCCGGTCCAGTCGACGAACGCCTTGTCGATCGCGACCTGCCCGAACAGGTAGTCGACGTCGTGGCCGGGGCGCGTGCTCTTCGACACGATCACCGTCTTGCTGGTGGACGACGTCGCGCCGCCCATCCCGTCGATCTGCTTGCCGTACGGATCGGGGCTGCCGATCACGCGCAGCAGCAGCGCGTCGCGCGCGGCGCCCGGCGCCTGTGCCGCATCGGGCAGGTCCTGCAGCCGGAAGAACACGCCCTTGCTGGTGCCGCCGCGGATATAGGTCGCGGGAATCCTGATTTGAGGAATGTGAGCCATGTCCGTTTTATCCCAGGTCGGCCGGAACCGGCGCGTCGGCGCCGCTTCCCGCCCGATGCTTCGCATGCCGAAGCCATGCGCAGCAAACCGAATCGGGCCGGCCGCGCGACCGGCGCCCCTGCGCCGCCGCGACAACCGGCCCCTTCGTTCCGCGCGCCGCCACGGCGCGCGAAACCGCCTTTACCGCCTTCCCGTCACGCCGCCTGCGACGATTCGAGGAAGTCCTGCGCGAAGCGCTGCAGCACGCCGCCGGCTTCGTAGATCGACACTTCCTCGGCCGTATCGAGCCGGCACGTCATCGGCACCCCGACACGCTCGCCGTTCTTGCGGTGAATCACCAGCGTCAGGTCGGCGCGCGGCTTGCGCTCGCCGATCACGTCGAAGGTCTCGGTGCCGTCGATGCCGAGCGTCGTCCGGTTCGTGCCGGGCTTGAACTCGAGCGGCAGCACGCCCATCCCGATCAGGTTGGTGCGGTGGATCCGCTCGAAGCCTTCGGCGGCGATCGCCTCGACGCCCGCGAGCCGCACGCCCTTCGCGGCCCAGTCGCGCGACGAGCCCTGGCCGTAGTCGGCGCCGGCGACGACGATCAGCGGCTGCTTGCGATTCATGTACGTCTCGATCGCTTCCCACATCCGCATGACCTTGCCTTCCGGCTCGACGCGCGCGAGCGAGCCCTTCTTCACCGCGCCGTCGACCACCGCCATCTCGTTGATCAGCGTCGGGTTCGCGAAGGTCGCGCGCTGTGCGGTCAGGTGGTCTCCCCGGTGCGTCGCGTACGAGTTGAAGTCTTCTTCCGGCAGGCCCATCTTCGCGAGGTATTCGCCGGCCGCGCTGTTCGCGAGGATCGCGTTCGACGGCGACAGGTGGTCGGTCGTGATGTTGTCGCCGAGCACCGCGAGCGGGCGCATGCCCTGCAGCGTGCGTTCGCCGGCCAGCGCGCCTTCCCAGTACGGCGGACGGCGGATGTACGTGCTCTGCGGCCGCCAGTCGTACAGCGGCGCCGCGCGCTCGCCCGCATCGGCGCTGCGCGCGAACATCGGCTCGTAGACCTTGCGGAACTGCTCGGGCTTCACGCTCGACGCGACGATCGCATCGATCTCCTCGTCGGTCGGCCAGATGTCCTTCAGCGTGACGGGCTTGCCGTCCTGATCGTGGCCGAGCGCGTCCTTCTCGATGTCGAAGCGGATCGTGCCGGCGATCGCATACGCGACGACGAGCGGCGGCGACGCGAGGAATGCCTGCTTCGCATACGGGTGGATGCGGCCGTCGAAGTTGCGGTTGCCGGACAGCACGGCCGTCGCGTACAGGTCGCGATCGACGATCTCCTGCTGGATCTTCGGGTCGAGCGCGCCCGACATCCCGTTGCAGGTCGTGCACGCGAACGCGACGATGCCGAAGCCGAGCTTCTCGAGTTCCGGCAGCAGGTTCGCTTCTTCCAGATACAGCTCGACCGCCTTCGAGCCCGGCGCGAGCGAGCTCTTCACCCACGGCTTGCGCACGAGGCCGCGCGCGTTCGCGTTGCGTGCGAGCAGCGCCGCGGCAATCACGTTGCGCGGGTTGCTGGTGTTCGTGCAGCTCGTGATCGCGGCGATGATCACCGCGCCGTCGGGCATCTCGCCCGCCTTCTCTTCCCACTGGCCGGCGATCCCGCGCGCGGCGAGGTCCGACGTCGGCAGCCGCTTGTGCGGGTTCGACGGGCCGGCCATGTTGCGCACGACGCTCGACAGGTCGAACGTCAGCGTGCGCTCGTATTGCGCATTGTCCAGCGTATCGGCCCACAGGCCCGCCGCCTTCGCATAGGTCTCGACGAGCTTCACCTGCTCGTCGCTGCGGCCGGTGAGGCGCAGGTAATCGGTCGTCTGGCCGTCGATGAAGAACATCGCGGCCGTCGCGCCGTATTCGGGCGCCATGTTCGAGATCGTCGCGCGATCGCCGAGCGTGAGGCTCGCGGCTCCCACACCGCGGAATTCCAGGTACGCGCCGACCACCTTTTCCTTGCGCAGGAACTCGGTCAGCGCGAGCACGATGTCGGTCGCGGTGATGCCGGGCTGGCGCTTGCCGGTCAGCTCGACGCCGACGATGTCGGGCAGGCGCATCCACGACGCGCGGCCGAGCATCACGTTCTCCGCTTCGAGACCGCCGACGCCGATCGCGATCACGCCGAGCGCGTCGACGTGCGGCGTGTGGCTGTCGGTGCCGACGCAGGTATCCGGATACGCGACGCCATCCTGCGCCTGGATCACCGGCGACATTTTCTCGAGGTTGATCTGGTGCATGATGCCGTTGCCCGGCGGGATCACGTCGACGTTCTCGAACGCCTTCTTCGTCCACTCGATGAAGTGGAAGCGATCCTCGTTGCGGCGATCCTCGATCGCGCGGTTCTTCGCGAACGCGTCCGGATCGAAGCCGCCGCATTCGACGGCGAGCGAGTGGTCGACGATCAGCTGCACGGGCACGACCGGGTTCACCTTCGCCGGGTCGCCGCCGCCGTCCGCGATCGCGTCGCGCAGGCCGGCGAGATCGACGAGCGCCGTCTGCCCGAGGATGTCGTGGCACACGACGCGCGCCGGGAACCACGGGAAGTCGCGCTCGCGCTTGCGCTCGATGATCTGCTTCAGCGAATCGGCGAGGATTGCCGGATCGCAGCGGCGCACGAGGTTTTCGGCGAGCACGCGCGACGTGTACGGCAGCGTGTCGTAAGCGCCGGGCGCGATCGCTTCGACCGCGGCGCGCGCGTCGAAATAGTCCAGCGACGTGCCGGGCAGGGGTTTGCGGTTGGCGGTATTCATGATGTGGGGGAAAGCTGGGAATTCATGAGCGGGGGAAGCCGACCGGCCTCCCCTCGGGCGCCCGATCAGCGCTTCTCGATCGGCACGAACTGCAGGTCTTCCGGGCCCGTGTAGTTCGCGCTCGGGCGGATGATCTTGTTGTCGATGCGCTGCTCGATGATGTGCGCGCTCCAGCCGGACGTGCGCGAGATCACGAACAGCGGCGTGAACATCGCGGTCGGCACGCCCATCATGTGATACGACACCGCGCTGAACCAGTCGAGGTTCGGGAACATCTTCTTCGCTTC
Organism: Burkholderia sp. GbtcB21; assembly: GCF_019091065.1. Classification (NCBI taxonomy): domain Bacteria; kingdom Pseudomonadati; phylum Pseudomonadota; class Betaproteobacteria; order Burkholderiales; family Burkholderiaceae; genus Burkholderia; species Burkholderia sp. GbtcB21. The sequence continues at coordinate 44,106 of NZ_JAGXKA010000011.1, forward strand.
CCACATCACCGATTCGAGGCGCTCGGCGATGTTGTACAGCTTCGTGTCGCCCGCTTCCTTCGACAGCTTGTGCGCGACGCCCTTGATCACCTTGTTGCGCGGATCGGAGATCGTGTAGACCGGGTGGCCGAAGCCGATCACGACTTCCTTGTTCTCGACGCGGCGGCGGATGTCCGCTTCGGCGTCGTCCGGCGAGCTGTAGCGGCTCTGGATTTCATAGGCGACTTCGTTTGCGCCGCCGTGCTTCGGCCCGCGCAGCGCGCCGATCGCGCCGGTGATCGCCGAGTAGATGTCCGAGCCCGTGCCCGCGATCACGCGGCCGGTGAACGTCGACGCGTTGAATTCGTGCTCCGCGTACAGGATCAGCGACGTGTGCATCGCCTCGACCCACGACTTCGACGGCGTCTTGCCGTGCAGCAGGTGCAGGAAGTGGCCGCCGATCGAATCGTCGTCGGTTTCCGTCTCGATGCGCTTGCCGTTGTGCGAGAAGTGATACCAGTACAGCAGCATCGAGCCGAGCGACGCCATCAGGCGGTCGGCGATGTCGCGCGCGCCCGGCAGGTTGTGGTCGTCCTTCTCCGGCAGCACGGTGCCGAGCACCGACACGCCCGTGCGCATCACGTCCATCGGGTGCGCGGACGCCGGGATCTGCTCGAGCGCCGCCTTCAGCGCGCTCGGCAGGCCGCGCAGTGCGCGCAGCTTGGTCTTGTACGCAGCCAGTTCGGTCAGGTTAGGCAGCGTGCCGTGCACGAGCAGGTGCGCGATTTCCTCGAATTCGCACGACTCGGCGACGTCGAGAATGTCGTAGCCGCGGTAGTGCAGGTCGTTGCCGGTCTTGCCGACCGTGCACAGCGCCGTGTTGCCGGCCGTCACGCCCGACAGCGCCACCGACTTCTTCGGCTTGAATGCGCTTGCGGCGGCGGGTGCTGCTGCGTCTTTCGTCTCGCTCATGTTTCCGTTCTCCAATATGTATCGTGTCGACCGCACTTGGCGCTTCAGCGCCTGGTGCGGTCCCATGCAAAGCTTCCCGGGAACCATGCCCCGGCGCGCGGGCCGCGTTACTTCTTGCCCTGCGCGAACAGTTCGTCGAGCTTGCGCTCGTATTCGTGATAGCCGAGGAAGTCGTACAGCTCGGCGCGCGTCTGCATCGTCGGCACGGCCGCCTTCTGCGTGCCGTCGCGGCGCAGCGTCTCGTAGAAGTTCAGCGCGGCCTTGTTCATCGCGCGATACGCGCCGCAGCAGTACAGCGCGATGTCGACGTTCGCCTCGCGAAGTTCGTCGAGCGTGAACAGCGGCGTCGAGCCGAACTCGGTCAGGTTCGCGAGGATCGGCACCTTCACGGCCGCCTTGAAGCGGCGGTAGTCGTCGAGCGTCTTCATCGCTTCCGGAAAGATCATGTCGGCGCCGGCTTCGACGTACGCGACCGCGCGCTCGATCGCCGAATCGATCCCTTCGGCAGCGGCCGCATCGGTACGCGCCATGATCACGAACTGGTCATCGGTGCGCGCGTCGACCGCGGCCTTGATGCGATCGACCATTTCGTCGGCCGGCACGACTTCCTTGCCCGGACGATGGCCGCAGCGCTTCTGGCCGACCTGGTCTTCCATGTGCACGGCAGCAACGCCGGCCTTGATGAACGAGCGGACCGTGCGCGCGATGTTGAATGCGCCGCCCCAGCCCGTATCGATGTCGACGAGCAGCGGCAGGTCGGTTGCGTTGGTGATCCGGTTCGCGTCGATCAGCACGTCTTCCATCGTGCTGATGCCGAGGTCGGGGATCCCGAGCGAGTTCGCGGCAACGCCGCCGCCCGACAGGTACACGGCCTTGAAGCCGACGGCCTGCGCCATCTTGGCCGCGTACGCGGTGATCGCGCCGACCACCTGCAGCGGCTGCTCGGCCGCGACTGCCGCGCGGAATTTCGCGCCGGCGCTCTGAAGATGCGTGTTGCTCATGAACGGCCTCCTGAAGGAATGCCCGATAACAGCAAGGACCGGGCCAGCTCGCGAAACGTCGCTAACCCACTGATTCTTAAGCAACCGGCGCGGGCGATGCAGCGCCCGGCGATTTCAATTCGGCAATTTCATGTTTCAAAAATGAAATCCCGCGCGCATAATCGACCGTCATGGACCTCTCCTCGACCAAGCCCGTCGACCCGGCCGAGCGCGCGGCGCGCCCGCGCATCTGGGCGATGGGCATCAGCCGCCTGCGCGACTTCTTTCGCGAGATCGCCGGCGAATTCGACGAACGCGCCGACGTGCGCATCGTGACGCGCGCGTATGAGGATGCGCTCAGCGCGATCGCCGAGGCCGGCGCCGCGCGGCCCGACGTGATCGTCGCGGCCGGCTCGAACGGCGCCTTCCTGAAGACGCGTGCGCAGGTGCCGGTCGTGGTCGTGTCGCCGACCGGCTTCGACGTGATGCAGGCGCTCGCGCGCGCCCGGCGCGACGCGTCGCGGATCGCGCTCGTCAGCGCCGGGGAAACGCCGCCCGAAGTGCGCCGCTTCGTCGCCGCGTACGGCCTCGACGTGCAGTTTGCGTCATATCAGTCCGCGCAGGAAGCGGAAGCCTGCGTGCACGACCTGCGCGACCGCGGCATCGAGACGATCGTCGGCCCCGGCCTCGTCACCGACCTCGCGGCCAGTGCCGGCATGGGCGCGGTGTTCCTGTATTCGCATGCGTCGGTGCGCAAGGCCGTCGATACGGCGCTCGAAGTCGCGTATGCGACGCACGCCGAGGCATTCCGCCGCCAGCGGCTCGACAACCTGCTGCAGCACCTGCGCGACGGCGTGGTCGCGCTCGACGCGCGCGGCCGCGTCGAAGCGATCAACGAGCGGCTCGCGTCGGCGCTCGGGGTCGAACCCGCGGCGGCCGTCGGCCGCGCGCTCGTCGACCTGCGGCCCGAGCTGCGCACGCTGCGCGGCGAGGACGGCGACGCGCTCGCGACCGTGCGCGGCGTGCGCTACGTCGTGCATCGCGGGCCGCTCGTCGATCGCGGCGTCACGTCGGGCAGCGTGCTGACGTTCCAGGAATCGCGCGCGGTCGAACGGCTCGATCGCGCACTGCGTTCGCAGCCGACCACGCAGCAGTTCGCGGCGCGCTACGCGCTCGACGACGTGATCGGCGCATCGGCGCCGATGGCGCGCGTGCGCGACCTCGTGCGCCGCTACGCGAAATCCGACGCGACCGTGCTCGTACTCGGCGAAAGCGGCACCGGCAAGGAAATGATCGCGCAAAGCCTGCACGCGCTGTCCGCGCGGCGCAGCTACCCGTTCGTCGCGGTCAATTGCGGCGCGTTTCCGGAAGCGCTGCTCGAGAGCGAGCTGTTCGGCTATGAGGAAGGCGCGTTCACCGGCGCGCGGCGCGGCGGCAAGACCGGCCTGTTCGAGGCCGCGCACCGCGGCACGCTGTTTCTCGACGAGATCGGCGAAATGCCGCCGTCGCTGCAGAGCCGGCTGCTGCGCGTGCTGCAGGAGCGCGAGGTGATCCGCCTCGGCTCGACCGAGCCGATCCGCATCGACGTGCGCGTGATCGCCGCGACGCATCGTCCGCTGCTCGCGGCCGTCGAGGCCGGCACGTTCCGCGCGGATCTCTATTACCGGCTCAACATCCTGAACGTCGGCCTGCCGCCGCTGCGCGAGCGCGCGGCCGACATCCCCGCGCTCGCGGCGACGCTGCTCGTGCAGGCCGCGCGGCGCGAGCCGCGCCTCGCCGAACGCCTGCGCGACGCCGGCGATGCCGCGCGCGTGCTCGGCGCGACGCAGGCAACGCTGGCGCGCTACCGGTGGCCCGGCAACGTGCGCGAACTGCAGAACGTGATCGAGCGGATCGCGGTGGAACTCGCCGAGGAAGCCGATGAAAACGATCCGGCCGCCGCGTGCGCCGCGCTCGATCCCGACGCGCTGCAGGCGATCGCGCCCGAGCTGTTCGCGGCGCCGCCCGACGCCATCGACACCGACGATGCGCAGACGCTGCACGCGCGCCGCCGCCGCGCGGAAGCCGACGAGATCCGCGCGGTGCTCGACGCGTGCGGCGGCGACCGCGACCGCGCATGCGCGATGCTCGGCATCAGCAAGACGACGCTGTGGCGGAAGTTGTCGGCGAAATAAAAAGGTTCGGGTTCGACGCGCTCGCAGGCGCATGCCAGAACGGGCTCGTCAGTCGGCCTTGTGATAGTGGCGATACGCCTTCGCACGATTGCCGCACGACGACATCGAGCACCAGCGGCGGCTGCCGTTCTTGCTGTCGTCGATGAACAGCCACTGGCACGCGTCGTTCGCGCATCGCTTGACCTTCGCAAGCCGCGCGCCGCCGAGCAGGTCGATCGCCGACCACAGCACCGGGCTCAGCAGCCCCGCGAGCGTTGCTCCAGCATCCCCGATCCGCCACGCATAACCGCCGTCGACACGCGTCAGCGCGACGCGCGGCGACGCTTCAGCCAGGAAGCCGCCGAGCAGCGCGAGATCGTCGGCCTGCGGCTCGTGCCGCTCGGCCTGTGCATGAAAGAGCCGGTACAACGCCTCGCGCAACGCGAGCGCACGCGCGAGCATCGCCGGCTCGCCTTCCTCCCCGCCGCGCACGCAGCACCGGTCGGCCAGGCCGGCCGGCACGCCGGCCTGCTCGCGGCACCACGCCAGCAGGTCGTCCATCGTTCCGAAGGTTTCCGTCGGCGCCTCGCTGCCACGCCAGTACAGCGTGTTCGCGAAATCGATGCTCAGGGTTTCGGGCGGCGCCGGAATCAGGCAGTCCATCGTGACGGAAGGTTGCGTATCGCTCATGGCGCCATCGTATCTAACCACCATGCCGGTTGACAAGCGTCCGGACGCTTTCTAACATAACCAGCATGGTGGTTACGAAAAGGTTTGCTGCACTGACGCCCCCCCTTCAGTTCGAGGAGCCACAGATGATCGATCGCCTTTCCTGCGGAGTTATCCACAACGACCGCAGCCGCGCGTTCTCCGACAGCACGCTCGGCTACAAGCGGCTGGCATGGTGCTTGTAAGCGGGTTTGCTGCACTGACGTCCCTTCAGTTCAAGGAGCCAACAGATGATCGATCACCTTTCCTTCGGCGTTGCCCACATCGGCCGCAGCCGCGCGTTCTACGACAGCACGCTCGGCGCGCTCGGCTACAAGCGGCTGTATAGCGACGACGGATCCATCGGGTACGGCACGACCGAACCGGAGCTGTGGCTGCAGCACGCTGCCCGCCCCGTCGCCGCCGATCCCGAATCGGGGCTGCACCTGTCGTTCAAGGCCGCTTCGCCCGTCGAGGTCGACGCGTTCTACCGCGCCGCGCTCGAGCACGGCGGCCAGGACAACGGCGGGCCCGGCAAGCGCGAACACTACGGCCCCGGCTACTACGCGGCGTTCGTCGTCGATCCCGACGGGTATCGGCTGGAAGCGCATTGCGAACTCGACAACGTCGTGTGACCCGCCCGCGTACACCGCGTACAAACGGCAAGGGCCCGATTCCGCATTGCGCGGAATCGGGCCCTGGGCTTTGACGCGCCAACGTCGGCGTCCGGTTTCCGGCGACCGCCTGCAGCGGTCGCTCGACGGGATCTCGGCTCGCGCGGTTACTGTGCGCCGCGCGTGTGCTGCAACTGCTCGCCGAGCCCTTCGATCCCCAGGCGCACCATCTGGCCGGCCTTCAGGAAGATCGGCGACGGCTTGATGCCCATGCCGACGCCCGGCGGCGTGCCGGTCGTGATCACGTCGCCCGGCTGCAGCGTCATGCAGCGCGACAGATAGGCAATCAACTGCGCGACGGTGAACACCATCGTGCGCGTGTTGCCGTTCTGATAACGGTGGCCGTCGACTTCGAGCCACAGGTCGAGACGCTGCGGATCGGGCACCTCGTCGCGCGTCACGAGCCACGGACCGATCGGGCCGAACGTGTCGAAGCCCTTGCCCTTGTCCCACTGGCCGCCGCGCTCGATCTGCCACTCGCGCTCGGACACGTCGTTGACGACGCAGTAGCCCGCGACGTAATCGAGCGCACTCGCTTCGTCGACGTCCTTGCACCGCGCGCCGATCACGACGCCCAATTCGACTTCCCAATCGGTCTTGACCGAACCCTTCGGGATGTCGATGCCGTCGTTCGGGCCGCAGATCGAACTCGTCCACTTGCCGAACACGACCGGTTCCTTCGGCACCGGCATGCCGGCTTCGGCCGCGTGATCGGCATAGTTCAGGCCGATGCCGATGAACTTGCCGACGTGCCCGACGCACGCGCCGATGCGCGGCTCGCCGGACACGAGCGGCAGCGTGGCCGGATCGATCGCGCGCAGCCGCGCGAGACCCGCGTCGGACAGCACATCGCCGGCAAGATCCGGCGCGTGCGCGGACAGGTCGCGAATCCGGCCGTCCGCGTCGAGAATACCGAGCTTTTCCTGGCCGGACGGGCCATAGCGAAGCAGTTTCATCGTGGTCAACCTCTGTTGTCGAATGGGACAGGATACCGGCCGACGCGGCCATTCGCGGCCGCGCGCCGGACTGATTGTCGATCGTCGATTGCGCGCGTCGGCGCCGCATCCGGCCTGCCGTCGACGCGCGAGGGTCGCGCGGGCGCAGCGATCGCGGCGCCGCACGAAAAGCACGGCGCGCATCGAACGGGCGGCCGCCGGTCTGCGCATCGGCGACGACGGCCCGGCACCCGCGACGCGTGCCGGCCGATGCCGGCCGACTTCACGCGCGGCCGCACCGTCGCTGGCCCGCAAGCCTTTGTACCATCGGCCGCGCACCGTGAAATGACGCGCGACGGATACCGACTATTGGTGCGCCTGCAGACACTGCGGCGCAACATCGGGCGCGCCAACGCAAAGCGATCCGCCGCGCATGTCGCCGTTGCCTGCCATCGGCACATGAATACTGGCTATTCGGGGTGCCCCTGTCATCGGAAACGTTTGCCAATCCGTTCTTGTCAGGTAATGATCGGTAAATGGACGCTGCATTGCACACTGTATGTTTATTGCTAAGCTCGTATAAATGGTTTTCATCGCCATACGCGGGGCCGACTTATGCGCGTGCAGAACCGGCCAGCGTGCGTCGCCAACCGATCGACGGTAATCCCCCAACCTCACACTAAAAATGCAAACAACCAACGACCTGCTTCCCGGCTGCGACGCACGGGAATCGATGGCCGCAAGCGACCGCTATCGCGCGCCCGCGCTCGACAAAGGCCTCGACATTCTCGAACTCCTGTCGGAGCAAAAAGAAGGACTCACCCGCACCGAAATCACGAAGGAACTCGGCCGCAACGCGAGCGAAATCTACCGGATGCTCGAACGCCTCGTCGCACGCCGCTACGTGATGCGCTCGAGCGGCGGCGACCGCTACACGCTCAGCCTCAAGCTGTTTGCGCTCGCGCACCGGCATCCGCCGATGAACCGGCTGATCGCCGAGGCATTGCCGCCGATGCAGCGCTTCGCCGATGCCACCGAACAGTCGTGCCACCTGTCGGTCTACGATCGCGGCAACCTGCTCGTGATCGCGCAGGTCGACGGGCCCGGCCCGTGGGGCGTGTCGGTCCGGCTCGGCTCGCGCGTCGGGCTCGCCGATACGGCGTCGGGGCGCGTGATGCTGTCGTTCCAGGGCGCCGAGCAGCGCGCGCACATGCTGGCCGAGCATCGCAAGGTCAGGGGCGAAGCGCCGCTGAACGAGCAGGAACTCGCGCATGCGTGCCAGTCCATCCGGCAGTCCGGCTATCTGCGCCAGGACAGCCGCCAGGCGTACGGCGTGACCGACCTGACCGCACCGATCCTCGGGCCGTCCGGCCATGCGATCGCGGTACTGACCTGCCCGTACATGCGCCGGATCGATGCGCACACGGCGCCGTCCGTCGACGTCGCCGTCGAAGGGCTGCGCGACACGGCCGCCCACCTGTCGATGGGGCGCATCGAGGCCTGCTGACGCGCGGGTTCAACGAAGCGCACCGGGCCGGCGCGGTTGCGCCGGCCCGGTCGCGCGCGACACCAGTGCAGTGCACGATCCACGGCGCCATATCGTGCGCTCACGGCGCTACGCTAGAATAGCGGCCCTCTCAAAAACTACGGCGGCCGGTTGTCGCGGCCGTCGTGTCCGATGGATGTCATGGCCAAACTTCTGAACGATCAAGAATTCCAGCGTTTCTCCGAACTTCAGCAGAAGCAGGCAAGCTTCACGATCACGCCCGAGGAGGCGGACGAGCTGCGCGATATCGTCGCGCGCGCGCAGAAGAAGCGCGACGATCGTGCCGCCGCGATGCAGGCGATCGAGAACTACATCGAGCAGTTCGACATCACGCCCGACGAGCTCTTCTCGCCCGAGCAGATCGGCGACGCGGCCCGCACCTACGGGCTCATCACGGCAACCAAGAAGGAACGCACGCTGCCGCCGTCGATCACGTTCAACGGCAAGCCGTACCAGTGGACCAAGACGCTTCCGGACGACGTGCGCGGCGCGCTGTTCGAAGCATTCACGTCCGGCGAGTCGGTCAAGCGCTTCATCGCGATGCCGAAGGACACCGCGCGTTGCGCGCTGACGATCGCCCGCCTCGAGCGCGAAACCGGCGCCGTCTATGCCGATCCGCACCTCGAGGAACTCGCGATTTCGCGCGACCAGGTGAACGACGCGGCGTCGAAACTCGCTGCCTGAATCTGATCGCGGGCACGGTTCATGCGTGCCCGCACCCGTATGTGACGCCGGCATTGGCCGGCGCCGCGCTCGCGGGTGCCGTGCATCCGCACGCTCCCGAAAAGTCTCACCCTGGTGTCCTGCAAACGCTCACCAACACCTCCCGAAAAAGCTCACCCAAGGCTCCTGGAGACCCTCACCAAAGTCTCCCGAATGTCCTCACCGACATCTCCCGCAGACCCTCACCAACGCGTCCCGGAAAGGCTCACCAGCGTCTCCCGCAGGTGCTCACCGGCCGTTCCCGGGAAGGCTCACCGAACGCCCCCGTATCGGCTCACCACGCTTCCCCGGAAAAGCTCACTCGCGGCTCCCGAAAAGTCTCACCTTTGCGGTGATTCCGAACTGGCGAGGCCGGAACGCGGCTGCGAATACGCGTGAACGCATCGGGTGAAACGGCTGTGCGGAGCCGATAATGCGGCACACAGCAAACGCCTCCGGACGCCACGCGTGCGTCGATATCGACGTAGCGAACGAGCCCGATACGTTTGGGCGTTTCGTACAAGATGCCGGCTCGAATGTTTTGCACCTCTGAATGAAAACAGGCGCAACACGGTGAAGGATTGGCGCCATCGACTGCATGCGATCGCGCCGCGCTTCACGCAGCCGACGAACGCTACGGCTGCAACTTCATCCTGAAACCCACGACGCCCGGCTCCTCCGTCGTCGACACCTCAAAACCGCACGACTTCGCGAGCGAGATCATCGCCGAGTTCTCGCGCAGCGCCTCGCCGATCATCCATGCGGTTCCGCGCGAGCGTGCGTAGTCGATGATGCGGTTCATCAGCAGCCGGCCGAGCCCCTTGCCCTTCTGATCGGGCCGCACCGCGATCGCGAACTCCGCCGTCTCGTTGTCGGGATCGGCGACCGCGCGCACGACCGCGAGCGTATGGTCGCGCCCCGACACATCGGTGTACGACACGATGAGGGCCATCTCACGGTCGTAGTCGATCTGCGTCATGCGCGCCACCTGCGAATGATCGAAGCCGCGCACCGCGCCGAAGAAACGCATCCGCAGATCGTCCGGCGTCATCGCACCGAGCAGTTCGTTATGCGCGGCCTCGTCTTCCGGACGGATCGGACGGATCGTCACCGTCTCGCCGCGCCACTCGAGCGTCTGCTCGAGGTGGCGCGGATACGGCATGATCGCAAGCCGGCTGCGCCCCGTGGCCAGCGTGATGCGCGGCGCGATCACCTGCGCGCGATCGGGCAACACACGCAGCGTGACGGACATCGCGACGACTTCGCGCACGTCGCAGACGACCTGCGACAGCGCCGTCAACGCGTCGAGCGTCGGCTCGACGGGCGTGCGGCGCGCATACGGCGAGCGCTCCATCACCGCGCGGGCGAGCACGGTGTTCAGCGGCGGCAGGCCGTAGACGACGAATGGCGCCGACACGCCGTCCGCAGGCGGCACGGCATAGCGAAACACCGGACCGAAGTTCGAATCGTCGTACATGTCGACCGTGACATCGACGACTTTCGCACCGGCCGGCTCGCCCGCCTGCTCGCCTTGCAGGCCGAAATGGGACAGCCAGCGCAGCGCGGCTTCGCCGGCCAGTTCATGCTGGCCGGCTTCGACCATCCGGCGCGCGTCGGCCTGTGCGGACGCAACGCACTCGGCCGGCTGCAGCGGCGTGCCCTCGGGCGTCTGCATCAGCAGTTGCCGCCCGAGGTTGTAGTCGACGAGACGCGCATACGCGCGCGCGAGCCGCTGCGGTGTCGTGTGTACGGGAATGCCGTTCGCGTGCAGCGCATCGCGCGTCGCCGCGTCGACCGCGCCGAAGAAACACGCGAGGATGCCGCGATGCGCATACTGCCGCGATTCGATCAGCGTGCGCGCAACCGAATCGGCCGGCGCGCTGTGGGACGTCGAATGGACGACGAACAGCGTGCCCGTTTGCGGGAACGGCGCGAGCGCCTTGATCGCCGCGGCGAAGTGCTCGGGGCGCGCGTCGTCGCCCAGCGTCAGCGGATTGCCGGGCGCAGCCAGATGCGGCAGCGCGGCCGACACGGCCGAGGTTGCAGCCGGCGACCAGTCGGACAGCACGTCGCGCACCTCGGCGACCGCATCGACCGCCAGTTTCGCGACGCCCGCATCGCTCGTCACGAGCGTCGCCGCGCCGCGCGCCGTGACACGGCCGACGCCGAGCGTCTCGATCTCGTCGAGCAGATCGTCGAGCGCATCGACGCGCACCATCCCCGCGCGCTGGAACGCCGCCGTATAGAGCGCGTCGCCGGGATCGGCGCGCCCGGTGCGCAACGCGAGCACCGGCTTGTTGCGTGCGGCCGCACGTGCGGCCGACATGAACTTGCGCGCGGCGCGCACGGTATCGAGTTCGAGCAGGATCGCGCGCGTGCCGGGATCGCTCGCCAGATAGTCGAGCACGTCGCCCGCATCGACGTCGGACTCGCTGCCGAGCGCGACGACATGCGAAAAGCCGAGGCCTCGCGCATCGGCCCAGCCGAGCGCCGCGTTCGTCAACGCATTCGATTGCGACACCCACGCGACGCCGCCCGAGCGCGCCGTATAGGCCGGCGCGCCGAAATGCGCATGCCGCGCGGGCGACAGCACGCCGAGGCTGCCGGGCCCGACGATACGGAGCACGAACGGCTTCGCCGCCTTCAGCGTGCGATCGAGTGCGGTGCGATCGGCATCCGTGCGCGCCTCACCGACGATCACCGCGACGCGCGTGCCGAGTTCGCCGAGCTTGCGCACGATGCCGGCCCAGGTCGCGGGCGGCGTGCAGATCACGGCTACCGACGGCGGCGCGGGCAGCCGGTCGACGTCGGAGACGACCGTATGCCCGTCCAGCTCGCGATATTTCGGATTGACGGGCCACACGGGCCCGTCGAACGCACCGTCGAGCACGCGCGACCACACCATCGCGCCGATACTGCCCGCGCGCGACGACGCGCCGACGACCGCAACGGACTTGGGCTGGAACAACGCATCGAGATGGCGAACGGTCACATCGGCTCCCTGCGGTAACGAAAGACGGCCCGAGCGGCACACGGCACGGACAGGCCGCGCGCCGCTCGACGCGAACCCCAAGCATAGGCGAAGCGCATGCGGCTGCCTATATGCCGAACGGCCGACTACCCGACGAACGTCAACGCTCGCACCATCGATCTGCAACACAAGCGCGACGCGACATCGCCGCAAGCCGCAAGCCGCAAGCCGCAAGCAACATGGCGCAACGCTGCCGCTTCCTCAAAGGTGAGGATTTACAGGAGCCATGGTGAGTATCTTCGGGAATTGCACGGCACAACGCGCAAACACGCGAAAGGTGATGGAAGTCCGCGGCAGGCGGGCACCGCGGAAACGGCGAATGCCAATGCGCATGCACTGCGCAATTGCGCGGTTGTTTACCGGAATTCACCGCGATAAGCAGCCGAATCGCGGCGAATTCGCAAAACGTGGTCCGTTAATCGTGCGGCATTGCACTGCAATTCGTCAGCGGGAATCGCACGGCGACGGCACAAAAACAAAACGGTGCGACGGCCGCATGGCCGTTCGCACCGTCGGTCAACGCACGAAAGGTGAGGATTTTCGGGAGTCAGTCCTTGATCAGGAAACGTGCGCGATTCTTGCCGAGCCACGCCGGCGCGCGCCCGCGGCCACTCCAGGTTTCGCCCGTCTTCGGATTCAGGTATTTCGGCGGCAACGTGCGCTTCGGCTTCGAGGTAGCGGCGGCGCCGGTACCTGCCGGACGAAAACCGAGCTCTTCCGGCGTGATGTCGTATTCGTCGATTTTCGCGCGGATATCGGCAATCGCGTCGGCAATCGCCTTTTCGCGTTCCTTGTCGATCTTTTGCTGAAGTCGTTCGAGCTGCGCGGTCAGTTGCCTGTAGGTCGCCATATGGATGGGACTCCGTGAGTGTTATTCGTGAAAAATAGACGACTCCAAGCAAACAGAAAAGCGCTTCGCCCGATCGCGGTCTCCTCGGCCGGTCATTTCGGGATCAATAACCGCTTTTCTTCTTGCATGCGAAGAGAAGATTTCGCACGGTGTCATCAGTCGATTGCTGGATCACTTCGAAATCCCCGTTGCACATGGCCCGGGCATTGTCCGTGCAATTGCTCCAGCCGCTGCCGGTGCATTGCACCTGCGTGGTCGGGCGCCCGTCCGAAGTGAACAGCGGCGCGCTGCCACCGCACCCGCCGAGCCCTGCAACCAGAGCCAACAACCCGGCCACCCGAGGCCACCGACAGACCGACGCAAGCATGTGTTTCATTATTCTTCCCGTCAACCATTTTTTGAATGTCGCGAGTATGCCATGCGCGGCCCTTCCGTCGTCAGTTCGGCGTGCGGCCCGGCTGCCCGCGCGCCTTGTACGGCAAGCTCCGGCGCGGATCGTCGGTGATGCGAACGAACACCTGCTCGACGTCCGGAAGCGCCTCGAGTTCGCGTTGCAGCGCCTGCCGATCGAACGCCGTATCCGCGCATCCTTCGACATAGATGAAACGCCGCTGCACGGTGATCCACAGGCTCGTACCGTGCAGGCGATCGGAGCCTGCGAAGTGCGCTTTCACGGCATCGGCGATCGGCGCGTCATACATATACGAATTCGGTTTCGTGCAGCGATGCGCGAGCCAGCAGGTGGTACCGCGCTCGGCGCGGTAATGCGCGTCGTCCGTCATCTCGGCGCGGGTCATCCACGGGCCGAGCGGCAGCGGGCATTCGGCCAGGTCCTGCGACAGCGCGACGAACGGGTCGTTGTACCAGTTGCGTCGCGCCTCGGGCGCGTCCGCGTCGCCGGACTGCGCGAGCGCGGAGGTTGCCAGCAACAGGGTCAGCCAACCTGCGATACCGATCCGCTTCATCGTGCTCTCCTGTTCGATGCTTCAACTCCCGCCGCATCGGCGCCGCCGATCGACCTACCGGTCGATGCCCAGCGCCGCCAGCTTCTTGTACAGCGTCGCGCGGCCGATCCCGATGCGCGCGGCGGCTTCCACGACCTTGCCGTCACAGGCCGCCAGCGCGTCGATCAGGAACTGGCGCTCCCACGCCGCCAATGCATCGGCATACGAAGCGACCGGCGCACCGGATGCGCCACCCGCGCCCCGCTCGACCGGCGCTGCGGCAACACGCTGCGCCGGCGATGCGCCGTCCGCCGATATGCGTACCGGCCCGAGGAACGGCGCGAGCGCACGCGCATCGATCACCGAACGGTCCGACAGCATCAGTGCGCGTTCGAGCGTATTGCGCAACTCGCGCACGTTGCCCGGCCACGGATACGCACACAGCATCCGCAGCGCGTCGTCGGTCAGCTCGCAGTGCGCGGCGCGTCCGTGCTGCGCGGCCAGTTCCTCGAGCGTCGCGTACACGAGCGCCGCGATGTCGGACGCCCGCTCGCGCAGCGGCGGTGCGTGGATCGTCAGCACGTTGAGCCGGTAGTAGAGATCCGCGCGAAAACGCCCGGCCTCCACGAGCGCCGGCAGGTCGGCCGACGTCGCGGCGATGATCCGGACGTCCGCGCGCACGATCCGGTTCGAGCCGACCGGCTCGAACTCCTTGTCCTGCAGCACACGCAGCAGCTTGCCCTGCAACGGCAGCGGCATGTCGCCGATCTCGTCGAGAAACAGCGTGCCGCGATCGGCCAGCTCGAACTTGCCGACGCGCCCCTTGCGGTCGGCGCCCGTGTACGCACCGGGCGCCGCGCCGAAGAATTCGGTTTCGAGCAGCGTATCGGGAATCGCGGCGACGTTGACGGTCACGAGCGGCTGGAGCGCACGCGCCGAAGCCGCGTGGATCGCGTGCGCGAGCAGCTCCTTGCCGGTGCCCGTCTCGCCGAGCAGCAGCACCGGCGAATCGACCTGCGCGGCCCGCCGCGCCTGGCGCTTGGTTTCGAGGCTCGCGGCACTCGTGCCGACGAAGCTCGCGAACGTGTATTTCGCGCGGCGCGCCTGTGCGAGCGAGCGCTGCGTCGCGATCAGTTGCTGCTGAAGCTGCACGTAGCGGGAAAAGATCGGCGTAAGCGTCTTCAACTGGTCGAACAGCGCGAAGCCGATCGCGCCGACCGTCTCGCCGGCCTCGTTCTTCAGCGGCAGGCGCGTGACGACGAGCGGCTCGCGGCCCGTCTCCATGATGTCGAGCAGGATCGGCTGCCCGGTCGACACGACCTCGCGCATCAGGCTGTTCGGGATCACGGCCTCGCAGTCGAGGCCGACGGCCTGCTGCGGATCGGCGAAACCGAAGCGCGCCGCGTAACGCTCGTTCATCCACACGACGCGCGCGTCGCGATCGACGACCACCGTGCCCGCACTCGAATCCTCGAAGGTCCGGAACAGCGACTCGGCGGCGCGCCGCAGCACGTCGCCGTAGTTGACGGGCAGGCGGGCCCAGTCGTTCATCATCGTGTCTTCGTCTCCATGTATTTTCGACCGGATGTCTCCGAAACGAGACGGATTATCTCACTCCGGAGACACGCCACAACGGCTTGTCCGGGAAAGCCCTGCCCGGTTTCACGGGCTGGCCGGATGGCCAGATCGTCTCCGGATGGAGACGTTTTCTGTAGAATCGTCTGACATGGACCGGCGCGGGCCCGCCGGTCTCCGCCGGCCCCATGTCCGGCGGCGCAATCCGGCCGATGGCACGAAACCTGCACGAACCTGAGCCGGTCCGCGGCGCGTCGCGCGATCGAACAACAACCAAAGCCATTAGGAGACTCCCCTTGTCTTTCGTGATCGTCCTCGCCGCGCTGGCGTTCCTGATGTATGCCGCGTATCGCGGCTACAGCGTGATCCTGTTCGCGCCGATCGCCGCGCTCGGCGCGGTGCTCCTGACCGAACCCGCCGCCGTCGCACCGGTCTTCTCCGGCATCTTCATGGAGAAGATGGTCGGCTTCGTCAAACTGTATTTCCCGGTGTTCATGCTCGGCGCGGTGTTCGGCAAGGTGATCGAACTGTCCGGGTTCTCCGAGTCGATCGTCCATGCGGCGATCCGCTACATCGGCCGCTCGCGCGCGAATGCGGTGATCGTCGCGGTGTGCGCGCTGCTCACCTATGGCGGCGTGTCGCTGTTCGTCGTGGTGTTCGCGGTCTATCCGTTCGCGGCCGAACTCTATCGCCAGAGCAACATTCCGAAGCGGCTGATGCCCGGCGCGATCGCGCTCGGCGCGTTCTCGTTCACGATGGATTCGCTGCCCGGCACGCCGCAGATCCAGAACATCATCCCGACCACGTTCTTCAAGACGACCGCGTGGGCCGCACCGGCACTCGGCACGATCGGCTCGCTGTTCATCGTCGTCGTCGGCCTCTCTTATCTGGAATGGCGCCGCCGCTCGGCGATGGCGAAGGGCGAAGGCTACGGCACGTCGCTCGTCAACGAGCCGGAGCGCGTCGAGGCGACGTCGCTGCCGCACCCGGCGCTCGCGATCCTGCCGCTGATCCTCGTCGGCGTGTCGAACTTCCTGTTCACAAAGCTGATCCCGCAGTGGTACGGCGCCGCGTCGTACACGGTCGCGCCGGACGTGCTGCCGGGCGTGCACACGCCGGTGACGACGTCGATCAAGACCGTCGTCGCGATCTGGTCGGTCGAGGCGGCACTGCTGCTCGGCATCGTGCTGGTCGTGCTGACCGCGTTCAATCGCGTCAGCGACCGCTTCGCGGCCGGCTCGAAAGCCGCCGTCGGCGGCGCACTGCTCGCCGCGATGAACACCGCGTCGGAATACGGCTTCGGCGGCGTGATCGCCGCGCTGCCGGGCTTCCTGGTCGTCGGCGATGCGCTGAAGAGCATCCCGAACCCGCTCGTCAACGCGGCCGTGTCGGTCAGCTCGCTCGCCGGCATCACGGGCTCGGCGTCGGGCGGCATGAGCATCGCGCTCGCCGCAATGTCGGACCTGTTCATCAAGGGCGCGCAGGCAGCCAACATTCCGATGGACGTGCTGCACCGGGTCGTCGCAATGGCGAGCGGCGGCATGGACACGCTGCCGCACAACGGCGCGGTCATCACGCTGCTCGCAGTCACGGGCCTCACGCACCGCGAGTCGTATCGCGACATCTTCGCGGTCACCGTCATCAAGACGCTCGCGGTGTTCTTCGTGATCGCGGTGTACTACACGACGGGGCTCGTGTAAGTGCCTGCATGAGGCGGCGTTCCGTACGCCGCCTTCCGGCCTGCCGCATCGCCGTGCAGGCCTCCGCAAGCCCGACTGGCCTGTCACGATCGGACCGCATGCGAACCGGAATGGATTCCGGAGTTCGCATCCGGTCCGATTTCACTTCCCCGCTCGCCGGAACCGGTCGGCTCCGCACCGCCGCGCGGCTCGCGTGGCGCCCTTCGCCCGTCACTCCCGTCAAGTCGACATCCGGCATCGCCCGCCACCGCCTGCCCATTGTTACCCGCAGCAAAACACTGCGTTGGGCGCGATCGCATTTTTCGCGCGCCCGCCCCGGCCTACACTGGTTCCAACGTCGCCCGGCGCTTCGACGAACGAAGCGCGGCGAATCATCGAAATCCTGGAGGTCCCGATCATGAAGCGCCTGATCCAAGCCGTTGCCCTTGCCCTGGCCGTATCGGCCCCGCTCGCCGCGCAAGCGCAGTCGAACCAGCCGCTGACGCGCGCACAGGTCCACGCCGAAGTGAAGGCGCTCAAGCAGGCCGGCTTCCAGTCGAGCGACTGGTTCTATCCGGCCAGCATCGTTTCCGCCGAAGCGAAGATTGCCCGCGAGCACGACGCCGGATACGGCAGCGATCGCGGCGCGTCGTCGGAGTCGGGCCGGTAATCTATCGTCCGGCCCGCTCGACGATGTGCGCGTGCGTCGTTACGCCTTCACGGGCTGGATCAGTTTCGCGCACGCCGCTGCCTGCGGATCGCCCGCGGGCAGTTTCCCGCATACGCCGTCGAACTGCTTCACGACCGACCGGACCGACGCATCGTGCGCGCCACCGCTGCGCCAGCGGTTCAATTGCGTGACGACCTTCGTCAATGCGCGCAGGTTCGCGCCATAGAACGCGTCCCGGGTCTTGTCGGCCTGCGCGAGCACACTCGCGGCAATCCCTTCGATACGCGCCGAATCGTCCGGCGCCAGTTCGACCGCATTCGCAAAATAGGTCGCGCCCCAGCGCAGCTTCGTCGCCGGCCCGCTCGCCGAGTCGTATGCCTTGCGATACCAGTCGAGCGCCGCGGCCTTGTCGCCGCGCGCCTTCGCATTCGCGGCCAGCCCCGACATGAAGTAATACGGCGTCGACGAACGCGGCAGCTCGGCCTTCAGCAATGCATCCGACTCGTCGTACAGCCCCGCGTCGGTCAGCGTGTCCGCGCCTTCGCTGACGAGTGCCTGCCGTTCATACGCATTCGCGGCGCCCTGCACCGACGCGGCAATCTGCTTGCGCGCGGTGTCGGCCAGCGCCGGCGCAGCGAGCGGCGCGCCCTTGCGCGCGTCGCCGCGCGCAAGCAGCACGCGGCCGTGCAGCGCCATCAGCTTGTCGATCGACGACAGCGTGGTGTCGGTCGACAAGCGCGCGAGCGCCGTGTCGTACGCGCCGCGCAATTTCGCGCGCTGCGCGTCGTCGCCGCCGAGATACGCGACCACGCGTGCAGGCGCCGCGACCAGCACGTCGGAATCGGCCCGCGCCAGCGCGGGATCGTGCAGCACCGCGCGCAGCGAATCGGCGAGCGCCGCCTTGTCGAGCGCGCCGGCCTGCGCCGGATCGTCCGACGCGGCGACCACCGCCGACTTCAGCGCGAAACGCGCCGATTCGGCCTTCGCACCGGCCGCCCGCGCGCGTTGCGCGAGCGACTGCAGCGTCTCGGCGACACGATCGGCCGGCACCGGCAGTGCGCCGTCGGTGTCCCACGAATAGTCGGCCAGCAGGCGCCATTCGTCCGGCGTCAGCGACGCGCCGTTCTTCAGCGCAGTCGCGAGCGTCTGCCGCACCGGATGCGCGGCCGTCATCCCGAGCGACAGCGCCTGCATGTAGCGGTCGAGATCGGCCTCGCCCGGCAGCCGCGTCACTTCGGTGCCGTCGGGGCGGAACAGGATCATCGTCGGATAGCCGTGCACCTTGAAACGCTCGCCGAGCTTCTGCGCGCTTTCGGTATCGCCGTCGAGATACACGGGCACGAAAAACGACGAGCGGGTCTTGAATGCCTGCTGGCTGAAGATGGTCGACTTCACCTGGTTGCACGACGGGCACCACACCGCGCCCCAGTACAGCAGCAGCGGCTTGCCGGTGCGCTTCGCCAGCGCGAATGCGGCATCGACATCGCCGTGCTGCCACGCGATGCCGGGCGGCAGATGCGCGCCTTCGGGCGACGCGCTCGCCACCGCGGCGCCCGAAGGCGCGGCAGCGGCAAACGCCGCGCCCGCGGCGGCGAACAGGCAGGCGGCAGTCAGATTCCGGAGAGCGGTTTTCATCGAGGCAGGTTCCGTTGAAAGAGACGGTTGCGGGAAGATGTGTCGTGCGAAACGATGACCATGAAGCGATGTTCTTGAAACGATGAAACGCACCGGCATGCGGCAAGACGCAAGCCGGAACGCAGCGGCGCATGGCACGCGCATCGACGCGAAAAAAGCGCACGCCGGCCGAAGCGACCGGCAAATCGATCAACGATACGACCGGCGCAGCCTGCGGAAAACGAACGAATTCTCGAATGAATATGACGCGCGGCACCGTGGCCGCGCGTTCCGTCACGCCCGCGCCGGCCGCCCGTTCACTGCCGGCCCTTGATCCGCGCCATGTGATACACGGCCGCATGCGCGCCGTCGCGCAATGCATAGCCCGGCGATTCGCCTTCGATCCGGAAACCGTGCTTCTCGTAGAGTGCGATTGCCGCGCGGTTGTCGGTGAACACGGTCAACTCGAGACGCGTGATGTTCAGCCAGTTTTCCGCGAGATCGATCGCGGCCGCGAGCAGCCGGCTGCCGACGCCGCGCCCGTGACGGGCCGCGTCGACCATCATGCCGAGCCCCGCCGCATGGCGCCGGCGCGGATTCGGCTCGGGATGCAGGCCGAGGTGGCCGACCACCGCACCGTCGATTTCGGCGACGAGGCTCACGCCGCGCTCGCGCGCGTTTTCGAGCCGCTGCTGCCATTTCTCGAGCGACGGAAACGGATGCTGCAACGTATTCATGTACACCGCGGGATCGGCGGCGATCTGCCGGATCGCGTCGACGTCGTGCGTCTCGCTGTGCCGGATCTTGATGTCGGTCATGGGTGGGCCGGTCCGAAAAGTCGCGCCGGCGGCGCGGACTGCGCACACGTGCAGCGACGTTTCGAGCTTAGCCGATTTCATGCATTTGAAACATGGGCGACACGTCGTCGCGCGATGCCGTTGTATCTGCAACGACACACGATCACGCCGCAGGCTGCGATTCGGAAAAATATGACCGGTTCCGCACGCGGCGATCGGTAATTTCTTACCCTCTTCCGTCACGCATCGTGTCCGCAATAATCGTTGCGCACACAACGTCACGCGCACGACATGCGATGTCATTTCTTCATCACGTCGACGTCATGTCGACTCCCTAGACTGGGCGCCGCCCAGCCCGGCATGCGCCGGGCCGGTGTGTGCCGACGTCCTGCCCGCGCATCACGAGCGCGCGGCGCGCAGGACCGCGACGGCGGCCGATGCATCTGCGCGACACCGCTCGACGCCACACGTCGCGCGATGCGCGCAGCTCCGCCACGCGCGGCCGACGTACTCGCACGCACACGCGTCGCGGATCGTCCCAGGGGGGACGACGCACGGGCGCATCCAGACGAAGTCACGAACGCTCCCACCATCACAGGATCCGAACGCCATGACGTCACGCCGCAAATTCCTTCAGCAGACCGCCACTTCCGGCCTCGCCGCCGCCGCGCTGTCCGCGTTTCCTCCGAGCATCCGCCGCGCGCTCGCCATTCCCGCATTTCACGAAACGGGGACCATCAAGGACGTCAAGCACGTCGTGCTGCTGATGATGGAGAATCGCGCATTCGACAGCTACTTCGGCACGTTCAAGGGCGTGCGCGGCTACGGCGACCGCTTCGCGGTGCCGTCGCCGAACGGCCGCGACGTGTTCTACCAGACGTACACGAAGGCGACGCCCGCCACGACCTGCACGCCGTATCACCTCGACGCGAGCCAGGGCAACGCGCAGCGCGCGGGCGGCACGCCGCACGCGTGGGCCGATGCGCAGGCCGCATGGGATCACGGCCGGATGAACCGCTGGCCCGATGCGAAAACGCCGCTGTCGATGGGCTATTACGACGCGGCGGAAGTGCCGTTCCAGCGCGCGCTCGCCGATGCGTTCACGCTGTGCGACCACTACCACTGCGGGATGCACACCGGCACGATCGCGAACCGCCTGTTCTACTGGAGCGGCACCAACGGCCCGAACGGCATCAGCCCGGCCGACGGCAGCCGCGTAAAGATCGCCGCGCTGAACAACCAGTTCAACGGCGGCAACGACATCGGCCCGTCGAGCCAGGGCTGGACCTGGACGACCTATGCCGACCGGCTGCAGCAGGCCGGCGTGAACTGGAAGGTCTACCAGAGCCTGATCGACAATTTCGGCTGCAACGAGATGATGAGCTTCCGCCACTGGCGCGCGGCGATCGAGCAGATGCCGGCCGCGCGCCGGCCCTCGTACGTCGCGTCGACGGACATCACGCAGCCCGTGACGGCGGCCGGCGCGTTCTACGATCCGGCGATCGACGATCCGCTGAGCCCGCTCGCGAAGGGCTTCGGCAACACGATGCCGTACGGCTTTCTCGAATCATTCCGCGACGACATCCGCAACGGCAAGCTGCCGGAAGTGTCGTGGATCATCCCGCCGTCCGCGTACAGCGAACACCCGGGACCGTCGAGCCCCGCGCAGGGCGGCTGGTACGTGCAGGCCGTGCTCGATGCGCTGACGGCGAACCCGGAGGTGTGGAGCAAGACGGTGCTGCTGGTCAACTTCGACGAGAACGACGGCTTCTTCGACCACATGCCGTCGCCGGCCGTGCCGTCGCGCAACGCCGACGGCACGCTCGCGGGCGGCCATACGCTGCGGGACGCCGACGTCGCCGTCGAGTACCACGACTTCGCGCCGGCCACGTCGAGCCAGCCGGCGGCGGACGGACGCCCGTACGGCCCGGGCCCGCGCGTGCCGATGTGGGTCGTGTCGCCGTGGAGCCGCGGCGGCTGGGTCAACTCGCAGGTGTTCGACCATACGTCGACGCTGCTCTTCCTCGAGAAGCGCTTCGGTGTTGCCGAACCGCAGATCAGCGCGTATCGCCGCGCGGTGTGCGGCGACCTGACGAGCGCGTTCAACTTCCGCTCGCCGAACAACGAGCCGCTGCCGACGCTCGCGGGCCATACGACGAAAAGCCAGGTCGACGCGCTGAGCGCCGCGCAGCAGGCCGCGCCGAAGATCGTGCCGCCGGCCGCGCCGGCGCTGCCCGCGCAGGCCACCGGCGTGCGCCCGTCGCGCGCGCTGCCGTACGAGCTGCATGCGAGCGCGCGCACCGATGCCGGCACCGGCACGGTCACGCTGAAGTTCGCGAACACGGGCCGCGCCGCCGCCGTGTTTCACGTCTATGACAAGCTGCACCTCGACCGCCTGCCGCGGCGCTACGTCGTCGAGCCGGGCAAGACACTGCACGGCGACTGGGCCGCGCGCGCCGACAACGGCGGCAAATACGACCTGTGGGTGCTCGGCCCGAACGGCTATCACCGCCGCTTCACCGGCGACCTGAGCCGCTTGGCCGGCGCCCGCGCGCCTCGTCCGGAAGTTCGCGTCGGCTATGCAGGCGCGAGCGGCAACCTCCACCTGCGGCTGCGCAACGACGGCGGCGGCACGGTGCGCTTCACGGTGAAGTCGAACCAGGTCTACGGGCCGCTGCCCGGCCGCGGCGCGAACGACGATCGCGTTCATGGCCACGGCAACGAGGACGGCAACAACCAGGGCCACTATTACGGCAATGGCAACGGCACGGGCACCACGTGGACCGTCACGGTGCACGCCGGCGGCCAGTCCGAGCTGCACTGGAAGCTCGATTCGACCGGCCACTGGTACGACTTCATCGTCACCGCCGACAGCGACGCAAGCTTCTCGCGCCGCGTGGCCGGCCGCGTCGAAACGGGCCGCCACTCGGTCAGCGACCCGGCGATGGGGCTGGCCGACCGCTTCTGACGCCGCCGCGGCGATGCGGCGACGCGTGTTGCACCGCGTGTCGCCGCCCGCGCCGGCCCGGCCGAGAATGCCGGTCAGGCGCCGGCCGCGGCCGCGCGCGATCGGGCTGAAACGCCCGCCCGGCGCGGGTCAAACATCAGAAGGATGTGCGGTACAACCCTCATTTCGCCCCAACGAAAATGCTCCGTGTCGCGGCCCGTTCGCGTTAAACTGCGACAAGCTGTATTCAACAAACGCATCTTCGCCGTTACGGCACCCACGACACGAGGATAGGTTCGATGCGCACAACCGGCTCATCCGGGGCAATGACCCTGCTCACCGAACACGACGCGACCGACGGCCGCCAACTGCGTTCGCTCCGGCTCGAAGCAACCGGCGACGGCAAGAGCGTGCTGCTGATCGAGATCGACGAACGCAAGCCCGGCATCCACCGCGAGGTCCGCTACGAGATCACGCCGGCCGAACTGATCGCGGCGATCCGCTCGCACGGCGCCGAGCTGCCCGGCGAAAACCATGGCGCCGCGTCGCTCGCCCGTACCCCCTCCTGATTTCGCACGGTGAGCCGCGCGCAACGCGCCGGCTCACCGGCATTCCCCTGCCGCCGTCAGGCGCTTTGCGTCATTCCCGCCGCTGTCTTGAAAATGGCCGATAATCGGCCCATCTGCGTTTCCTGCCCACGCATTTCCTTTTCGGCCAGCCGTCATGCTCCTCCGTGACCTCGTCGCCCAGTACGGGCCGCTTCTCGTGTTCGCCAACGTGCTCGCGGCGGCCATCGGCCTGCCGGTGCCCGCGATGCCGACGCTCGTGCTGTTCGGCGCGATGTCCGCGATGCATCCGGCGATGATCGGCTCGCAGCTCGTCACGGTGGTCGCGCTGTCGGTGCTCGGCGCACTGATCGGCGACACCGTCTGGTACGTCGCCGGGCGGCGTTACGGCGGCACGACGCTGAAGACGATCTGCCGGCTGTCGCTGTCGCGCGATACCTGCGTAAGAAAAACCGAGCGCTTCTTCGGCCGCTACGGCGTGCGCGTGCTCGCCGTCGCGCGCTTCATTCCCGGGCTGTCGCTCGTATCGGTGCCGATGGCCGGCGCGCTCGGCACGCGCTATCGCACGTTCGCCGGCTACGATGCGCTCGGCGCCGCGGTCTGGACGATCGTCGGACTGGTGGCCGGAATCGTGTTCTACCGGCAGATCGACTGGCTGTTCGCCGGCGCGAGCCACCTCGGCCGCGCGGTGCTGCTGGTCATCGTCGCGCTGCTGGCGATCTATGCGGCCGTGCGCTGGATGCGCCGCCGCGCGCTGATCCGCCAGCTCGCGAACGCACGGATCGGCGTCGACGAACTCGACCTGCTGCTGCGCGACGCCACCGCACCGGTGGTGCTCGACGTGCGCTCGCCCGAGCACCGCAAGCTCGACCCGTTCACGATTCCCGGTGCGCAGTTCGCCGACGAGCGGCAGATCGGCGACATCGCCGCGCGCTATCCGCTCACGCAGAAGTTCGTCGTGTTCTGCTCGTGTCCGAACGAAGTGACGGCCGCGCTGATGGCGAAGCGCCTGCTCGACGCAGGCTTCACCGATGCGCTCGCGCTGCGCGGCGGCCTCGACGCATGGCGCGATACGGGCCGCCAGCTCACGTCGCTCGCGGAAGAGATGCCCGTCGCGAACGATCCGGTCGCGGGGTTGCACAAGCCGGCCTGATCGCACTGCTCGCAGGCCGGCCGCGCGATGCGGGGGACGTGCGCCCCCCTTCGATCAGAACGCGTGCAGCGGCAGGTTCACGACCAGCCGGTACTCCTTGTTCGTCGCGTCCGAGGAGTGCATCGAACCGGTGTGCCACATCGCGATGAACGTGACCTTCGTGTCCTTCAGCTTGCCGCTCTGGAACGTGTACGACGGGATGAAGCCGAACTCGTGGTGACGGCCCTGCACCGGCGCGCCGTTGCTCCAGTAGATGCTCGACTTGGTCGGGTCGTTCGCCGCGCCCGCGCTGCCGTCCGCACCCCACCCCGTCACGCCCCAGACCATTGCCTTGAAGCCCGGCAGGCCCGCTTCCTTGCCGTAGAACGTGTAACGCAATTGCAGCGACTTTTCGTGCGGCGCGTTGTAGTCGACGTCCATCGAGTTGGTCAGGAAGATACCGTTCGTTTCGTTCAGGTAGTCGAAGAACTGGTCGCCGAGCACCTGCTGGAAGCCGAGCAGCAGTTCGTGCGGGCCGTGCTGCGCAGCCACCGACAGGCTGTATGCATTGTTGTCGATCTTGCCCTGCAGCGCATCGCCCGTGTCGTGCGTCGAATAGACGTTGCCGAAGCCCGTCCACTTGATCGTCTGCGGGCTGCCGATGCTGTGCTTCACCGACGCGTAGTACTGGTGCCACACGTCGTCGGCCTGGTTCGCGTACAGCGCGACTTCGCCGTTCGGCGAGTAATCCCACGTGCCGCCGACATACGACAGGCGATTGACGCGCGTGCCGCCGTATTGCGTCGTCAGGTTGGTGAGCGTCGTATGACCGCGCGCATCGGTCTTCGTGAAGCTGCCGGCCTCGAGCATCACGTTCTTGAATTCATTGCTGACGATCGTCGCGCCGAGGAACGTCGGCGGCAGTGCACGGTTGTCGTGCTGCTCCATGAACGGGTTGTCGACGGCCTGCAGACCGTACTTGACCACCGTGTTCGAGATGCGCGCCTTGATGTCGTAGATGCCCGGGTAGGCCCATGCGAGCTGGTTCGACCCGCCGCCGCCCTTCGCCACGTGCACCATGTTGCCTGCGCCCGCGCCGCCGTCGAGCTTCAGTGCCGCATACAGCGACGCATCGAAGCCGATGCCGATCAGGCCCGTCGTGTAGCCCGACTCGAAGTTCGCCATCGCGCCCTGGACCCACGCGTGGCGATGCGGCCCGCCCTTGTTGTCGAGCACGTCCGAATAGTTGCGGAACAGGAAGTCGAGGTGGCTGTCGGCGATGAAGCCCTTCGACTTCGACTGGGCCGACGGCTCGTCGGGCGGCGTGACGGCCTGGGTCGCCTCGGCGTTGATAACGGCGTTCGGGGTCGTTGCCTGCGCAACGGCCGTGCCCGTGCCGGCGGCCGGCGCGGCCGGCGCGGCCTGCGCGACCGTCAGCGGCGCGGGGGCTGCGTCGTCGGCGTGCGCGACGCCCGTCAGCGAGACGCCGGCGAGCGCCGGCAGTCCCCATGCAAGCAGCATCTTCGATGCCGTCCCGATCGTCTTCTGCTTTTTCATCGTGATTCTCGTCTTGTGTTGATATCGTCCACGCCGGTTGCGATCCGCTCCCGGCCCCCCGGCGTGCCCGGCTAAGGACGCGCCTGTACCCGCGGCGCGAAGATCGTTCGCGCCGTACCTACCCCTGTTGACCTGCCTGGTTTTATTTGCTGCGTTACTTCAAATCACGCCGCGCCCGCGCGAATGCACGCGACACGCGCCGCCGACCCCTGCCGCACTTCCGGCAGCGGCACGTCCTGCGCGCACGCGTCGATCGCGACCGGGCAGCGCGTGCGGAACGCGCAGCCCGACGGCGGGTTGAGCGGCGAGGGCATCTCGCCCGCCAGCAGCATCGGACGGCGAGCACGCTCGCGCGCCGGCTCCGGCGTCGGCGCCGCATCGAGCAGCGCCTTCGTGTACGGGTGCTGCGGCACGCCGTACACGTCATGCCGCGTGCCGAACTCCATCACGCGGCCGAGATACATCACGAGCACACGCCGGCTGATCGCCTTCACCACGGCGAGATCGTGTGCAACGAACAGATAGGACAACGACAGTTCGCGCTGCAGGTCGCGCAGCAGGTTCACGATCTGCGCCTGGATCGACACGTCGAGCGCCGAGACAGGTTCGTCGCAGATCACGAGCTTCGGCTCGCCGATCAGCGCGCGTGCGATGCCGACGCGCTGGCACTGCCCGCCGGAGAATTCGTGCGGATAACGCAGCAGGTGATGCGCGTTCAGGCCGACGCGTTCGAGCATCGTGACCACGCGGCGGCGCACCTCGGTGCGGCCGAGGCCGGCGTGGTGCGTGACGAGCGGCTCGGCGACGACCTGCTCGATCGTCATGCGCGGATCGAGCGACGCGAGCGGATCCTGGAAGATCATCTGCACTTCGCGCCGCATCGCGGTGCCGCGCAGGTGATCGGGCACGACGGCTTCGCCGCGCCATTTCACGGTGCCGGCCGTCATCGGCACGAGGCCGATCAGCGCGCGCGCGAGCGTCGACTTCCCGCAGCCCGATTCGCCGACGAGCCCGACCGTCTCGCCGCGCTTCACGTCGAACGACACGCCGTCGACCGCGCGCAGCGTGCCCTTCGGCGACCACGGATAGCCGCCGAGCGGCACGCGGAAATGCACCTTCAGATCGTCGACGGACAGCAGCGTGTCGTCCGTCGCGCCGGCATTGCGGCTTTCATTGACGCTCATCGCAGACCTCCCGCCAGATCGGCCACCGGGCGGTGGCATGCGCGCACCGCGCCCGCGGCGCCATAAGTTTCGAGCGCGGGGCGCGCGGCGCCGCAGCGTTCGTCCGCATACGTGCAGCGCTTCGCGAACGCGCAGCCGGCCGGCGCGGTGCCGGGCATCGGCGGGTTGCCGGGAATCGCGACGAGCGGCGCATCGTCCGCATCGGTCAGGCGCGGCAGCGCGTTGAGCAGGCCGATCGTGTAAGGATGCGACGGCGCCGCGAAGATCGAATCGGCCGGCGCGTATTCGACGGTGCGGCCCGCATACATGACCATCACGTCGTCCGCGAGGCCGGCGACCACGCCCATATCGTGCGTGATCAGCACGATCGCGGTGCCGCGCTCGCGGTTCAGCTCGCGCAGCAGGTCGATGATCTGCGCCTGCACGGTCACGTCGAGCGCGGTGGTCGGCTCGTCGGCGATCAGGATTTCCGGCTCGGACAAGAGCGCCATCGCGATCATCACGCGCTGGCGCATGCCGCCCGAGAACTCGTGCGGATACATGCGGATGCGCCGCGCCGCGTCGGGAATGCGCACCGATTCGAGCGCCTCGATCGCGCGCTTGGTCGCTTCCTTGCGCGACAGCTTGCGATGCAGCTGCAGCGTCTCGGTCATCTGCCGCTCGATCGTCAGGAACGGATTGAGCGACGTCATCGGATCCTGGAAGATCATCGCGATCCGGTCGCCGCGCACCGCGTTCAGCGCGCGCGTATCCATCTCGAGCAGGTTGTCGCCGCGGTAGCGCGCGGTGCCGGTCGTCGTGCCGTTGCCGGCCAGCAGGCCGAGCAGCGCCATCACGGTCTGGCTCTTGCCGGAGCCCGATTCGCCGACGATGCCGAGCGTCTTGCCGGCTTCGAGCGAGAACGACACGCCGCTCACGGCGTCGATCGGCGGCGCGTCCTTGCGCGTGAAGCGCACGCCGAGGTTGTCGACTTCGAGTAATGCAACCATTTCAGCGATCCTTCGGGTCGAGCGCGTCACGCAGGCCGTCGCCAACGAAGTTCACGCAGTAGAGCGTCACGCACAGCATGACGGCCGGGGCCAGCAGCAGCCACGGCATCGATTCCAGTTTCTGCGCGCCGTCCTGGATCAGCACGCCCCAGCTCGTCATCGGTTCCTGCACGCCGAGGCCGAGGAACGACAGCACCGATTCGGTCAGCACGATGTTCGGCACCGATACAGTTGCGTACACAACGACGACGCCGAGCAGGTTCGGCACGACGTGGCGCCGCACGATCGACGCCGGCGACACGCCGATCGCGCGCGCCGCATCGACGAACTCGCGGTTGCGCAGCGACAGCGTCTGGCCGCGCACGACGCGCGCCATGTCGATCCACGAGAACGCGCTGATGGTCAGCACGACCAGCATGAACGAGCGGCCGAACAGGGTCATCATCAGGATCGCGATCAGCAGGTACGGGATCGCGTACATCATGTCGACGATGCGCATCATCACGGAGTCGACGCGGCCGCCCGCGAAGCCCGCGGTCGCGCCCCACGCGACACCGAACAGGCCCGACACGAGCGTGCCGAGCAGGCCGACCTCGATCGACACGCGGCCGCCGATCAGCGTGCGCACCAGCAGGTCGCGGCCGAGCTCGTCGGTGCCGAACCAGTGCTGGTTCGCCCAGGTCGGCGGCAGGCTGATCGAGCCCCAGTCGCTCGCGGCGGGATCGGCCGCGAGCAGCCACGGGCCGACGAAGCACGCGAGCGTGACCAGCGCGAGCAGCACGAGGCTGAACACGGCCGCGCGGTTGTGAAGGAAGCGCGCCATCGCGAGCGCGAGCGGAGAGCGCGAACGCGGCGGCGAGTCGGTCTGCACGGGCAGCCCGACGACGGGAGTAGTCGGAGTCATCGCAGTGCCTCGCTCAATAACGGATGCGCGGATCGAGCCACGCGTACGCGAGGTCGACCAGCAGGTTGAACAGCACCGCGCAGACTGTCGTCAGCACGACGAGGCCAAGCACCAGCGTGTAGTCGCGGTTGATCGCACCGTTCACGACGAGCTGCCCGAGCCCCGGCAGCGCGAACACCGATTCGGTGACGACGGCCGCCGTGATCGACGTGATGCAGACCGTGCCGAACAGCGACACGACCGGCATCAGCGCGGGCTTCAGCGCGTGGCGCAGCACGATCGTCGAGCCCGGCAGGCCCTTCGCGCGCGCGGTGCGGATGAAGTTGCTCGACAGCGTCTCGATCATCGAGCCGCGCATCACGCGCGCGAGCAGCGACACGTTGATGAAGGTCAGCAGCACGATCGGCAGCAGCCGGTACTGCCAGCCGCCGTCGCCCCAGCCGCCCGCCGGCAGCCAGCCGTTGCCGGCCGACGTCTTCAGCAGGATCGCGAAGATCCACACGAGCACGGGGCCGAGCACGAACGGCGGCACGACGTTGCCGAAGTTGCCGATCAGCATCACGAAGCGGTCGATGAAGCTGTCGCGGCGCACGGCCGCGACGGTGCCGAGCAGCACGCCGAACACGATCGAGAGCGGGATCGACACGCCGCCCACGCCGAGGCTCACGGGCAGCGCCTTCTTCACGAGATCGTTCACCGACCAGTCGACGTAGCGGAACGACGGGCCGAGATCACCGTGCAGCAGCGAGCCGAGATACAGCAGGTACTGCTTCCACAGCGGCTCGTCGAGGTGGTACTTCGCGTTCAGGTTCGCGAGCGTCGCGGCGGACAGCTGCTTCTCCGTATCGAACGGGCCGCCGGGCGTGAAATGCAGCAGCAGGTAGCAGACGGTGATGACCGCGAGGATCGTCGGCACCGCCCACAACGTGCGCCTCAAAGCGTAGGCCAGCATGATCGCTCCGCTCAGTGCTTGATCAGGTACATGTCCTGCGAAGCACGCATGTCGATCACGTTCTTCAGCGAATAGCCGCCTACGTACGGCTTGACGAGACGATCAGCCGAGTACTGGAACAGCGGCACCATCGGCGTGTCGTTCATCGCCGCGTCGTGCGCCTGCGTGAGCAGTGCCGCGCGCGCCTTGTCGTCGAGCTTCTGGTTGCCTTCGTCGACGAGCGTGTCGGCCTGCTTGTTGCAGTAGCCGACGGTGTTCTGCGAGCTGCCGCAGCGGATCAGGTCGAAGAAGGTCATCGCGTCGTTGTAGTCGGCGAACCAGCCGTCGCGCGCGATCTGCACCTTGCCGTCATGCCGCTCCTTCATCAGCACCTTGAACTCGACGTTCTCGAGCTTGGTGTTGACGCCGAGCTTCGTGCGCCATTCCGACGCGGTGAACAGCGCGACCTTCTTGTGCAGGTCGTTGGTGTTGTACGTCAGCGTGAACGACAGCGGCTTCGCGTCCGAGTAGCCGGCCTGCTTCAGCAGGTTCTTCGCGGTCTCGACGCGCTTGGCCATCGGCCACGACGCCCATTCCGGCGTGAACGGCTGCACGCCCTTCGTGCCGTTCGGCATCAGCCCGTACATCGGCTTCTCGCCGGCCTGCGTGAGCTTCGACGTGAGCACGTCGCGATCGATCACCATCGACAGCGCCTGGCGCACGCGCTTGTCCTTCAGCGCGGCATCGCTGTTGTTCAGGTAGTAGTAGTACGTCGCGAGCTGCAGGCCCGGGCGCAGTTCGCCGCCGAACTGCTTGCTGACCTGCTGGAAAATGCCCGACGGAATCGAATAGCTGTAGTCGATCTGGCCGGCCTGGTACATGCGCATCGCAGTCTCGTCGCTTTCGATCGGCAGGTACGTGACCTTGTTGATCACGACCTTCGGCGCGTTCCAGTATTTCGCATCCTTCGTGATCACGATGCGGTTGTTCGGCTGCCAGTCGACCAGCTGGAACGGGCCGTTGCTGACGATGTTGCCCGGGCGCGTCCACGCGTCGCCGAGTTTCGTCACCGTGTCCTTGTTCACCGGCGCGAGCGGCACCATCGCGGTCAGCTCCGGGAAGAACGCGACGGGCACGTCGGTCGTCACCTCGAGCGTGTACGGGTCGACGGCGCGCACGCCGAGCGTCGACGGCGCGGCCTTGCCGGCGATGATGTCCTTCGAGTTCTTCACGAACTCGACGAGGATCGTGTATTTCGAGCCCGTCTTCGGATCGACGAGGCGCTGCCACGCGTAGACGAAATCGGCGGCCGTCACCGGCTGGCCGTTGCTCCACTTCGCGTCGTGACGAAGCTTGAAGATCCACGTCTGCGGCGTCTTGCGCTCCCACGACAGCGCGACGCCCGGCACGACCTGGCCGGCCGCATCGATGCGGGCGAGCCCTTCGAACAGGTCGAGGCCGATCGTGTTGCCGGTCCACGACTCGATGTGCGCGGGGTCGAGCGACTCGACTTCGGCGGGCACCTGTCGCGTCAGGTCCTGTTGAGGAGCGAGCGCGACGTTCGACGGAACGGTAACGGCGTGGGCGACGGGCGTCGTCAGGGCGAGCGCGGCCAGCACGGCCGACATGGCATGCAAGGATTTCATCGTGGCAGTCTTGAGAAAGTGGGTTCGGTGAGCGTCGCGCGGCGAATGCCGCGGCTTACGCGTGAGACGCTGACGGGTGCAGCGATTGAGGAGGCCCGTGATTCCCGTATTTCATCTTAGTATTCCTTACGTTTCTTTCGACAGGCATCCCGTCTTGGAAACGAAGGAATACCTGTGCGTTAGAACAGCCTCGGCGTACCGACCCAGACCACCACCGACTCGATCTTCGCGGTGTTGACCCAGCTGTGCGGGACCGTCGACTGATAGTGCGAACTGTCGCCGGCCTGCAGGACGAACGTCTTGCCTTCCAGCGTCAGAGAGACTTCCCCTTCAATCACATACAGGAACTCTTCTCCTGCATGTGTCGTCACCTCGGACCGCTTCTGCCCCGGCGGCAACCTCACGAGGATCGCCTCGAGCTGTCGCCCTTCGGATACGTTCGTCAGCCGCGCGAACAGGTTCGCCGAATCGGCAAACCCGAAGAAGCGCAACTGCTCGCCTCGGCAGACCGAGCGTTCCTCGCTCGGCGTATCCACGAAGTACTGCACCGTCACACCGAGCGCGTGCGCGATACCGGCCAGCGACGTCAGTGACGGCGACGCGAGCCCGCGCTCGACTTGAGACAGAAACGGCTTCGAAATCCCCGCGGCGGTAGCGGTGTCGTCGAGCGTGCGCTTGAGTCGTTGGCGCAACGCGCGAATCTTGCTGCCCAGTACGGCGGCAGCGTCTGCTGACCGCGAGTTTTCAGTGGGGGGAACCATAGCAGGCCGAAAAGTGATCGTCAAAAAATGTTTGATGGAAAATAACTAAGTTAGATCGATATAGCTTAGTCTTCAGGTTCGCACATGCCTTCGGTGTTGAGCCCGGTGCACTAAACAGGGCACGAAGCGAGCGAAACGACGCGCTATCTTGCCAGACTCGCCGGCTTCACAGGCAAGCTGCAAGCGGCTCTCCGGGAATCTTCGGAGGGCCCGCCGAGAAGTTTACAAATAGATGATGAGACGAATCTTCCTGAAAGTTGCTGCCATATCGGGAGTTTCCCTAAGTGGCGCATACCGGACGCACCGGACCGGCGAACGTTACCACTCGCGCGCCGGTCGGGGTCGTTCCCCGCCTCATCGGGCGGTGTTCGCCTCCGGCCCGGGCTAGGGCCCGTTCCGGCTAATAACGGGCTTGCGCTGGTCACCAGAAGGGCCGAGCGCAAGGAATGCGACGAAGCGAATACTCGACGTATTCGTGAGGAGCATGACGCAGCGATCGGCCCTTCTGGTGACCAGCCCGTGGAATGAATTTATTTTTTAGATTTGGGGAACGCACCTTTCCGGCCGCATTGCGGCGTCGGACGTCGCTTGTTTGGCGTGGCCAAACGGCGCTCCGCCCTCCTTGCACTGCAGCCGGAAAGGAGCGTTCGCAAGCCCGTTATTAGCCGGAACGGGCCCTGAGCCCGACTGTTCCATCGCCGATGCCAGGCCTACCCGGCCCATTGTGCACAGGCGCCAGTTAGACCCAAGACGACGCGTGATCCGTGCCGTCCGTTTCAACCGAGATTGATGATGCATTCACCTGTTTCACAAACCCGATCGTTCACGACGGTCTTCCTCATCGAAATGTGGGAGCGCTTCGGCTACTACGGCATGGCCGCGCTCCTGGTCCTCTTCATGGTCGACCGGCTCGGTTTCACCGACAGCCATGCGAACCTGACCTGGGGTGCGTTCACCGCGCTCGTCTATGCGGCACCGTCGATCGGCGGCTGGATCGGCGACAAGGTGCTCGGCGCCCGCCGCACGATGATCATCGGCGCGGCCGTGCTGTGCGCCGGCTACCTGATGCTCGCGGTACCGAACGACCACCTGACGTACATGTACGCGTCGCTCGGCGTGATCGTCGTCGGCAACGGCCTGTTCAAGGCCAACGCGGCGAACCTCGTGCGCCGCATCTACGAAGGCGACGATGCGCGCATCGACAGCGCGTTCACGATCTACTACATGGCGGTCAACATCGGCTCGACGGTGTCGATGCTCGCGACGCCGTGGATCAAGGATCACTGGGGCTGGCACGCCGCGTTCGCGGTCTGCTGCGGCGGCATGCTGCTCGCGATCCTCAACTTCATGCTGATGCACCGCACGCTCGCGCATGTCGGCTCTCAGCCGGACGAACAGCCGATCCGCTGGAAGCGCCTCGGCGCGGTCGCGGCAGGCGGCGTCGCGCTCGCGCTGATCACGCTGTACGTGCTGCAGCACAAGCAGCTCGCGGTCGCCAGCGTGTGGACGGCAGCGTTCGCGATCCTCGCGATCTTCGCGTACATGATCGCGAAGTCGGAGCGCTCGGAACGCGCGGGCCTGATCGCGGCGCTCGTGCTGATCGGCCAGGTGATCCTGTTCTTCATCTTCTACGTGCAGATGTCGACGTCGCTGACGCTGTTCGCGCTGCGCAACGTCGATCCGCGCTTCATCCTGTTCGGCACGACGCTGTTCACGTGGAGCGCCGCGCAGTTCCAGGCGCTGAACCCGATCTGGATCATGCTGCTGAGCCCGGTGCTGGTGTGGGTCTACAACGCCGTCGCGAAGGGCGGCCGCGACCTGCCGGTCGCCGCGAAGTACGCGCTCGGCTTCGGCGCGGTCGCCGCGGGCTACCTGGTGTTCACGATCAGCGGCCGCTACGCGGTCGACGGCCGCGTGTCGTCGTGGTTCATGGTGTGGGGCTACGGCCTCTACTCGCTCGGCGAACTGCTGGTGAGCGGCCTCGGCCTCGCGATGATCGCCCGCTACGTGCCGGCGCGCATGAGCGGCTTCATGATGGGTGCATATTTCGTCGCGACGGGCGTGTCGCAGTATCTCGGCAGCGTCGTCGCGAACTTCGCGCAGATGCCGTCGCACGAGCTGCCGGCCACCGAATCGCTGCCGCTGTACCTGTCGCTGTTCGAGAAGCTCGGCTGGCTCGCCGCGATCGGCATGCTGCTCGCGCTGCTGCTGCTGCCGCTGATGAACCGCCTGTCGCGCCAGCATCAGCGCTGCGCGGAAGAGCGTCGCGAGGAAGCGCTGCAGGCGCAGGCCGTCACCGCGGCCCAGTAAGTACTATCCCTTGGCGTGCGGCATGCACGCCACATTCCCCTGCCGGTTGCGCGATCGCGTCCTACACTGGTGGAAACGCATCCGATCCGTCGCGATGCGCACTGGCGGGAGAAGATCATGAAAAGCAAGACCACGCGGCTGCTGAGGATACTGTCGGACATCCGGCACGCTCAGCGCTGCACCGCGATTCGCGCCGCCCGCGCCGCGGCCGAAGCCGATGCGGTACTCGCGGAGCACGACGACCCGGCGCCGGACGACCGCGACGACGCCGAATCCGACGACGCAACCGCCGTTCCCCGCTCCCGTATCGGCTCACCTCACTGACGCCGCGCGGCACGTTGCGTGCCGCACGCGCCGCTCACGCGGCCGCACTGCGCCACCGCGCGATCCACGTTCCCGAACCGGCCACGGCCATCATCAGCCCGAGCGCGCATGCGTCGGCCACGAGGCCCACGCCGACGTGCCGCAGATCGGCGCCGTGCGCGACCGGGTGCAGCAGCGAATCGATGACGAGCGAAATCGCCGCGCCCGCGACGAAGCAGATCAGCCCGCGCTGGCCGATCGCGACGACGGGCCGCACGCCCTGCGCGATCCGCGCGATCCAGCCGTAGCGCACGCAATCGGCCATCAGCCACGCGACGGCCGCGAAGCTCACGACGCGCGGCAGCGCGAGATCGCGCTTGAGCACGCCTTCGGGCAGCGGCAGCCCGGAAAACAGCTTGTAGCTCGCACAGCCGAGCACGACCGCGCACGCGACGCCGGTCGCCGCGGCGCCCCACCGCCCGAGCGCGATGCGCCGGTAGAACGGCTGGCAGCGCGCGAGCACGCCGGCGACGAACATCAGTTGCCATGCGAACGGGTTGAAGCTCCAGCGGAAGCCGTCGGTGTCCAGCAGTTCGGGGCCGAGCCAGCCCGCCGCCAGCCACGACGCGACGCCGAGCGCGACCAGCAGCCACGGATGGCGGCGCGCGAACGGCACGAGCACCGGCGACGCGAGCGCGAACAGCACGTACATCGGCAGCACCGACGCGAGATACGGCTGGCGCTGGAACGTCAGCAATTCGGCGAGGCCCGTGAGCGGCGACGCGAGCATCACGCTGACGTCGTCGAGCGCGAGGTTCGGCGCATCGATCCCGTAGTGATCGAGCACGGCCGACACGACGAGCATCAGCGTCGACGTCGCGAGAAACGCGCGGTAGATCTGCATCGCGCGGCGCACGAACCGGCGCTGCGCGGCGCGCGCGCCCTGCCGTTCGGCGATCGCGCCGTACGCGCTCGCGGTCGCGAAGCCGCCGAGAAAGACGAACACCTCGGCCGCGTCGCACAGCGCGAACGCGTGCAGCGTCACGCGCGACAGCACGCTTGCGCCGATGTGATCGACGACGATCATCAACAGCACGAGCCCGCGGAAGAAATCGACTTCGATCAGGCGGCCGCTGCGCGACGGCTGGGCCGCGGCGGACGACGGCATGCTCAACGACATGAGCGCACCTGCGCAACGGCGGCGCAATCGGCGCCTGGGAATGCATCGGGAAGGAGAAGGCGAGCGCGATCAGCGGCGACGCGCGTATGCCCGCATCGCGCCAACCCGGCCGGCCAGGCACGGGGATGACCGTTCATTGGAAAGCTGCATACGAAGGGAAGTCGGTCAGGCCAGTCTAGTGGTCGATCGGGGGAGACCCTAAGTAACAAAGTGCAACCGAATCTTCTGTTCGATTACAACGACGAGGCCGGCAAAATGAAGCGGGCAGCGCCGCCAGATTGACGCCAGCGCGACGCCAGTTTGCGGTCAGCATCGATGCGTTCGATCACGGTTCGACCGCGGTTCGACCGCGGTTCGATCGCGGTTCGATCGTCGAGCGATACGCGATGCGCGGCACGTTCCGTGCGGCCGCCGCACCACGATCAGGATCGAGATCGAAACTTATCTGCGCGCGGGCAAGCGTCGCATCAGCATTGCGCTGTGCCACGC
Organism: Burkholderia sp. GbtcB21; assembly: GCF_019091065.1. Lineage (NCBI taxonomy): Bacteria > Pseudomonadati > Pseudomonadota > Betaproteobacteria > Burkholderiales > Burkholderiaceae > Burkholderia > Burkholderia sp. GbtcB21. The sequence continues at coordinate 80,814 of NZ_JAGXKA010000011.1, forward strand.
GGTCAGCGCGACGGCGACCCAGATTGGCCCATACGTCGCGAGCTTCGCGACGCTCAGCGTCTCGCCGAGCAGCAGCAGCGACACCGCGACGAGCAGCACGGGCTCGACGTAGCCGAGAATCCCGAACAGCGCCATCGGCAGCATCCGGCTCGCCTTCAGGTAGCTCGCGAGCGCGAGCGTGCTGAGCACGCCGAGCCCAGGCAGCAGCGCGACCCACAGCACCGGATTGCTCGCGACGCGCGTCGTGCTCGCCGCGACCATCGCGAACGCGACCGGGCACAACAGCACGATCTCGATCGCGAACGCGGCCAGCGAATCCGCGTTGATCCGGCGGCGCAGCACGAAATACGGCGGATAGCCGAGCGCGACGACGAGCGTCGGCCACGCGAACGCGCGCGTCGCCCACACTTCGTGCACGACGCCGAGCGCGGCGCACGCGACAGCCGCCCATTGCAGCGGGTCGAGGCGTTCGTGATAGTAGAAGCGGCCGACGAGCACCATCGTCAGCGGCAGCAGGAAATAGCCGAGCGACACCTCGAGCATGCGGCCGTGCAGCGGCGCCCACAGGAACAGCCACAACTGCAGGCCGAGCAGCGCCGCGCTCGCGGGCAGCGCGATCAGCAGACGCCAGTCGCGCATGCCGCGCCGCGCGAGGTCGGCGAGCGCGGGCCAGCGGCCGCGCAACGCGATCAGCGCGAGCGCGCCCGGCGCGGTCCACAACACGCGCCACGCGAAGATGTCGAGCCCGGTGAGCGGCGCGAGCAGCTTCGCGTAAACCGACATCAGCGCGAACAGCGTCGATGCCATCACCGACAGCATGAGGCCGCGCCCGGCGTCCGGATACCCCGTCATGGTTGTTGTGCGCCTGTTACTGCTGCTGGAAACGATCGAAGCGCCTTTCGGTCCGGCGTTCCTCGAACGTCACCTCGGTTACGCGCGCGGCCGGCGGCCCGTGGCGCAGCCACGCGAGCATCCGGTCGATCTGCGCGCCGGGGCCCTGGATCATCGCCTCGACGCTGCCGTCCTCGAGATTCGCGACCCAGCCGCGCAGCTTCAATGAATGCGCCTCGCGCACCGTTGCATGACGGAAGCCGACGCCCTGCACGACGCCGCGCACCCGCACGTAGTAGGTCTCGATCCGTTCGTCCAGTTCATTGCGGCTCATCGCGTCGCCCTCCCGTTGCATTCAAGCCCGGCATTGTAGTCGCGTCGGCCGCTTCGCACACGCGTGCGGCGGCCCGGCCGCGCGCCGCCACCGCGCCGCCACGGAAGCACGGCCCGCCGGGGCGCCGGCGTTGCGTCGCCGCACGCGCCGACCACGTACAATCTCGCCGACGCTCAACCGCCGCGCCGCTCGCGCGCGCCCTGAAGGAAACGCATGACTGATACCTCCCGCGATCTCGTTCTCGTCACCGGCGCATCCGGTTTCGTCGGCTCGGCCGTCGCGCGCATCGCGCAGCAGAAAGGCTATGCGGTGCGCGTGCTCGTGCGCCCGACCAGCCCGCGCACGAACGTCGCGGATCTCGACGCCGAGATCGTCACCGGCGACATGCGCGACGAGGCGTCGATGCGCGCCGCGCTGCGCGGCGTGCGCTACCTGCTGCACGTGGCGGCCGACTACCGGCTGTGGGCGCCCGATCCCGACGAGATCGAGCGCGCGAACCTCGAAGGCGCGGTCGCGACGATGCGCGCGGCACGCGCCGAAGGCGTCGAGCGGATCGTCTACACGAGCAGCGTCGCGACGCTGAAGGTCACGAGCGCGGGCGACCCGTCCGACGAAAACCGGCCGCTCGCGCCCGAGCAGGCGATCGGCGTCTACAAGCGCAGCAAGGTGCTCGCGGAACGCGCGGTCGAGCGGATGATCGCCGACGAAGGGCTGCCGGCCGTGATCGTCAACCCGTCGACGCCGATCGGCCCGCGCGACGTGAAGCCGACGCCGACCGGCCGCATCATCGTCGAAGCCGCGCTCGGCAAGATTCCCGCGTTCGTCGACACGGGGCTGAACCTCGTGCACGTCGACGACGTCGCGCACGGCCACTTCCTCGCGCTCGAACGCGGCCGGATCGGCGAGCGCTACATCCTCGGCGGCGAGAACTTGCCGCTGCAGCAGATGCTGGCCGACATCGCGCAGATGACGGGCCGCAAGGCGCCGACGATCGCGCTGCCGCGCTGGCCGCTGTACCCGCTCGCGGTCGGCGCCGAAGCGGTCGCGAAGTTCACGAAGAAGGAGCCGTTCGTCACCGTGGACGGGCTGCGGATGTCGAAGAACAAGATGTATTTCACGTCCGCGAAGGCCGAGCGCGAGCTCGGCTACCGTGCGCGCCCGTACCGCGAAGGGCTGCGCGATGCGCTCGACTGGTTCCGCTCGGCGGGGTACCTGAAATAACACAAAGCGGCGCGCGGCGCGCCGCCTTGCGCACTTTGTTACACGTCGCGCGCGGACCGGCACGTGTGCAGCGGGTAAAATCGCGGGTCTTACGCAGAGAAGACACGCATGAACCTGAACGATCAGATCGATTCGCTCAACGCGGGCGTCGATCAGCTCCTCCACGATCACCACGCCGCGCAGCAGGCGGCCCGCAGCGCGGAAGCCTTCGCGCGCGCCGCAGCAGCGGAAGCCCAGGCCGCGGCGCAACGTCACGCTGCCGCGGAAGCCGAAGCGCAGGCCGCTGCGCAGCGCCATACGGCGGCAGCCGCCGACGCCGAAGCCGCGCAGCAGCGCCACGCGGAAGCCGCCGCCGCCGCCGAAGCCGCCACCCACTGTCATACGGATGCCGCCGCGCAAGCCGAAGCCGCCGTGCAGCGCCATACGGAAGCCACCGCACGGACCGAAGCACTCGCGCAACGTCACGCGGATGCCGAAGCCGCATCGCAACGACACGCAGCGGCGATCGCCGAAGCGGAGGCCGCCGCGCAACGCCATGACGCCGCCGCGACCGAAGCCGGTGCGGCCGCGCAGCGCCATGCGGCAGCGACCGCCGAAGCCGAGGCCGCCGCGAAGCGTCACACGCAAGCGGCCGCCGAAGCCGAAGCGGCCACGCAGCGCCACACGGCCGCGATCGCCGAGGCCGAAGCGCTCGCGCAGCGTCACGCGGAAGCGATCGCCGAAGCGCAGGCCGCCGCGCAGCGTCATGCCGATGCGGCCGCCGAGGCCGAAGCCGTCACGCAACGCCACGCCGAAGCGATCGCGCAGGCCGAAGCCGCCGCGCAGCGCCACGCCGACGCCACCGCGCAGGCCGAAGCCCTCACGCAGCGCCATGCCGAAGCGATCGCGCAGGCCGAAGCCGCAGCACAACACCACGCGAAGGCCGTCGCCGACGCCGAGGCGCTGGTCGAGGCCGTCGTCAACGAAGCCGCGACAAACGCAGTTGCCGCCCCGGCCGTTGCCGCCGAAACCGTCGAACCGACACCGGCAGGCACGCCGACGGCGGAACCGGCTGTGAACGCATCCGCGTCGGCTGCAGCCGATGCAGCAGCCGACGCCGGAACCGCGATCGTTGCGCCGGCGCAAGCCGAAGCCGCGACTGAAACCGAAGCCGAAGCCGCCGCCGCCCCGGCCGACAAGGCGACGCTGCACGTGGCGCGTCCGTCGCAGCACGAACTCACGCTGACCATCAACGGCGAATCGATCACGCTGCATCCGGAGCAACTCGGTCAGTTGATCGAGGAACTCGCGCATGCGCGCGCGTCGATGCAGCCGGAGCCGCCGCCCGGCATCCCGGCCGGCTGGCGTTTCGTGACGACGAAGAACCCGATGATGGCCGTGCAGAAGCAGTCGAACGGCGACCGCCTGCTGGTCGCCCGCCACACCGGCTACGGCTGGGTTCCGTTCACGTTCTCGCCGGACGTCGTGGTCCAGATGTACATGATGCTGACCCAGCGGTAAGCACCGGCAAGCAGCACCGCCGAAAACAAAACAGCCCGACCGGTTTCCGATCGGGCTGTTTGCTTTCCGGCTGCCGGAACGGCAGCGTCCCGGTCCGCGCGCCGGCGGCGCGCGAAACGCTCAGCGATCCACCGGCGCCTGCACGCGCGCCTTCCACTGGCCGCCCTTGCCGCGCCAGTAGCGCCACGCGGACGCGAACGTCGCGCCGACGTAGAACAGCGCGACGAGCGGCAGCGCGGGCGCCCACAGCGGCGAGCGCCGGTAGTAGCGCAGCATCGGTGCATACGCGGCGCACATCGACGCCCACGCGAGCCACGCCGGCCACGCGCGCGCACCGTATGCGAGCGCCGCGACGGGCGGCACCAGATAGATGATCGCCATCCCGAGCAGCGTGCCGGCCAGCAGCAGCGGCGAATAGTGCAGCTGCGTGAACGCGGTGCGCGCGATCATGTTCCAGATGTCGCGCCAGCTGTCGTACGGGCGCAGCGACACGCTGCGGTCGGCCAGGTCGAGCCGGATCGGATGGCGGCCGCTGCCGCGATGCTTGATCTGCGCGGCGAGGCTGCAGTCGTCGATCAGCGCACCGCGGATCGACTCGATGCCGCCCGCTTCCTCGAGCGCCGTGCGCTTCACGAGCATGCAGCCGCCCGCGGCGCCGGCCGTCCGGTTGCGCGGATTGTTGATCCACGAGAACGGGTAGAGCTTCGCGAAGAAGAACACGAACGCCGGGATCAGCGCCTTTTCCCAGAACGAATCGCAGCGCAGCCGCACCATCAGCGACACGAGATCGCGGTGCTCGGCCTGCGCGCGCGTGACGAGCTGCGCGACGGCATCGGGCGGGTGGCCGATGTCGGCATCCGTCAGCAGCAGGTAGTCGGCCGGCAGGCCGAGCGTCTGCACCGCGGCGATCCCCTGCGACTGCGCCCATACCTTGCCCGACCAGCCGGCCGGCAGCGGCTTCGCGGCCAGCACCGTCAGCCGGTCGGCGCGGTTGATCGCGAGCGCCGCCGCACGGGCCGCGTCGGCGGTGCCGTCGTCGCTGTGGTCGTCGACGATGATCAGATGAAAGTCGCCTGGATAATCCTGCTCGAGCAGCGAAGTCGCCGCGCGGGCGATCACGTCGGCCTCGTTGCGCGCCGGCACGACCGCGACGACGGCCGGCCAGCCGGCGTCGGCCGCGGCGCCGCGCGCGTCGGGCGGCAGCGGCCGCGCCGGCACCGCGCGCCAGAAGCCGCCGCGCGCGACGAGCAGCACGATCCAGATCATCAGCGACAGGCCGGACACCAGGAAAGCGATCGCCAGCATCATCGGCGCGCCTCCGGCCGGACACCGGCATGTTGAATGGGGGTCAGGAACAAAACGCCCGAAACCGCGCGGGCGGCCGGGCAATACGCATAAGAATCGACGGTCATCGAATGGCCTTGAAATGAGCGCGACGCCGGGCAGCCGGAGCGGCCGCCCGCGAAACCGCGTAGTTTACTGGGTTCCGCGCGCGCCAGCGCCGACGCGGCTCTCCCGCAATTGCAACACGGACGACACGGCACCAGAGCAAGGACTTCCCGATAGGGTTAAAATGCGCGATTAATTCGGGGTTCCGGGGCCTGGTCTGGCCGGTTCGTTCCTGCCTTCATAACATCAAGCCGGGGCGATCGAGTTGGTGCCAGCTCCTCGAACCCCGGCGTCTGTCGTCGGAGTTCGCTCACTTATGCGAGTCATCCTTGCCCAGCCCCGCGGCTTTTGTGCGGGGGTTGTCCGTGCGATCGAGATCGTCGATCGCGCGCTGCAACAGCACGGCGCGCCGGTCTATGTGCGTCATGAGATCGTTCATAACCGGCATGTCGTCGAAAACCTGCGTAATAAAGGGGCACGATTCGTTGAGGAACTCGACGAGGTGCCGCACGGCGCTGTCGCGATCTTCAGCGCGCACGGTGTCGCCCAGACGGTCGAGCGCGATGCGGAAACGCGCGGGCTCGACGTGCTCGACGCGACCTGCCCGCTCGTCACGAAGGTGCACGTGCAGGGCCGCCAGTATGTCGCGGCGGGCCGCCGGCTGATCCTGATCGGCCACGCGGGCCACCCGGAAGTCGAGGGTACGATCGGCCAGATTCCGGCCGAGGTGATCCTCGTGCAGAGCGAAGCCGAAGTCGCGACGCTGACGCTGCCCGTCGATACGCCGGTCGCGTACATCACGCAGACCACGCTGTCGGTCGACGATACGCGCGGCATCATCGAAGCGCTGCAGCGCCGGTTCACCGACCTGGTCGGCCCGGACACGCGCGACATCTGCTATGCCACACAGAATCGCCAGGCCGCCGTGCGCGAGCTGAGCGAACAGGTTGACGTGCTGCTCGTCGTCGGCGCGACGAACAGCTCGAACTCGAACCGCCTGCGCGAGATCGGCACCGAAAGCGGTGTGCCGAGCTATCTCGTCGCCGACGGCTCGGAAGTGAAAGCCGAATGGTTTGCGGGCGTGCAGACGGTCGGCCTGACCGCCGGCGCGTCGGCGCCCGAAGAGATGGTCGAGGATGTAATCGGCGCGCTGCGCGCGCTGGGGCCCGTCGATGTCGCGACGATGGCGGGCCGTGAGGAAAAAGTCGAATTCAAGCTGCCGGCGAAGCTCACGCAAGCTGTCGCCCGCGAAGTTTAAGGAGGACATCCCTTGTCTATTCCGCTGCTCCAGCAAGTCCGTGTCGGCGCATACATCGTGCGCCAGCACCTGTCCGGCAACAAACGCTATCCGCTCGCGCTGATGCTCGAGCCGCTGTTCCGCTGCAACCTCGCGTGCAACGGCTGCGGCAAGATCGATTATCCGGATCCGATCCTGAACCAGCGCCTGTCCGTCGAGGAATGCCTGCAGGCCGTCGACGAGTGCGGCGCGCCCGTCGTGTCGATCGCCGGCGGCGAACCGCTGCTCCACAAGGAGATGCCGGAAATCGTCAAGGGCATCATGAAGCGCAAGAAATTCGTGTACCTGTGCACGAACGCGCTGCTGATGGAAAAGAAGATGGACGACTACGCGCCGAGCCCGTATTTCGTCTGGTCGGTCCACCTCGACGGCGACCAGCAGGCGCACGATCACTCGGTGTCGCAGGAAGGCGTGTACGACAAGGCCGTCGCGGCGATCAAGGAAGCGAAGCGCCGCGGCTTCCGCGTGAACATCAACTGCACGCTGTTCAACGATGCGGTGCCCGAGCGCGTGGCGAAGTTCTTCGACACGCTGGGGCCGATCGGCGTCGACGGCATCACGGTGTCGCCGGGCTACGCGTACGAGCGCGCGCCGGATCAGCAGCACTTCCTGAACCGCGACAAGACGAAGAACCTGTTCCGCGAAATCCTGAAGCGCGGCGAAGGCGGCAAGCGCTGGTCGTTCAGCCAGTCGTCGCTGTTCCTCGACTTCCTGGCCGGCAATCAGACGTACAAGTGCACGCCGTGGGGCAACCCGGCGCGTACGGTGTTCGGCTGGCAGAAGCCGTGCTACCTGGTCGGCGAAGGTTACGTGAAGACCTTCAAGGAACTGATGGAAACGACCGAGTGGGACAACTACGGCGTCGGCAACTACGAGAAGTGCGCGGACTGCATGGTCCACTGCGGCTTCGAGGCAACGGCCGTGATGGACACGATCGCGCACCCGCTGAAGGCGCTGCGCGTGAGCACGAAGGGCATCAAGACCGACGGCCCGTTCGCACCGGACATCTCGATCGCGAAGCAGCGTCCGGCCGAGTACGTGTTCTCGCGCCACGTCGAGATCAAGCTCGAGGAAATCCAGCGCGCCGGCAAGGGCAAGCTGCAGAAGCCGGCGAAGCCGGCAACGGCCGCTTAAGCGCGTTTCGCGTCGCGGGGGCTGCGCCTCCGCGCCGGCACGCGGGCATGAATGAAGCGCCACGGAGTTCGCTCCGTGGCGCTTTTGTTTTGGGCCGCTGGATTGTGCCCGCACCACGTTGCCGCGGCGGCCGCGCAATCGTCGACGTCGCGCGATTGCATCGGCCGCGCCGGTGCGGCCGGCCCTGTCTCCTCCATCCTCCCCGTGAAACCTGTCGCGGCACTACGCGACCAGCGATTCGGCCGCGTGCGCGCGCATCTTCTCCGCCGCGTTCGCGACGAGCGCCGGCTGGCCGCTCGTCGCGAACATGCAGACGTGACGCCACAGCTCGGCGAGCCGATGCCGCGTGAGCGTCGCGACGCAGGTGTCGTGCGCCACCAGCACGCGCTCGAGCACCGCGCACTCGTCGTCGCGCAGCGCCCAAGCGCCGCTTTGCGCCGCGCGCGCCACACCCGCATCGAGCGCACGCTCAGCGTCGACGCACAGGTCGATGTCCGCGTCCGCGCACACCGCGTCGTCGATCGCCAGGAACACCAGATAGACGCTCGTGCGCAACCGCATCAGCAGCGCCTCGTTGCCATGCTCGCCGCGCAGCGCGACGAGCGCCATGTGGCATTTCAGCGAGATGTCGCGTGCATGCGCGGGCGGCAGCGGCAGCAGCCATTCACGCGTCAGCGGCACGTGGCGACGGTTCTTCCGGCCGGCCTTCATGATTCGCGCTCGCCGGCGGCAGCATCGCTCGCCGCGAAATCCGGCCACGCGGCACGGCAGGCGATCGTGCCGCGGCCTGCATCGTGGTTGAGCTTCGCACGCCGTCGCGCGGCGCTGCGTTGCGGCGTTGCCCGCCCATCCGGCAACCGGCGCGGCGCCGACGCGCGCACGACGTCGGCGAATCGGGTCGGGCAAGCCATGCGCGTCTCCTGCATCAGAACGTGTTCTCGCCCTTCAGGTAGTACGCGGTCTTCACGAAGAACGCCTTGACCGGATGGCCGCCCTGCGCGTCGCGCGCGGCGCGCGCTTCCATCGCAGCCCGCTCCTCGCGCGACCGGTCGGGCACCGGATTGTGGACACGTTCGAGCGCACGCTGCATCGCGAGCGGATAGTTCTGGTTGCCGGCCGTCGTCGCGCGATAGCCGGCACGCGTCATCTGCATCAGTTGCGCGTCGGTTTCGGCGCGCGCCGCCGACCAGCTCAGCCGCGCGGCATTCGACTGCCAGTCGGAGCCGGCCGACTGCGCAAAGCTGACGGCGGGCAGCGCAACGAGTGCGCAGGAAAGAACAGCAACGGGAACGAGGGATCGCATGGTGGCCTCCAGATGGTTGTCCCCGCATCGATCGCGATCGTCGATGCGTTGAAACCATCGTATGTCGCGCCGCATTCCGCTTGAATAGCCGATTTCGCAATTGATATTTTCGGCTTCGCATTCGGCATGCGATCTGCGTCATTCGCGAATCCCGCCGAACCGGAATTTCCTTATTTCATTCAATTACCTGATTGTATTTTTGCGGGCGATCCGAAACGACGCGCGCACCGCCTTTTCAATTTCCGAAATGATGTGTTGCCTGTGCCACCCCGGCCAGCGCACGTGCCGGCGCGGCTTCCCGCGTGATATCGCGCATGCGGATACCACAAGCCCGGTTTCATCGGATCAAACGGTTCTTCTGATACAGGACAAATCATCGGCTTCGGATTGCCGGATCGCGACAGGACGCATACGGCAAGGACGCGCGATAATCATGCATCGGCCGTTTCGCACGGCGCCTCACGCATTCCCCTTTTTTATCGAGTCCTTCCATGGCTGCCCTCGACACCACCGCCATCGACAGTTGGCACGCGCACGTCTATTTCGATGCGGCCAGCCGCGACGCGGCCTGGGCGTTTCGCCAGGTCGTCGACGAACGGTTCGGCGCGGTCATCGAACTCGGCCGCTTTCACGAACGCCTCGTCGGCCCGCATCCGGCATGGTCGTACCAGATCGCATTCGACGCCGCGCGATTCGACGACATCGTGCCGTGGCTCGTGCTGAACCACGGCGCGCTCGATATCTTCCTGCATCCGAATACCGGCGACGACCTGCGCGACCATCGCGATTGCGCGGTGTGGATCGGCAAATCGTATGTGCTGAATCTCGACGCGCTGGCTGGATAAGGTCCGGCGCGCGGCCGCCTTCAACCAGGGCCGCATCCACGTTTCGGGCCGACGTGAAACGTCTCGCGGCGTCGCGCCAATACAGTGGGTTCCGTTATCGACACTTCAGGGAACCCGCCATGACACACGCCGACGCCGATGCCCGGCGCATCCATGAAAGCTGGCACGCCGCCGTTGTCGCTCGCGACCTCGATGCATTGATTTCGCTGTACGCGGGCGACGCGGTGCTCGAAACGCCGCTCGTCGTCGTTGCGCTGCCCGACCACGGCTCAGGCGTGCTGCACGGCAAGGCCGCGATCGGCGAATTCTTCGCGGCCGGCCTGCGCAATCCGGGCAACCGGCTCGGACGCTGGTACCGGACCGGGTTGTTCTTCTCGAACGGCCGCCAGCTCACATGGGAATATCCGCGCGAAACGCCGGAAGGCGACCAGGTCGATCTCGTCGAGGTGATGGATCTGCGCGACGGGCTGATCGCGCATCATCGCGTGTACTGGGGATGGGTCGGCTTTCTCGCGCTGCAAGCCGCGGCACCGGCGCCCGACCGCGCATGACGGCCGCCGCCGAGCGGGCCGCGCCCATACAGACCGCCGCGCGCCGACAGCGCATTCCCCGGACGCGCCCTTGCTTGTCGTCAGCGGCTCAACGCGGCATTCCACTCACGCGACATACATCGCGACGCTGACGAACTGGCACAGGCTGCCGGCCAGCACGAAAAGGTGCCAGATACCGTGCCCGTGGCGAATACGCTCATCGTTGATGAAGAAGTAAATCCCGGCACTGTAGATCACGCCGCCGGCCACGAGCCATGCGGTGCCCACCGGCGGCAGCGCATGGATCAGCGGGCGCACCGCGACGAGCGCGAGCCAGCCCATCAGCACGTACAGGATCATCGACAGCATGCGCGTGCGCCGCCCGAGCGTCAGTTCCTGCACGATGCCCAGCACGGCGAGCCCCCAGCTCACTCCGAACAGCGACCAGCCCCACGGGCCGCGCAACGTGACCAGCGTGAACGGCGTGTAGCTGCCGGCGATCAGCAGGTAGATCGCCGAATGGTCGCATTTCTGCAGGATCGCTTTCAGGCGCGGGTTGCGCACGCTGTGGTACGCCGTCGAGATCGCGTAGAGCAGGATCAGCATCGCGCCGTACACGCTGAAGCTCACCACCTTGTACGGGTCGCCTTCGAGCGCGCCCATCGTCACGAGCGCCACGAGGCCGGCCACCGACAGCACCGCGCCGACGAGATGGGAAATGCTGTTGAAACGCTCACCGACATGCACGACGTGTTCTCCTGCGGGTCCACCGGGGAAAAATGAGTTCTATGATACCGGCCACCGGACCTTGCCGTGCTGCGCGCCGGCAAACGACGCGGCGATACCCGCGATAGGCGCACCGCCCACCCCGCCAAAGAAAAAGCGCCGCGAAATCCATCGCGGCGCTTCCTTGTAAATCACCGAACCGTTTCACCGGCCCGGTTCAGCAGCACTTCCCTGCTCCCGACCCGTACCGCGCATTCTGACGCTCGCGGAAAAATTCCTCGTACGTCATCGGCTCGCGGTCCGGATGGGTTTCACGCATGTGCGCGACGTAGGTGTCGTAGTCGGGCAGGCCGACCATCAGCCGCAACGCCTGCCCGAGGTAACGCCCCGCACTGCGCAGGTCGCTGCCAAGATCGCTGAACATCGCGGCCTCCCCTTAACGTCCGCTGCCGAGCGCCTGCGCGGCCGGCATCGCTTCGTACGGCGTCTCGCGCACGGTCGGCTTCGACTCGCGGCGCGCGCGCAGCACGGCGATCGCGCCGTACACCGCGATGCTGATGACGACGAAGATGAACAGCCCGGCCAGCGCCGCATCGATGTAGTCGTTGAAGATGATCCGCTTCATCTGCGCGATCGACTTGGCCGGCGCGAGCACCTTGCCTTCGTCCACCGCGGCCTGCAGCTTCGCGGCGTGCGCGAGGAAGCTGACCTTCGGGTTCGCATCGAAAATCTTCTGCCAGCCGGCCGTCAGCGTGCAGATCAGCAGCCATGCCGTCGGCACGATCGTCACCCATGCATAGCGCTCGCGCTTCATCTTGAACAACACGACGGTGCCGAGCACCAGCGCGATCGCGGCGAGCATCTGGTTCGAGATGCCGAACAGCGGCCACAGCGTGTTGATGCCGCCGAGCGGATCGACCACGCCCTGGTACAGGAAGTAGCCCCACGCGGCCACGCACAGCCCGGTGGCGACCAGGTTCGCGGGCAGCGACTCGGTGCGCTTGAGCGCCGGGTGGAACGTGCCGAGCAGATCCTGCAGCATGAAGCGGCCCGCGCGCGTGCCGGCGTCGACGGCCGTCAGGATGAACAGCGCCTCGAACAGGATCGCGAAGTGATACCAGAACGCCATCATCGCTTCGCCGCCGATCACCTGGTGCAGGATGTGCGCCATGCCGACGGCCAGCGTCGGCGCGCCGCCCGCGCGCGCGATGATCGTCGTTTCGCCGACGGCCTTCGCGGTCTGCGTGAGCATGTCGGGCGTCAGCACGAAGCCCCACTGCGTGACGGTGTTCGCGACGGCTTCCGGCGTCGAGCCGAGCACGGCGGCCGGCGCGTTCATCGCGAAGTAGATGCCCGGCTCGATCACGCACGCGGCGACCAGCGCCATGATCGCGACGAACGATTCCATCAGCATCGCGCCGTAACCGATGAAGCGCGCGTTGGTTTCGTTGTCGATCAGCTTCGGCGTCGTGCCCGACGAGATCAGCGCGTGGAAGCCCGACACCGCGCCGCATGCGATCGTGATGAACAGGAACGGGAACAGGTTGCCCGACCATACCGGGCCCGTGCCGTCGACGAACTTCGTCAGCGCGGGCATCTTCAGTTCCGGCGCGACGACCAGGATGCCGATCGCGAGGCCGAGGATCGTGCCGATCTTCAGGAACGTCGACAGGTAGTCGCGCGGCGCGAGCAGCAGCCACACCGGCAGCACCGATGCGACGAAGCCATAGCCGATCAGGATCCACGTGAGCTGCGTGCCGCTGAACGTGAACCATGCGGCGAGCGCGGGCGAATCGTGCACGGTCTGGCCGAACGCGATCGACGCCATCAGCAGCACGAAGCCGATGATCGACACTTCGCCGATGCGGCCCGGACGGATGTAGCGCGTATAGACGCCCATGAACAGCGCGATCGGAATCGTCGCGGCGACGGTGAACGTGCCCCACGGCGAATTGGTCAGCGCCTTCACGACGATCAGCGCGAGCACCGCGAGGATGATCACCATGATCAGGAACGCGCCGAACAGCGCGATCACGCCGGGCACCGTGCCGAGCTCCATCTTGACGAGATCGCCGAGCGAGCGGCCGTCGCGGCGCGTCGAGATGAACAGCACGATGAAGTCCTGCACCGCGCCGGCGAACACGACGCCGGCCAGGATCCACAGCATGCCGGGCGTATAGCCCATCTGCGCGGCGAGCACGGGCCCGACGAGCGGCCCCGCGCCGGCGATCGCGGCGAAGTGATGGCCGAACAGCACGTACTTGTTGGTCGGCACGTAGTCGAGGCCGTCGTTGTACTTGACCGCCGGCGTCATCCGCAGCCCGTCGAGCTGCATGACCTTGCTGGCGATGAAACGGCTGTAGAAGCGATACGCGATCAGATACACGCAGACAGCGGCGATCACGATCCAGAGGGCACTGACGCGCTCGCCGTGCGCGAGTGCGATCGTTCCGAACGAGAACGCGCCGAGCAGCGCGACCGCGATCCAGAGCAGGGTACTGGAAGCCCGATTCATGGCGTCTCCTGGTCTCCAATGTGGTTTTGATGGCATGCGGCGAAGTGGCCGCACACGCGTGACGTCGATGCGTCGTGCCGCGGTCTTGCAAAGGCCGCGGCAATGGGCCGTAGTATTCCGTGCGACGGGGGCGGCTTACAAGCGGATAACTACGTATGCGGGGCTACGTAAAATTACGTAGATCGCGCCGCATCTACCTTATCCGGCCGCGATTGATCGCGCCCGGCAAGCCACGTACAGTACTTGCCTGCCTCGATTCCGGAACCGCCATGCCGATCCGATTTCAGAAGATGAACGCGAATGGCGATGACTTCGTCATCGTCGACCTGCGCGGCGATGATCGGGAATACACACATGCGATCGACCGCGACCTCGTACGGCGCATCGGCGACCGGCATCGCGGCATCGGCTTCAACCAGCTCGCGGTGCTATCGGACTGCGACGACGCGGCCGCCCGCGTCGCGTTCTGGAACCCCGACGGCTCAATGCTCGATACCTGCGGCAGCGCGACGCGCGGCGTCGCATGGAAGCTGATGCGGGAAACCGGCGCGGCGTCGGTCGTGCTGCGCACCAACCGCGGGCGCCTGCTCTGTTCGCACGATGCGCACGGGCTGATCACGGTCGAGATGGGCGCGCCCTGCGTCGACTGGCAGGACGTGCCCGTCGCCGCAGCCGTCGACACGCTCGCCCTTCCGCTGCCCGGCGCACCGGCCGCGTGCAACATGGGCAATCCGCACTGCACGTTCTTCGTCGACGATCTCGGTACAGTCGATATCGAAACGCTCGGCCCGGCGATCGAAACGCATCCGCTGTTTCCGCTGAAAACCAACGTGCATTTCGTGCAGGTGATCGGCCGCTCGCATATCCGCCTGCGCATCTGGGAGCGCGGCGGCAGCGTGCCGCTCGGTTCGGGCTCGTGTTCGTGCGGCGCGGTGGTCAACGGCATCCGGCGCGGGCTGCTCGACCATACGGTGCGGGTGGAATGCGACGGCGGCGACGTCGCCGTTCAATGGGACGGCACCGGCAGCGTGTTCCTGAGCGGGCCGGTTGCGTTCGGTTTCGATGGGGTGTGGGTGGACGGGAAGATGCCGGCAAGCTGAGCGCCGGCATTCGTGCTGCGGCGTGAATCGCGATACCGATTCGCGCCGGATGCACAGCGGCAACGCAGCCGCATCGTCATCGATCGTCGACGCAATCCGTTCGCCGCCATGATGTAGCGCCCGGCCTCCGACGATCGCGCCGACGCGCGGGAGCAGCCATCGCCCGCGGTCGGACTGCCCCGGCGCAGCGCGCGCCGGGCCGCATCGATCAGTGCTTGTCGTCGATCTTCTTCGGCTTCGGCGGCGACGGCACCTTCGTGTACTGGAACGCCGGCGTCGCCTTCAGCGCATCCTTCGTCGCGCCCGGCAGGTAGATGTTGCCGTTGCGCACGTCGAGCGACGCGATCGGCACCGCGACGTCATGCGCGGCCACGCCGAGGAAACCGCCGGCCGACACGATCGCCGCCGACACCGAGCCGTCCGGCGCGACGATCAGGTCGCGCACGGTGCCGACCTTCTGGTTCGCGTCGTTGTAGACGGCCTTGCCGAGCACGCTCTTCTTCACGCTCCAGCCTTCGAGCAGCGCCTGCGATTGCTCGACGGTGACGCTGAGCGGCTGTGTGCCGGCGATCTGCGCGTGTGCGCTGACGCTCGATGCGAGGATGGTTGCTGCGATGAGGGTTTTGTAGAACGCCATGCTTTTATGCACTCCGGTGAATTGTTGTCGATATCCGCGGCCGGCCTAGCCGCCTGCGTGCGCGACACATCGCACCGGCCCATGTTAGCGCCACTCGCGAGATGCTGCATCGAACGCGATGACGCAGCACTCATGTCGGCGCCGCCCCTTCACGCATTCCGCGAATACACCCGCCGATGCCGCACCGCCTCCGCCAGCACGTCGAGCACCGGCTCCGTCTGCGTCCAGCTCAAGCACGCATCGGTGATCGACACGCCGTACTGCAACGGCACGCCCGGCTTCAGATCCTGCCGCCCGGCCTCGAGATGGCTCTCGACCATCACGCCGACGATCCGGTGCTCGCCCTGCGACAGTTGCCGCGCGAGATCCTGCGCGACGTCGATCTGCCGCTCGTGCGACTTGTTCGAGTTCGCATGCGAGCAGTCGACCATCACCTGCTCGCGCAGCCCGGCCTTGCGCAGCACCGCGCAGCATTCCTCGACATGCGCGGCATCGTAGTTCGGGCCGGTCTTGCCGCCGCGCAGGATCACGTGCGCGTCGTCGTTGCCGCGCGTCTCGAAGATCGCGGCCATCCCCATCTTCGTCATCCCCATGAACGCATGGCTCGCGGCCGCGGCGACGATCGCGTCCGACGCGACCTGCACGCCGCCGTCGGTGCCGTTCTTGAAGCCGATCGGACAGCTCAGCCCCGACGCGAGCTGGCGATGGCTCTGGCTCTCGGTCGTGCGCGCGCCGATCGCGCCCCACGCGATCAGGTCGGCGATGTACTGCGGGCTCAGCAGGTCGAGGAATTCGGTCGCGGCCGGCAGGCCGAGCGCGTTGACGTCGAGCAGCAGCTGCCGCGCGGCGCGCAGCCCTTCGTTGATGCGGAAGCTGCCGTCGAGGCGCGGATCGTTGATGTAGCCCTTCCAGCCGACCGTCGTGCGCGGCTTCTCGAAGTAGACGCGCATCGTGATCAGCAGGTCGTCCTTCAGCGCATCGGCCGCAACTTTCAGGCGGCGCGCGTAGTCGAGCGCCTGGTCGTGATCGTGGATCGAGCACGGGCCGACGACGAGCAGCAGCCGGTCGTCGCGGCCGTGCAGGATGTCGCCGATCGCGCGGCGCGTATCCTCGACGAGCGTCTGCGTGGCGGCCGGCACCGGCAACTCGTCGAGCAGCAGCGCCGGCGAAATCAGCGGACGCACGGCGCCGATGCGGACGTCGTCGATGCGCGTGGTGTCCTGCGTCGCGTCGGCGCTGCCTACCTCGCGATCGTGGGAAGGATTGTCGAGGTTCTGCATGGTGATTCTCCGGGGGACGTCTGGAATGATGTGCAGGCTCGATTATGGCACCCGGGAGAGGCGGCAGCCGGGTGTGGCGGGGGAATGCATGTGACGGCGGTCAGGGTCGTGCGACAGACGGCAGGCGCGGGATGCAAAAAGGGCGATCCGCAGCGGATCGCCCTGCCCTTCACCGCGTCGCCCCGCGCGTCTAGTGCGGCGTCTCGGGCGCCAGCGAATTGCTCGGCAGCAGCGCCGTCAGCCAGCAATTGCTCGGCGCGGCTTTCCCGTTGAAGCGGTCATAGAGCCACGGCAGCATGCCGGCCACCCAGGGCGCGATCGCGCCCACATGTTCGAGCGGATACTCGGTGTATGTGACCGGCGTGCCGCCCGCGCAGAACTTCTGCGCAAGCGCGCGCACGTCGTACGCAAGCATCACGCCGTCGCCCACCTGGCTGCCGAACGTGCCGTCGAGCGCGCCCGCCGTGCCCTGGCCGATAAACATCGGGATCGTCGGCGACGCGGCCAGCCCCGCATTCACCTTGTTCGCATACGTCACATACACCGGAATGCTGTTGATGTCGTTCGCGTATTGCGGCTTGAACAGCGTCGCCCAATGCAGGCCCGTGTACTTCGGCAGGATGTACCCGAGCGACTGGCTCTGGATGTCCTTGAACACGGCGACGCCGGTGTCGCTGAGATAGGGCGTCAGGTCGAAGCCGTATCCGCGCGACAGCCCGGCGAGCGCGGCCGCGGCGACGCCGCCCCAGACGATGCTGCCGTCCACATAGCGCAGATTGTGCGCGGGGTCGACCAGCACGCCGCCTTCCGCCGCGCCGACGAGCTGCCTGTTGATGTCGGGCGCATAGCTCGGCGCGAGTTGCGCGGCCCAGTTCGTCGCGATCGCCCCGCCGGAATAGCCGATCATCGCGACCTTGCTCGACGGATTCAGGCCGGTCGACGGCGTATTGAGCGCCGCGCGGATCGAATCGAGCGTCGTCATCCCGTATTCGGGGCCAGCGGCAAAGTCCGCCGTCTGGCCTTCCGTATCGGGCACGATGATGTTGTAGCCCAGCAGCAGCAGTGTCGACAGCGGAATCGATTCCGCGCTGTAGAACAACGTGCCCACGTTGATGACCTTCGTGACGTCGCGGTCGCCGGCGATCACCTGCGACGGTTCGTCGTACGGGTTCAGCGAATCGTAGGCCGACTGGTACGAGATGGCCTGGCCGTTGCTGACCGCGCTCCGGATCACGGACGTCACGTTGACGACGGGCTGGTTCCGCGCGTTGTTGGTGCGATACAGCAGCTGCTGCGCGGTCAGCGCGGTCGGAATGCCGGCCACGTGATAGGTGACGTTGCGCGTCTTCAGCACCGTGCCCGGTGGAATCGATGCCAATGGCGTGGCGCCGGTGTACGTATAGAACGGATCGGACACGGTCGGCGTACCGGCGCTGGCCAGCGGTGCGGCGAAGGCCAGTGCAGCGGACACGGCGGCCGCGGCAATCATCAAACGTCTGGAGGACATGGGTGGAGGCCCCTTGGATATCCTGCTTTCATCGAAGGAAGTTCGGCGGTGTTGCAGACCATCGCGATTGCCGCTTCAAAACCGTTTCCGTGCCATCGACTGTCTCCTGTGAATGAATGATCCGGTTTGTTTTGAATCTGTAATTTTAGTAGGAGTACAAACCGGATGAATTGAAGCACAACGCGAACGCGTTCGATGTGCGTTTTCCGTTGTTTGAAGGTAAACGCCTAAATCCGCCGCAACGCGATGCTGGCGCCCCGGCCGTTCGGCCGACTGCCCGCACCCGGATGAAGTGCCGTACGATCACGGCTGTCCGTTACCGAAGCGGCCCGTCGTGCGATGCGGGTCGCGCGGCGCACCGCCTGCCTGTGACCGATCGTTTCCTGCCCAACCGACACGCCACGATGACCGTATCCGAACTGCTCCGTGCCATCCGCCAACCCTATATCGACCTGCTCGCGAAAGCGGCAGCTCAACCGGCCGTGATCGTCGAACCGGCCTACCGGCAGGCCGACGGCGCGCTGGCCACCGAAGGGCCGCTCGCGCTGCCGTGCCGGGCCGACACGATCCCGGCCGAAGGCGACGCGGCCGGCCAGCCGTCGATGGTCGATTCGACCTCGCAACTGGATTTCGAGCCGTTCGCGTTCGACCTCGAAACGGCGGCCGTGTCGATCCGCCCGTTCGTGTGGGACTGGGCCGCGATCGAGGCCGACGGCCTCGACGAAAGCGCGGCGATCGACGCGCTCAAGACATGGTTCTTCGCGTGGTTCGATGTGGACGACGAGAACACGCCGGCCGAAGACGGGCTGCATGGCATCGTTCACTACCTGTCGGAACCGGTTCGCACGGAACAGGGGTGGCGCGTCAATGCGGATCTCGGTTCCGCGCCCGAGACGGCTGTCGAGGATCTGCTGTTCCGGCTCGTCGATGCGGGGGCTACGCGGATCAGTGTCGGTTAAAAAGCCGCTTTATCTCTTGCACACCACCATCATGAAAAAAGCTCTTGCCGCGGTACTGCTCTGTATTTCGTTGCCGGCGCTCGCCAAGGTTTCCACCGAAGTGTTCTGTTTCACATCGGACGGCGACAAACCCGTGCGCTTCGAGATGCGCACCTATTACGACGATGCGGTCAATTGGACGGGCGGCATGGTCCGGTACGCGAAATCGAAAACGGCCCTCCCGCTGGTGATCGAACACGAAGAGGACGAAGTGCTCGCCGAAGACCGTCCGCACCAGTTCACGACGACCTGGGTCGAAATGGTCGACGGCAAGATCAACGGGAGATACGAAATGATGTCGCAGGGCGCCAACATCTATTCGATGATCTACACCAATGCGCGCACCGGCAAGAAAACCGCGTTCGGCAGGGCGCTGGATGTCGATGCTTCCGAACAAACCGGGTGCCGCTGGTGATGCGCCCGTTTATCCGGATCGCATGGGTGCTGATCGCGTTGCGCGCGGGCGTGTCGGATGCCGCGCCACGCACGGTCTACGAGGGAACGCTGCAAGGCGCGGGAGCCGTCGTGATGGAACTCGACAACCTCCCGGCCGCGGACGGAAATCTCTCCGGTCGCTATTTCTATGTGCAGTTCGGCGTCGATATTCCGCTGCACGGCACGCCCGCGCAACTGGTCGAACCGCTCGTGCGCACGCAGTTGCCGGACGACGCACGCAACACATCGGGATTCCGCGAGCGTGCCGATTTCGATCATGCCACGGCAACCTGGCGCGGCACGCGAGACAAGGACGGCTACCGCGGCCGCTGGACCGAAGCGCGCTCGGGCAGGTCGCGCACCTTCACGTTGCGCCGCGTCGCAGAATACGATCCCGACGCGGTAGCGCCCGGCTCCGTCGAAGCCATCACCGATCTCTCCGCAGGCGGCGTCGGAAGCGGCATCGCGCGCAGCGCGGACATCGACATGAAGCACGCACCTTATGCAACGCTGAAGCTCGCAGGGCACGCACGGCCAGTTGGCTCCGAGATCGGCGACGACACGGTTGCGTACCGGATGTGGAGCGACCCGCGCACGGTGCTGGCCTATCCGCGGCTGAGCCGCCATCCCGATCCGGCCGTGATGGCGCGGGTCAACCATCTGCTGGAGCAGCGGCACTGGCAGATGAATCTCGCTGCGCTCGGATGCGCGTCGACACGCTATACAGACGACGGGCCGGCAGCCGGAACGCTCGGCGGCTATGACGACGAGCACGTGACAGTCACATGGCTGTCGCGCGCGGCATTGGGCATAGTGGAATCGGGCAGCACGTTCTGCGGCGGCGCGTACCCGGACAATCACTACGATCCGGTCACGTTCGACCTGCTGCACGGCGCGTATCTCGACTGGAATCGCGTGATCGACGCGGCTACGCCAAGCAAGGACGGCGACACGGAAACGAGCGCCACATTGATGCGCTTCATCGCGCAGCGACGTGACAAGGCCGAGCCGGGCGAACGGCCGACGGACGGCTACGGCAATTCGCTGTCGTGCGCCGACGTGTTCCCCCAGTATCTTGCGTTCGAACTCGATGCGCCCGACAAGCTGTCGTTCGCCGTATCCGGTATCGGCCACGCGGCGGGTGCCTGTCTCGGGCCACAGCTCGACGCGCCATTTGCGGCGCTCGCGCCGATCCTGAAGCCTGACGGTGCGCGTTATCTCGTACCAGGCGTCAAGCTGAAGTAACGCTGCGGTACGTAGCGGTATCCGCATCGCGCATCGGCCCGGCCACGCAGCGACGAGGCCGGTCGATGCGCAAGCACCGCAGTCATTGTGTCAAGACGCGTCGCCCTGCGCGTCGACGTCGATCCCCAGTTCGCTGGCCATCCGCTGAACCAGCGCATTCAGTCGTGCCACTTCATCCGCGAGGCGTTTCTGTTCGGCCTTCAGCGCCTCGAATTCGGAAGGTGGCACGGAATCCGCGCCGCCGCCATCCGCACCCGCGAAGTCGGCCACGTTCACCTCGCCGCACATCAGGTGCATCCAGCGGTTCTCACGCGCGCCCGGCGCACGCGGCAGCCGGACGACGAGCGCCTGCGCGCGCGCCGCGAGTTCGTCGAGAAACGCCTCGACCGACGAGATATCCGCGAAGCCGTGCAGGCGCGCGCTGTTCAGGCGCAGCTCGGCGGCCGTCTGCGGGCCGCGCAGCAGCAGAATGGTCAGCAGCGCGATCGCCTGGCTCGGGATGCCGAGCACGCGGTTCATGTTGTGCTCGAAGCGCGGCACGCGGCTGCTGCTGCCTTCCATCACGAGGCTCAGGTGCTTCAGCCCGTCGAGCGCGGTCGTGACCTCGTCCTCGCTGACGTTCATCACCGGCGAGCGTGCGGTTTTCTGGTTGCAGCCCGCGGTCAGCGCATTCAGCGACAGCGGGTAGGTGTCCGGCACCGTGTGCTGTTTCTCGACGAGCACACCGAGAATGCGGGCCTCGAGAGGCGTGAGTTCGCGAAGGGCGCGTGGCGTGGGCGTATCCGGCGTGGTGTTCATGGTGGCTTCGCAGCGTGCAGCAGGTGAGGGGAAACGGTCGCGGCCCGTCCGGCATCGCGAACGGGCGAGCCATATGATAGCTCGCGACGCATGGCCCGGCGCTGCTCGCCGTGCCGGCGCGCGCACTTGCCGCAGTCGCTTTCGTCCAACGTATTAGCCTCCCGGTGCCAAGCGGCGATGCATGCGTACGGCACTCGCGAATTCGCGCTCCACACACGCCGCAGCCCGCGGCGCAGTCACGGAATCATGCCCGCGTTTGCGCGACACGCATGCCGGCGCTACGATAGGCGTTCACGCGGACATCCGCGGCGCCGCGCGCAACCGCCTCTGCACATCAATACCACGCATCACCCGCCCAACACGCACTGCTGCCGCGCCTGCGCGCCGCTCGTCGACACCGCCCACCTTTTCACCCAATCACCCGTTCGCCACCATGACTGCATCCTCTTCCGCGCCGCACGTGCGCGCCATCGTCACCGGACACACGCGCGGTCTCGGCGCATCGCTCGCCGAACAATTGCTGCAGGAAGGCATCGCCGTGCTCGGCGTGTCGCGCAGCCGTCATCCGTCGCTCGCATCGCAAGCCGGTGACCGCTTCGCCGAAGTCGAACTCGACCTGTCGGACGCGTCGGCCGTCGCGACCTGGCTGGCCGGCGACACGCTGCGCAGCTTCGTCGACGGCGCATCGATCGTGCTGCTGTTCAACAACGCGGGTATCGTCGATCCGATCGGCCCGCTCGCCGCGCAGGACCCGGCGATCGTCGCGCGCGCGGTCGGCCTGAACGTCGCAGCGCCGCTGATGCTGTCGGCCGCGCTCGCGCAGGCGGCATCCGCCACGACCGAATGCCGGATCCTGCACCTGTCGAGCGGCGCGGCGCGCAATGCGTACGCGGGCTGGAGCATCTACTGCGCGACCAAGGCCGCACTCGATCACCATGCGCGCGCGGTCGCGCTCGACGCGAACCACGCGCAGAGAATCTGCAGCGTCGCGCCGGGTGTCGTCGATACGGGCATGCAGGCGACGATCCGCTCGACCAGCGAAGACAGCTTCCCGATGCGCGAGAAGTTCGACCAGCTGAAGTCGAGCGGCGCGCTCGCGACGCCCGAGGCGGCCGCACGGCAGTTGATCGGCTATGCGCTGAGCGATGCGTTCGGCTCCACGCCGACGGCCGACGTGCGGGAATTGCCGGCCAGGTAAGCCGTGAGCCACGGGCCACTGCCCGTCATCCCTCGAGCCGTTTCGTCCAGTCTTCGACCTGCCGCTCGGTCCGGCGCTTTTCGAGCATCTTGCGCCAGCCGGGCGGCAGCACCGGGACGTCACACAGCGCGTCGAGCGCGGCCATGTCGAGCGTGCGCCGGTACAGCACATCGAGCACCGTCGACAACGGCCATTGCGGAAAGCTGCGCTCATGCAGCGCCAGCACGTCGCCCGGCGCCACCCAGCCTTCGTGCAGCACGCGGTAGTACCAGCCGGTCCGGCCGCTTTGCTGCACGAGCGCGGCCATCCGCGGATGATCGAAGCGCGCGTTGAGCTTCCAGCACGGCTGCCGCGACTGCGTCACCTGAAGCACGGCGCCGCCCAGCGCGAACACGTCGCCAATGCACACGTCGTGCTCGGTCACGCCATGCGTCGACAGGTTCTCGCCGAACGCGCCCGATCGAGCGAGCACGTCGCGCGCGCCGATCTGCGCGGACCACCACGCATAGTGATCGTGCGCATAGTGGTGAACCGCCTTGTCCGGCCCGCCGTGATGCCGCGCATCGGCCTGCTCGTCGCCGGCGAAGCCGAGCGCGCCCAGCCACAGACGCGAATCGACCGGCCGCTTGTCGATCGCGCTCGCGTGCGGCGTGCCGGCCAGCGGTCGGCTCGTGCCGATCCGCACCGCGCCGATGGCAACCGCGATCGCCGGCCGTGCTTCATCGTTCATGCCGGCACACCATCCGCCAGTGCCGCAAGCAGGCGTTCGAGTTCGCGCGTGCGCGTTTCGCCAAGCGGCAGCAGCGGCTTCCTCGGTTCGCCGGCGTCGAAGCCGCGCAGGCGCAATCCGGCTTTCACGGTCACCGGCAGCCCGCCGTTGACGATGAACTGCAGCAACGGCAACTGCGCATGAAAGGCCGACCTGGCGCGCGCCAGATCGCCCGCGCGCATCGCGTCGACCAGCGCGAGCGGCAACGCGGCGTTCAGGTTCGGCGCGGCCGTGCACCATCCGGCCGCGCCCGCGGCCAGCGCGGCGAGCGCCATCGGATTGCTGCCGTTGTAGAACGGGATCGTGCCATCGCTCAACTGCGCGAGCCGGTGCATCCGGCCGATGTCGCCGGTGCTCTCCTTGACCATCGTGACGTTGTCGACGGTCCGGCAGATCGTCGCGATCAGGTCGGGCGACATGTCGACGCCGCTCGTCGCCGGGTTGTTGTACAGCATGATCGGAATGCCGATCGCGTCGCCGATCGCGCGGTAGTGCGCGACGATCTCGTCGTTGCCGAGCTTCCAGTACGACACCGGCAGCACCATCACCGCATCGGCGCCGGCCTGTTCGGCGATGCGCGCGCGGCGCACCGCGCCCGCCGTGGTGAGATCGGAGATGCCGACGACGGTCGGCACGCGCCGGCGCACCGCGCGGATCGACGCGGTGGCAACCGCCTCCCATTCTGCGTCGGACAGGTACGCGCTCTCGCCGGTACTGCCCAGCGGGGCAATCGCATGAACGCCGTCGGCGATCAGGCGCTCGATCAGCGCATCGAGCGTTTTCAGGTCGACGCCGCCGTCGACGGAAAACGGCGTGACCGGGTAGGCAATGATGCCTTGCAGCAGGATAGACATGTTGTGTATTCCTCAATGATGAGTGAGCGCGACGGAAGCGACGCGCTCGTTCAAGCGATGCAGTCGCGATGCGTGCGCAATGCGCGGCGCGCGTAATAGTCGAACGTCACCGCATCGCGCTTCGGTTTCGAAATCCAGTCGTGCGCTTCCCGCGCCAGCGCCGGCGGTACCGGCTTGATCTCGCCGGCCGACATCGCGAGCAGTTGCAGCTTCGCGGCCCGCTCGATCAGCAGCGCGAGGATGCACGCTTCCTCGATCGTCTTGCCGACCACGAGCTGGCCGTGATGCGACAGCAGGATCGCGCGCTTGCTGCCGAGCGCCTTCGAGATGATTTCGCCTTCCTCGTTGCCGACCGGCACGCCGGGCCAGTCCTTCAGGAACGCGCAATCGTCGTATAGCGGGCAGGTATCCATGTGCGACACGACGAGCGGCTGCTCGAGCATCGACAGCGCCGCGACATGCGCCGGATGCGTGTGGATGATGCAGTTCACGTCCGGGCGCTCGCGATAGATCCACGTGTGGAACCGGTTGGCCGGGTTCGGAATGCCTTCTCCGTCGACGACGTCGAGATCCTCGTTGACGCGCAGCAGGTTCGCAGCCGAGATTTCGTCGAAGCCGAGCCCGAGCCGCTGCGTGTAGTACGTGGCGTCGCCCGCGCGACAGGTGATCTGCCCGGCCAGGCCGGAATCGTGGCCCGCGTCGAACAGGATCCGGCACGTGAGCGCGAGCTTCTGCCGCGCGGACCAGCCGCTGTCGCCCACCTCGTTCTCAAGACGCCGCTCCGCCAGCGCGACCAGCGCCTCTTTCGTCAAATTCAGCGTTTCCGCCATGTTCGCCTCCTGAATGGGTCGGATGTGTCGCGTCGCCCGAAGTCGTTTCCACCAGGGTTTGCGACACTCGATCCATTATATGACACAACGTGTCATGCGTTACAATCGGTTTTTCGAAGGACACCTGGCGCCCCATGACGATTCGCCTGAAGCTGCTCAGAAAACAGAAGGGCTGGACGCTCGATGTGCTGGCCGACGAGACCGGCCTCACCAAGAGCTACCTGTCGAAAGTCGAGCGCGGCCTGAGCGTGCCGTCGATCGCGGTCGCGCTGAAGCTGTCGAAGGCGCTGAATGTCGACGTCGAACAGTTGTTCTCGGAAAGCCGCAATCGCGAGCTGATCACCGTCACGCGCGCCGGCGAGCGCACGGCGATGGGCGCCGCGGCCGACAGCCACGCGCACCGCTTCGAAAGCATCGCGGCCGGCGTCGCGCCGAAGAAGATGCTGCCGTTCGTCGTGCACCCGCCGCACGAGTTCGTCGCGTCGACGTTCCGCGAGCACGAAGGCGAGGAATTCCTGTTCGTGCACAAGGGGCGTGTCGAAATCGAGTTTCCGAACGAGACGGTGCAACTCAAGACCGGCGATTCAGTCTATTTCAACGCACTCATCCCGCACCGCACGCGCAGCCTCGGCGCCGCGCAGGCGGAGATCCTGGTCATCGTCAGCCACGACGACTAGACTCGTCACTTTTCCGCGCAAGGATCTTCCGATGGTCACAAAGGCCACCGCACCGTTCCAGCAGATCAAGACGCTCGTTCGCCAGAACGTCGAGTCGGGCGACTGGCGCCCCGGCGACCGCATTCCGTCCGAGCTCGATCTCGCCGCGCAGTTCGGCGTCGCGCGCATGACGGTCAACCGCGCGCTGCGCGAACTGACCGAGGAGGGCGTGCTGAAGCGCATCGCGGGCGTCGGCACCTTCGTCGCCGAGGCGAAGCCGCAGTCGAACCTGCTGATGATTGCGCATATCCGCGACGAAATCCGCGCGCGCGGGCACGAATACCGCTGCCGCGTGCTGAGCCGGTCGAGCGAGCCCGCATCGTTCGACGTCGCGGCCGCGTTCGGCCTGCCGGTCAACACGCCGGTCTTTCATGTGGTGTGCGTGCACGAGGAAAATGGCCGCCCGATCCAGCTCGAGGATCGCTACGTGAACCCGGCCGCCGCGCCCGGTTTCATCGACCAGGATTTCCAGGTCGAGCCGCCATCCGAGTACCTGTACAACAACGTGTCGCACTACGAACTGGAAATCGAGCACGTCGTCGACGCGTCGCTGCCGACCGGCGAACAGGCGCGGCTGCTCGACATGCGCGCCGACGAGCCGTGCCTCACGCTCACGCGCCGCACCTGGACGGACGGGCTGCCCGTCACGTTCGTGCATTTCCTGCATCCGGGCAACCGCTACCGGCTCGGCTCGCGCTTCAAGCCGGGCGCCGGGCGCCACCCGACCTGATCCTTCGTCACACGCAGACACGCTGATACACAAAAAAAAACGCGCGGCGGTCAGATCGCGCCGGCCTGCCCCGCGCCGCGCGACCACACGACCGGAAACAGCGGGTGTTCGAGCGGCGCGCCGTCGGGCAGTTGCTCCGCGAGCCCGGGGAAATCGGGCGACGTTTTCCAGCGGCGCGGCGCGTGACGGATATCGTCGCCGACGAAGCGGATCGAGAACGCGCGCCGGCGGTTCTGCGTACCGCCCGACGCATGCAGCGTGAGCATCCGGAAGCACACCATGTCGCCGGGCTCGAGCGCCCAGTGGCGGATCGGAAACGCCGCGCGATCGGCTTCGATGTCGGGCAGGTCCGCAAGGCTGCCTTCCGGAAACCACTTCGCCTCCTTGTCCATGAACGTGCGCGGCATCAGCCACGGCCCGCGATGCGAGCCCGCGACGAATTCCAGCGTCGATTCGAGCGGCACCGGATCGACCGGAATCCACATGCTGACGTTGTCGTCGCCTTCGATGTTGTAGTACGGCTGATCCTGGTGCCACGGCGTGCGCTGCCGCGTGCCGGGTTCCTTCACGAGCAGGTGGTCGTGATGCAGCCGCACGTGCTCCGTGCCCATCAGCGCGGCGGCCACCGACGGCGCCGGCGAGCGCACGATGAAGTCGCGGTACGCGTCGTTGTGCTGCCAGTTGCAGAAATCCTCGAAGAACCAGCCCGGATCGTCGGGCCTGCTCGCGACTTTCGCGCGCTCGCTCGGCTGCGCGAGATTCGCGTCGATGCCGGCCCGGAGCGCGGCCACTTCGTCGGGCGAAAAGATGCCCTTGATGCAGACCGCGCCTTCCTCGCGGAACGCGGCGATCAGTTCGGGCGTCACGGCTTGCGCGACGCGGTCCTGGATACTCGTCATGGTTTGCCTGTCGATTGAGTGAATCACGGGGTCGCGGTGCGGCGCTCACGGCTTCGCGCCGTAGATGTCGAAATCGAAGTACTTCGCGGCGATCTTCTGGTACGTGCCGTTCGCGCGGATCGCGACGATCGCGTCGTTCAGCCGCTTCTTCATGTCGGCGTCGCCCTTGCGCAGCCCCATCGCGACGCCGTAGCCGGTGATGCGCGCGTCGGTCACGTCGGGGCCCGCGAACGCGTAACCCTTGCCGCGCGATGTCTTCAGGAACGAGTAGCCGGCCTGCGTCTTGTCCTGGAAGGTCGCGTCGAGGCGGCCGTTGACGAGATCCTGGTACACCTGGTCCTGGTTCTGGTTCTGGTACGAGACGATCGTCACGCCCTTGGTCGCCCATTCGGCCTTCGCGTACGCCTCCTGCGTCGTGCCCTGGTCGATCCCGATGCGCTTGCCCGCGAGCGACGCCGCGGTCGGCAGCAGCTTCGAGCCGACCGGCGCGACGAGCGCGGCCGGCGACGCATACAGCTTGTTCGAGAAGTCGATCTGCTTGAGCCGCTCGTCGGTGGCCGTCATCGCGGACATGATCACGTCGAACTTGCGTGCGCGCAGCGCCGGAATCATCCCGTCGAAGCCCTGCTCGACCCACACGCACTTCGCACGCAGTTCCTCGCAGATCGCATTGCGCAGGTCGATGTCGAAGCCGGCGAGCGAGCCGTCGGGCTGCTTCGCCTCGAATGGCGGATACGTGGGATCGATGCCCCAGCGGATCGTCGACGTATCCTGCGCGAACGACACGAGCGGCGCAAACGCCAGCGCGGTAACGAAGAGCTTTGCAGTGCGGTTCATGGCGGGTCCTTGATGGTCTCGACGCGGCGGGCGAGCGCCGGCGTCCGGTGGATCGCACCGTGCCGGGATGCCGGCGCGGAGCGGTGCGCGAAAGACGGGGACTTCGATGAAACTGCGGTGCAGTCTAGACTGCTTGATTTTTGAGCGCAAGCGCTGGGAACGCGGGTGAGGGGGATTGAGGACGGGCGGGGGGCGGGAAGGAAGGGATGGGGCTTGAATTTTGGCTGCATTGCCGGGAGTTTCGGGTGTTTACCCTGTGCGACGCATGCCTGCCAAAGAGCGTGTTTTTACCGATATCGGCGGGATGGCGATGTCTATACTGGCGGGTAGCGTGAAGTCCTGTCCGATACGGATTCGGCTGTATTGATGATGCGACCTATACCGCGACGAAAATCCCCCGAGACGAAAATTTGCCCAACCGTGCGACCCTGCCCGTCGCGCGCATCGACCTGCGCGCCGCGCTCGAGCAGCGTGCCCACTTCACCCGCGACGCCGCACCAAGTCCGGCGAAACCGCGATTGCCTGCGACATCCGACCATGTTAAAAGTCGTCGCACGCATTTTAGAATGAAATAGTCGAATCCGCAAAAGTGTATAAATGAATAGACCTCTGTTCGACCTCGACCTGCTGCGCGCGCTCGTGATGGTCGCCGACTGCGGCAGCTTCACGACCGCCTCCGCGCGCCTGCACTCGACGCAGTCGACGGTCAGCCAGAAGGTGCGCCGGCTCGAGGAAATCGCCGGGCACCGCCTGCTCGACCGCGGCACGCGCGACGTGCGGCCGACCGATGCGGGCGTGACGGTGCTCAGCTATGCGCGGCGCATGCTCGCGCTGAACGACGAGATGCAGGAAGCGCTGTCGGGGGCGACGGTCGCACTGACGATCCGGCTCGGCGTGCCCGACGATTTCGCGGCGGGCCGCACGACCCATGCGCTCGCCGCGTTCAATCGCGAACATCCGCAGGTCAAGCTCGAAGTGACGTGCGGGCTGAGCCGCGACGTCAGCGCCGCGTACGACCGAGGCGAGCTCGACCTCGTACTGATCAAGCAGCGCCGCGACAGCCGCGAGGCCGTCGTGCGCTGGCCCGAGAAGCTGCGCTGGATCGACAGCGCGAAGCATCCGTCGATCGATCTCGACCCGGTACCGATCGTCGTGTTTCCGCCGCGCGGGCTCTATCGCGACGACATGATCAAGGCGATCGAGGAGCGCGGTCGCCGCTGGCGGATCAGCTTCACGACGTCGAGCCTGAGCGGCATCCAGGCCGCCGTCGCCGACGGGCTCGGCATCAGCGTGCTGCCGGCACGCGTGGTGACGGACGAGCACACCGTGCTGACCGCGAAGCAGGGTTTCGCGCCGATCGAGCACATGGACATCGCCATCCTGCATCGGCCGACGGCCGACCCGATGGTCAGCGAGCTGACGAAGACGCTCGCGGCGATGCTGGAGCACGAGGAATAGTCGCGCGGCGGGGTTCGTTCAGGATGGAGGAAGGGGCCGCACGCTCCGGACAACTCAGAACATCGTGTTCCCGTTCGCGGCCTGTTCGGGCACCGGCTGGTTGACGTCCCAGTGCTCGACGATCTTGCCGTTCTCCAGCCGGAAGATGTCCATGATCGCGCTGCCGCGCGTGCCGGGTTCGCGCACCGCGTGCACATGCAGGATCACGTAGTCGCCGTCGACGAACGAGCGTTTGATCTCGCTGTGCGACTGCGGATACTTGTCGCGCAGGAACGCGACGAACTTGCGAAAACCGTCGCGGCCGTCGGCCGCGTTCGGGTTGTGCTGCACGTAGCGTTCGCCCACATACGCGAGCGCGGCGTCCGCGTCTTTGTCGTTCAGGCCTTTTTCGTAGAACGCGAGCACGGTCCGCCGATTGGCCTCCTGCTGCGCGTCGTTCGGGCCGGCCGCCACCGCATGCGCGGCGTTCACGGCGAACAGGGCCGCCGCCATCCATCGTGCGGCCCGTGCCGCTGTCGTGCGTCGCATCGTCGTCTCCCGGGAAATCCGGCTGAAAACCGGATCATACCGGCGCGACACGGCGCTCAGACCAGCGCGCCGTTGCGCGCGACGATCTTCCCCGACGACACGACGACCCGCCGCACCGGCCGCGCGACGACCGCCTCGGCGAACGTCAGCGCATCGACGAGCACGACGTCCGCACGGCTGCCCGGCTGCAGCCCGTAGTCGACGAAACCGCAACCGCGCGCGGCGCTGTGCGTCACGCAGTCGAGCGCGACTTCGAGCGCGTCGTCGCGACGGAAATCGTTGCGCATGCCGATCAGCATCGCGCGTTCGAGCATGTCGGGCGAACCGTACGGCGTCCACGTGTCGCGCACGCCGTCGTTGCCGCCGATGACGGTCACGCCCGCCGCGCGGCACGCGGCCACCGGCGGCACCGGCACATCCGCCGGCGCGGTCGTGACGATCGCGACGCCGAGTTCGGCCATCCGTGCGAGCAGCGCATCGCGCTCGCGTTCGGCAAGATCGCCGAGACAGAACCCGTGGCTGATCGTGACCTTCCCGTGCATGCCGTGCGCGGCCGTGCGCTGCAGGATCAGGTCGAGCGAGTACGCGCCCATCGACGCACGCTCGTGCAGGTGGATGTCGAGCCCGCGGCCGTGGCGCTCGGCGATCGCGAACAGCACGTCCACCGCCTCGACCGGATCGCCTTCGATCGCGCACGGATCGAGCCCGCCGAGCAGGTCGGCGCCGGCGCCGAGCGCGTCGGACAGCAGCGCGTCGGTGCCCGGCCGCTTGAGCACGCCCGATTGCGGAAACGCGACGATCTGGATGTCGACCTGCCCGCGCAGCGTCTCGCGCGTCGCGAGCACGCCGTGCAGGTGCCGCAGCCCGGCTTCGGTATCGACGTCGACGTGCGTGCGGATGCGCGTCGTGCCGGCCGCGAGAAATGCGCGCGCCAGCGCGAGCGACGCGGCGCCCGCGTCATGGCCGCTCGTCGCGCGATAGTGCCGTTCGTTCTCGATGCGGTCGACGAGGCGCGGCCCGACCTGGTTGCGATACCACGGCATCCCCCAGTGCGTCTTGTCGAGGTGCGTGTGGCCTTCGACGAGGCCAGGCAGCGCGAGCGCGCCCGCGCCGTCCTCGATCGTGCAGCCGGCGGGCGCGTCGAGCGACGGGCCGACGCGCGCGATGCGATCGCCTTCGATCAGGATGTCGAGCGCAGCGTCGGCGCTCGTGCGGACATTGCGGATCAGCAGGTTCGTCATGTCGGTTCCGGGGTGGTCGGTCAGTGCGAGGCGGGCACGGCACTTCACGCGCTGCCCGCGGTCGGGTCGGTCAGCGCGTGAAGCGCAGCGCGGGGGCGAACGGCGCACCCGTATCGCTTTCGCCGCGGCGGAACACCCAGCGCTCGGCCGGCACGCCCGCGACGGCCGCCGCCGCATTCGGCGCGCGCACCGCGACGAACGTCGCGTCGCAGCCGACCGCGATTCCGTAGTTCTCCTTGCCGATCACGCGCGCGCCGGCGTGCGTCGCCATATCGAGCGCGACGCCGAGCGCTTCGTCGGTGTAGAAGCCCGACCGATAGCCGACCATCATCGCGCGCTGCAGCATGTCGCCATTGCCGTACGGCCACCACGCGTCGCGGATGTTGTCGTTACCCGCGAACACGTGCACGCCCGCGTCGCGCAACTGCCGCACCGGCGGAAACGCGCAGTCTCCCGGCGCGTTCGTCAGGATCGACACGCCTGCTTCGGCAAGCGCCGCCGCCGTGCGCTGGACGTCGTCGTAGCCGACTTCGCCGAGCGCATATGCATGGCTCACGTTCACGCGCCCGCCGAGCCCCACCGCTCGCGTGCGCGCCGCGATCCGCAGCAGTTGCGCGATGCCCGTCTCGCCCGGTTCGTGCAGGTGGATGTCGATCTTCGCGCCGCGCTTCTCGGCGATGCCGAACACGATGTCGAGCTGGCCGTCCGCATCGCCGTCGAGCGTCGTCGGATCGATCCCGCCGACCACGTCCGCACCTTCGCGCACGGCCGCGTCGAGCAAGTCGGCGGTGCCCGGGCACGTCACGACGCCGGCCTGCGGAAACGCAACGAGTTCGATGTCGACGATCCCGCGCCATTGTTCGCGCGCGGCCATCACGGCCTGCAGGTTCGACAGGCCCGTCGTCGCATCGACATCGACGTGGCTGCGCATCGCGACCGTGCCGAATGCGGCGGCCTGCGCGATCAGTGCGTTCGCGCGCTCGACGATCGGCGGCGCAGCCGCGAGCTGGCGCTTCTCGACCGCGAGACGCTCGCGCAGCGAGCCGACCGGTTCGTGCGGCACCCAGCGATCGCCGACGAAGCTCTTGTCGAGGTGGATGTGGCCGTCGACGAAGCCGGGCAGCACGACGCGGCCGTCGAGGTCGATCGTCCGAGCGCCGGGCGCGGCCGTGCAATCGGCGCCGATCGCGGTGAAGCGGCCGTCTCGGACGACGAGGTTGATGGGCTGTCCGCCGGCGTCGACGGCGTTGATGAAGATTCGATCGGTCATGGCTCGGAATGTGGGGCGGTCGCTGCGCGACACCGGCGCGGACAGGGGGAGGAACCGCAGCCGGCGCGGCGCGACCGTTGGCAGGGAATCCGGCCACGATATCGGACGCCACCGCCCGAGGCCAATTAAATGTCGCGATGCCGCGCATTCGATTTCGCGATGGGCGGCACAGACGCCACGCCAGCAAGGTGCGGCGGCGGGGTCCGATCTCGTCGGAGACGGCCTGCATGCCGATGGCCCGTCGGGAGGCGTCGCGGAAGCCGAGGTTTGGGGTGCCGGAATCGAAGGGCCGACCGCCTCGAAAGATACGCCGCCGGACCGCTGTCGGTGCGCGTCGTCGAAGCTGCCGAACGGGCGCCGCCGCCATTGCCGGGGCGTTGTGCAACTGCCCCGCGCAAGCCGCGATTTACGCGGCAACAGACTTTACACGTTGTTACCCGGCCGCACCGGACGCGCATCCGGCCATTACTTATACTCACGCCGAGTTCGCCACCCGTCCGGGTTCCGCCGGCGAACACGTTGCCGATGCAGGAAACATCATGATGCGCATTCCTTCCACGAAGACCGTTCTGTTCGCCACGCTCGTCGCCGTGGCGGCGCTTCCGCTGACCGCCTGCGTCGCGCCGGGTTATTACGGCGCGCAGCCGGGCTATCCGCAGCAGCAATACGCGACGCCCGGTTATGCGCAGCCCGCGTATTCGCAACCGGGCTACGTGCAGCAGCAACCGTACGATCAATACGGCAACCAGCCGCAATACGGGTCGCAGCCGTATGACCAGTACGGCAATCAGCAACAGCAATACGGCAACCAGTACGGCAACGGCTACGGCACGCAGTACGGCACGGTCGCGAACATCCGGCCGGTCAGCGGCTCGGTCGGCCCGTCGGGCGTCGCCGGCACCGTCGTCGGCGCGCTGATCGGCGGCGTGCTCGGCAACCAGGTCGGCCGCGGTCACGGCCGCGAGGCCGCCACCGTGATCGGCGCCCTCGGCGGTGCGGTCGCGGGCAACCAGATCGGCCAGCAGATGGGCGCGGCGCAACCGCCGAGCAGCTACCGGATCGACGTGCAGGTCAGCGACGGCTCGACGCGTTCGTTCGACGTGCAGTCGCCGGGCAACCTGCGGCCGGGCGATCGCGTGCAGATCAACGGCAATCAGTTGTCGCGGTATTGATGCCGATTCGGTGCGCCTGACCTGAGCGGGCGCATCCGGCGCGTTCGATGTCGTGTGCCTGTTCGGCGCGCCGGCACGCCTGCTTCACGTGATCCTCATCCCTCGTGCCGGCGCGACGCGCATGACGCGCCGCCGGTACTCTCGCAGTCCCTCCACCTTCGCGTCAGCCTCCAGCGCGACGCGTCGCACAGCCGTTCCACCGCTCGCCTGCACAGACCAACCGCGTCGCAATCACATGCGCTCGGCACCGAACGCGATGCGCGTTAACCGCGCGACGCGATCCGAGGACCAAGGCGCGGCCGGCATGCACGTCGCATCGAACGCCGCCACGCGTCATCCGGATTCCGATTAGCATAGGCACGATGCATCGCGCGGCCGCGGCAACCCGCGCCGGCATGCACAGCCCTCCACAGGAATCCCCTCGATGACGATCACGACACGCCTGCTCGACGCGACCGACGCCGCCCGTTTCCAGACCCTTCGCCTGCGCGCAGTCGACACCGCGCCCACGTCTTTCCTGCCCACGCTCGACGAAGAATCGCAGGTGCCGGTCGGCGAATTCGCCGCGCGCATCACGCCGACGCACGCGCAGGCCGTGTTCGGCGCGTTCGACGGCGACACGCTCGTCGGCATCACGGGCGTGCGCCGCGATGCGCGCGCGAAGATCGCGCACAAGGCGACGATCTGGGGCGTGTTCGTCGATCACGCGTATCGCGGGCGCGGCATCGCGCAGGCACTGCTCGAAAGCGCGACCGAGCATGCAGCGCACGCGTGGCAGTGCAAGCAGCTGATGCTGTGCGTGAACGAAGTCAACGGCACCGCGGAGCGGCTGTATGCGTCGCAGGGGTTCGTCCGGTTCGGCACGGAACCGCGCTCGCTGTTCGTCGACGGGCGGTTCTACGACGAGCATCACATGGTCAAGACGCTGGCTTGACGCGTTCAATCATGCTTGCGTTCGCGTGCATCGACCGCCGCACGCGAACGCCCTTTACCTCAAGTCACCGCTTGTCGGTAATCGTCGTGTTGACGATCTGCCCGGCGATCGTCACGTTCGTCAGCGTCAGCGCGCTCACGTTGAACGCATAGATCGGCCCCGGCGACGTGACCGTCGGCGTGCCCGACGCGACCGGCGTGCCGAAGTCGCAATTGCTGATCGTCACGCCGGAGATCGGCTGCACGGCCGGCGCGGGCGGCGTGCCGTTGTAGTCGAACGCAACGGGCCCCTGCGCGACGATCGCCTGGAAGCACGACGCGGTCACGCCGTTCAGCGTCACGTTGCTCGCCTTCACATCCGAGATCGTCACGTTCTGCACGACCGGCGCGCGCGTGCGCACCGCGTCGTTCGCGGGCTGGTAATCGCAGTCGAACGTGACGATGCCGCCCTGCGCGGCCGACGGGTTGCCGGCCGACGGCGTGACGACGCCGAGCGGCACGCTCGCGTTGACCGGGCTGCCCGCGAGCAGCGCGCTGCCGTAGCCGCCGCCCTTCAGCGTCACGCCGTTCGGCAGCGTGACGCCCTTCACGTGGAAGTCCTTCACATAGCCGCCGCGATTCATGTTGGTCTTCACGCGAATCGCGATGTTCAGCGGGTTGGTCTGCCAGTTCGCGTTCAGCATCGACAGGTTGGTCGCATAGATCTGCTCGACGCCGCCGCCCATTTCGCTGCCGAGCGTGATGCCGCCGTGCCCGCTGTTCATCGTGCAGTTGCGGATCAGGTGCCGCTTCGCGGGCCCGTATTCGGTGTCGCGGTCCTTGCCGGACTTGATCGCGATGCAGTCGTCGCCGGTGTTGAACGTGCAGTCCTCGCACAGCACGTCGGTGCACGCGTCCGGATCGAAACCGTCGTTGTTCGGGCCGATGCTGTTGGTCGTCACGCCGCGAATCACGACATTGCGGCTCGCGGTCGGATGGTGCTGCCAGAACGGCGTGTTCTGCGTCTGGTAGTTCGCCATCAGCACGTTGGTGCAGCCGATGAATTCGACCATGCACGGCCGCAGGTAGTGGCCGAGGCCGAAGATGCGTTTCTCGACCGGCACACCGGCCTCGGACAGCGCCGGCAGGTAGTTCTGGTCCAGCTGCCACGGCGTGACCGGCGACGTGAGCAGCGCGTAGAGCGCGTCGGGAATCGCGGGCGCGACGATGCGCAGGTCGACGTTGTTCGGATTCGCATAGGCCTGGCTCGGCACCGACGCGCCTGCGCCGTACGCGCCCGACGAGCCCTTGTAGGTCCACCAGCAGACGCTGCCGGCCCCGCTGCCGGAGAACGGCGTCATCGCCTGCCCGTTGAGCACCGACGTCGGGCCTTCGCCCGTCAGCGCGATGTTCGTCGCGTTGCGCGCGTAGACGGGCGCACCGTAGTTCAGGCAATCGTTCGCCTGCCAGCGGCTGTAGTACAGCCGGCCGTTCGCGCCGCAATCGACCGGGCCGTCCTTCGCGTAGTCGGCCGGGTTCGGGCTGAAGTAGATCGTGCAGTTCGCGCTCAGGTGGAACGTGACGTTGCTCTGCAGCACGATCGGCCCCGCGCAGTACCAGTTGCCGGGCGGCACCACCACGCGCCCGCCGCCTTCGCGGCGGCACGCGTCGATCGCCGCGAGAAACGCCGGGCGCGAATCGAACGCGCCGGGCGCGGTCGTCAGTTCGGAACCCGGGCTCACCGGAGATTTCGCGACGTTCGTGTACGGGGACGTTTGCGCGACCGTCGCGCACGGGCGCGCGCCGTAATGCGTCACGTCGAAGTCGCGCCCGCGCAGCGCGAGCCGCGACACATGCGCGAGCGATGCGGCGATGCGCGCCGCCGCGCCATGCTCGCCCCAGACGAGATCGACCGCCGACGCATTGGGCATGTGGCCTCCCGCAAACGCCCGGGTCGCCGCGAGCGGTCCGCCGAGCACGGCGCCGCCGGCGAGCGCGCCGCTCCAGCCGATGAATGCGCGGCGCGACACCGGCTTCGACGACGGCGATCGGGCAGACGAAGACGAACGGCGGCTGTTTGCGGCCATGGGCACTCCTTCAGTGTATGGGGTATCGACGCGCCGGACGGCGGATCGCTATTTATACGTCGTCGTATCACAATGCGCAGTCTAAATGCGATCGAAGCCGCACACGTATTTGTCGTTTACCCTGTTTTTACTGAGTTAATGCCGCTGATGTGTGCGCCCACTCACATCAGAGAACGTATCGTTAGAGATATGTTGTCGTATGTTTATGCGCAAAAACCTCAGCTGAAACGCCCCGGCCGACGACGTCCGCCGGGGCACCGACCTACTCGCCTGCCGCCGCTACCGCACCCGGTGCCGGCTCGCGCCCGGCCGAAGCTGCCGGTTCGAACATCAGCACCAGATCGCCGTGGTAACTCCCGTTGGTCGAGGCCGCCCCACTGACGGCCGGCAGATGGGCGCTGACTTTCAGGTTGCGGGTTTCGTCGTAGCCGTCAAAACCGTCGCGCGCGGGTTTCACCAGCGTGAGCGTGCGAGCGGCGCCGGATGCGATTTCCGCGTCGCCCGCCTTGCCCGTCAGCACGACCTTCGCGTTGGCCATCTCGTCGCGACCGTTCGACAGCCGCAGCGGCTGCAACAGCGTGACGTTGATATCGGGGTTCGTCGTGCGCACGCGGATCGGCAGCGTCGTGGCGAAGCTCTGCCGCGCACGGTCCGTCGCGTTCAGTTCGACCACGTCGTACCACGCGGAATTGTCCGGTTTCGACACGAACAGGCTGTCGCCGATATGCGCCGTCAGCGTGATCTTCTTGACGACCGCTTGCGGCGACGTCGGACCTGCGTGAGCGATGCCGGTCAATGCGCCGCACACGGCGAGTGCGGCAAGATGTTTTCCGATCTTCATTGTGTTGCCCCGCATTCTGGATGATTGAAATCCGATCGCCGAAAAGCCGGCCCGCTTCGAGCTCACGATCCCGCCATTTCAGCAAAATCCGGTATTCGCTTATCTCGAAATTAACAAGCAAATCCCTGCGGAATTCGAAATACCCAGCCGTATACGCGACCGATCGAGTCGACCGGATGCATTCGCAACCGCGTATCAGATTCCCCCCGTCAGCCAGCAACGACCGACTCTGACGAACACCTCGCGTCACGGCGTGCAATAACGATAGGCCACGAAAGTCCGGATAAATATCCATGGAAACCTTCACGGTTCTTTTCAGCTTCCATTTACCAGTGCCATCTCCAAATCAAATAACACTCGCGCGGAAAACGCCTGCTTTCAGGCGCGGCAATGTCATCGTCGGTCGCAACGGATATTCGCGCTTCCGATCGCCTCGGTAATTCCGCCCCTGTTCAGCCCCCCGCCGCCTGCGCTATCGTTTCCTCATCTTCACTGCCCCGGAGCCCCACTTGCCTTCCCGCCACGGAGTCGACCTCATCCGCGCCCGCGCACTGTTCGAACGCGAGCGCCGTGCGTTCACCGAAGCCATGCCGGCGTCCCGCGCCCTGTCCGCGGAAGCGTCCGAGCACCTGCTGTTCGGCGTGCCGTTGCACTGGATGCAGGACTGGTCGACGCCGTTCTCGCTGTACGTGAAGGAAGCGCGCGGCGCGACCTTCACCGACGTCGACGGCCATCGCTATGTGGATTTCTGCCTCGGCGATACGGGCGCGATGTTCGGCCATGCGCCGGAACCCGTCGCACGCGCACTCGTCGAGCAGGCCACGCGCGGCTACACGACGATGCTGCCGAGCGAGGACGCCGCGTGGGTGTCGCGCGAGCTCGCGCGCCGCTTCCGGCTGCCGGTCTGGCAGTTCGCGCTGAGCGCGAGCGACGCGAACCGCTTCGTGCTGCGCTGGGCGCGCGCGGCCACCGGCCGCAACACGATCGTCGTGTTCAACGGCTGCTATCACGGCACGGTCGACGACGTGTTCGTCGATCTCGTCGACGGCCGCCCCGTGCAGCGCGACAGCCTGCTCGGGCAGTCGTACGACCTGCTCGCGAACACGCGCGTCGTCGAATTCAACGATCTGGACGCGCTCGAGGCGGCGCTGAAGCATGGCGACGTCGCATGCGTGCTCGCCGAGCCCGCGATGACGAACATCGGCATGGTGCTGCCCGATCCGGGCTTCTGGGATGCGGCGCGCGAACTGACGCGCCGCCACGGCACGCTGCTCGTGATCGACGAGACGCACACGATCAGCAGCGGCCCGGGCGGTTACGCGGTCGCGCACGATCTCGAACCGGACATGCTGGTGGTCGGTAAACCGATCGCGGGCGGAGTGCCGTGCGCGGTGTACGGGTTCAGCGCCGAATTCGCGGAACGCGCGAAGCAGGCGAAGCTCAACGCGCCGCCCGGCCATTCGGGCATCGGCACGACGCTCACCGCGAACATGCTCGCGATGCATGCGATGCGCGCGACGCTGGCCGAAGTCGCGACCGACGCCGCGTATGCGCACATGTTCGAACTCGCCGCGCGGCTGGCCGCCGGGCTCGAACAGGCGATCGCGAAACACGGGCTGCCGTGGTGCGTGACGCGCATCGGCGCACGCACCGAATTCCAGTTCGCGCCCGTGCCGCCGCGCAACGGCACGCTTGCCGGCGCGCAACTCGACAGCGAGCTCGAACACATCGTGCACCTGTATCTGCTGAATCGCGGCGTGCTGATCACGCCGTTCCACAACATGATGCTCGTGTGTCCGCAGACGACGAACGACGACGTCGACACACTCGTCGCGCAATTCGACGCGTGCCTGGGCGAACTGGTGTGACGTGACGCGCGTCCGGCTCGCCGGCACGCGCGAGCCGGACGCCTGCTTCCGGTGATGACTTCGGCAGATCCGTCGGATCGACCTGCATGCCGGGCATGCTGTCGGGCACGCGCCGGAGCAGCGGTCGGCCGAAACATGACGGCGGGGCTACGTGCCCGCCGTGCAATAAACTGGAATATCGGTTTATCGACAGTCAGAGTTTGTTCACAAATGCCGGCCGCCAGTACTTTTTCCTGAAATCGTCAATTTTTCGATAACAACAACTCATCCTCCGCCGCTAGCATAACCGTCGACACAAGGCTCCATCAGAGAGCCGATTTCCCTATTTGATGGAGACGCAGCTCGATGCAATACCCGATCCTTTCCATTCATTCGCACTCCCTATTTCCCATTCGCGCCGCGTACCGACTCGCTTGCGCGTTTCATCCGTTTCATCGTTAACCGACAACCGCCCCGACCATCGCGCCTGCCCGGCCCCGCACCGAAAGCGACCGGCACGGCTGACCGCGGCCATCTCGATCGCGCGCGAATCCGGCAAAGTCGTTCCGCGCTTGCGAACCCGTCGCGCCACCTTTCCCTTCCCT
The DNA here is from genome assembly GCF_019091065.1 of Burkholderia sp. GbtcB21. NCBI lineage: Bacteria > Pseudomonadati > Pseudomonadota > Betaproteobacteria > Burkholderiales > Burkholderiaceae > Burkholderia > Burkholderia sp. GbtcB21. The sequence goes on from NZ_JAGXKA010000011.1 coordinate 121,233, forward strand.
CAAATTCAAAGAGAGTGTCCTGATGCAACGAAACGAATCAGATCTACATCGAGGTCTCGGACAACGGCAGATGCGCCTGATGGCACTCGGCGCCGCTATCGGCGTCGGCTTGTTTCTCGGCTCGGCCAACGCAATCAAAATGGCCGGGCCCGCCATCATTCTTTCGTACATCATCGGCGGCGCGGTCATCTTCGTCATCATGCGCGCGCTGGGTGAAATGGCCGTGCACGAGCCCGTTGCCGGATCGTTCAGCCGCTACGCGCGCAATTATCTCGGCCCGCTCGCCGGCTACCTCACCGGATGGAACTACTGGTTTCTCTGGCTGGTCACGTGCATCGCGGAAATCACCGCGGTCGGCATCTACATGGGTATCTGGTTTCCCGACGTGCCGCGCTGGATCTGGGCGCTCGCCGCACTGGGCATGATGGGCTCCGTCAATTTATTGACGGTCAAGGCATACGGCGAACTCGAATTCTGGTTCGCGCTGATCAAGGTCGTGACGATCGTCGTGATGATCGCCGTCGGTCTCGGCATGATCGTGTTCGGCTACGGCAATCATGGCGTGCCGACCGGCATCTCGAACCTGTGGGCGCACGGCGGCTTTCTCCCGAACGGCATGCAGGGCGTCATGATGTCGATGCAAATGGTCATGTTTGCGTACCTCGGCGTCGAAATGATCGGCTTGACGGCAGGCGAAGCGGCCAATCCGCAAAAGTCCATTCCGAACGCGATCAACTCCGTGTTCTGGCGCATCGTGATCTTCTACGGCGGCGCGCTGTTCGTCATCCTGTCGATCTACCCGTGGAACGAGATCGGCACGCAAGGCAGCCCGTTCGTGATGACGTTCGAGCGGCTCGGCATCAAGACCGCCGCCGGGATCATCAACTTCGTCGTGCTGACTGCCGCGCTTTCGTCGTGCAATGGCGGCATCTTCAGTACCGGCCGCATGCTGTACAGCCTGGCGCAGCAGGGGCATGCCCCGCGCGCGTTCGGCGTGACGACCGCCGGCGGCGTGCCGCGCCGGGCGATTCTCGTCTCGGCGGCCGCCTTGCTGGCCGGCGTGCTGCTGAACTACCTCGTTCCCGAGAAGGTCTTCGTCTGGGTCACGTCCATCTCCACGTTCGGCGCGATCTGGACCTGGGGCGTGATCCTCGTTACGCAGATGAAATTCCGCCAGTCCCTCGCACCGAGCGAACAGCGCACGCTCGGCTTTCGCATGCCGTTCTGGCCTTACGGCTCGTGGTTCGCGTTGGCGTTCCTCGCATTCGTGATCGGCTTGATGGCGTACTTCCCCGATACGCGCGTCGCACTGCTCGTCGGCCCGGCGTGGCTCGCGCTGCTGGTCGCCTTCTACTATGGGCTGAAGCTCGAATCCGCGGCGCCGTCGAATGCGGGCTCAACCCGGCGGAGTGAGCGCCAGCGCGCCTGACCTCTGCACGACGCGTATCGTCAGGACCGCAACGCCAGCCGCGCCACTTCCGCGAAGTAGCGCGCGCCGACCGGCAGGATCTCGTCGTTGAAATCGTACGTCGCGTTATGCAACGGCACGCCGCCTCGATCGGCCGCGTCGCCGTTGCCGATGAACACGAAATTGCCGGGCACGGCCTGCAGGAACGCGCCGAAATCCTCGGAGATCATCATCGGCTGCACGTCGGCATTCACCGCGCCGGCGCCTGCGATATGCGCGGCGGCCTGCACGGCCGTGTCGACCCACTCCGGGGAATTCACCGTCGGCGCGAACTCGTGCGTGTAGTCGAACGTGCAGGCCGCGCCGTGCGTGCGGCAGATCCCTTCGCTGATCTCGCGCATCCGGGTTTCCAGCAGCGCCTGCACGTCGCGCGAATAGCTGCGCGTGTCGCCCTTGATCGTCACGGTCGACGGCAGCACGTTGCGCAACCCGTCGGTGATGAATTCGGTGCACGAGATCACGGCCTGCCGGCCCGGATCGAGATTGCGCGACACGATCGTCTGCAGCGCGAGCACGATCTGCGCGCCGATCACGATCGGATCGATGCCCATGTGCGGGCGCGCCGCATGCGTACCGCGCCCGTCGATTCGGATCACGAAATTGTCCTCGCTCGCCATGATGCCGCCCGCGCGCGTCGAGAACGTGCCCGCGCGCATGCCAGGCATGTTGTGCGCGCCGAAGATCGCGTCGACCGGAAAGCGCTCGAACAGCCCGTCGGCCATCATCGCCTTCGCGCCGCGGCCATGCTCCTCGGCCGGCTGGAAGATGAAGCGCACCGTGCCGTCGAAGTCCTTCCGTTCGGCCAGCAGTTGCGCCGCGCCCAGCACCATCGACATGTGGCCGTCGTGCCCGCACGCATGCATCTTGCCGGGCGTGCGCGACGCGTGTTCGCGGCCCGGCGCGTGCTCGGCGATGTTCAGCGCGTCCATGTCCGCGCGGATGCCGATCGCGCGTTGGCCGGAGCCCACCGTCAGATTCGCGACGAGCCCCGTGCCGCCGATGCCGCGATGCACGTCGAGCCCGAGCGTCGTCAGAATGCGCGCGACGTAGTCGGACGTGTTCACCTCTTCGAAACCCGTCTCCGGATGCTGGTGCAGATGGCGGCGCCAGATCTTCAGTCGCTCCTGCAGCGTGCTTTCTTCGATTGCGTCGATTGCATCCATTGCGCTTGCCTCGTCGGTCGTTTGGTCGTTCAGGCCGCTACCGCCGCGCGGTTCAGCCAGTCGCGCTGCCGCGCGAGCACAGCGTCGGCCGTGTCGCCGACGCAGCGCCGGTACACGGACGGCGCCGTCGCGCCTTCGGTATTGATCGCCAGCACGCGCGAGCTTGCGTCGAGCCGCGCCTGCCGCGCGAGCGCAGGGTTGCGCATCAGCACTTCCAGCCCCGCAATACCGGCCGCGCCCGATTCGCCGGCGACGAGCGGCACGTCCCGTTCGCTGCCGGCCGCGAGGCCGCGCATCGCCTGCACGGCATCTTCATCGTCGATCAGCATGAAATGATCGATGCACAGCTCGAGGAAATCCCATGCGAGCGGCGACGCCTCGCCGCACGCGAGCCCGGCCATCACCGAATCTACGCTGCCGGTCGCCTTCGCCGCGCGCCCCGCGAGCGCGCTCTGGTACAGGCAATCGGCCTGGCGCGGCTCGACGACGATGAAATGCGGCCGCTGCGCGCCATCGCGCTCCCACAGGTAACTCGCCACGCCCGCGGCGAGGCCGCCCACGCCGCCCTGCAGCAACACGTGCGTGAACGGCCGCCCGTCGTCCTGCGCCGCCTGCTCGGCAGCCTCGGCGGCGATCACGCCGTAACCCTGCATCACGTCGCGCGGAATCGCTTCGTAGCCGTCGTACGACGTATCCGACACGACGTACCAGCCGTTCGCCTGCGCAAGCTGCGCCGCGCAGACGACCGACTCGTCGTAGTTCCCCGCGATGCGCACGATCCGCGCGCCGTACGCCGAGATCGCGCGTTCGCGCTCGGCGTCGACATTCGCGTGCAGCACGATCACGCAGCCGCAGCCGATCGCGCGCGCGGCCGCGGCCAGCGCACGGCCGTGATTGCCGTCGGTCGCGCTGATCACCGTCAGGTCGGCGAGCTGCGCTGCGTAGCGGCCGGTGACCAGCCCGTGCGGATCGAGATCGTGGGTGCGCCGCAGGCGCTTCACGAGCCGCACCAGCGCGATCGGCGCGCCGAGCGCCTTGAAGCTGCCGAGCGGCGAGCGGCACGACTCGTCCTTCACGCTGACGCTCGCGACGCCGAGCCGCGCGGCGAGGTCGGGCAGCGCGCGCAGCGGCGTGCGCGCGCTGCCGACGAGCGGCCAGTGCGACAGCCACGCGCCGCTTTCGTCGGCCGACGCGATGTTCATCACGCGGCGCAGCGCGTCGGGATAGGCGGCGCGCGACGCGCGGGGGTTGTCGATCAGCATGGCGAAAGGCTCCGGAGCAGGACCGCGCCGGCGGTCCGTCGGGTGGGTCGGATCGGGCAAGCGCGGGTTGCGTTCGCCGTCGATCCGAAAAATAATATTGCGTATGCCGGTCAATAAAATCGCCAAATCGGCTGCCCGGACGCAAAAATTTCTCATTCTTTCGAGGTTTCGCGCACCATCATGACGACCCCACTCGATGCGTTCGATCGCAAGCTGTTGATGGAAGTGCAGCGTGACGCGCAGACGCCGCAAAGCGAACTCGGCGCACGCGTGAATCTGTCGACGGCGGCGGTGAACCGGCGCTTGAAGCGTCTCGCGGAAGACGGCGTGATCGAGCGCTATACGGCCATCGTCGCGCCTGAAAAGGTCGATCATCCGCTGACGATCGTCGTGAACGTCGAGGTCGAGAGCGAGCAGATCGACCTGCTCGACGCGATGAAGCGGACCTTCGAGCTTTGCCCGCAGATCCAGCAGTGCTACTACGTGACGGGGGAATGGGATTTCGTGCTGATCCTCGCCGTGCGCAACATGGATCAGTACAACGCGCTCACGCGCGAGCTGTTCTTCGCGAACAACAACGTGAAGCGGTTCAAGACGCTCGTGAGCATGAGCCGCGTGAAGGTCGGGCTCGAGGTGCCGATCGAACCCGGCGAGTGAATCCGGCTGTCGCGTGCGGCGGCGAAACGCCCGGCGCGCGACTGCACGCGCCGGGCGCATCCCATCCACGGCTACGTCAGCGGCAACTGAAGCTCGCCGCCGAGTTCACGTCACCGGAGCCGTTGTAGCGCGCCACCTGCGGATACGGGCACAGCGGGCGCGTACGCCCCGCCCCCCACGATGCGGGCACATCCGCACTCGGCAACGCGTTCGTCGCATCGCGCGCGGCAGCCACGATCGCGGCGGGCGCCTGCCCCTGCTCGACCCACGCGACGAGCGGCGTCAGCATGTCGAACTGGTCGGCCGCCGGCCCGCCCGCACAGTGGTTCATCCCGGGCACCGGATAGAAGCGCGCGAAGCTCGACGCATCGCCGCCGTTCGCCTGCGCGACCCGCTGGTACCAGTCGCTCGTGTCGTTGGACGAGAACACCGGGTCGCCCGTGCCGTGATAGACGAGCAGCTTCGCGCCGCGCGCCTTCAGCGCGGACAGGTTCGTCTCGTCGGGCGGCGTCATGAACGACCACGCGGATTGCGTGTACACGCCGCTGGTCGCGAAGATCGCCGGCGCGTCGTTGTCCATGTCGAAGCCGAGCGCGAAACCGGGCAGGTTCGCGAGCGTCGCGGTGCTTTTCGGCGGCGACATGAACGTGAACGCCATCGCGGCCGGATCGAGCGTGATGGAGTTCGACTGCTTCCACGCGGCCCAGCCAACGCCGGCTACGCCCGGATCGTACGGAAAGCTCGCATAGAGCGCTGTGCCCGCGCTGTTGCGCGCACCCGCGAACACGTTCCCGAGCGCGGTTTTCTGCGCGGTCGTCAGGCATGCGCCGATGCGCGTGCCGTTCGCGCAGGTCGGGATATCGGCTTCGACGCTGAAGTGCGCCTGGCAAGCGGCGACGTCCTGCACCATCCCGTCGGCCGCGCCGTCGAGCGCATCGCATTTGTCGAGGATCTTCGCGCCGACGAACCGGCGCTCCGTGTCGGTGAAGCCGCTGCGGATATCCGGCAGCCCGTTCGATCCAGTCGCCGACGCGATCTTCGCGAACTGCTGCGCGCCGTACATCTCGCCGATCGCCGCCTTCGGCAAATGGAAACCCGGATCGCCCGCGATGATGCCGTCGTAGTCGGCCGGGTTGCGCACCGCCGTGACCATCGCGTGACGGCCGCCGTTCGAGCAGCCGCCGAAATAGCTGCGGTCGGGCGCCTTCCCGTAGGCGAGACGGATCACCTGCTTCGCCATCGGCGTCAGCGCATCGACGGCGCCATAACCGTAGTCGATCCGCGCCTGCGGATCGAGGCCGAACAGCGGATTCTGCGCGCCGCTGTGCCCGGAATCCGAGCTGATCACCGCGAAGCCCTGGTTCAGCGCATCGGTCAGCGGCCCGCCGCCGCCGATCTCGCCGGTCGCGGTCACGACGTTGCCGTCGAGGCCGCCGTTCGCCTGGTAGAAGAAGCGGCCGTTCCACGCCTTCGGCAAGCGCATCTCGAAGCCGATCGCATAGGTGTTGCCGTCGACCGTGCTCACGCGCTGGTTCATCTTGCCTTCGATCACGCAGTGCTCGGCGATCGGCTTGCCGGCCACCGTCAGCGCGCCGGCGGCCGCGGTCGCAACCGACGTGAACGACGTGTTCGCATACGCGAGCTTCGCGGCGAGCGCGTCGCAGGTCTGCGCCATCGCGGCCGGCGTCGCGGCGCTCAGGTGCGTGGGGGTTGAGCTTACCGAATCGTCGCCGCCGCAACCGGCGAGCATCGCCGCGGAGATCGGTGCAATGCAGAGGAATGCAGATTTTCTGTTCAAGATACCTCCCGTTCGTCAGGTTGCCGGATCAGAACATGTGCTTGACGCCGACCATCGCGCCGAGTTGCCCCATACCCGCGCCGGGCGTCGTGCCGGGGCCGCCGCCGCTGACCGCGTAGCGCGCATGCGCGCTGTTCCACAGATACGAGCTTTGCGCGTAGACCGACGTGCGCTTCGTCAGCAGGTAGGTCGCGCGCAGCGTTGCCATCGTCGCGCGCGTGTCGTGCGCGCTGTTGACGATCCGATAGCCTTCGCCGTCGACGATGAAGTCCGGCTTGACCGCATACGACGCCCCGACGAAGAACAGATCCGAATGCGCGCCGGGCGCAGCCGGCGAACCGGTCGACACACGCCGCCCGATCCAGCCCGCGCCGATTCGTGCGCCCGCCGCCTGCGCATACGCGCTCACGTGCACGCGCGCGTCCTTGCCCGCGCTGCTCGTGAAGGCGACCGGCGCGACGCCGTCGAAGAAGTTCGCGGCCGCGCCGGTGCCGCCGCGCTGCTCCTCGTACGACGCCGCCGCGCCGAAATACGCGCTGTCGTACTTGAGCATCGCCGACCAGTTGCGGCATTCGACCGCGTGGCCCGGCACCTGCCCCGCGCACGTGCCCTGCCCCGGCGAGTTGCCGGTGCCGGCGCTGTCGCGCCCGAACGAATAGGCGGCGCCGAACGTCACGCCGCGATACGTGCCGAGGTAAGTCACCGCGTTGTCGGCGCGGCCGTTCGGCACGTACGCGTCGAACGAACCGAGCCCGTAGATGTCGGGGCCGATGATGTCCGCGCCCTGCAACGCGAGGTAGGTCATCGTGTACTGGCGGCCGAACGCGAGCGTGCCGAAGCCGCCCTTCAGCCCGACGAATGCCTGCCGGCCGAACAGCCGACCGCCCTGGCCGAGATCGCCGCCGCGCACGTTGAAGCCGCTTTCGAGCACGAACACGGCCTGGTAGCCGCCGCCGAGATCCTCGCTGCCGCGCAGGCCCCAGCGCGACGGCATCTCGCCGGTCACGCCCGGCATCCGTACCACGTGGTCGCCGGCCGCGTTCGCGTGCGATACGTATTCGACGCCGGTGTCGATGATCCCGTACAGCGTCACGCTCGATTGCGCGTGCGCGCTCGTCGCGGCCAGCGCGCATGCGCCGGCTGCCAGCAAGGCTTTGGTGTGCTTCATGGTTGGTGTCTCCAGACCTGCGTCGATATCGCGCTCTGCCGGCGCTCGTGGGTGAAAGTAAGCAAACTCAGTCGTGTGCCTGCGGCCGCCGGATCAGCACCAGCGCCGCGACGGCGGCGACCAGCGTGACGGGGATGCTCGCGCCGATCACGACCGACGCGCTGCGGCCCATCGCGAGCAGCTGGGCAGCCGCGAGCGGGCCGACCACGGAGCCGAGCCGGCCCACCGCGACCGCGGAGCCGACGCCGGTGCCGCGCATCGCGGTCGGGTAGTACATCGCGGCCAGCGCATACAGCACCGACTGGCCGCCGACGACGAACATCCCGGCCGCGAACGCCGCGGCGGACAGCCATACGATCCCGGGCGCGATCGCGAGCGCGGCAAGCGACAGCACGATCCCCGCATACATGCCGCCGACGACCCGCGACGGCCGCATCCGGTCCATCGACATGCCGATGCCGAGCACGCCGAGGCCGCTGCCGATGTTGAAGAAGATCTGCACGATCCCGGCCTGGCTGCGCGCGAGCCCCTTGGCCGCCATCAGCGACGGCAGCCAGTTCAGCAGGAAATACAGCACGATCAGCGTGCAGAAATAGCTGAGCCAGAGCGCGAGCGTGGTGCCCGTGCGTGCGCCGCCGAACAGCGTGTGCGCGACGCTCGGGCGCGCGGCGCCCGATGCGCTGACGTCGAGGAACGCACGCGATTCCGGCAACAGCGCGAGCAGCAGCGGGGCGAGCAGCAGCGGCCCGACGCCGCCGACGTAGAAGATGTGCCGCCATTCGGTGTCGCCGGCCAGCAGCACGCCGATCAACGACGCGATCACGCCGCCGAACGGAATGCCGCAGTACATCACGGCAACCGCGCTGCTGCGCGAGCGCGCGTCGGCCGCTTCGGACGACAGCGCGATCAGGTTCGGCATCGCGCCGCCGAGGCCGAGGCCGGTCAGCGCGCGCACGACGACCAGCATCGCGAAGCTCGACACGTGCGCGGTCGCGATCGACAGCAGCCCGAACAGGCAGACCGATGCGATCAGCACGTGCTTGCGGCCGATCCGGTCGGCGAGCCACCCGCCGAGCATCGCGCCCGGCAGCAGGCCGAACGTGCCTGCGCTGAACGCGAGCCCCATCTGCGAAACCGTGAGCCCGAACTCGTGAGCCATGCGCGGCGCGGCGACGCCGACCGACTGCAGGTCGAGCCCCTCGAGCAGCGCGATCGCGAAACACAGACCGAGCGTCGTCGCGACGGCCGGCCTCTCGGCAACGGAAGTGTCCATGTCGTCTCCAAACCTTGTACTGCGCGTCATGCCGAAACGCATGCGCGGTGTCTTTGTCGTGATCGGACCATGCATCAGACATTATCAGGTAGCCTGATTCATTGTCCGAAATAAAATCCGCGCGACCAGCCGGTCGTGCGGACCGTCATCCCATCGAAGGACGGAATGATTTAATAACAGGTAACCTGATATTTCAAGTGTGTGATGCGCCGGTGTTAACCCGCAACGCGCGCGGAAGCCGGCCAGGCAAGGCCGTGCGGAACGACGAAAGAAACGAAAGCGCGGCTCAGTCGCGCAGGTTGCGCACGAACAGCTCGAGCGTGCGCTGGACCTGCGCGGCGTCGGCGGCGGTCAGGTCGTCGCCGAGCATCCGGCGCTCGAGCGGCCGCAGCACCCGTTCGCATTCGCGCAGGATCGCCGAGCCCTCGTCGGTCAGGCGCAGCAGGATCACGCGGCCATGATTCGGATCGGCCTCGCGCGTGACGAAGCCGCGGGCCGCCATCGCGACCATCACCTCGTTCGCGGATTGCGGCGTGATGAACGAGCGCACCGCGAGCTGCGCATTGGACAGCGCGCCGCGCGCCTCGAGTACCGACAGCGCCGTGTATTGCGCGAGCGTCACGCCGAGCGGTGCGAGCGCATCGCTCATCTGGCGGCGCAGCAGCCGATCGAGATTGCCGATCAGGTAGGTCAGCCGCTGCTGGGCACGCATGGGCGGTTTGGCCTCGGTGGCACGGGCAGCGCGTTTCGCGCCGGCCGGTTTGACGGGTGTCGAACTCATGAAGGTGTCGGGAGGAAGATCGCGGGCCATCTTACCTCACGCGGCCCGCATGGCGGGCACGCTCGCATCGCCCGCATCGCGGCGATCGGCGCACTGTACGCAACACAGACCCGATTCGGCGGTTTCGATCGTGGTTTACCCGCTGATCGACCAGGAGCGCGCCGCCGCGCTGCCGTGCCGACCGCGTGCCGCACCGCCGCCACATGGCGGTGCGGCACGACGCTCGACCTCAGCGCGCCGCGCCTGCAACGATCACGCCCGCATCGGCCGCGTCGTGCGCATACATCGCTTCGATCAGCGCCGCGCGCTGCGTCAGCACCGCACGCTGGTTGATCGAACCCTTGTCGGTGATTTCGCCGAGATCGAGCGACGGCGGCGTGTCGAGCAGGCACAGCCGCGTGATGAACGTCGCGCTGCCGGTCGCGTCGCGGTTCAAGCGCTGCAGCAGGTCCGCAAAAAACGCGCGCACGGCCGGCGCCTGCAGCACGGCGCGCACGTCGGCGTCCGGCCCCGCGCCGGCGAGGCGGCGGCAATCGTCGATGCGCGGAAAGATCATCGCGCCGACGTCGTCGCGGTTCATTCCGGTCACGACCGCGTCCTGCACATACGGCGCGCCGTTCGACACGATCCGCGCGCGCATCGGCCCGACGCTCACGAAGGTCCCCGTCGACAGCTTGAAATCCTCGGCAATGCGGCCGTCGAACATCAGCCCGATCTCCGGACGCTGCGGGTCGACGAAGCGCACCGCATCGCCGCTGCGGTAATAACCTTCGTCGTCGAACACCTCGCGCGCGTCGTCGCTGCCTGCGCGCCAGTAGCCGGCCATCACGTTCGGCCCGCGAAAGCGCGCCTCGAGCTTGCCGTCGACCGGCACCAGCTTCGCGTCGCAGCCGGGCGCGGGCAGGCCGATGTAGCCGGCGCCCGACATCGGCCCGGTGGTGAACATGCACGACGGCGCGGCCTCGGTCATCCCGAGGCCGGCCATGATCCGGATCCGCTCGCCGCAGTGCGCGAGCGTCACGCGCTCGAGCCGGTCCCACGCGGCCTGCGACAGCCCCGCGCCCGCGAAGAAATACATCTTCACGCGCGAGAAGAAGGTCGCGCGCAGCGCCGCGTCCGTTTCGAGCGCGACAGTCAGCTCCTCCCAGCCCTTCGGCACGTTGAAGTACACCGTCGGCGCGATCTCGCGCAGGTTGCGCAGCGTCTCGTCGAACTTGCCGGCGACCGGCTTGCCGTCGTCGATATACAGCGTGCCGCCGTTGTACAGCGCAATCCCCACGTTGTGGCTGCCGCCGAACGTGTGGTTCCACGGCAGCCAGTCGACCAGCACCGGCGGCTCGATGCCGAATTGCGGAAACGTTTCGAGCAGCATCTGCTGGTTGCTGCACAGCATCCGGTGCGTGGTCGGCACCGCCTTCGGCAGCCGCGTCGAACCGGACGTGAAGAGAAACTTGGCGATCGTATCGCCGGTGATCGCATCGTGCGCGGCGTCGACGCTGCCCGGCACGGTGTCGAGCAGCGACGCGAGGCGCGTGACGCCTCGCATCCCGTCCGCCGCCGACACGACCACGCGCTCGACGTCGGGCGGCACCGTCGCATCGAGCGCGGCGCGGAATGCATCGCCGTCCGCGGCAAACACCAGCCCCGGCGTCAGCAGCGCCAGCGCATGGCGGAGCTTGCCGTAGTCGCTCGACACGAGCGAATACGCGGGCGACAGCGGCGCATACGGAACGCCGGCCCACAGCGCGCCGAACGCGACCTGCAGGTGTTCGAGATCGTTGCCGGACAGGATCGCGACCGGCCGCTCGGCCGACAGCCCGCGATCGAGCAGCGCCTGGCCGATCGCGCGTGCGCGTTCGAGCATCTGCGCATAGCTGATGCCGATCCACGCGCCGTCGGGGCCGCGCCGCGCGACGAGCCAGCGGTCCGGGTGCGCCTGCGCGCCGCTGACGAGCCGGTCGGTCAGCCGGCGCGGATACGCGCCGAGCGCGGTCGATGCACGCAGGGTCCAGCAGCCGTCGCGTTGCGCGATGTCGGGCGGTGCCGCGCCGATCGCGACGGGGCGGTAGCCGGCGGGGGCGGGCTGCGCGGCGGCGATGCCGTGCAGTTGGGTCGGATCCGCATCCAAGGTCTGTCTCCAGTCGGTTCCGCCGGCGCGCTCGCGGCGCGCGGCGGGAACTTCATTGTGTCGTTGTCGTTGCCGCTGCGCGGCGGCCCGCTCAGATCGGGTAGTGGCGCGGCGCGGTCTGCACGGTGATCCAGCGCAGGTCGGTGAATTCGGCGATCGACGCCTTGCTGCCGAACCGGCCGTAGCCGCTCGCCTTCACGCCGCCGAACGGCATCTGCGCCTCGTCGTGCACGGTCGGGCCGTTGATGTGGCAGATGCCCGACTCGATCCGTTTCGCGACCTGCATCGCGCGTGCGATGTCGCGGCTGAACACCGCGGCCGACAGCCCGTATTCGCTGTCGTTCGCGGCCGCCAGCGCCGCTTCGTCGCCGTCGACGCGCTGCACGGTCACGACCGGCCCGAACGATTCGTCCGCATAGAGCTTCATGTCGCGCGTGACGCCGTCGACGATCGTCGGCTGCATCACCGCGCCGTCGACTTCGCAGCCGAGCGGCAACGCCGCGCCGTGCGTGCGCGCGTCGGCGACCAGCGCCGCGATGCGCTGCGCGGCCGCCGCGCTTTCCAGCGTGCCGAGCACGACGCCCGGTGCGGCCGGATTGCCCGCCTTCAGCGTACGCGCCTTCGCGACGAGCCGCTCGACGAACGCATCGGCGACGTTCCGGTCGACGATCACGCGCTCGGTCGACATGCAGATCTGGCCCTGGTTGAAGAACGCGCCGAACGCGACCGCATCGACCGCCGCATCGAGATCCGCGTCGTCGAGCACGAGCACCGGCGCCTTGCCGCCGAGTTCGAGCAGCGCCGGCTTCAGGTGCTGCGCGGCGAGCGTCGCGACGATCCGGCCGACGCGCGTCGACCCGGTGAAGTTGACGCGCCGCACCGCCGGGTTCGCGATCAATCGTTCGACGATCGCCGGTGCGTCCTGCGGCGCATGCGTGATCACGTTGACGACGCCGTCGCCGAGCCCCGCGTCATGCAGCACGCTGCCGATCAGCCGGTGCACGCCCGGGCAGCCTTCGGATGCCTTCAGCACGACCGTGTTGCCGCACGCGAGCGGCATCGCGAGCGCGCGCGTCGCGAGGATCACCGGCGCGTTCCACGGCGCGATGCCGAGCACGACGCCGCACGGCTGGCGCACGGCCATCGCGAGATTGCCCGGCACGTCGGACGGGATCACCGCGCCGTCGATCTGCGTCGTCATCGCGGCGGCCTCGCGCAGCATGTTCGCCGCGAGCATCACGTTGAAGCCGTACCAGTTCGCCATGGCGCCGGTTTCGGCACGGCCGATCTCGATGAATTCGCCGGCGCGCGCGTCCATCCGGTCGGCCGCCGCGAGCAGCCGCCGGCGGCGCTCGGTCGGCGCGAGCGCCGCCCACGCGGGGAACGCGCGCGCGGCCGCCGCGACCGCGGCATCCGCATCGTCGAGCGTCGCCGCGGCGGCGCGCGACGCCACCTGTCCCGTCGCCGGATCGATCCGGTCGAACGTGCCGCCATCCGACGCGCCGCGCGACACGCCGTCGATCAACAAACTCACTTCGTGCATTTCGCTGTCTCCGCTCAGTCCGGTTGCATGCAGCGTCGCGCGTCAGCGCTTGTACGCCTGCAGGCCCGGCTTGATGCTCTTGTCGTCAAGGAACTGCTTGAGGCCCTGCTCGCGGCCGCCTTCCGGATCGCGATAGTTCGCCTGGTCGAGCTTCGCGTACAGGTAGTCCTCGTTCTGCTCCCACGTCAGTTCGCGGCAGCGCTTGAAGCCGTGCTTCGCATTGCGGATCACGACCGGATTCTTGTCCAGCAGCTTCGCGGCGAGCGCAAGCACTTCGTCGCGCAGTTGCGCACGCGGCACGCTCTTGTTGACGAGCCCCATCTTCGCGGCCTGCGGCCCGGTGAAGGTATCGCCGGTCATGATGTAGTACAGCGCCTCGCGATGCCCGACCGTATCCGCCATCGCCTTGCTGACGAGGTTGCCCGGCGGGATGCCCCAGTTGATCTCCGACAGGCCGAACACGGCTTCGTCGGCCGCGATCGCGAGATCGCACGCGACGAGCGGCGAGAAGCCGCCGCCGAAGCACCAGCCGTTGACCATCGCGATCGTCGGCTTCGAATACATGCGCAGCAGTTGCCACTGCCAGCGGCTCGCGTCGCGGCGGATCTTTTCCTGCAGGATCTCGGGGCCCGCGTCCACTTCGCGGAAATACTCCTTCAGGTCCATCCCCGCCGTCCATGCGTCGCCCTCGCCGGTCAGCACGAGCACCTGCGCTTCGGCGTCGAGCTCGACCGTTTCCAGCACGTCGATCATTTCCGTGTTCAGCGTCGGGCTCATCGCGTTGCGCTTGTCCGGACGGTTCAGCGTGACCCACGCGATCCCGCCCTCGACCGCGACCTTCACCGTTTTCCAGCGACCTTCGTAACTCATCTTCGTTCTCCAATGACAGTGCCGCCCTACGCGACTCCACGCCAATTTACTATCAGGTAGCCTGATATGTAAAGTAGAATGGAAGCGGCTCGGGACAAACCCCTAAACGGGCACTAACGCGCGGTTTCGCGCCGCGCGGCGCCTGCGCTTCACGACATGAGGAGACACGCTTGGACATCCGCAACCTGATCGCCATCGACACGCACGTGCATGCCGAAGTGTCGTGCTGCCAGCCGCCCGACCTGTTCGCGAAGGCATTCGACGACGCGGCCGACAAGTACTTCGGCACGGTGCTGAAGCAGGGCCGCCGGCCGACGATTCCGGAGACGATCGCGTATTACCGCGAGCGCCGCATCGGCTTCGTGATGTTCACCGTCGACTGCGAGACGAACATCGGCCGGCGCCGCATTCCGAACGAGGAGATCGCGCAATTCGCGCAGGACAACGCCGACGTCATGATCGCGTTCGCGAGCATCGACCCGCACAAGGGCCGCTTCGGCGCGCGCGAGGCGCGCCGCCTGATCGAAGAACACGGCGTGAAGGGCTTCAAGTTCCACCCGACGATGCAGGGGTGCTTTCCGAACGACCGGCTCGCGTATCCGATCTACGAGGTGATCGCCGAACACGGGCTGCCGGCCGTGTTCCACAGCGGTCATTCGGGGATGGGATCGGGCATGCGCGGCGGCGGCGGGCTGCGTCTGAAGTACTCCGAACCGATCCATCTCGACGACGTCGCGGCCGATTTTCCGGACATGAAGATCGTGATCGCGCACCCGTCGTGGCCGTGGCAGGAGCAGGCGCTGTCGATCGCGCTGCACAAGCCGAACGTCTACATCGATCTGTCGGGATGGTCGCCGAAATATTTCTCGCCGGAGCTGATCAAGTACGCGAACACGCTGCTCAGGCACAAGGTGCTGTTCGCATCGGATTTTCCGCTGATACGGCCGGATAGATGGCTGGAGGATTTCAACGGCGCCGGGTTTCGGCCCGACGTGCACCCGCTGATCCTGAAGGACAACGCGGTGGCGTTGCTGGGGCTGGAGCTCGACGCGCCGCGCGAGTGACGCGCCGAATGGTGAATGCGCCGATCGAGGCGCGGCGGCCGGCGCGGTCATGCGCCGACGGCGCGTCCGCCGGCCGCGCCGTCGTGGCGCTCAGCTTGCGCGCTTCGGCATGAACCGCGCGGTCGGCAGCCCCGCATGCCGCGTCTGCGCGACGAACACGCCGCCCGCATGCGCGTCGCTTGCCAGCGCGTCGTCGCTCAACCCGACGCGCGCGCTCGTCACGTACAGGCGGCCTTCGCCGTCGAGCGCCGCGCAGCTCGGCTGCGCGGTCGGCACGTCGACGCGCTCCGTCTCGACGCCATCCGGCCCGTAGCGCACCACCCGCCTGCCGCCCCACTGCGCGTTCCACAGGCCGCCGTCGCGATCGATCGTCGAGCCGTCCGGGTCGCCGTCCGCATCGGTCAGGCGCGCGAACGGCCGCACGTTCGCGACGTCGCCACCCGCGCGGTAATCGCAGACGAAAATCTCGCGCACCAGCGAATCGCAGAAATACATCTTCGAACCGTCCGGCGAGAACGCGATGCTGTTCGCGATCGCCGCCGGCGGCAGCGCGAGCCGTTCG
Organism: Burkholderia sp. GbtcB21; assembly: GCF_019091065.1. Lineage (NCBI taxonomy): Bacteria > Pseudomonadati > Pseudomonadota > Betaproteobacteria > Burkholderiales > Burkholderiaceae > Burkholderia > Burkholderia sp. GbtcB21. The sequence continues at coordinate 136,970 of NZ_JAGXKA010000011.1, forward strand.
AGCGTGAGGTCCGGATTGAGCCGGTAGAAGCCACCAACCGCGCGCGGCGGCTCGCCGCCTTCGTCCTTCATCCCGAACACGAACGCGCCGAACGGATCGCAGCGCCCGTCGTTCAGCCGGGTCGGCAGGTCGGATTCGACGTCGACGATCCGCGTGAACGCGCCGCTGCGCAGGTCGAAGAACGCGAGATGCGTCGCGAGCCCGACGAGCAGCACGTCCGGATCGTCGGTCAGCGCGAAACACGCGAGCCGCTCGGGCATCGGCCAGTGCGCGAGGTCGGAACCGTCCGCGCGGCATCGCCACAACCGCGCGCCTTCGATGTCCGTCCAGTACAGCGCGTGTGTCGCATCGCACCACGTCGCGCCTTCGCCGAGCGTGTTGCGGCTGTCGGCCAGCAGCGTCGCCGACGCGGCCGGATGAGTCTGTTGCATGCCGTCTCCCGATATCTGTCGCATATATCCATCGCTTTCGCGGGCGACGCGCTGCCGGTCAGATCTTCATCGCGCGCCGCTGGTTGCGACGATACTGGTCGAACAGCACCGCTAGCAACAGAATTCCGCCGCGTATCAGATATTGGTAAAACGTCGGCACGTTCAGCAGGCTCATCGCATCCTGCACGGAGCCCATGATCAGCACGCCGACCAGCACGCCGGAAATCGTCGCGACGCCGCCCGTCAGCGACACGCCGCCGAGCACGCACGCGGAAATCACGCCGAGTTCGAGGCCGACCGACGTCTTCGGATCGCCGAGGCTCATCCGCGACGCGAGCATCACGCCGGCAAAGCCCGTCACGAGCCCCTGCAGCACGAACACGGTGATCTTGATGCGCATCACCGGCAGCCCCGCGAGCAGCGCGGCCTCGCCGTTGCCGCCGACGGCCAGCACGTTCTTGCCGAACACTGTCTTGCGCAGCAGGAAGCCGAACACGACGAAGCCGATGATGTTGCTCCAGATCGGATACGAGATGCCGAGGAACGAGCCGGACCCGAGTTCGAAGAAACGTTCCTCGGAGATCATCACCGCGTCGCCGCTCGACGTGATGAACGCGAGCCCGCGCACGACTTCCATCATCGCGAGCGTGACGATCAGCGAGTTGATCCGGTAGCGCGCGATCAGCACGCCGTTCACGAGCCCGACCGCGCCGCCGGCGAGCACGCCGGCCACGATGCCGAACAGCACGCTGTGCGTCGCGGTGATCAGCGTCGACGCGACGACGCCCGAGAACGCGACGATCGACGCGACCGACAGGTCGACCTCGCCGAGCGCGAGCACGAACATCATCGTCACCGCGATCGAGCCGATCAGCGTGACCGACAGCAGCAGGCCCTGGATGTTGCGCGGCGTGAGGAAGTCCGGCACCGTCAGCGACAACGTCGCGAACAGCACGAGAAACACCATCACGATGCCGGAGCGGTTGATCAGTTGCCACACGCCGCCGTGCGCCCTCATGGGCGCGGCAGCGGCATCGGGGGACGGGGAAGTACGTTGGGGTTGCATTGCCTGGCTCATGTCTCTTTCATTCCGGTTGAACAGCACGCCGCTAGCGCGGCAGCGCGAGCTTGATCAGCGCATCGGGCGTCGCCTGCGCCTTCTCCACTTCGCCCGCGATCCGTCCTTCCTTCATCACGATGATCCGGTCCGACACGCCGATCACTTCGGCCAGATCGCTCGACACGAGGATCACCGTGCGGCCCGCTTCCGCGAGTTCGTAGAACAGGTTGTAGATTTCCGCGCGCGCGCCGACGTCGATGCCGCGCGTCGGCTCGTCCATCAGGAATACGTCGATGCGCTCGGCCAGCCAGCGCGCCAGCACGACCTTCTGCTGGTTGCCGCCGGACAGCGCGCCGATCGGCGTGTCGCCGTCGCGGGTCTTGATCGCGAGCCGCTCGATGTAGCGTTGCGCGAGCTCGCGCTCGCGCCGCGCGTCGAGCAGCATGCGCGCCGGGCTGAAATGCCGGCGCGCGCTGATGTTCAGGTTGTCGGCCACCGACGCGATCGCGACGATGCCTTCCTGCTTGCGGTCTTCCGGGCACAGCGCGATGCCGGCGCGCACCGCGTCGCGCGGGCTGGCAAACGCGACGCGCCGCCCGCCCAGCTCGACGTGCCCGGCACTCGGGCGCACCGCACCGTACAGCAGCTTCATCAGCTCCGAACGGCCCGCACCGACGAGCCCGAAGAAGCCGACGATCTCGCCGCGCCGCGCGGTGAACGACACGGGCTCCGACAGCCCGGGCCCCGCCAGCCCCTTCGCCTCGATCAGCACGTCGCCGGCCGCGCGCGGCCGGTAGCCGTACACGTCCTCGATCGAACGGCCGACCATGCAGCCGATCAGCCGGTCGCGGTCCAGATCGGCGACCGAATCGAACGTGTCGATCCGGCGGCCGTCGCGAAACACGGTCACGCGGTCGCACAGTTCGTAGACTTCCTCCATCCGGTGCGTGACGTAGATGATCGCGCGGCCTTCCGCGCGCAGCGCGCGGATGATCCGGAACAGCTGCGTGGTCTCGCGCGCGGACAGCGAGCTCGTCGGTTCGTCGAACGCGATCACGCGTGCGTCGCGCATCAGCGCCTTGCCGATCTCGATCATCTGGCGCTGGCCGATCGACAGATACTTCACCGGGATGCCCGGATCGATATGCTCGCCGAGCCGCTCCAGCGCATCGAGCGCACGCGCGGCGAGCGCGCGCTCGTCGACCACGCCGAGCCGGCTCGGCAACTGCCCGAGCATCAGGTTCTCGGCGACCGTCAGCTCGGGCACCAGATGCAGCTCCTGGTAGATGATCGCGATGCCGGCCTCGAGCGCGGCGCGCGTCGACGCGAAACGCTGCACCGTGCCGTTCAGCGTCAGCGTGCCGGCCTGCGGCTGGTTCACGCCGGACAGCACTTTCAGCAGCGTCGATTTCCCCGCGCCGTTCTCGCCCATCAGCCCGTGCACTTCGCCCGCGCGCACCGACAGCGACACGGCGTCGAGCGCGCGCACGCCCGGAAACGTCACCGTGATGCCGTCGAGCGCGAGCAGCGGGCCGGCGGCCGCGCCGGCTTCAGCGTCGTCGCTGCGGGACACGGCCGTCATCGTCTGCGTCGTCATTGCGTTTTCGCCCCGCGTGCTCAGATACCGAGCTCGGCGCGCACGGCCTGCCAGTTCGCGCGCGTCATCAGCTTGCCGCTCGTCTGCGTATCGGCCGCCGGCGTCTTGCCGTTGCGGATCCAGTCGACGAGGTTCTGCGTGCTGTCCTTGCCATGGTTCGTCGAGCTGACCGCGATCGTCCCGTAGAAGCCGGTCGGCTCCTTCTTCTGGAACTCGGCGAACGCTTCGCCCGCGCCGTTGATGCCGACGCCGATCACGTCGGCCGCCGGGATGTGCAGCTGTTCGGTCGCGCGCACCGCGCCGAGCACGGTTTCCTCGTTCAGCGCGTAGACCACCCATTTCTTCACGTTCGGATGCCGCGCGAGCACCGGCGCGGCCGCGCTGAAGCCGCCTTCGTCGTCGGTCGTCTTCTGCGGCGCGTCGAAGATGTTCTCCTTGCGGAAGCCGTTCGCGAGCAGCGCCTGCGTCGCGCCGTCGGTGCGCAGCTTCGCGGTCGGCAACTCGTAGTTGGTGATCCGCAGCGCGCCGACTTCCTCGGGCTTCCAGCCGCGCCGCTTCATCTCGTCGGAGATCGCCTGGCCGACCTGGTTGCCGATCTTGATCGCCGACATCCCGAGGTGCGGCACGTTCGCGAGCGGCTTGCCGCTCGAATCGACGAGCTGGTCGTCGACCGTCACGAACTTCATGTTGTAGCGCTTCGCGCGCGACGCAATCGCCGGGCCGAGGCGCACGTCGGGTGCGCAGATCACGAAGCCCTGCGCGCCCTGCGAACCGAGGTTGTCGATCGCGGCCAGCACCTTCTCGCCGTCGGGCGTGCCGATCTTCACGACCGAGAAATTCTCCTTCTGGCCGAGCGCGGATGCCGCGTTCTGCTCGTTGATGAACCATGCCTGCTCGGGCATCTTCACCAGGAAGCCGATCTTCAGCGGCGCGTCGGCGCGCGCGGCGCCCTGCATGCCGAGCGGCGCGATGCAAAGCGCGGCCAGCAGCGCGCGCAGGGTGTGTCGGCGAATCGTGTGAGTCGTGCGGGTCATGTGGTGTCTCCTGGTATCGATTTGGGTCTTCATCATTTGTCGTGCGCGGTCGCGGCGAAGCGCGCCGGCACGTTCAGCGGCCGAACGCGTCGGTCTGGACGCGCCGGCCGAACAGAAACGCGTCGGCGACGAGCCGCAGCGGCCGCACGTCGACGTCGCTTTCGCCACGCGCGATCAGCGCGCGGAACTGCGCGTAGAGCGCAGGATACTCGCGCTCGGGGCCGATCTCGACCGGCTCGCCGTTAATCGACAATTGCGCGCCGCCGCGACTGATCGCGAGCACGCCGTCGGCCGTATCGACCGCGATCTCCCATTGCTCGACCGGGCCGTGCCGCCAGTCGAATTCCGCGCGCACGGGCACGCCGTCGGTATCCGCGCAATCGAGTTCGGCCGCGATCGGCGTCTGCACGTCGCTCGGCACGAACAGCGTCGCCTCGCGCAGCACGAGCTCGCGCGGCAGGATCCGCGTGACGATCGACAGCGCGTTGATGCCCGGATCGAACACGCCGAGGCCGCCGGGCTCCCAGATCCACTGCTGCCCCGGATGCCAGCGCCGCACGTCCTCCTTCCAGCGCACCTGCACCGCGCGGATCGTGCGCGTTGCGAGCCACGCGCGTGCGGGCTCCACCGCGCTCGCGCAGCGCGAATGCCAGGTCGCGAACAGCGTGAGGCCGCGCTCGCGCGCGAGCGCCTCCAGCACGGCCACTTCGCCGAGCGTCGCACCCGGCGGCTTCTCGAGCATCACGTGCTTGCCGGCTTCGAGCGCCGCGCGCGCCTGCGCGTAGCGCACCTGCGGCGGCGCGCACAGCGACACCGCGTCGAGTTCGCGCTCGGCGGCCAGCAGCGCGCGGAGATCCTGATAGTTGCGTACACCGGCGACTTCCGCGTGGCGGCTCGCGCACGCAGTCAGCGCGAAACCCGGTTCGGCGGCGATCGCCGGAAGATGCTGGTCGCGCGCGATCTTGCCGATCCCGACGACGCCCAGCGAAACCTGCTTGCTCATCGTGCGTTCCTCCTTCGCGAATCGCTCAGTGCGCCCAGCGCAGCACGAGCGGATCGAGCCGGCGCGCGATCGCGAGCAGTTCCGCGCGCGTGTCCGGATGCAGTTCCGGCATCGGATGCCGCGGCCGCTCGCACGCGATCACGCCGCCTTCGCGCATCAGCGCCTTCGCGGTGAGGATCCCGGACTGGCGGTTCTCGTGATTGATCAGCGGCAGCCACGCCTGGTAGCGCGCGTACGCGTCGTCGTGGCGCCCTTCGCGCCATGCCTCGAGGATCGGCCGGATGCCGTCCGGAAACCCGCCGCCCGTCATCGCGCCGGTCGCACCCGCATGGAGATCGGCGAGCAGCGTGATCGCCTCCTCGCCGTCCCACGGCCCCTCGATCGCATCGCCGCCGAGCCGGATCAGCTCGCGCAGCTTGTTCGCCGCACCGGGCGTCTCGATCTTGAAGTACGCGACCTGCTCGATCTCCCGCGCCATCCGCGCGAGGAACGGCGCCGACAGCGCGGTGCCGCTCGCGGGCGCGTCCTGGATCATGATCGGGATCTCGATCGCGTCGGACACGCGCGCATAGAAATCGAAGATCTGCGCTTCGGGCACGCGGAACGTCGCGCCGTGATACGGCGGCATCGCCATCACCATCGCCGCGCCGAGCTGCTGCGCGCGCAGGCTGCGCGCCGCGCACACCTGCGTGCTGTAGTGCGACGTCGTGACGATCACCGGCACGCGGCCCGCCACGTGTTCGAGGATCGTGCGCGTGAGCACGTCGCGCTCGTCGTCGGTGATCGCGAATTGCTCGGAGAAGTTCGCGAGGATGCACAGCCCGTCCGAGCCCGCGTCGATCATGAAATCGACCGCGCGCTTCTGGCTCGCGAGGTCGAGCTCGCCGGTGTCGGAAAACGTCGTCGGGACGACGGGGAAGATGCCGCGATAACGCGGCGTGCTGCTCGATGTCATGGTTCGGTCCTGCATCGGTCGAAGCGGCGTTCAGCCGGAAAACAAAGCGTTCAGGATTCGCGGGCGAGCGCGCCCGCGGCCGGCTGCGGCGCGCGCAGCGTCGCGCGGACCACGAACGTGATCAGCACCGCGAACAGCAGCGTCGCCGCGAGGAAATACAGGCCGGCCGCGAGGCTGCCGGTCGCCTGCTTGATCAGGCCGATGCCGTACGGCCCGACGTAACCGCCGAGATTCGCGAGCGAATTGATCGCGGCGATACCCACCGCCGCGCTCGTCCCGCTCAGGAATTCGCCGGGCAGCGCCCATACGACGGCCTGGATCGAGTAAAGCGAGAAAGCCGTGAGGCAGATGAACAGGAACTGCAGTGCAGGCTGCCGCACCCATGCGCTCGCTGCCATCGTCAGCGCCGCGGCGGCCGACACGACGACGATGTGCCAGTAGCGTTCACGCGTGCGATCCGAATGACGCGGCACGACCAGCAGCCCGACCACCGCGAACAGGTACGGCACGGCGGACAGCAGGCCGGTGGCCGCGTCGCCCGCGCCGAACGCGTGAATGATCGTCGGCAGCCACAGCGACAGCCCGTAGATGCACAGCGGGAACGGCAGGAACAGCGCCGCGAGCAGCAGCACGCGCCGGTCGGCCAGCGTGGCGAGCGGATTGCGGTGCGCGTCGGGGCGGTACGTGTCGCGATCGGCGGCGAGCTGGCGCGCGATCCAGCGCCGCTCGTCATCGTTCAGCCAGCGCGCGCGGTCCGGCGCTTCGGGCAGCAGCCGCAGCGTCGGCCACACGAGCAGCACGGCCGGCAGGCCGCTGACGACGAACAGCGTCTGCCAGTTCGACAGCCCGAACAGCCCGTGCGTCGACAGCAGCCAACCCGCGAGCGGCCCCGTCACGATGCCGGCAATCGGCTGCGCGAGCACGAGCAGCCCGATCACGCGTGCGCGGCCGCGCATCGGAAACCACTGCGTGAGGAAATACAGGATGCCCGGATACAGGCCGGCTTCGGCCGCGCCGAGCAGGAAGCGCAACGCATAGAAGCTGGCCGGCCCCTGCACGAGCGCCATCGCCATCGTGATCACGCCCCACGTCGCGAGAATGCGCGCGAACCACACGCGTGCGCCGAAGCGGCCGAGCGCGAGATTGCTCGGCACCTCGCACAGGAAATAGCCGATGAAGAACAGGCCCGCGCCGAGCCCGTACGCCGCGTCGCTCAGGCCGACGGCCGCGTTCATGTACAGCTTCGCGAAGCCGACGACCGTGCGGTCGACATAGGCCACCACGTAGATCAACGCGAGAAACGGCACCAGCCTGCGCGTGAGCGTGCGCATCAACTGCCGTTCGTCGACGGCGGCCGACGGGCCGGATTGAGCCGCGGCCGGTGTCGCGGACGGGTGCTGCGTCGTCGTCATCGTGTCTCCATGGGTGGGCTGCGCCGGCGTCGTCGCCGGTCTGCCCTGCTTCACCTGTGCTTCGCTTCTCGCTCGCCGCTCAATGCGAATGGCTCGGCACGTCCGCGCCGCGCGTGCCGACCAGGAAGTCGAGGTCGCACCCCTCGTCGGCCTGCAGCACGTGATCGATATACAGCCGCGCGTAGCCGCCCTTGCCGAGCTGGCCGGCCACGCCCGGCGCCGCGGTCGGATCGACGTCCGACAGGCGGCGCTGCAGTTCGTCATCCGTGATGTCGAGATGCAGCGTGCCGGCCTCGCAGTCGAGCTCGATCCAGTCGCCGTTGCGCACCGCCGCGAGCGGCCCGCCGGCGGCAGCCTCCGGCGCGACGTGCAGCACGACCGTGCCGTACGCGGTGCCGCTCATCCGCGCGTCGGAAATCCGCACCATGTCCTTCACGCCCTGGCGCAGCAGCTTCGGCGGCAGCCCCATGTTGCCGACCTCGGCCATGCCCGGATAACCGCGCGGCCCGCAGTTCTTCAGCACGAGCACGGAGCTCGCGTCGACGTCGAGCGCTTCGTCGTTGATCGTGGCCTTGTAGTGTTCGAGGTTCTCGAACACGACCGCACGGCCGCGATGCTTGAGCAGCTCGGGGCTCGCCGCCGACGGCTTCAGCACCGCGCCGCGCGGCGCGAGATTGCCGCGCAGGATGCGGATGCTGCCGTCCGCGATCAGCGGCCGGTCGAGCGGGCGGATCACTTCGTCGTCGTAGTTCGGCGCTTCGCGCACGTTGTCCCACAGCGACTTGCCGTTCACCGTCAATGCGTCGGGGTTCGGCAGCAGCCCGCCTTCGCCGAGCCGGCGCAGCACCGCCGGCAGCCCGCCCGCGTAATAGAACTCCTCCATCAGGAAGCGGCCCGACGGCATCAGGTCGACGATCGTCGGCGTGTCGCGGCCGATGCGCATCCAGTCCTCGAGTTCGAGCGGCACACCGATGCGGCCCGCGATCGCCTTCAGGTGAATCACCGCATTGGTCGAGCCGCCGATCGCCGCGTTCGCGCGGATCGCGTTCTCGAACGCGGCGCGCGTCAGCACCTTCGACAGCACGAGCCCTTCGAGCGCCATCTCGACGATGCGGATGCCCGACATGTGCGCGAGCACGTAGCGGCGCGAATCGACGGCCGGAATCGCCGCGTTGTGCGGCAGCGTGACGCCGAGCGCCTCGGCCATGCACGCCATCGTCGACGCGGTGCCCATCGTGTTGCAGGTGCCGGCCGAGCGCGACATGCCGGCTTCGGCCGACAGGAAGTGATGCAGGTCGATCTCGCCGGCCTTCAGCGCCTCGTGCAGCTGCCACACGGCCGTGCCCGAACCGATGTTCTTGCCTTCCAGCTTGCCGTTCAGCATCGGCCCGCCCGACACGACGATCGCCGGCACGTCGCAGCTCGCCGCGCCCATCAGCAGCGCGGGCGTCGTCTTGTCGCAGCCGGCGAGCAGCACGACCGCGTCGATCGGGTTGCCGCGAATCGCCTCCTCGACGTCCATCGACGCGAGGTTGCGCGTGAGCATCGCGGACGGCCGCAGGTTCGATTCGCCGTTCGAGAACACCGGGAACTCGACCGGGAAACCGCCCGCCTCGGAGATTCCGCGCTTCACGTGCTCGGCGAGCTTGCGGAAGTGCGCGTTGCACGGCGTCAGTTCGGACCACGTGTTGCAGATGCCGATGACCGGCCGGCCGTCGAACTCGTGATCGGGGATGCCCTGGTTCTTCATCCAGCTCCGGTACATGAAGCCGTTCTTGTCATTCGTGCCGAACCATTGGGTGGAGCGCAGCCTGGGTTTTGTTGCCGACATCGTCAGTCCTGTGGTGACGGGATACCGGCGCAGTCTAGGCAGAATTTTGATAACTCGCTAATGACGTTTTGAGCGATTACGATATCGATTCCGATATCGATATAAACCCGTACGATGACTGACGCCAGCCCGTGGGGCAACCGCAGCCGCCTGAAGACCCGCCAGCTCCTGCTGGTCGTCGCGCTCGCCGACGAAGGCAGCATTCATCGCGCGGCGGCCGCGCTGAACATGACGCAGCCGGCCGCGTCGAAGCTGCTGCGCGAACTCGAGGAATCGATCGGCGCGGTGCTGTTCGAGCGCCTGCCGCGCGGGATGCGGCCGACGCTGTACGGCGACGCGCTGATCCGCCACGCGCGCGCGGCGCTCGGCAGCCTCGACCAGGCGCGCGAGGAACTGGCCGCGCTGAAGGCCGGCCATCTCGGGCATGTGGCGGTGGGCGCGATCACGTCGCCCGGCCTGCGGCTGGTGCCGCCGGCCGTCGCCGCCGTGAAGGGCACGCATGCGGGCCTGCACGTGTCGGTCGAGATCGACACCAGCAACGTGCTGCTCGAACATCTCGCGCAGGACAAGATCGACATCGTGCTCGGCCGGCTCTCCGCCGAACACGACAAGCTGCGGCTGCGCTACGAGCCGCTGATCGGCGAAACGGTGGCGGCGGTCGTGCGGCCCGGCCATCCGCTGCTCGCGCAGGCGCCGCTGTCGCTCGCGGACGTGCAGCGCGCCGCGTGGGTCGTGCCGCCGGCCGGCAGCGTGCTGCGCCATCGCTTCGAACTCGTGTTCCAGCGTGCGAGCCTCGCGCCGCCGGCGAACCTGGTCGAGACGTCTGCGCTGCTGTTCATCACGCAGCTGCTCGAACAGAGCGACATGATCGCGGTGCTGGCCGAGGACGTCGCGCGCTACTACGCGCGACACGGGATCGTCACGGTGCTGCCGCTGGAGATGGATTGCCGGATGGACGATTTCGGGATCATCACGCGCACCGACCGGCTGCATTCGCCGGCCGTCACGGTGATGGCCGATGCGATCCGGGCGGCTGCGCGGGAGGTTTACGGCGTCTCGCTGTGACGCGGTGGCGAGGGGTGTTGCCCGCTCGCGTCGGTTTCTTCTTCGTGCACGACGCGGGGCGCCATGCCTGCATTGCCGGGGTAGTAGAAAAGCTTCATCGTGCTTTCCATCGCCAACGCGTCACGCCGCTGCGAACTCGATCACCGGTTCGCAGCGGATCGGGAAGTTGACCGAGTTCGCGATATAGCACTTTTCGTGCGCATCGTGATGCAGACGTTCCGCCCGCTCGCGATCGTCGCCGGCCTGGATGGTCACGTGCGGGCGCAGCACGATTTCGGTGAAGCGCCCCTGCTCGGGACTGTCGAGCATCGTCCCTTCCGCGTTGTCGACATACGCGAGCACGCGGATACCGGCCTCGGCGCACAGATGCAGATACCAGAGCTTGTGGCACGCCGATGCCGACGCCAGCAGCAGGTCTTCCGGGTTCCAGCGCGACGCGTCGCCACGGAAGGCCGCATCCGACGAACCGGGAATGTCCGGTTTCGAACCGGCGCGGATCACATGATCGCGGCCGTACTCGCGATACCCCGACGTGCCGGTGCCGCGGTTGCCTGTCCACTGCACCGCGACGCGATACTTGTGTTCGCCAGATGCCATCTCGCTCTCCATTGATGTCGGTTGCTTCCACCGGGCCCGATTTCATTTTATGAAGCCCGCCAATGGCCGCCATTTTGGCACCGGAATTCCGTTTGGTATACCATTATTCCAAAATGAAGTGAGGAACACCCTGGCATGAAAGCCAAACTCGACTCCACGGCGGACGCAGTCGCCGCATCGCTGCGGGACATGATCATCAACGGCGAACTGGAAGCCGGCGAGCGGCTCGTCGAACGCGAACTGGCCGACCGCTTCGGCATCAGCCGGATTCCGATGCGCGAAGCGATCCAGCGTCTGGAACGCGAAGGATTGCTGGATATCTTCAGGAATCGCGGTGCCGTCGTGCGCATGCTGAGCGCGTCGGACGTGCAGGAAATCTACGATCTGCGCGCGCTGCTCGAAGGCGATGCGATTTACCGGAGCGTGAAGCGGCTCGACGACGAAACGCTCGCGCGCGCCGAACTCGTCCATCGCCTGCTCGGCGATGCGACCGTGCCGCGCCGGCAAGGAGAACTGAACCGCGAATTCCACGCGTTGCTGTATTCGTGCTGCGGCAACGCGCGGCAGTTGAAGACGATCGGCGAACTGCGCAGCCAGGTCGAACGCTACGAGCGCCTGCAGGCCACGCTGCTCGCGGATACGCCGTCATTCCAGGTCGAGCACGACGACATCCTGCAGGCGTGCCGCGAGCGCAATGCGCGCGCCGCCCGTTCGATGACGGTCGCGCATCTCGAATCGGCCAGAAGCATCGTGATGCGGCTCGTCGAAGGCGGTTGAGGCCTGCGCTGCGTTTGCGGTTTTTCACACCGCACGCGGCTGCGCGCCGGGCCGCGTCGATTGCGTCGGCAAACTCGAAGCACTCAGTACAACCACGCGCGATATTTACCGCGTCGTGCGCCCACTCGGCACGCGGCCTGTCGTACCGCGCACCACCAGCCGCGGCAGCGACGCGGTCCGCACGCGCGACGCATCGTCGCTGCGGCCGCCCGCCTCGCGCAGCGCGTTGAGCAGTTCGACCGCGAGGCCGGCGGCTTCGGCGGTCGGAATCGCGACGGTCGTCAGCGTGGGCCGCGTGTCGCTTGCCAGATGGATGTCGGTAATGCCGACGATCGACAGGTCGTCGGGCACGCGCCTGCCGCGATCGGCCGCCGCATGCATTGCGCCGATCGCCGGCAGGTCGTTGGTGGCGACCAGCGCGGTCAGCCGCGGATGCGCGTCGAGCAGCCGGCCCGCCGCGCGCACGCCGCCTTCGATCGAATCGTGCTCGGCCGCGACGATCGACGCGTCGAGCCCCGCTTCGCGCATCACGTCGACGAAGCCATCGTAACGCGCCGCCTGCACGCCGCTCGCTGCTCCGCCGACGATCACGCCGATGCGCTCGTGCCCGAGTTCGAGCAGATGCCGCGTCGCAATCCGCCCCGCTTCGCGGAAATCGATGGCCACGCACGGCAATCCGTCGGGCGGCGCGTCGGGCCGCTCCCACAGGCACAGCACGACCGGCACACCGCGGCGCGCGACGTCGAGCAGATCCGGCAGATGCAGGTTCGCGTTGGTCACGAGAATGCCTTCGGAGATCGTGCCGGCGATCTGGTCGAGGTACGCGCGCCCCTGCAACGGATCTTCGTTCGTATTGCAGACGATCAGGAACTGTCCGTTGCGGCGCACCGCGCGCTCGACCGCCAGCGCGAACTCCGGATAGAACGGGTTCGCGATGCTCGACACCATCAGCGCGACCGTCGGCGCGCGCCCTTCCGCCAGCGCCCGCGCGGCGAGATGCGGCCGATACCCGAGCGCCCGCACGGCTTCCAGCACCCGCGCACGCGTGGCCTCGCCCACCCGTCCGCGGTCGCGCAGCACGTTCGATACCGTCGCGGCCGTCACGCCGGCGCGGCGTGCAACTTCATCCAGTGTCGCCATCGTTTGCTCACTATATGAGACGTCGATCCAGTATTTGCTTCGCTCACCGAAGCGGCGCACTATCGCCGCACACCTTGCCGCCCGACCATCGGGCGCGACTCGGCCGCGATCGCATCGCCTCTTTTTTTGATCGCGATGATTAAGCGCTTAACCATGTGTGACGGCGCATTAGAACATGGAGCGGAGACAATGGCGAGCATCTCGATGCGGCGCGTGCAGAAAGCCTATGGCGATCACGCGCCGGTCATTCGCGACGTCGATCTGGAGATCGGCGCGCACGAGTTCTGCGTGTTCCTCGGGCCGTCCGGATGCGGCAAGTCGACGCTGCTGCGCATGATTGCCGGGCTCGAGGACCTGAGCGCGGGCGAGCTGTCGATCGACGGCCGCCGCGTCGACGACGTGCCGGCCGCCGAGCGCGGCGTCGCGATGGTGTTCCAGAGCTACGCGCTGTTTCCGCACATGACGGTCTACGAGAACATGGCGTTCGGGCTGAAGCTCGCGCGCGTGCCGAAAGCCGAGATCGACCGGAAGGTGCGCGATGCCGCGCGCATCCTGCAGCTCGACACGCTGCTCGAGCGCAAGCCGAAAGCGCTGTCGGGCGGCCAGCGGCAGCGCGTCGCGATCGGCCGCGCGATCGTGCGCGAGCCCGGCGTGTTCCTGTTCGACGAACCGCTGTCGAATCTCGACGCGGCGCTGCGCGGCCAGACCCGCATCGAGATCGCGCGGCTGCACCGGCAGTTCGAACGCGCGAGCGTCGTCTACGTGACGCACGACCAGACCGAAGCGATGACGCTCGCCGACAAGATCGTGCTGCTGCACGCCGGCGCGGATACCGCGCAGCACGGCAGCATCGCGCAGGTCGGCGCACCGCTCGACCTCTATCACCATCCGGCCAGCCGATTCGTCGCCGGCTTCATCGGCTCGCCGCGCATGAACTTCCTGCCGGCCGTCGTCACCGCATCCGATGCCCGCCGCACGACCGTCACCGTCGCGCTTTCCGGCGAAACCTTCACGCTGCCGCGCGACGGCTCCGCGCTCCACGCCGGCGCAACCGTGACGCTCGGCATTCGCCCCGAGCACCTGACGCTCGGCGCCGCACGCGACGCGACGACGCTCGTGCGCGACGTCGCGCTCGTCGAACGCCTGGGCGAACAAACCTACGTGCATCTCGACCAGCCCGGCGGCACGCCGCTGATCGCGAAGTTGCCCGGCGACGCGCAGGTACACAGCGGCGAACGCGTGCACGTGCATGCGCCGGCCGCGGCCTGCCATCTCTTCACCGACGACGGCCGCGCGGTGCCCGCGTGTGCCGACGTCAACGTCCATCACTACGCTTAAGGATCGCGTATGCGCCTCGGAGTCTGCTATTACCCGGAACACTGGCCGGAATCGATGTGGGCGAACGATGCCCGCCGGATGAAAGCGCTCGGCATCGAGCAGGTGCGGATCGCCGAATTCGCATGGAGCCGCATCGAGCCGTCGCCGGGCGAATACGACTGGGGCTGGCTCGACCGCGCGGTCGACGTGCTCGGCGCGGCCGGCCTCGAGATCGTGATGTGCACGCCGACCGCGACGCCGCCGAAATGGCTGGTCGACCGTCATCCCGACATCCTCGCGATCGGCGCGGACGGCCGGCCGCGCGCGTTCGGTTCGCGCCGCCACTACGACTTCTCGTCGCCGACCTATCTCGAAGCGTCGCGCCAGATCTGCACGGCGGTCGCCGAACGCTACGGCCGCCACCCGGCCGTGCGCTACTGGCAGACCGACAACGAGCTGGGTTGCCACCAGACGGTCGTCAGCTACTCGCCGGCCGCGCTCGTGCGCTTTCGCGAATGGCTGAAGGCGCGCTACGGCACGATCGGCGCGCTGAACCGCGCGTGGGGCACCGTGTTCTGGAGCATGGAGTATCGCCACTTCGACGAAGTCGATGCGCCCGTCGGCACCGTGACCGAGGCCCATCCGTCGCATCGCCTCGACTACCGGCGCTTCGCGTCCGACGAAGTCGCGCGCTATCACCGGATGCAGGTCGACGTGATCCGCGCGCACTCGCCGGGCCGGCCCGTCGCGCACAACTTCATGCAGCTGTTCACCGAGTTCGACCACTACGAGGTGGCGCGCGACCTCGACATCGCGACGTGGGACAGCTATCCGCTCGGCGCGCTCGAGGAACAATGGTTCGCGCCCGACGTGAAGGCACGCTGGCTGCGTACCGGCCATCCCGATTTCGCGTCGTTCAATCACGACGTGTATCGCGGCATGTCGAAGCTGCCGTTCTGGGTGATGGAGCAGCAGCCGGGGCCCGTGAACTGGGCGCATTGGAACCCCGCGCCGCTGCCGGGCATGGTGCGCCTGTGGAGCTGGGAGGCGTTCGCGCACGGCGCCGGCTGCGTGTCGTACTTCCGCTGGCGGCAGGCGCCGTTCGCGCAGGAGCAGATGCATGCGGGCCTGCACACGCCGGACGACCAGCTCGACGAAGGCGGCCGCGAAGCGCAACGCGTCGCGCGCGAGATCGCGGCGGTGCACGATGCCGGCGCGGATGCGGACGCTCCGGTGCGCGCGCCCGTCGCGCTGATCTACGACTACGAGGCGAAGTGGCTGTTCGAGGTGCAGCCGCAAGGCGCCGATTTCCACTACCCGCGCTTCGCGTTCGAGTACTACTCGGCGCTGCGCTCGCTCGGCTTCGACGTCGACGTGGTCTCCGTGCATGCGCCGCTCGACGGCTATCGGCTCGTGGTCGTGCCGCCGCTGCCGATCGTGCCGGACGATTTCGCGGCGCGGCTCGCCGCATCGGGCGCACATGCCGTGTTCGGGCCGCGCACCGGCTCGAAGACCGTCGATCTGCAGATTCCGCCGGCGCTGCCGCCCGGCCCGCTCGCGTCGATCCTGCCGATCCGCGTGTGGCGCGTCGAATCGCTGCGGCCGAACGTGACCGAACGGATCGACGGCACGCTGCGCGACGGCTCGCCGCTCGCGGGCGATGCGCGCCACTGGCGCGACTTCGTCGAGCTGCACGACGACACGCGCAGCGTCGTGCGTGCACGCTTCGCCGACGGTCATCCGGCCTGCGTGTCGCATGGCGCGCTGCACTACTGGGCCGCACTGTTCGACGACGCGACCACCGCGCGACTGTTCGCCGATGTCGCGGCCGAAGCGGGCCTCGCGCCGACGCCGCTCGGCGACGGCGTGCGCGTAAGCCGGCGCGGCGGCCTGACCTACGTATTCAACTATGGAAGCACGCCGCACACGATCGACGCGGTGCCGCCGTCCGCGTTCGTGCTCGGCGCCGCGCAGGTCGAGCCGCAAGGCGTCGCCGTGTATCGAAGCCGTTCGTAGCACCCGCCACTGGCGCCGCGACGCGCCGGTCACGCACAACGACACCCAGGAATGGAGACAACCATGACACATCGCCCCCTTCGCGCCGCCGCCCGGCTCGCCGCGGCCGCCGCCATCGCGTTCGCTTCGTTCGGTGCCGCCGCGCCGGCGAGCGCCGGCACGCTGACCGTCAACATCGCGTTCAAGGGCGCCAGCCAGCGCGCGGTCTGGCAGTCGACGCTCGACGCGTTCCACAAGGCGCATCCCGACATCGACGTGAAGGCGACCTTCGTCGACGAGGAAGCGTACAAGGTGCAGCTCCCCGCGTGGCTCACGACCGTCGCGCCGGACGTCGTGAACTGGCACGCGGGCGAGCGGATGGCGTACTACGCGAAGCGCGGGCTGTTCGAGGACCTGAGCGGCGACTGGACGAAGAACGGCTGGGGCGCGATGTATGCGTCGACGCGCGACGCATCGTCGTATAACGGCAAGCAGTACGCGGCGCCGACCGTCTATTACTCGTGGGGGCTGTTCTACCGCAAGGACCTGTTCCGCAAGGTCGGCATCGCCGACGAGCCGAAGACCTGGGACCAGTTTCTCGATGCGTGCAAGAAGCTGAAGGCAGCCGGCATCACGCCGGTCGCGCTCGGCGGCCGCGACGCGTGGACGCTCGCCGGCTGGTTCGACTATCTCGACCTGCGCGTGAACGGCAACGCGTTCCACCAGCAGTTGATGGCCGGCGACGTGCCGTACACCGACCCGCGCGTGAAGAAGGTCTACACGACGTGGAAATCGCTGATCGATGCCGGCTACTTCATCGACAACGCGCTGTCCTACGATCTCGACGGCGCGCAGCCGTTCCTGTTCCAGGGCAAGGCCGCGATGATGCTGATGGGCACCTTCATCGCAGCGGGTTTCCCGCCGAACGTGAAACAGGAAATGGGCTACTACCGCTTCCCGATCATCGACCCGAAGGTGCCGACCGCCGAGGACGGCCCGGTCGAATCGCTGCACATCCCGACGAAAGCGAAGAACAAGGCCGACGCGCACACGTTCCTCGCCTTCGTGGAAACGCCCGAGATGGGCGCGAAGCTCGCGGAGGGCCTCGGCTCGCTGTCGGCCAACAGCAAGTCGCCCGAGCCGGCCGATCCGATCTCGCGCATCGGCTTCCGGATTCTTGCCGACACGAAGGGCGGCGTCGCGCAGTTCTACGATCGCGACATGACGAAGGAAATGGCCGACGAGGGGATGAAGGGCATGCAGCAGTTCCTGGCCGATCCCGCGCAGCTCGATACGGTGCTTGCGCAGCTCGAACAGACCCGCAAACGGATCTACAAGAAGTGACCGCGTGACCCAGCCGGCGGCCCTGTGCCGCCGCGTCAGTACAGGAGGCTTGCCGTGTCCAGTCCGATCACGTCCACCCAGCCCGCCGGCGCCGCGCCGCCGCCGCGCGGGGCATCCGCCGCCGCGCTGCCCGCGCGCCGCCCGTCGCCTGCCGTGCGGCGGCAACGGCGCGCCGCGTGGCTCTTTCTCGCGCCGGCCTGCGCAATGGTTGCCGTCTATGTGATCTGGCCGATCCTGTCGACGCTGTCGCTGAGCCTGTACAACTGGGACGGGATGACCGAGCGCAGCTTCGTCGGGCTCGCGAACTACGTCGAACTGCTGCACGCGCCGACGTTCTACACCGCGCTGCGCAACAACGTGATCTGGCTCGCGCTGTTCATGCTCGCGCCGCCGCTCGGCCTCGCGCTCGCGCTGTATTTGAACCAGGCGGTCGGCGGCATCCGGCTCGTGAAATCGCTGTTCTTCGCGCCGTTCGTGCTGTCCGGCGTGGTCGTCGGCCTGATCTTCTCGTGGTTCTACGATCCGACCTTCGGGTTGCTCGCGCTGCTCGCCGGGCACGGCATCCCGGTGCTCGGCGATGCGCGCTACGCGACGCTCGGCATCGTATTCGCCGCGCTGTGGCCGCAAACGGCGTACTGCATGATCCTGTACCTGACCGGCCTCACGTCGGTCAACCCGGAACAGATCGAGGCGGCGCGGATGGAAGGCGCGCGCGGCTTCGCGCTGCTGTGGCACGTCGTGCTGCCGCAACTGCGGCCGACCACCTTCATGGCGATCGTCGTCACGGTGATCGGCGCGCTGCGCAGCTTCGACCTGATCTCGGTAATGACGAGCGGCGGCCCGTTCGAGAGCTCGACCGTGCTTGCGTATTACATGTACGACCAGGCGATCAAGTACTACCGGCTTGGTTATTCCGCGTCGATCGCGGTCGTGCTGTTCGCGATCATGCTCGTCTACATCGTGTTCCAGTTGCGCCGCATGCTGCGCAACGAGCAATAACCCGACCGGTGGCCATCATGTTTCCGACTCCCGTTGCCCAATGGAAGCCCGTCTCGCGCAGGCTGTACAAGCTGTCGCTGCCCGTCGCGCTGCTGATCTGGCTGCTGCCGATGATCGCGGTGTTCGTCACGTCGGTGCGCTCGACCGAGGAACTGGTCGAAGGGCACTACTGGGGCTGGCCGCGACACTTCGCGATGGTCGAGAACTATCGCGACGCGCTGACGACGTCGCCGATGCTGCATTACTTCTGGAACAGCGTGCAGATCACCGTGCCGTCCGTGCTCGGCTCGATCGCGCTCGCGTCGATGGCCGGCTTCGCGCTCGCGACCTACCGGTTTCGCGGCAATGCCGCGCTGTTCGGCACGTTCGTCGCCGGCAACTTCGTGCCGGTGCAGGTGCTGATGATTCCGGTGCGCGACCTGTCGCTCCGGCTCGGCGTGTTCAATACCGTCGAAGCGCTGATCCTGTTCCACGTCGCGTTCCAGACCGGCTTCTGCACGCTGTTCCTGCGCAACTTCATCAAGCAGCTGCCGTTCGAGCTGATCGAGGCCGCACGCATCGAGGGCGCGGGCGAATGGACGGTGTTCTGGCGGATCGTGCTGCCGCTGATCCGGCCGGCGCTCGCGGCACTCGCGATCCTCGTGTTCACGTTCGTGTGGAACGATTACTTCTGGGCACTGTGCCTCACGCAAGGTGACGAAGCCGCGCCGATCACCGCGGGCGTCGCGGCGCTGAAGGGGCAATGGACGACGTCGTGGAACCTCGTGTCGGCCGGCTCGATCCTCGCCGCGCTGCCTTCTGTCGCGATGTTCTTCGCGATGCAGAAGCATTTCGTCGCGGGGCTCACGTTCGGCGCGACGAAAGGCTGAACGCGCGCCGCTCGCGTTTTCGTATCTCCCCCTCCGCATCGTGAGGTTGCCCGCTTCGGCGGGCTTTTTTTGTTGCGGATTGGGTTGAATCCGCAACCCTAAGCGGTCAATCAGGTTTGCCGCTAACGGCCCATCAGGCTTTGGCGCTGGTAGGATTCACGTCTGGCTGGATGAATCGGAGCGAATCAGCAAATGAAATTCGAGATCGAAGGGAAAGCGGAAATCATCTCGCCAACTCCACGACAGATCACCCGATTGCTGCAATCGCTGCGAAGCTATGGCAAATCTTCTTATGCATCGTTGACTGACGCTCGTGGTAACTACGTGCAGGTAGCGGGCGGCGGTGCTAGTTGCATGATCGAGCGTTACGAATTTGATGCGCAGCGGTGGAGGGCATTCCACGACAAACCGTCACCCGTGCGCGCCGATGGAACCGTCTTGGTTTTCCGGGCGGGCAACATTCCGATGCGCTCAGATGAATGGTTCATGGCCGACCAAGTTGTCGAAGTATTTCTGGCCTTCTTAAACGGTGTCCCATACCCACCATTTGTTCATTGGCGACCAGCGCCGGGCCTTTAAGCAACAGAATGCAGACGCCGGGAGGCGAGTTGGGCGGCTTCTGTACCTCAGTACTGTCGTCGATTCGAAGCTTGAATTCGACTGACCGAAGCTGGCCGAACCCGGAAGTTCGTCGCCGATCGGAGAACAGCTAGCCCTCTCGCGACGCAGAACCTCCGTAGCTGACCCGCTGCGGTCAGTGGTATCGACCGATAGCCGTCGTTCATTCGCTTCTAAACATCTGCGCAGTCACCATTTAGCTGCTTGTAATGCGTACCCCTTCGCTTCTTAAGCGCTGCAGAAACTGATTCCGTGCCACAGATGCGCTAGCCCAAAGATCGACAAGATCCCCCTCCCAAAGAAGAAATGTGGCTCTTAGCGGTATGTAGATGTATGCGCTCATGCCGCAACGAAGCACTGTGGCGCAACACCCAAGCACGTCATCTGCTTCGCTGGCCTCGAAGAGTTGGCCAAAGCCGTCCCACGGGTTTAGCTTGCCGGAGCATGTCGATTCCATTTCCTCCAATAGTGAATTCTCAAGCTCCCCATACCTCGACCAATCCGTGACCTGGAGCAAACAGGTTCTCGGCGGCTCAAGATAGCTGCGAATGCCGTCGACAATCACGGAAGCTGCCCCATCATTTTCCGGCACTGCGAATTGCAAATACGATGTGTGGCCTAGTCCGGCCTTCCCGTACGGCGCTTCAATACATTCTTCGTTTTTCAGCCACGTCGAACAATCGGAAGGGGACAGCGATTTCATGTCGGTACCCGAGCATGTTGCGCAAGTAGGAGGTAGATCCAATTGTCGACCAATTAAGTGGTCGCGTCTAACGTCTGAAATTGGCCGCAAGCAGGCTCGTGCCAAACGATACGGCCATGCATTTAAGGTCTAAGGCTGGCGCGAGATCGTTACGACGCGCTGCTATCCATCACGAGCAACGGGTTTAACACCTGTATGATCTCGGCCTGACCGATGACTCGTGGCCCCTCGGCAACGTCCAGTACGCGGCCGGTCCAGAGCGTATGTGGATAGGCCTCTGGTGTAACCAGCCAGACCTCGGCCAAGCACTGCTCACGTGTCGCCACGCTGCGTCCCTCCGCGAACTCGTGATGGGCTGACGACCAATAGTTCGGCCGGATTTTGTAGATCGGACGATAGCCTGTCCGGACATGCTTTACCGTGCCCTCGTGTGTAAGCGCGGTCAGCATGAACATCACCAGCAAGTCAGGTAGTCGGGTTGGGCGACTCAAGTAGTGGTTCCTAAAAGCTTGTACAGAAGAACGACATGCAAATTGTCGCCGATCCAGACGTCGTTGTCGGTTGACCGCTCCTGGCCGGATGCCGCCCGACGCGTTCGGCTGTAGCCGACCCATTGCTGCCGGTCGAGCCGTTGTACCTCCGAGGGCGAGTGTCGGAGCACAACGGTGCCCAATGGTCAGAGATCTCCGCGCACTTCACCGGTTCCCAGCACGCTCCGCTGCCGGTTGACTTCCGCCCAAAGCTCGTCGCTGTCGTCGTCGCGCAGCACGACCATCCAGTCCAGTTGATCGTCGGTCACGCCGAAGTACTCGAGAATTTCCCGCCGAACCGCACCGACGAACTGCGCGTATTCCGGGGTCGCCTGCGCCTGCGCGTGCAGGGCGTCGTATGCTGCATCGTCCGCGCCGCCGCCGTGCTCGTCGATATAGCGCGAGATCCACTGGTCGCGTTCGTGGTCGTAATCGGCCTCGGCGCGCATCGCTTGCACAGCCGTGTAGAAATCCAGTTGGGCAAACGCGGCGATCGCCGCCGTTGTCGCCTCGTCGAATGTCGTCGTCATTCCATCTCTCACTTCAGTCATGGCACATCATCGGTAACGCCGGGAAGCCCCTATCGCGGGCGGTTTCAGGTCGTTAGCGAGAAAACCGGCAGTCCTGTTCCGCCCCCCGTATTCGTTCACTGCATCGGACGGGTCATCGTATCAGGCACTTTTAACGGGAAGGATTCAGGCTACCCGGACGGTTTACCAGGTTTGCCCGACCACCAGCCGATTTGCCTGCCGGCTTCCCCGCCCGCGGCTTGCCGGCCGGTTTGCTGCGCGGCTTCTGCACGCTGAACGGGCTACCGATGGTGTAGTCCGTTCCCGTGCCGACGACTGGCTTCGCAGCGCCCAGACTTGCGCTTGCCTTCACCACCTTGCGTATGCGGCTTCTTGCCCGGCGCTTGCTTGGCGACCGGCGCAGCTTGCGGCACCTTGGGCTTCTTCGGTTTCCTTGGCCTGCACCGGCGTGGGTGTCTGGTAATCGAGGCCCCGCAGATTACGCAGCAACGGCTCGATCAGGCCAAGCAAGGCAAAAGACATGGACGTGTTTCGGGCCAAAACCGCAATTCTAGCGGTTACTGCGCCGGCCAAGCTCCGCCCGTGCCCCCGCGCAACCGCACATCCACCGCGCCGATATTCTTCTCGTGTGCGACCAGCATCAGCGACAGCGCATGATGCATATCCCGATCGGCGAGCGTCGGCAGCAACGTCTGCAGCTTGCGCACGACCCAGCGCTGGCCGCGATTCAGGAACGCCATGCGCTCCGCCAGATCGTCGATCGCCATCGCTTTCTCGTAGAACGCGCCGGTGGCGCGCGTTGGAACCGCGTCGAGCGACCGGATCGCGTCGACGAGCACGCCGCACCAGTGCGCTTCGTCCTGACGGATATGTGCGATCAGCCGATGCAGTTCGGGGGCATCCGTCACTTCGGCCGCCGTCTCGGAAGCGACACGCGCGCCCGCGCGCTCAGCCTCCAGCAGTTCGTCGAGCGCCGCCAGCAGCGCGGTGCGGCCTTCATGCGGAATCTGGACGGCGCGGGCGTCGGGCCCGTCACCACGCGTCGGAATCGACATGCGGCATCCTCCTTTCAGTATCGGCGGCGCGTCACGCTCGACGGCTCGAAACGCGTGTCGCGCGGATGTGCGCAGGTCATGACGAGGCGCACATCCAATAGATCACACTGTGACATATTAGATTGTGGCGCCGCATCGTCAACGCACTTTGCTTGACTCACATCATCGCGCGAACGATCCGGCGCCCGCTCACGTCCACCCTTCAAGCCGCAACGTCGAACGCACGAGCCGCTGCTCCTCCTGCTCGATCTCGCGCAGATACTCGACGCACTGGCGGATATGTTCGCTCGCGGCCTTGCGCGCCTGCTCGGGCAGCCGCCCCGTGACCGCGTTGTAGAGCCGCGCATGCTGCCGGTCGATCTGCTTCTTCAGCGGCTCGCGGTGATAGAGGTTGTTCACCGACGCGAACACCGAACTGAGCAGCAGGTCGGTCAGCGACTGCAGCGTGTTGACGAGCACCGGGTTGTGCGACGCCTCGCAGATCGCGAGATGGAACGCGTGGTCGAGCTTCGCGCGCGCGGCGGGATCGAGATCCTGCGCGTCGGCCGCCGTCATTTCGTCGTAGCGACGCTTGATCAGGATGAAATCGGCCGACGTGCCGCGCAACGCGGCGAGCCGCGCGGCCTCGGCCTCGAGCATCCCGCGCACCTCGAACAGGTCGTACAGCGTGCGCGGCTGCGAGCCGAGCAGATGCATCATCGGCGTGATTTCGCGCTGCGGGGTCAGGCTCGCGACGAACGAACCCTTGCCGTGCATCGTGTCGATGATCCCGCGCGCGTGCAGCAGCTTCATTCCTTCGCGCACGGCCGTGCGCGATACGCCGAGCTTCTCGGTCAGCCGCCGTTCGGACGGCAGCGCCTGCCCGGCCTTCAGCACGCCGTCGACGATCAGCTTCTCGATCCGCTCGGCGACGACGTCGGCCACGCGCCGCGCCGGCCCCTCTCGATCCTGCATTTCCATACTGGTACGACCACTTTTGACGAATATCCCCGATTTTCGCACGAACCCTTGTCCTGATTCGGTTTTCTGGTTCTCCGCGTGACAGCTTCCGGGTGCCTTTATAAAAACTGGTACGACCACATGGAAGACGTCTGGACATGCGTGCCTGGCCCGCCAAGAATCCCGTCCATCCGGCGTGTCGCGCATCGCGCGGCCGCCCGCATGGTGGAGATGGAGACGGAGACAGACCCATGAGTTTCATCTACGACGAACGGATCGACGGCCCGCTGGCGACCGTCGGCCGCGACACGCTCGTCGCCGCGCTGCACGCGGCGGCGCCCGGCCTCGACGTGCTGCACGAACGCGAGGCGCTCAAGCCGTTCGAATGCGACGGCCTCGCCGCGTACCGCACGGTGCCGCTCGCGGTCGTGCTGCCCGACACGGTCGAGCAGGTGCGCGCGGTGCTGCGCGTCGCGGCCGCGCACGGCGTGCCGGTGGTGGCGCGCGGCGCGGGCACGGGGCTGTCGGGCGGCGCGATGCCGCTCGAAAAAGGCATCCTGCTCGTGATGGCGAAGTTCAACCGGATTCTCGACATCGACCCCGACGCCGGCACCGCGCGCGTGCAGCCCGGCGTGCGCAACCTCGCGATCTCGCAGGCGGCCGCGCCGCACGGCCTCTACTACGCGCCCGATCCGTCGTCGCAGATCGCGTGCTCGATCGGCGGCAACGTGGCCGAAAACGCGGGCGGCGTGCACTGCCTGAAATACGGGCTCACGGTGCACAACATCCTGAAGATCGAGATCCTGACGATCGACGGCGACACGCTCACGCTCGGCGCCGACGCGCTCGACGCACCGGGCTTCGACCTGCTCGCGCTGTTCACCGGCTCCGAAGGCATGCTCGGCATCGTCACCGAAGTGACCGTGAAGCTGCTGCCGAAACCGCCGTGCGTGAAGGTGCTGATGTCGAGCTTCGACGACGTCGCCGAGGCGGGCGCGGCGGTCGCGCGGATCATCGGCGCGGGCGTGATTCCCGGCGGCCTCGAGATGATGGACAACCTCGCGATCCGCGCGGCCGAGGATTTCATCCACGCGGGCTACCCGGTCGATGCGCAGGCGATCCTGCTGTGCGAGCTCGACGGCGCGGCGAGCGACGTCGACGAGGATGCAGAACGCGTCGCCGCGCTGCTGCGCGACGCGGGCGCAACCGAAATCCGCGTCGCGCGCGACGAGGCCGAGCGGCAGCGCTTCTGGGCCGGCCGCAAGAACGCGTTCCCCGCGGTCGGCCGCATGTCGCCCGACTACTACTGCATGGACGGCACGATCCCGCGCCGCGAGCTGCCGCGCGTGCTCGAAGGGATCGCCGCGCTGTCTGCCGAATACGGGCTGCCGGTCGCGAACGTGTTCCACGCGGGCGACGGCAACATGCACCCGCTGATCCTGTTCGACGCGAACCGGCCCGGCGAGCTCGACCGCGCGGAAGCGCTCGGCGGCCGAATCCTCGAGCTGTGCGTCGCGGCGGGCGGCAGCATCACCGGCGAGCACGGCGTCGGACGCGAGAAGATCAACCAGATGTGCGTGCAGTTCAACGCCGACGAAATCACGTTCTTCCACGCGGTGAAGGCCGCGTTCGATCCGCAGGGGCTGCTCAATCCCGGCAAGAACATCCCGACGCTGCACCGCTGCGCCGAATTCGGCGCGATGCACGTCCATCACGGCAAGCTGCCGTTTCCCGAACTGGAGCGCTTCTGATGCGACGCGAAATCGAATCGATCGACGACAGCGCAGCGCTCGTCGCCCAGGTCGACGCCGCGATCCACGACCGCCAGCCGCTGCACATCCGCGGCGCCGGCACGAAGGCGTTCCTCGGCCGCCCCGTCGAAGGCCGCACGCTCGACGTGCGCACGCATCGTGGCGTCGTCGCGTACGACCCGACCGAGCTCGTCGTCACCGCGCGCGCGGGCACGCCGCTCGCCGATCTCGAAGCGATGCTCGACTCGGCCGGCCAGATGCTGCCGTGCGAGCCACCCGCGTTCGGCGGCGCGGCAACGGTCGGCGGGATGTTCGCGGCGGCGCTGTCGGGGCCGCGCCGTCCGTGGGCCGGCGCGGTGCGCGACTTCGTGCTCGGCTGCCGCGTGATCACCGGCCACGCGAAGCACCTGCGCTTCGGCGGCGAGGTGATGAAGAACGTCGCGGGCTACGACGTGTCGCGTCTGCTCGCCGGCAGCTTCGGCTGCCTCGGCGTCGTGACCGAGGTATCGATGAAGGTGCTGCCGAAGCCGCGCGCGACGGGCGATCTCGCGTTGCCGCTCGCTGCCGGCGAAGCCGTGCAGCGCGTCGCCGCGTGGCGGCGCGCGGGGCTGCCGCTCGCGGGCGCGTGCCACGCGGACGGCGTGCTGCGCGTGCGGATCGAAGGCGGCGAGGGCTCGGTGAAGGCCGCGCGCGACACGATCGGCGGCGACCGGATGGACGACATCGACGACGCGTTCTGGGCACGGCTGCGCGATCTCGCGCTGCCATTCTTCGACGATCCGCGCCCGCTGTGGCGCGTATCGGTGCCGGCCGCCGCACCGCTCGACGCGTTGCCCGGCGCGCTGCTCGCCGACTGGGGCGGCGCACAGCGCTGGCTGAAGAGCGATGCCGCGCCGGCCGACGTGCAGCGGCTCGCCGCGCAATGGGGCGGCCACGCGACCTGCTTCACGCTGGGCACGACGCACGAGCCGTTCCAGCCGCTGCCGGGCGCGCTACTGCGCGTGCACCGGCAACTCAAGGCGCAACTCGACCCGCACGCGATCTTCAATCCCGGGCGCCTGTACGCCGACCTCTGACCTTCGAAGCGACCCGCCGATGCAAACCAATCTCAGCGAAGCAAGCAAGACCCTCGCCCGGGCCGACGAAGCGGAAGCGATCCTGCGCGCGTGCGTGCACTGCGGCTTCTGCAATGCGACCTGCCCGACCTACCAGATGCTCGGCAACGAGCTCGACGGGCCGCGCGGCCGCATCTACCTGATCAAGCAACTGCTTGAAGGCGAGCCGTGCGGCGAGCGCACGCAGCGGCATCTCGACCGCTGCCTGACCTGCCGCAACTGCGAGACGACCTGCCCGTCCGGCGTGCGCTATCACACGCTGCTCGACATCGGCCGCGCGGAAGCCGAGAAGCGCGCGCAGCGGCCCGCGCGCGAGCGCCTGCTGCGCGCGGGGCTGCGTCACGTGGTACCGCGCCCGGCGACGTTCGCCGCGTTATTGAAGGCCGGCCGCGCGCTGCGCCCGCTGCTGCCCGGCGCGCTGCAGGACAAGATCCCGGCCGCCGTGCCCGCGGCCGCGCCGCGCCCGGCCGTGCGTCATGCGCGGCGCGTGCTGATGCTCGAAGGCTGCGTGCAGCCCGCGCTGTCGCCGAACACCAATGCGGCCGCCGCGCGCGTGCTCGACCGGCTCGGCATCAGCGTGAGCCCGGCGCGCGAGGCCGGCTGCTGCGGCGCGACCGAATATCACCTGAACGCGCAGGACGCCGGCCTCGCCCGCGCACGCCGCAACATCGACGCGTGGTGGCCCGCGATCGAAGCCGGCGCGGAAGCGATCGTGCTGACGGCGAGCGGCTGCGGTGCGTTCGTCAAGGAATACGGCGACCTGCTGCGTTCCGACCCCGTCTATGCGGAGAAGGCGCGCCGCGTCGGCGCGCTCGCGCGCGATCTCGCCGAGGTGATCGCGGCCGAGCAGCTCGACGCGCTGGCCGATGCGACGCCACGCCGCGTCGCGGTCCATTGCCCGTGCACGCTGCAGCACGCGCAGCGTCTCGGCGGCGCGGTCGAAAGCATCCTGACGCGGCTCGGCTTCGATCTGACGAATGTCGCCGACGGCCACCTGTGCTGCGGCTCGGCCGGCACGTATTCGCTGACGCAGCCCGAACTCGCGACGAAACTGCGCGACAACAGGCTCGATGCGCTGGAAGCCGTGCGGCCGGACCTGATTGTCACGGCCAACGTCGGCTGCCAGACTCACTTGAACAGCGCGGGCCGCACGCCCGTGCGCCACTGGATCGAGCTCGTCGACAACCGACTGATCAACTGACCTGGTTCCGGAGGACATCCATGCAGACGAAACCCGAACTCGAACTCGCCGATGCCGACCGCATGCTCGCCGCCGCCCGCGCGGAAGCGGAACGCCACGGCTGGGCCGTGTCGATCGCCGTCGTCGACGACGGCGGCCACCTGCTCGCGTTCGCGCGGCTGAACGGCGCATCGCCGGCCAGCGCGACCATCGCGCAGGACAAGGCGCGCGCAGCGGCGCTCGGCCGTCGCGAGACGAAGGCTTATGAGGATATGATCAACGGTGGCCGCACCGCGTTTCTCAGCGTGCCGCTGACGGGGTTGCTCGAAGGCGGCGTGCCGGTCACGGTCGGCGGCCGGATTGCGGGCGCGATCGGCGTGTCTGGCGTAAAGTCCGAGCAGGACGCGCAGATCGCCCGCGTCGGCACACAAAGCGTCGCGACATAAAGGAGGGCCTGCTCACGCTAATAACGGGCTTGCGCTGGCCACCAGAAGGGCCGAGCGCAAGGACTGCGACGAAGCGAATACTCGACGTATTCGCAAGGAGCATGACGCAGCGATCGGCCCTTCTGGTGGCCAGCCCCACAAATGGTTTTTTTAAATCACGGGAACGAGCCTTGCCGGCCGCATTGCGGCGTCGCGCGTCGCTTGTTTGGCTCGGCCAAACGGCGCTCCTTGCTCCTTGCACTACGACCGGCAAGGCTCGTTCGCAAGCCCGTTATTAGCGTGAGCAGGCCCTCTAGCCGCGCGCGCATTTTTCCCCGGGAGGATAACGATGATCGACCAAGCAGGACTGCAAGTCGCGCCAGCGCTGAGCCAGTTCATTGAAAACGAAGCACTGCCGGGCACCGGCATCGACAAGGCCGCATTCTGGAGCGGTTTCTCGGCCCTGGTGCACGATCTGGCGCCGCGCAACCGCGAACTGCTCGCGGAACGCGACCGCCTGCAGCAGGAACTCGACACCTGGCACCGCGCGCACCCCGGCCCCGTGCGCGACCACGCCGCTTATCGCGCGTTCCTCGAAAAAATCGGCTACCTCGTGCCGGTCCCGTCGAACGTCGCGGCAGCCACCGCGAACGTCGACAGCGAGATCGCCACGCAGGCCGGCCCGCAGCTCGTCGTACCGCTGTCGAACGCGCGTTATGCGCTGAACGCCGCGAACGCCCGCTGGGGCAGCCTGTACGACGCGCTGTACGGCACCGACGCGCTGCCCGAGGACGGCGGCGCCGAACGCACCGCGACCTACAACCCGACGCGCGGCCAGCGCGTGATCGACTACGCGCGCAACGTGCTCGACAACGCGGCGCCGCTCGCGAGCGGCTCGCACGGCGACGCGCTGCGCTATCGCGTGCAGGACGGCCAGCTCGCCGTCGAAACCGCGAAGGGTGTCGTGCATCTCGCACAGCCGGCGCTGTTCGTCGGCTACCAGGGCGCAGCCGGCGCACCGTCCGCGATCCTGCTGAAGCACAACGGCCTGCACATCGAGATCCAGATCGACGCGTCGACGCCGATCGGCCGCGCCGATCTCGCGAACGTGAAGGACGTGGTGCTCGAAGCGGCGGTCAGCACGATCATCGACTGCGAGGATTCGGTCGCGGCGGTCGACGCCGACGACAAGGTCCAGCTCTACCGCAACTGGCTCGGCCTGATGCAGGGCACGCTGGTCGAGGAAGTCGCGAAGGGCGGCAAGAGCTTCACGCGCCGCCTGAACGCCGACCGCGACTACACGACGCCCGACGGCGGCACGCTGTCGCTGCACGGCCGCTCGCTGCTGTTCGTGCGCAACGTCGGCCACCTGATGACCAACGGCGCGGTGCTCGACCGCGACGGCAACGAAATTCCGGAAGGGATCCTCGACGGCGTCGTCACGACGCTGTGCGCGCTGCACGACCTGAAGGCGAAGCGCAACTCGCGCACGGGTTCGATCTACATCGTGAAGCCGAAGATGCACGGCCCGGTCGAAGTCGCGTTCGCCGATACGCTGTTCGCGCGCATCGAGGATCTGTACGGCCTGCCGCGCAACACGCTGAAGATGGGCATCATGGACGAGGAGCGCCGCACCAGCGTGAACCTCGCCGCGTGCATCGCGGCGGCCGCCGCGCGGGTCGCATTCATCAACACCGGCTTCCTCGACCGCACCGGCGACGAGATGCACAGCGCGATGGAAGCAGGCCCGATGATCCGCAAGGGCGACATGAAGTCGTCGGCCTGGATCACGTCGTACGAGCGCAACAACGTGCTCGCGGGCCTGTCGGCCGGCCTGCGCGGCCGCGCGCAAATCGGCAAGGGCATGTGGGCGATGCCGGACCTGATGCACGCGATGCTCGAGCAGAAGATCGCGCATCCGCGCGCGGGTGCGAACACCGCGTGGGTGCCGTCGCCGACCGCCGCGACGCTGCACGCGCTGCACTACCACCTCGTCGACGTGCAGGCCGTCCAGCAGGCGCTCGAAAAGACGCCGTACGCGAGCGAGCGCGACGCGCTGCTCGAAGGCCTGCTGACCGTGCCGGTCGTCGAGCGTGCCGAATGGAGCGAAGACGAGATCCTGAGCGAGGTCGAGAACAACGCGCAGGGCATCCTCGGCTACGTCGTGCGCTGGGTCGAACAGGGCGTCGGCTGCTCGAAGGTGCCCGACATCCACGACGTCGGCCTGATGGAAGACCGCGCGACGCTGCGCATTTCGAGCCAGCACATCGCGAACTGGCTGCGCCACGGCGTGATCACCGAGGCCTTCGTGCTCGACGTGTTCAAGCGGATGGCGCGCGTCGTCGACCAGCAGAACGCCGGCGACCCGAACTATCGCCCGATGGCGCCCGGCTACGACCAGTCGACCGCGTTCAAGGCCGCGTGCGCGCTCGCGCTGCAGGGCACGTCGCAGCCGAGCGGCTATACCGAGCCGCTGCTGCACCGGTTCCGGCTCGCGTTCAAGGCGCAACAGCACGGCGCCTGAGCATGCGCATGCGGGCCCGTCCCGCATGCCGGCTCCGCGAAACGGGCGGCCCTCATCGCCGCCCGTTTTTTCATTTTTACGTTCGCGCGACCGTTGAAACCGTATGTTGAAACCGTATGTTGAAACCGATAATCGGAACATATCGCGCGCTTTCAAGTTTTGCGTGCGCCGGCCATTAATCCGTCTGAATCGGCGGCCGTACGCCGCACGCTTGCACCCGCCACGCGGCAAAACCTTGCGCAGTAACGCTCTGCCCAATATTTGCAAGCCCGGGATTTCACGGTAATTTGACCCTGATCAACGGGTCGCAACATTTTCCGCGCACGCGAATGCGCGCGTTATACTCCGTTGAATCCGCGCCGCCCGATTCGTCGGATCGTCGAATCGCGGCAGATGCCGCCAATGAATACGTGATTTGCCGATATATCTGGCCGCGATTACCGATAATCGGTGTCCATTTTCTCCGCCGGGGCGGGAAGAAGGCGCCGGAAGGCGCCGCACACCGTATCGCTGCCGACACGTCATACGAACAATCGCATCGGCCCGCCGCCTGGCGACGATGCCCATCGATCCACGGACCATGGCAGAAACCGACTACGCAATGCCCAGCGAATCCGGCCGGACAAGCCGTGTCGCCGCTCATCTGCGCCGGTTCCTGCTGCCGCACCTGATCTTCTATACGGGGCTGCTGATCGCGCTGGTCCTGCTGCTCCTGTGCGGGATCCTGCTGTACGAAGGCCGCATCGACGCGCGCGACCGCTCGCGCACGATGCAGCAGAACCTCGCGCTGATGGCGTCGTGGGACATCGAGCGCAACATCGAGATCTATTCGCTGTCGCTGCAGGCCGTCGTCGACGGCGCGAACGACCCCGCGGTCACTGCGCTGCCGATGCCGCTGCGCCGCCAGGTGCTGTTCGACCGCGCGACGACGGCCAAGTACCTCGGCGGCATCTACGTGCTCGACGCAAAGGGCGACATCGAGGTCGACGGCAAGAGCGACGTGCCGCGCAAGGTCAACTTCGGCGACGAGCCGTATTTCACCATCCACCGCGACCACCCCGACGTCGGCCTGTACGTGAGCAACCCGTACCATTCGCGGCTGCGCGGCGGCTCGCCGAGCATCGCGCTCAGCCGGCGAATCACGAAGCCCGACGGGTCGTTCGGCGGCGTCGCGGTGATGTCGATCCGGCTCGAATATTTCCAGAACCTGTTCTCGCGCCTGTCGCTCGGCGACCGCGGCTCGGTCGCGTTGATCAACACGCGCGGCCTGATGCTCGCGCGCGAACCGTACGACCCGAAGATCGTCGGCCGCGACATCAGCCGCGCCAGCACGTTCCGGCATTTCATGACCGCCAGCGAAGGCAGCTTCGCCGACACCGCGACGATCGACGGCGTGCGGCGCCTGTACGTGTTCCGGCACCTCGATCACCTGCCGCTCATCGTCATGGTCGCGCGCTCGGAAGCGGACACCTACGCCGCGTGGTACGACCGTGCGATTCCGATCGGCTCCGCGATGGTCGCGCTCGCGATCGGCTTCGTCGGCCTGTCGCTGCTGCTCGACGTGCAGCTGCGCAAGCGTCATCGCGCGGAAACCGAGCTGCAGGCGCTCGCGCGCACCGACGGCCTCACGGGCCTCGACAACCGCCGGATGCTCGACGTCACGCTCGCGCGCGAATGGCGCCGCGCCGCGCGCTCGCAGCATGCGCTGTCGCTGCTGTTCATCGACGTCGATTATTTCAAGCACTACAACGACACGCAGGGCCACCAGGCCGGCGACGACGCGCTCGCCGCGGTCGGCCATTGCATCGGCGGCTGCCTGCGCCGCCCGGCCGACTATGCGGCGCGCTACGGCGGCGAGGAGTTCGTCGTGGTGCTGCCCGACGTCGACACCGACGGCGCGGTGACGATCGCCGAGACGATCCGCACGGGCATCCTCGATCTCGGCATCCGGCACGACGCCGGCACGGCCGGCCGCCTGACGGTGAGCATCGGCGTGACGACGAGCTATCCCGAACTCGACGACGACATGCAGGCCGCGCTGAAGCTCGCCGACGATGCGCTGTATCGCGCGAAGGAAGGCGGGCGCAACCGCATCGTCGTCCTGACGGCCGCGTCTCCCGACAATCTCGAGTCGCGGCGGGCCTGAGCGCCCGGACACCCGAGCCGCGGCGGGGCGGCCGCCCGGTCGCAGCCGCCCGCGTGCAAAATCGTCGACAATGTCGGCTCGATACGCCGCCGCGCGGCTGACGCGCCCGGCCGGCCCGCACCTGGCCGGCCGCACCTGGCCGGCCACACCGGTTCACGGCCGCTTCGCACCACCATGAGACTCAAGGCAAAGATCTTCCTTCTGGCCATCGTGCCGTTCCTGCTCGCGATCGCCGGCATCGGCTTCGGCGTGCGCCAGCAGGCGACCTCGCTCGCGCGCACGCAGCACGCAACGATCCAGGCCGCATACCTGTCGAGCAAGGAAGTCGAGCTGAAGCACTACGTCGAGCTCGCGACGAGCGCGATCATGCCGCTCTACGACGCGAGCGGCCGCAATGCGCGCGACGACGCGCTGCTGCGCACGCAGGCGCTCGCGATGCTGCAGAAGATGGATTTCGGGCCCGACGGCTATTTCTTCGTGTACGACCTGCACGGCAATTCGCTGATGCATCCGCGCGAGCCCGAGCGCGTCGGTCACAACTTCTGGTCGATGCGCGATCCGCAGGGCGCACTGACGATCCAGAAGCTGATCGGCGCGGCGTCGCACGGCGGCGGCTACGTGCGCTACGCATGGCAGCGGCCGTCGACGGGCCGCGTCGCGCCGAAGCTCGGCTACGTCGTCGCGCTCGAACGCTGGGGCTGGATGGTCGGCACGGGTATCTATCTCGACGACGTCGACACCGCGCTGCAGCGCATCGACGCGCGCGCGTCCGCCAATATCGAGCGCACGATGAGCTGGCTCACCGCGATCGCGCTCACCGGCGCGGCGGCGATCGCCGTGTGCGCGCTGGTGCTGAACGTCAGCGAGTCGCGCAGCGCCGACGCGAAGCTCAAGCTGCTCGCGCAGCGCGTCGTCGAATCGCAGGAGCAGGAGCGCGCACGACTGTCGCGCGAACTGCACGACGGGATCAGCCAGATGATGGTGTCCGCGAAGCTGATGCTCGAATCCGCGCTCGCGCGCTTCGAACGCGGCACGTCGCGCGTGCCCGAGGCCGAGCAGGCGCTCGTGTCGGGCGTCGGGCGGCTCGGCGATACGCTGCGCGAAGTGCGGCGCATCTCGCATGCGCTGCGTCCGTCGATGCTCGACGATCTCGGTCTCGCGGCCGCGCTCGAGCAGCTGGTCCGCGAACTCGGCGCCGAAAGCGGCATCGACATCGGCTATACGCAGGTCGCGCACAGCGGCACGCGGCCGCTGCCCGAGGCCGTCAACACCGCGCTGTTCCGGATCGCACAGGAAGCGCTCAGCAACATCGTGCATCATGCGCAGGCGTCGCGCGCGGCCGTCACGCTCGACGTCGGCGCCCAATCCGTCACGCTGACCATCGCCGACAACGGCTGCGGCTTCGACGCCGAACGCTCGCAGGCCGACGCGCGCCGCGGCATCGGCCTGCGCAACATGCGCGAGCGCCTCGACGCGCTCGGCGGCATGCTGACGATCACGTCGCAGGTCGGCCACACGATCGTCGCCGCGCGCGTGCCGCTGCGCAGCGCCGCGTGACGACGCGCCCCATAACAGGAGACCTTTCACGCATGAGCGCCCCCGACACCGCCCGGCCCGCCGCCCGACTGCTGCTCGTCGACGATCACCCGCTCGTGCGCGACGGCTTGCGGATGCGGCTCGAAGCGGCCGACCTGTCCGTGGTCGGCGAGGCCGGCAACGCCGACGAGGCGCTCGCGCTCGCCGCGTCGCTCGAACCCGATCTCGCGCTGATGGACGTCGGCATGAACGGGATGAACGGCATCACGCTCGCGGGCGTGTTCCACGAGCGCTTTCCCGGCATCCGCGTGCTGATGCTGTCGATGCACGACAACCTCGAATACGTGACGCAGGCCGTGCGTGCCGGCGCGAGCGGCTACCTGCTGAAGGATTCGCCCGCGAGCGAGATCGTCCGCGCGATCGGCGCGGTGCTGGCCGGGCAGACGTTCTTCAGCGAAGGGCTCGCCGCGCGGATGATCCACGCGAGCGCGACCGCGTCGCCGCTCGATCGCCTGACGCCGCGCGAACGCGACATTCTCGATGCGCTGGCCGAGGGACTGTCGAGCAAGCAGATCGCGCAGCAGACGGGGCTGTCGGTGCGCACGGTCGAAACGCACCGGCTCAATCTGAAGCGCAAGCTCGAGATCGAAGGGCAGGCCGAGCTGATCAAGTTCGCGGTCGAGCATCGGCGGCGGTAGGGTAGCGCGACACCGCGATCCGCAACGAAAAAGGGCGCCCGAGGGCGCCCTTCATGCATCCGGACCGCGAGCCGCGCAGCGGCCGTCAGTTCGTCCGCGAATTGTGCTTCTGCAGATACGCGATCAGCCCGTCGATCCCGCCCGACGCGAGCTGGCTCTTGAACTGGCCCTGGTAGACCTGGATCAGCCACGCGCCCGACATGTCGATGTCGTAGATCTTCCAGTCGTTGCCGACCTTGCCGAGCCGATAGCCGACCGACTGGCTGTCGCCCGGCGTCGTCACCGTCGACTGCACGAGCGCGTCGGCGCCCGACGCGCCGCCGGCCTTGAACGAGAACTTCGCGTCCTGGCTGCCGAGCTGCGCGAGCGACGCAGCGTAGGTGCGCGTCATCAGCAGCCTGAACTGCTTGTACAGCTCCTGCTGCTGTTGCGGCGTCGCCTGCTTCCATGCGTCGCCGACGGCGATGCGGGTCGTGCGCTCGAAGTTGGTCGCGGGCAGGAAGCGCTGCTCGACGACCTGCGTGACCTTCGCCATGTCGCCGCCGCGTGCGGCCGGATCGGCCTTCATCGCGGTAACGGTGCCCTCGACCGCATTGCGGACGATATCGACCGGCGCGCTCTGCGCGAAAGCGGAAACCGACACGGCGGCGGCCGCGACGAAAGCAAACAGATGACGTTTCATACGATTATTCGCACTCGATGGGAAAAAACGACCGGCTCTTTGCATCGGCCGGTGCAGCAAAGTATACCGGGCCTGACGCCCGGCTGCCGCGCCGTGACCGACTGTTACCTTTCAGCGGCATTTGTCACAGGCACGGGCAACAGGCGGCGCAGCACCGATTATGTAAATGCCTACCGACAAACCGGCCGGCCGCCCGCGCCGATTCCGCCGCCGCGAACAAATCTCCTTCCCGCCCCGAAACCCGCAACGTCACGTCAGTCGCCACGCCGCGCCGGTATACTTGGCTACTTTGCCCTTGCCAGCCGCTCCCCACCGCCACATGGTGACAAATCTCATCGTCCGACTCGTTGCGTGGTCGGTGCGCCGTCCCGTCTGGGTCGTCGTCCTGTCGCTCGTCATCGCTGCCCTCAGCGGTGTCTACGTCGCGCAGCATTTCAAGATCAATACCGACATCAGCAAGCTCGTCGATGCGGAACCGCAATGGGCTGCGCTCGGCCAGGCCGTCGATAAAGCGTTCCCGCAACGCAACGGCACGATCCTCGCGGTCGTCGAAGCGCCCGCGCCCGAATTCGCGAATGCCGCCGCGCATGCGCTGACCGAAGCGCTGCAGAAGCAGGCCGAAGCCGGCCGCATCGGCCAGGTCGCCGAGCCCGGCGGCGGGCCGTTCTTCGAGCATAACGGGCTGCTGTTCCTGTCGCCGCAGGAAGTCTCCGATACGACGTCGCAGCTCGCGAGCGCGCGCCCGCTCGTCAACGAACTCGCGAAGAACCCGAGCCTCACCGGGCTCGCGACGACGCTGGCCACCACGCTCGGCCAGCCGCTCCTGACCGGCCAGGTGAAACTGCCGGCGATGGCGAAGCTGCTCGCGCGCAGCGCCGCGACGGTCGACGACGTGCTGGCCGGCAAGCCGGCCGCGTTCTCGTGGCGCGCGCTGGTCGACAGCGATGCCGCGCGGCAGCCCGCGCGTGCATTCGTCACCGTGCAGCCCGTGGTCAACTACGGCGCGCTGAAGGCCGGCGCGGAAACCAGCCAGGTGATTCGCGAAGCTGCCCGTTCGCTCGACCTCGAAAAGCGCTACGGCGCGGCCGTGCGCCTGACCGGCGAACAGCCGCTCGCCGACGACGAATTCGCATCGGTCGAGGACGGCGCGGCGCTCAACGGCGTGCTCACGCTGCTCGCCGTGCTCGTCATCCTGTGGCTTGCGCTGCGCTCGAAGCGGATGATCGGCTCGGTGCTCGTCACGCTGTTCGTCGGCCTCGTCGTAACCGCCGCGCTCGGCCTCGCGATGGTCGGCTCGCTGAACATGATCTCGGTCGCGTTCATGGTGCTGTTCGTCGGCCTCGGCGTCGATTTCTCGATCCAGTACGGCGTGAAGTACCG
This sequence comes from Burkholderia sp. GbtcB21, assembly GCF_019091065.1. Classification (NCBI taxonomy): domain Bacteria; kingdom Pseudomonadati; phylum Pseudomonadota; class Betaproteobacteria; order Burkholderiales; family Burkholderiaceae; genus Burkholderia; species Burkholderia sp. GbtcB21. The sequence goes on from NZ_JAGXKA010000011.1 coordinate 174,208, forward strand.
CGAGGAACGCTTCCGCGACCAGCGCATCGATCACGCGCTGATCGGCGCCGCGCACTCGATGGGCATGCCGCTCGCGCTGGCCACGGCGGCCGTCGCGGCGAGCTTCTTCTCGTTCATCCCCACCGCCTATCGCGGCGTGTCCGAACTCGGCCTGATCGCGGGCGTCGGGATGTTCGTCGCACTGCTGACCACGCTCACGCTGCTGCCCGCGCTGCTGCGCCTGTTCGCGCCGCCGGGCGAATCGAAGACGCCGGGCTTCCCGTGGCTCGCGCCGGTCGACGATTTCCTCGATCGCCATCGCAAGCCGATCCTGATCGGCACGCTCGCGGTCGTGATCGGCGCGCTGCCGCTGCTCGCGTTCCTGCGCTTCGACTTCAACCCGCTGCACCTGAAGGATCCGAACAGCGAATCGATGGCGACGCTGCTCGCGCTGAAGGATTCGCCCGAAGCGGCCGTCAACGACGTCACGCTGCTCGCGCCGTCGCTCGCCGAAGCCGATGCGGCCGCGAAGCGTCTCGACGCGCTGCCCGAAGTCGGCCGCACCACCACGCTGTCGACCTTCATTCCCGCCGACCAGCCGGCCAAGCGCGCAGCGATCGCCGCGGCCGCGAGCGACCTGCTGCCTGCGCTGACGCAGCCGGCCGCGCCGCCCGCGACCGACGCGCAGCGCGTCGCCGCGCTCAAGCGCGTGTCGGATCTGCTCGGCTATGCGGCGGAAGATCACCCGGGCCCGGGCGCGGCCGCCGCGCAACACCTGTCCGCGTCGCTCGCGAAGCTTGCCGCCGCCGACAGCGCGACGCGCGACCGCGCCGAGCGCGCATTCTCCGATACGCTGCGCATCGCGCTGAACCAGCTCGCCGCGCTGCTGCAGCCGCAGGACATCACGCGCGAATCACTGCCGCCGCCGCTCGTGCGCGACTGGGTCGCGCCGGACGGCCACGCGCTCGTGCAGATCTCGCCGAAGGTGCCGAAGGGCGTCGACCCGAACGACGACACGATGCTGCGCCGTTTCGCGCAGACCGTGAAGGCCGCGGAACCGGGCGCGACCGGCGGGCCGATCTCGATCCTGCATTCGGCCGACACGATCATCAACGCGTTCCTGCATGCGGCGCTGTGGTCGATCATTTCGATCACGATCCTGCTGTGGGTCACGCTGCGCCGCTTCGGCGACGTGCTGCGCACGCTGGTGCCGCTGCTCGTGTCGGGTGTCGTGACGCTCGAGATGTGCGTCGTGCTCGGCATGTCGCTCAACTTCGCGAACATCATCGCGCTGCCGCTGATGCTCGGCGTCGGCGTCGCGTTCAAGGTGTATTTCGTGATGGCGTGGCGCGCGGGGCAGACGGGATTGCTGCACTCGAGCCTCACGCATGCGGTGCTGTTCAGCGCCGCGACGACGGCGACCGCATTCGGCAGCCTGTGGCTGTCGCACCACCCGGGCACGTCGAGCATGGGCAAGCTGCTCGCGCTGGCACTGACCTGCACGCTGATCGGCGCCGTGGTGTTCCAGCCCGTCCTGATGGGCAAACCGCGCGTCAAACGCGCCAAGAACCAATCGCAAGGAATCAATGAATAAGGTGCGAATCATCGCGGCGACCGTCGCCGCCAGCGCGATGCTGACCGGCTGCGCGACGGGACCGAACCGCAATCCCAACGACCCGTTCGAGCCGATGAACCGGACGATGTACAAGATCAACGACACCGTCGATTCCAACATCGCCGTGCCGATCGCGAAGGGTTACCAGAAGATCACGCCGACGCCCGTGCGCACCGCGATCAGCAACTTCTTCTCGAACCTCGGCGATCTCGGCAACATGGCGAACAACCTGCTGCAGTTGCGCATCACTGATGCGACGCAGGATCTGATGCGCGTGACGATGAACTCGCTGTTCGGCGTCGCCGGCCTGATCGACATCGCGACGCCGGCCGGGCTGCCGAAGCATCACCAGGATTTCGGCCTGACGCTCGCGCGCTGGGGCGTGCCGTCCGGCCCGTACCTCGTGCTGCCCGTGTTCGGGCCGAGCACGATCCGCGACGGCGTCGGCCGTGCGGTGGACGTGCGCTTCAACCTGCTCAACTACATCGAGCCGGCCGCGCGCAACCCGATGTACATCGCGCAGTTCATCAGCGCGCGTTCGGACCTGCTCGGCGCGACCGACCTGCTGAAGCAGGCCGCGCTCGATCCGTATTCGTTCGTGCGCGACGCGTACCTGCAGCAGCGCAAGTCGCTGACGTATCGCAGCCAGTCGTCGTCGGCCACACTGCCGAACTACAGCGAGCCGGGCGAATCGGGCGCCGTGCCGGCCGCGACGCCGGCCGTGCCGGGGCTGCCGAACTACGAGGATCCGGGCGCATCGGATGGCGCATCGGGCGCCGCGCCGAACAACGCGCCGGCCGCGCCGGGGTTGCCGCAGTACGACGATCCGGGTGCGGACAATGCGATGCCCGCGAGTGCACCTGCTGCGGCGCCGGCAGCGGCATCGTCGAGCTCCGCGACGACGCCGGCGCCGGCCGCCGACGTCACGCCGGCCGCGCCGGCAATGCCCGCAAGCAGTCCGGCCGCGCAGTAACGCTGCAACGGCGACCGCCGCAAAGACAAAGAGCGCTGCATCATGCAGCGCTCTTTTTTTGTTCGCTAAAAACGAGAGAGAGAAGGGAAAGAGAAATGCGGCGCGCGCCGCTCAGACGATCCGCATCGCACCCGCACGCTCGAATGCGTGCCGCGCCTGGATCAGCGTCGTGCGCGCCGCGCGCGCATCGCTCGCAACCTGCAGCAGCGGGCCGAGCTGCGACGGCTGCTTCAGCAACTCGCGCAGGATCGGCAGGATCGCCGTGCTGCCGTCGTCGCGCAGGCCGGCCGTCGCCGCGCGCGGCAGCGTGCGCCACGCCGGATCGACGATCGCGCGGCACACCGCGAACGGCACGCCGCGCGCAGCCGCGAAGGCCGCCGCGATATGCGACTCCATGTCGACGGCGAGCGCGCCCTTCGCATGGTGCAGCGACGCCTTTTCCTGTGCGCTGACGACCGGCGCGCCGACGGCCGCGATCGTGCCGCGCGTGACGCGCGCCCATACCGGCGTGTCGTGCAGCGCGGCGACAAGCCGCGCGCTCCAGCCCGCATCGGTCTCGACGCGGCCGAACGGCCCGTCGATCGCGTTCGCGATCACGAGCGCGCCGGGTTCCAGGTCGGGCGCAAGCCCGCCCGCCGTGCCGAAGCTCACGATGCCCGCGCAACCGTGCGCGGTCGCGTCGGCCAGCGCGCGCTCGAGCCGGTCGGCCCGCGCGGCGAACACGGCCTCTACGCCGTCGCCGCGCGCGATGCGTGCCTCGAACGCCATCCCCGTCACCGCGATGACGGGCAATGCGCCGTTGTGCCGTGATGCGCCCACGCGTTACATCCCGACCGTGACGCGCGTCGCGTTGTCGCGCTTCAGGTTGCGGTAGCGCGCGAGCGCCCACAGCGGGAAGAACTTGCGATAGCCGTGGTAGCGCAGGTAGAACACGCGCGGGAAGCCGGTCGCCGTGAAGCGCGTCTCGTCCCACAGACCCTCTTCGTTCTGCTCGGCGATCAGGTAGTCGACGCCGCGCGCAACGGCCGGGTTGTTCACCTCGCCGGCCGCCATCAGGCCGAGCAGCGCCCAGGCCGTCTGCGACGCCGTGCTCGGCGCCTGCTCGAAACCGCGGTAGTTCAGCTTGTAGCTGTCGCCATCCTCGCCCCAGCCGCCGTCCTTGTTCTGGATCGACAGCAGCCACTGCGCGCCGCGCTTCATGCGCGGATCTTCCGGCCCGAGGCCGGCCGCGTTCAGCGAGCACAGCGCGGTCCACGTGCCGTACACGTAGTTCATCCCCCAGCGGCCGTACCAGCTGCCGTCCGGCTCCTGCTCCTTCAGCATGTAGTCGAGCGCGCGGCGGGCCGGCTCGCTGTTCGCGGCCGTCTCGCCGAGCTGCGACAGCATCGACAGGCAGCGGCCCGACACGTCGGAGGTCGGCGGATCGAGCAGCGCGCCGTGATCGGAGAACGGGATGTTGTTCAGGTAGTACTGCGTGTTTTCCGGCTCGAACGCGCCCCAGCCGCCGTCGCTGCTCTGCATGCCGACGACCCATTCGCGTGCGCGCGCCATCGATTCGCGGTACGCGTCCGACTGCCTGAGCTTCTGCGCGCGGTCCATCGCCATCACGACCACGGCCGTATCGTCGACGTCCGGGTAGTGCGCGTTCGCATACTGGAACGCCCAGCCGCCGGGCCGCACGTTCGGGCGGCGCGAGATCCAGTCGCCGCGCACGTCGAGGATCTGCAGCGGACGCAGCCAGTCGAGGCCGCGCAGCACGGCTTCCTCGGCGCGCGCATCGCCGGTTTCGAGCAGCGCGTGCGCCGCGAGCGACGTGTCCCACACCGGCGACAGGCACGGCTGGCAATACGCTTCGTCCTCCTGCACGACGAGCAGCTTGTCGAGCGCCTTGCGCGCGATCGCGCGATTCGGATGATCCTCCGCGTAGCCGAGCACGTCGTACATCATCACTGCGTTGGCCATCGCCGGATAGATCGCGCCGAGGCCGTCCTCGCCGTTCAGGCGCTCGTCGACGAACGACACGGCCTGGCGGATCGCGCGTTCGCGCGTATAGCTCGGGAACAGGCCGTCGACCGCGCGCAGCGCATGGTCGACCACGCGGAAGAACGCGAACCAGCCGGCGCTCTGATGGCCCTGGCGCGGCAGCAGCCCGGCGTTGACGGGCGGATCGATGAACAGCTCGTCGATGCGCACGCCGCGCGGGTTCTTCGCGAGCGGGCGCTTCGCGTTCAGCACGAGCAGCGGCACGATCACGGTGCGCGCCCAGTACGACACCTTCGACAGGTGGAACGGGAACCACTGCGGCAGCAGCATGATCTCGACCGGCATCATCGGCACCGCGCGCCACGGAATCGCGCCGTACAGCGCGAGCTGGATGCGCGTGAACACGTTCGACATCTCGGCGCCGCCCATCGCGTGGATCGCCTTGCGCGCGCGCTGCATGTGCTCGGCGTTCTCGTCGTCGCCGATCACCTTCAGCGCGAAATACGCCTTCACGCTCGCGCTGATGTTCGGCGCGCCGTCGGTAAACAGCGGCCAGCCGCCGTCCGCCTGCTGGATGCGGCGCAGATACCGGCCGATCTTCTGTTCGAGCTCGAGGTTCGGCGTCTCGCCGAGATAGTGGACGAGCAGCACGTATTCGGCGGGAATCGTCGAATCGGCTTCGAGTTCGTAGACCCAGTGTCCGTCCGGGTTCTGCGCGGCCAGCAGCGCGTCGGTCGCACGCGCGACGGCCGCGTCGACGCCGGCCGGCGCAATGCCGGCGGACAGGGTAGCCATTTCGGTGAGATCGTTCATCGGTCCCTCTGTTATTGCGTCTGGAGCACGTCCGCGGCCAGTTGGCCGGAACGGATCGCGCCCTCGATCGTGGCGGGCAAGCCGGTGGCAATCCAGTCGCCCGTCAGCACAAGATTGGTCCAGCGCGTACGCACGGCCGGACGTTTCATTTCCTGCGACGGCACCGCCGCAAAGCCCGCGCGCGGCTCGACGACGAGCTGCCACGCGGGGATGGTTTCCGGGTTCGCGCCGGTCACGCGCGCGACGTCTTCCCAGATCCGCCGCGCGAGCGTGTCGTGCGGCATGTCGAGCCAGCGGCCCGCATCGCGGATCGTCGCCGCGAGCTGGCCGCCGCCGGCGCGCACCGCATCGACGACGCCGTTGACGACGGTCGTCTGCAGCGAGCTGCCGGCCGGCGGCTCGACCGCGAAATACGCGGTCACGACCGCGCTGAATGTATCCGGCGCGGTGAGTTCCGGTACGAGCGGCAGCGCGACCTCGGGCGGCACGGCCAGCACGACCGCGTCGCCCGGCGCGAGATCGACGCGCTCGCCGCCGATCACGGCCGCGTCGACCGCATTGCCGTGCGCGCCGAACTCGAACGCGTCGAGCCGCGAGTTCAGCCGGATCTGCGCGCCGCCGTGCTGCAGCATCCGCAGCGCCGGTTCGACGAATGCGCTGCCGAGCCCGTGGCGCGCGACGAGCGGACGGCAGCCGGGGCCGCCCGCGGCAAACGTGCTGCACAGCACTGCGCGCGCGAGCTCGGCACTCGCGTGGCGCGGCTCGACGTTCAGTATCCCGAGCCAATACGGCCGCAGCCAACGATCCCACAGCACGCCGTCGCATCGCATCGTCTGTGCGAGCGAGCGGCCCGTGCGCGCGAACGCGAGCGGTGCGAGCGCGAGGTAGTCGAGCGGTGTCGTGCCCGGCGCGCGCGACGCGGCATCGAACAGCCACGACGGCCAGCGCCCGTTGCCGAAGCGCAGCGTCCAGCGCTGCTGCGACGCGACGTCGACGACCGGGAATTCAGGCAGCGCGGGCCCGACCAGCTGATCGGCCGCGCCGATCGCGCGCAGGTAGCGCTGCGTGGCCGCCTGCCCCGCGAAGACCACATGCAGCCCGCTGTCGAGCGTCGTGTTCAGCGTCCCGTCGAACCACGATCGGCAGCGGCCGCCCGCATGCGCGTGCGCATCGTGCAGCACGATGTGCCGCCCTCGGCGTTGCAGCTCGACCGCGGCCGACAGGCCCGCGAGTCCGGCACCGATCACGTGGACGGTTCTGGGCATCGACTCGGTCGACTCAGAACAGCGCGTAGCGCGCGGCGATCATCAGCATGCGCGCTTTCGGCTTGCGCAGCGGCGCGCGCGGGGCGGCAAAGCCGCGTGCGATCGCGGCTTCGAGAATGCAGCGATACGCGCCCGACATGATGCGCGGCGCCTTCACCTGCGCACGCGGGCAGGTATCCATCACCGCGTCGGCCTGGCGGAAATGCTCGAGCGCGCGCTCGACGAGCGTCGCGCACACGCGCGGCAGCGCCGGATCGCGCACGATCGTCGCCGGATCGGCGATCGCGATGCCTTCGCGCGCAAGCAGCTCGCGCGGCAGGTAGCAGCGGTTGATCGCCGCGTCGTCGTCGATGTCGCGCAGGATGTTCGTCAGTTGCAGCGCGCGGCCGAGGTGGTGCGACAGCTCGATCCCTTCGGCTTCCGGCATCCCGAAAATCCTCACCGACAGCCGGCCGGCCGCGCTCGCCACGCGATCGCAAAAGAGGTCGAGCGTCGGCTCGTCGGGTGCGCAGATGTCTTCTACCGCGTCCATCGCCATCCCGTCGATCATCGCGTGGAAGTCGTCGCGCTGCAGGTTGAATGCGCGGATCTCGCGATCGAGCGCGGCCAGATGGCGCGGCGGGCGGCCCGCGAAGCACGCGTCGATGTCCGCGCGCCAGCGGTCGAGGCCCGCGGTGCGCTCGGCGCGCGGCAGGTCGCTGTCGGCGATATCGTCGACCGCGCGGCAGAACGCGTAGACCTGGAACATCGCATCGCGCTGCACGGCCGGCAGGATGCGCATCGCAAGATAGAAAGAGCTGCCCGATGTGACGGCAGCGGCGTCGGTTTCTTGTTCGTCCACGACGGAATTGGAAACGGCCAAGACAAGCTCCACGGAGACACCCACGCGGGGCGATTGAAGAAGCCATGCCCGGCTGGGATGGTCAGGGTGTCAAATGCGTGCGAGATATGCGAACGATCGACACAGACAGGCACAAATTACCGGCCGGAAGCCGGAATTGGGCGAAAGTATAGCAATCTTTGAAGTTTGATGGCGGACACGCGCCATGCCCGGCGGGGCGCCGGGAGCCGTTGGCGGGCCGGCGCGGCCGGCCTCGGCGGGAACGGGCACCACATGGCATCAGCGGGCATCAGCGGGCGCCGGCGGCCCGTCAGCCGTAAACGATATCGCGCTGCAGGTCGAGCGCAATGAGCCCCATTTCGCGGGTGAGCTGCAGCATCGAGCGGCGTTCGAGGCGCGAGCCCATGAAGCTCGTCACGCGACCGTCGGGCTCCACGGTGAACTGGAATACCGCGCCGCCCGTGCCGAACCACGCGCCCGGCACGTCGGGCGACTCCTGCCAGTCGATCTGCTCGAACACGCGCGCGATCCCCGCGCGCACCAGGTCGCCAGGGCCGATCGGCGGCGCGATGTCGCCCAGGTCGTCGAGCGAATAGGGGCCGGGTTTGTCCGGCTTCCGGTAGAAGAGATAGTCGACGTTCATGGGGCGCAATCGCGAGCAAAGCAACAAATTAGCGCGCTTCGGCTCAAATTCATATCGGATCCGGACGAAATGTGGCCTGCGCGAGACAAGAGGGACGGATCGCCGGTTACCGCGCAATCGTGCCATGCGTTCGCGCTTGGATACGCACGGGTTCGTCTAAGATGACAGCTTTCCCGAAAAAACACGAACACCATGGAGACGAACATAACCGCCCCCCAGCAGGCCGACCATCCCGTGTTCGTGCTCGTGCATGGCGCCTGGCACGGCGCGTGGTGCTACGCGCACGTCGCTACCGCGCTGGCCGCGCGCGGCTACCTGTCGATCGCGCGCGACCTGCCCGCGCACGGCATCAACGCCCGCTTCCCCGCGTCTTATCTCGAACGGCCGCTCGACAAGGACGCGTTCGGCGCCGAGCCGTCGCCGGTCGCGAACACGACGCTCGACGATTACGCGACGCAGGTGATGCAGGCCGTCGACGACGCGTATGCGCTCGGCCGCGGCAAGGTCGTGCTGGTCGGGCACAGCATGGGCGGCCTCGCGATCACGGCGGCCGCCGAGCGCGCGCCGGAAAAGATCGCGAAGATCGTCTATCTCGCGGCGTTCATGCCGGCCTCGGGCGTGCCGTGCCTCGACTACGTGCGCGCGCCCGAGAACAAGGGCGAGATGCTCGGCGCGCTGATGCTCGCGAGCCCGCGCGTCGCCGGTGCGCTGCGCATCGATCCGCGCAGCGGCGACGCCGCGTATCGCGACACGATGAAGCGCGCGCTGTACGACGACGCACCGCAGGCCGATTTCGAGGCCGTCGCGAACCTGATGACCTGCGACGTGCCGGCCGCGCCGTTCGCGACCGCGATCCCGACGACCGCCGTGCGCTGGGGCGCGATCGACCGTCACTACATCAAGTGCCTGCAGGATCGCGTGATCCTGCCCGCGCTGCAGCAGCGCTTCATCGACGAAGCCGACGCGTTCGCGCCCGGCAACCCGACCCACGTGCACCAGCTCGACAGCAGCCATTCGCCGTTCGTGTCGGAGGCGGCCGTGCTGGCCGGCGTGCTGGCCGACATCGCGAAAAGCTGAGCGCGGCACGCGCGGGGCGAAGCCGCTTCGCGCGATGCGGGGCGGGCGCGCCTACGCGTAGGCGACCGAACGATCGCGCCCGAGCCGCTTCGCGCGATAGAGCGCGGCGTCGGCCTCGCTGACGAGCACGTCGCTGGTCGGCGCGCCCGTTCTCGCGCACGCGCCGCCGACGCTCGCCGTCACCGGCACGCTGACGCCCTCGGCATCGACCGGCGAGCTGCCGATCGCGTCGCGCACCTTGTCGGCCACCAGCATCGCCTCGTCGAGATTCGTGCACGGCAGCAGCAGCGCGAATTCCTCTCCGCCGAAACGGCCGAACGTATCCTGCGCGCGCACGATCGACGCGACGCGGCGCGCCGTCTCGCGCAGCACGGCGTCGCCGGCCGCATGCCCGAAGCGGTCGTTGATCGTCTTGAAGTGATCGAGGTCGAACAGCAGCACCGACATGTCGCCGCCGTAGCGCTGCCAGCGCGCGAATTCGTCGCCGAGCCGCGCCTCGAAGAAGCGCCGGTTCGCGATGCCGGTCAGGCCGTCGCGATTCGCGTGTTCGCGCAGCTTCGCGACCGCTTCCTCGCGCTCGCGCTGCATCACGCTCACATGCGTGACGTCGGAGATCGTCACGCACACGGCCTCGACCTCGCGGCCGCGCGTGAGCGGCATGAACGTGCAGTCCTGCTGCATGTAGTCGACGCCGCCGGTGATCGGCCGGTCGTGCTCGAAGCGGAACAGGTAGGGCCGCTGCTCCCACGAGCTGAACGCGAAGCTGCCGAGCTGGAACACGCTCTCGAGTTTGCGCGACAGCCATGCGCGCGGCAGGTCCGGAAAGCAGTCGAACAGGTTGCGGCCGATCACGTCGGCGGCCGGGATGCCGCTGTGGTCCTGCATGAAGCGATTCCACATCAGCACGCTCATCGAACGGTCGAGCACGAACAGGCCGAAGCCCACCCGCTCGATCACGAGGTCGCTCAGCGACGGCGCGGCGGCCGTCATAGCGCGGACAGCAACGCGTCGAGCGCGTCGCCCATCAGCCGGATCGAATCCTCGGCCATCAGCATCACGAAGTGGGCACGGAACGCATGATCCTCGAGTCCGAAGTTCACCTCGAGCAGCAGCGCGACGCTCCACGCGAGCTCGGGCGGCTGGAATACGTCGTCGAACGACACGTTCGAACCGAGCAGCCCCGGCGGAAAGAACACGGGCTTGCGGCCGAGCTCGTCGAGGATCGACGCGACGCATGCGCCCATCAGCACGTTCGCGACGTCGAACATGAGCTCGTCCGGCGTCGCCATCCCGCCGTACACGCCGTCGCCGAACGTGCGGTCGACGATCGTCATGAGCCGCGCGACGCCCGCGCTGCGGCACAGCACGATCGCCTCGCCCTTGATGTCGGAGCGGAAGCCCTGGCGCACGGCGGTCACGTTGTCGTGAATGCCCGTCATCTCGCGCAGCGCGTCGCCCGCGTCGGCCGCTTTCACGACGCGCACGCGCGGCACCGACAGCTCGATGAAGCGCCCGAGCAGCAACGCAAGCCGCGCGGCGGCGCGGCCCATTGCAAGGTTGGCGATTTCCTGCAACGCGTCGCGTTGCTCCGCCGTGAACACCGATTCAGGCATACAACCCATACTCCTTGAGAATGGGCAGCAATGCGTCCGACGTCACGGGCTTGGCAACGAATGCGATCGCGCCCAATTCGCGCACGCGTGCTTGCGCCTGCGGCTGGATATCGGCGGATACCACGATCACGAACGTGTTCAGATCTTCGTGGCGCAGTGTCTCCAGGACCTGATATCCGCTCATGTCGGGCATCGTCAGGTCCAGAAACATCACGGAAGCTTTGCCGTCACGATAGAGCGCCAGGGCCTCGCGACCATTCGCTGCATACGCGACGTCAACGTCCCAGTCTCCCGGCAACGCCTTTGTCAGAAGTTTGCGAGCGAGCAGCGAATCGTCGGCAATTACAATCGGCAAAGGCATGGGGCGATGCGGTATACGGAGTGGTCTCTCTCGCGTTAACGGCCGCGCGGCGCACTTCTTGAGGCGCCATGCGTTCGGGCGCAGGCAACCGCCTGGCGGCCGTGCACGGGCGCCGCGACGCAGGTGCGCGCGACGCACCGCGCGGCGAACGCCGGCGGGCGCATATATCTGTCATAGGGAAAGCAAGGCGCGATTCTCGGAGTAAACCGAAGTCGGTGCAACTCGCCATTTTCACCATTTCGAACAGAATCGATCCGATCGCGCGTCATTCCGAAAACAGCCGCAACCATTTTTGAGATAAGTACGCAAAATTTTTCCTTGTGTACGTTTGCGCTGCCGGATTCGTCGCGTTTTCAATCCGACAATTTCCCCCTGTCGGAATCGACGGGATCGTGCTCGTACGGCGCGGTGCGGCGGGCCGTCGCAACTCGTTTATGATGGCAGGCACCTCTGCCTCACCCGCTGCTTCGATGACGTCCGACCGGCCTGCCGACTCCCACGCCCCCGCCTCCGCTCCCGCCGACGACTGGCAGGACGACGGCACCTACGCGTCCGGTGCGCCCGAGCACGATTTCGCAGTTCGCCGCGTGACGCTGATCGTGCTGCTCGTCGCGGCGATCGTGCTGCCGTGCATCTACGTGGTGGTGATGGCGTACAACGACCTGAAGGCGCGCGAGGCCGCCGCGAGCGACGTGACGATGCGCACCGTGCGCGTCGCCGAAGAGCACGCGCTCAAGGTGTTCGACCTGAGCGAAACCCTCGATGCGCGCATCGTCGATCTCGTGCAGGACATGGACGACGCGACCGTACGCAACAGGGAATCCGACATCCACGAAGCGCTGAACACGATCGGCGGCGGCTACCCGCAGGTGGCCGCCGTGTCGATCTTCGGCGCGAGCGGGATGCTGCTCGCCAACAGCCTCTACTATCCGGCGCCCTATGCGTCGATCGCGAACCGCGACGACTTCGCCGGCATCCGCGACGGCAAGGTCATCGAACACATCTCGCGGCTGATGATGGGGCCGCTCAAGCTCGAGAACATTCCCGTGTTCAACACGGGCGTCGCGCGGCGCCATAGCGACGGTTCGTTCGCCGGGATGGTGTCGATCGCGCTGAAATCGTCGTATTTCAACGCGTTCTACCGCGACCTGCTCGGCGGCGCGAGCACGCCGATGACGATGGCGCTCGCGCGCTCGGACGGCGCGGTGATCGCATCGTATCCGCCGCCGCCGTCGCTCGCGCATACCGATCGCACGGCCACGTTCGGCGACGCGCGCAACGATCCGCGCGCGGGCGTCGTGCGCGTGCGCCACGACGGCGCAAGCAGCGAGATCGTCGCGTACCGCCAGGTCGGCAGCTATCCCGTCTATGTGTCGTGCGCCTACCGCACGTCGGCGATCTGGCATGAATGGTACGAACACCTGAGCGTGCTGTTCATCTCGATGTTCGCGCCGTCGATCGCGCTGTGGTCCGTGATCTGGCTGTCGCTCAAGCGGCTGAAGGCGGAAGAGGAGGCGTGGGACCGCTGGCAGGCGGAAGCGTCGATGCGGCGCTCGATCGAATCGGCGTACCGGCAGTCGCGCAAGATGCAGGCGCTCGGCAACCTCGTCGGCAGCGTCGCGCACGACTTCAACAACCTGCTGATGATCATCTCTAGCAACGTGCAGATCGCGCGGCGGCGCGGCGTCCAGCATCTCGACAAGGAACTCGGCGCGATCGAACGCGCGCTGAAGAACGGGCAGTCGCTCACGCGCCAGCTCCTCGGCGTCGCGCGCAAGCAGCCGCTGCACAACGAGACGATCGACATCGGGCAATGGGTCGGCACGTGCCGCGAGCTGCTGAAGACATCGCTCGGTTCGAAATCGTCGCTGGTCGTCGCGATCGAGCCCGGCGTCTGGCCGATTCGCGTCGACGTTGCGGAACTCGAGCTCGCGGTGATCAACCTCGCGGTCAATGCGCGCGACGCGATGGCGACCGGCGGCCGCTTCACGGTCGGCGCGCGCAACGTGACGCTGCGCCGCGAGGACGGCTTTCCGCTGACCGGCGATTTCGTGCAGATCTCGCTCGACGATACGGGTTCGGGCATGGCGCCCGACGTGCTTGCGCGCGCGTTCGAACCGCTGTTCACGACGAAGGCGCAGGGGATGGGGACGGGGCTCGGGCTGCCGCAGGTGTTCGCGTTCTGCGAACGCTCGGGCGGCCTCGCGACGATCGACAGCGCGGTTGGCGCCGGCACGTCGGTGCGCCTCTACCTGCCGCGCGCGCGTGCCGAGGACGTCGTCGTGCGGCCGCAGGCCGTCGTGCAAGACGCAAGCGCGCTCGCCGGGCTGCACGTGCTGCTCGTCGAGGACAACAGCGAAGTCGCGGCCGGCACCGAAGCGCTGCTTTCGCTGCTCGGGCACCGCGTGACCTATGCGCCCACCGCCGACGACGCGTTGCGCCTGATCGAAGGCGCGGCCGCGAACGACGCGTTCGACCTCGTGATTTCGGATATCCACATGCCGGGCCGCCTGAACGGCATCGACCTCGCCGAAGCGGTCGAGAAGCGGCCGGGGAAGCTGCCCGTGATTCTCGTCACGGGTTATGCGGAGGAGCTCGACCGCACGCGCACCGTCAACGTCCGCGTGCTGTCGAAGCCGTTCGACATCGCGCTGCTCGACGAGATCCTGCTGGGCATCCGCGAAGCGCGCGACGCGCGGCACACCGGCACGTGACCCGCTGCGTGCGGGCCGGCGCCGGCGTCGGCGGCCTGAACGGCCGCCGCGATCGGGCCGAAGTCGTCAGGCCGCCTTCAGCAGGCGCACCCAGCCCGCGTAGCGGTCGACGAAGCCCTGCAGGAACTTGCGGGTGTCCTCGCTGACGATCTGGCCCTGCTCGTCGATGCGCGCCGGGTCGTGCTTGATGAACATCTCGGGCTGCCCGAGCGTCTTCACGTCGAGGTACGCGAGCACGTTGCGCAGGTGCTGCTGCGCGAGCGCCGTGCCCGTCGCGCCCGGCGACGTGCCGAGCACCGCGCCCGGCTTGCCCGACCACGAGTTGGAACCCCACGGGCGCGAGCCCCAGTCGAGCGCATTCTTCAGCACGCCCGGCATCGACCGGTTGTACTCGGGCGTGACGAACAGCAGCGCATCGGCGACTTCGATCGACTGCTTGAAGCGCTTCGCGACTTCCGGGAAATCCGCGTCGTAGTCCTGGCTGTACAGCGGCAGTTCGCCGATCTCGACGAACTCGAACGAAAAATCGGCGGGGGCGAGCGAGATCACCGCGTGCGCGAGTGCGCGGTTCGACGAAGCGCGGCGCAGGCTGCCGACGACGACCGCAATACGATAGGACATGACGTTCTCCTTCCGGTGAGTGAGGAATCGGTTCGATTGCTTCCGAACAGGTGACAAAGGTCTGTTTATAGGCAAGCCAGCCCGCGAACCGCCCGACGGGGCCGTCCGGCCGACTTTCCACAAGGTTTTCCACAGAAATTGTGGATAACTCGACCGTTATGTTCTGATGTTACAAACCACCCGCCGCGCGGCGTCGTCGACGCGCGACACGGGTTTCGGCAAGCATAGCGCAGCGCGCCGGCCGGTTTCGCGAATTCGTGACGGAACATACGTTGCAGGCCGGCAGCGCGCCCAGTAAGCTGCTTGCACCGCTATGCGCCCGCCCTGTGGCGCAAGCGCGATCGCCTCGAGACATTGCCACCCCGACATGCCGTCCGCGTACGACGACCCCGTTTATCTCGCGCAACTGCGGCGCGACCTGCTGCGCTTCGCGCGACTCCAGCTCCGCGATGCCGACGCGGCCGAAGACGCCGTGCAGGAAGCGCTGACCGCCGCGTGGTCGCACGCGGGCGATTTTGCGGGGCTGTCGGCCCACAAGACCTGGGTGTTCGGCATCCTGCGCAACAAGCTGATCGACGTGCTGCGTGCGCGGCAGCGGACGGTGAGCCTGTCCGCACTCGACGCCGAGCTCGATGGCGAATCCGTGCTCGATCGCGAGCTGTTCAAGGAAAACGGGCACTGGGCCGCGCATGCGAAGCCGCGGCCATGGCCGCGCCCCGAGACGCTGTTGCAGCAGCAGCAGTTCTGGGCGCTGTTCCAGGCCTGCCTCGATCACCTTCCGGAACAGATCGGGCGGGTGTTCATGATGCGCGAATTCCTCGACGTCGAGATGACGGACATCTGCAGCGAATTGACGCTGACGACGAATCATTGCAGCGTGCTGCTGTATCGGGCGCGCACGCGCCTGCGAACCTGCCTGAGCGAAAAAGGACTGACGACCGAAGATGCTGCCGGGGAAATGTACTGACGTGACGCGATTGCTGTCGGATGCGCTGGACCGGCATCTGACCTTGCATGAACGCCTGCAGGTGCGCGTGCACCTGCCGACCTGCAGTGGCTGCAGAGCCTATCGCGGGCAGATCGCACTGCTGCGGATGGCCGCGAAAGCGGCGGCGGGGCGGGAACCGGGCGACGACGACACGTCGTCCGGGGCAGGCTAGATCCGGGCCGCGTTGCCGCTATTGTCCGGGCGGCGGGTGGCGCGCTGCCCGGCGATCCGACCTGCTTCGATTGCTGGCGTGCACGCCGGGATGATGCAATAAGAAAAATACGCCGAACAAGAATTATTCGAACAGCGCCTGCACCGATTCGGGCGGCCGGCCGATGGCCGCCTTCCCGCGATAAACGACGATAGGACGCTGCAGCAAAACCGGATGAGCGGCGATTGCCTCGTAGGCTTGCGCATCGGTCAAATCCGCACGTGCCAGATCCAGTGTCTTGTACGGCTCCTCGCCGTCGCGCAGCATGTCGCGAACCGGGCGGCCGAGTTGCCGATGCAGCGCTTCCAGTTCCTCGACCGTCAGCGGCATCTTCAGGTACTCGACGACGTTCACCGGCGTGCCGGTCGTGTTCAGCGTCTCGACCAACGCAAGCGTCTCGCGCGATTTAGAGCATCGGGGGTTGTGGTAGATCGTGATCATCATTCAGGCCTGGATGGGAGAGGGCTGTATTGTAGCCAGTCTGGATCGGGGGTTTCGGCGTGGGCGGCAAGTGGGGGTAGCGGTGTGGGGATTCGATGCTTTGGAGAGGCTGGTTGGCGGGAAGGTGCTGCCAGCGACACGGGCCTCGGGCGAAGCGATGCGTCGGGGGTTGGCTTCAACGGGGTGACGTGTTTATGCGCATAAAGTCGTGCGGCCCGCTATCTCGCGGCAAGGATAAGGATTCGCAAGCCGGCGCATCATGATGGGCGTTTCGGGTGGCAAAGAGCGCAGGTATAGCGTGGTACGTCGATTGGTTTATGCGCATAAAGCCCGTGATCGCTCGGCAGGGTATCGGAGTTCATCGCGCCGACGAGCGTCGACAGTCACGGCACCGGAGCGATCGGTCGCATCGATGTACTGCCGTGTCAGGGCATCCCGGCTTGCCGAATTGATGCGGGGTAGGCACGTGATCGCTCGGTACTCGCCATCCATCGACCGCGGTTTATGCGCATAAACGTTGCGGCTCAGTATGGCGCGACGCCGACGCTCATAGGCTCAATGGCACACCTCCCGAGTTGCGTATCTGACCGGGGCGGACAAGATCACGCCCGCGCTCGCGGAATGCCTCGCTGTCCTGCCGCACGGTTGGTCTGCCGCGGTCGCCGCAGAGTTTATGCGCACAAACTCACCCGCTCGCAAGCACGACCACCCACCACCGTCACGCGAAAGGACAGCGCACTTCGATCTCGCCAGCACTCACTGCGCGTACCAACGACGCACGTCGTGATGACGCAACCGTCATGTGGCTCGTCAACGTCCGCAGACATCATCCACGCCATCCGATACGTCGCCGATCATCACCGGTCCGTTTATGCGCATAAACCGATAGCCCGAATGGCTAACGCGTAGTTGTCGAACGACAATTTCATTGAAATATAAATATCGTCCTGTAGAATTCCAACGACCAAAATAGGAGTGAAAATTGGCCGCGGAAATCATTGCAGTCACTCAACAAAAAGGTGGCGTAGGCAAAAGCACGATTGCCATGCACCTCGGCGCCGCGTTCCATGAAAAAGGGAAGCGCATCCTCGTTATCGACGCAGACCGTCAAAACACCCTGGTTCACTGGTCGAGTGCATCCGGCGACAGCGACACCGGCATTCCGTTTCCGGTCGTCAACCTTGCCGAAGCCGACGGCCAGATCCATCGCGAGATCAAGAAGTTCATCAACGACTACGACATCATCGTCGTCGACTGTCCGCCGTCGATCACCGAGAAGGTATCCGGCGTTGTCCTGCTGGCCGCATCGATTGCGGTGATCCCGACTTCGTCGTCGCCGGCCGATTACTGGTCGAGCGTCGGGCTGGTCAAGCTGATCCAGCAGGCGCAGGTCATGAACGAAGACCTCCGCGCGGTTTTCCTGCTGAACAAGACCGAAGAGAAGCGCATGCTGACCCGCGAGCTCAAGCGCGCGCTCGAAGAGCTCGGCTTCCCGTTGCTGAAGACGCAGATCCCGACGCGGGAAGCGTACAAGCAGGCGATGGCGCTCGGTCAGACCGTGCTGCAGATGAACGATCGCGGCGGCAAGCTCGCCGCCGCCGAAATTCGCGCATGTGCCGACGAAATCGTCGCCATGCTGCCCTGACTTTATGCGCACAAAGGAGTCACATGAAACCTTCCCAATTTGCAAAAGGATTCCAAGCGCGCCCGGATATCACGACGAGCGAGAAGCGCACGGCGCTCGATCGGCTCAATGCGATTGACGGCATCGTCAAGTCCGAGACGCCCGCCGCGGCACCGACCAAATCCGCGAAGAAAGACACCGCACCGCCGCTCGCTCCGGAGCTCACGCTCGATCCGTCGATCGACGAATCGCAGCAATATCGCGCATGGCGCCTCGAGAACCGCTATGCCCCCGGGCAGGTGATCGAGCTGTCGCTGAAGGCAATCAAGCATAGCCCGTTCAATCCGCGGCACTTCTATCTGAAGTCGTCGATTGCCGAACTCGCGGTCAACCTCGCGAAGCAAGGGCAGCAGCAGGCGATCCACGTGATTCCGGATTACGACAATCCGGGTACGTATTTCGTCAGCGACGGTGGCCGTCGCGTGCGGGCGCTGAAGGAAGCAAACAAGGAATCGGTAAAGGCGATCGTGATCGACGTGCCGATCGGTATCCAGAGCTACAAGCTCGGCTACGATCTGAACGTCCAGCGCGATTCGCAGACGGTGTTCGACAACGCCGTCGTGTGGCGCCGCTTCCTCGACGACAAGCATTTCCAGAGCCAGAAGGAGCTCTCCGAGCATCTCGGCCTCGACGAGTCGACGGTGGCCGTCGCGCTGTCGATCGGCAAGTTGCCGGAAGCCATCATGCAGGAAATGGTCTCGCGTCCCGATCGCTTCGGTTCGAACATGGCGTATCAGGTCGGCCGCTATCACAATGCGCGCGGCACCGAGGCCACGCTGCGGCTGATCAACAAGATCGTGTCGGACGATCTCAGCACGCGCCAGGTGTCGGACATCGTCAAGGGCCGCGTCGCTGCGCAGGAGACGCCGAAGGCCGCGAGCCGTCAGCGCTACGCGCAGCGTCTCGAGATCAAGCTCGGCGGCAAGTCGGTCGGCGACCTGAAGTCGTATGGCGAAGACCGCATCGAATTGCGCCTGCGCGGCCTCCCGAAGGACAAGCGCGACGCGATCCTCGAGCAGCTCGAGCGGATGCTGTTGTCGGAGTGATGGAAGCGGCCGGCAAGGCCTGGTGAAGACGCCGGGCCCGCCCGGCCGAGCAGGCGGCCGGCGGCAGGCCCGTCAGCGGGCTTGAGCGGGCCTCAGGCGGCCCGCGACTGATTCAGCGTGAACGACAGCAGGTCGCCGTCCGTCGGCTCGCCCCAGGTCTTCTGGGCCAGCCAGTCGAAAAAGGCCGTCTCGGCCAGCTTGGAATCGAGGCCGCGCTTGCGCCAGTCGTCGCGCAGATGCGAGCCCATCGTCGGCAGCGCCTCCGACTCGAACGACTCGCGTGCCACTTCGCGCTCGGCGTCCCCCTGCTCCTCGTACAGCACCTTCGCTTCCTTGCGACGGAACGCCGAGAACTCGCTCAGCAGGCGCGCCTTCAGGTCGTCCGGCTGCGCCGCCGCGACCTTCGCGGACGGCGTGCCGGCAGGCAGCGCGTCGACCGACTCGACCGGCGGCGCGTAACCCTTCTTCAACGCATCCTTGAACAGCGCCGGCGCGCTGCGCACCGGCGGCAGCGTCGTGCTGCGCAGCCGCTGCTCGGTCATCTGCAGTGCGGCGCGAATCCGGTTCTCTTCGCTGTCCGCGTAGAGCGTCTGCGCTTCCTTCAGCGGGATCCCGAGTTTCACCATCCGGTCGACCAGCGTGCTGTCGAACACGTTCGGGTGTTCGTCGAGCGCGAGCATCGGCTGCTTGCGCTCAGTCACGCGGAACTGGATCTCCGCGACCCGGCGCCCTTCACGGTGCTCGATCAGCTCGACGAAGATGTTGGTGACCGCGTTGACTTCCGCGATCGCCGGACGCAGATAGTCGCGCTTGAAGTACTTGTACTCGCGCTTCGCCTCGTCGCCGGCTTCGGTGTCGGGCGTACCCGACAGGATCGGCCGCCACCATTCCCACGGCTCGCGCATCGTCAGGTGGCTCGGGTTCGTCAGATAGCGCACGCAGATCTCGTACAGCGCGAGGCCGGCGCTGCTGCGCAGCTGGCTCTGGAACTGCAGGCTCAGGCGCGCATACTGGACCGGGTCGAGCAGCTTTTTCTTGATCTTCGGTGCGAACGAGAATTCGACCCACACGCGGCGGGTCGCCGGATCCTCGAGAATTTCCGCGTCGGCGATCAGCGTCGAGATCCCCCACTTGCGGCCCGGCTTCTGGCTCGACGTCCCCGTACTCCATTCGACCTGCACCGACACCATGCGGCGCAGGTGTTCCTTCACCAGGGCGGTGTCGTTCGAATCGAAGGCGGAGTTTGCGACGATATCCGACAGCAGCGCGCGATACGTATCGCCCGAGTCGTCGGCCTGCTGCGCGACGGCCAGCAGGACGTTGAACAGCTTGCGGGTCAGGAGCGTGATCTTGCCGCTCTTCGGCTGAATTGCGATCGCCTCGACGGCCTTGCGCAACTCGGCTGAACTGGCACTCACCACATCCACATCGGTTTTCTTGGCGCGCTTCGTCGTGGCCATACGTCGGGTCGGAGGAGAAGTTTTCCGGAAGGATAGCGCCTGCGGTGATGTGCGTCCAGAACGACATGCTCACCATAGCCGGTGAAGCGCGCGTGCAAAATGACACTCACCCCAACCGCTCCCGAAAACGCTCACCGGTCCGGAATTGCGGCGTTCCGGACTCGTCCAGACGTGCCGCGGGATGCGCCGATTCACAGAATTTCCCCTGTGCATGACACGTGCGAAACTCGCTCCCGTATCGGCTCACCTTTCGATTTGTCGTAATTTTGCGACTGCACGTCCGTGAGTTCGCCACAGGGTCGCGATCGCACCTCACGGGACGTCCCCGACCGCGCCGCATCGGGCTGTATGCATGTACAGGCACGGCTCGCAGAGAGATCGTGATCGCATCCAGCACCCGGAAACGCGCCGTCGGAACCGGCCCGCGCCGCCCGATCGAACCTGCTTTGCCGGCCCGGGCGCGCATTGTACAGCGCCCAAATCGAGCCGGGTCCCGAAAATGCTCACCTTGAGCACAGCTTGCCCTTTCGTCTCGATGCCGTCGAATGTCCGGCACACGCGGGATTGGCTACCGGAGTCTCCCGAAAATGCTCACCTCATTGAAAAAATGCGGCACAGCAACGGGCACGGAAAGAGCTCCCGAAAAACCTCACCGTAACTGTCGCGGTATCAAAAACTCCAATGCCTTCCGATACTTATGCACAGAAGGCATTTGGCTGTGCCCGACAGACATCCCCCCGAAAAACCTCACCTTTCGACGGGAGTCCTTCATACGACGACCGTATGTCAGCTCCCGAAAATTCTCACCTGTGCCAAAAAGGGGCACAGCAAAAACGAGATTTCTTCCAGTCCTGGCGGGCTTTTCGGCGAATCCGACCGCTCACAGGTCCCGAAAAGCCTCACCTTTGACCATTTTTCGAGCAAATACCGTTCCCGAAAATGCTCACCTGTGGCCACGATCACAGCCTGTGATCCATGCCCCGAAAAAGCTCACCTCAGCGAGACCAGGGCAGGAAAACCCGGATTTCCCTCCCGAAAAGCCTCACCTTTAGTGCATCACAGGCCCCGGAAAGCACTTTTGCTGTGCAAAATGGCATTCGTTTCCCGGAAATCCTCACACCAAATTCCCGTGGAGTCCCGTGAAATCTCACCTTTCGCCAAAATTGCCTAAAAGATGGGCAGAATAGGGGCGCGAAGAGGGTCCCGCAAATTCTCACCTATGTCTGCACAGGCAGAAAACTGTGCAGTCAGGCACAGCACGGGTTCTGTGGCTGTGAGGCCCCGAAAACCCTCACCTTTGGGAAATCTCGTGTTTCACTGTGATCCCGAATCCGCTCACGACCTTTCCTGCAACGGCTCACGCAGCTCCCTGAACCCCATCACGTCAGCTCCCGCAGAAGATCACCTTGGCTCCCGTAAAACTTCACCTTGCCGGCCGGAAAGCCTTGCTACATAAGGCTGTGCCATGGCGTTAACGTTTTTAACTAAGGGTTCAAGGGTGTTTACTTCTAATACTCTCAAGACATCGGCTGACGAGTTTTCCACAGAGACCCCAAACCCTGAACACCCACAGGGAATCGGATCTGTCGTCATGTGAAACAAATGCCGATTTTCGGAGTCTGCTGGAAAACGCTTGCATTACAAAGACTTGGCTGACTTTCTTCGCTTTGTTTCACGGAATTCTGGACCACGTTCGTCCAGATAGGCTCACAGACCTGATTTCTGTGCGAAGCGACGTAAATTCACAACGTCGACCCGAAACAGGTATCAATAGATACGTATTTCGTTATGATTGACACATTTCAATGTCTACGAGCTCTGCCATGACCCTGGACGAAATGCGCCAAGTCATTCGGGACGAACTGGAATCGCTGCGTGCAAGCGGTGCGCGGCGCCAGGAATTGTCATTGCATGCGTGCAAGCGCCTGTTCTTCGATCTCGGCATCCGGCCGTCGGCGGCCAACGTCCGCGATCTCACCCAAACCGGCAGCGCAAGCGACATCCCGAAAGACATCGATCATTTCTGGGAGCGCATCCGTTCTGCATCCAAGATCCGGCTCGACGGTGCGGCAATTCCGAAGGCCGTCGAGGAAAAAGCCGGCGCGCTGCTCGGTGCACTCTATGAAGAAGCGTTGAAAGCGGCCCGCGACAGTCTCGATGGCGACCGCGAACAGGTTCGCGCCGGCATTGCCGACGCCGAACAGCGGTTGCGCGATGCAACCGTCCGCCACGAGACGCTCGAAAGCGCGCTCGCGCGCGGCGAAGCCCGGAACGAGCAACTGCAGGCGCGCGTGACCGAACTCGAGGTTCAGCTCGCATCACAGACAACGCACGGTTCGGCAAGCGAAGCGACGTTGCTCACCACAGTCGCCCGACTGGAGAAGGAACTGGCCGCCGCAGCCGGCCGCGTCGACGCCGAACAGGCGCAAAACGCCGTGCTGCGCGACCGCATCGATGCGCTGCAAGCCGAATTGCAGCAGCGCACCGAGCACTACGCTCAGCAAATCAAGGACGCGGTGGCCGAAGCAGAACGCCGCGTCAAGCCGATGCTGGTCGAGCTGGACTCGCTGCGCAGCATGGCGTCGACCTACCAGAGCGGTTTGCGCGACGTCCAGCGGAAGGAATTCGATTTCCTGCAGCAACTGAGCTCGGCCAAGGCCCGCGCCGACCGGCTCGAAGAACAGTTGCGCAGCCAGAGCGACGAACTGGAGCGTGCGACGCGCGACGCGAGTTCGTTGCGCGCGAGCCGCGGGATGAATCCGGAAATTGCCGCGCTGATCCGGCGCCTGGCCGATGCCGGGCAACTGGATGCGGACGCGTTTGCCGCGATCGGCACGTCGCTGGATCAAGAGATTCCGGTACCGGCCCAGTGTCCGCGTTGCGACGGCGAACCGGAGCTGTCGCAGAGCGAAGAGGGTTTTGAAGTGGCGTGCCCGGAATGCGAGCACGCTTCGGGCGCATGGCCGTCCCGATTCGAAGCTATCGCGCGTTTTGCGCACACCTGACCAGAAGATCTGGCGGCACCTGCACAGGTGAGACGATCCGGGACGCTTGAGGTGAGGTTTTTCGGGAGCCGTGAAACGGTGAGGCTGTGCCGGGCAAGGCTGCTCACGGATCGTGTCGCGTGAGCAGCCGTTTCCGGATCAGTGAGTTTCGTCGCTGTCGGACGCGTCACCGTCACCGTTGTTGTCGGTCAGGCCATCGCGCCAGTTTTTCCATGCGCGATGCAGGCGGTTCGACGAGATCGGCCGCATGAAGCCCAGCCATTTGCCGACCCGTTCGGGCGGCACGTCGTTTTCGAACAGTTCGGCCGCATAGGTATTGCGTAGCGTCTGCGGGCTCGCGCGCGCGGTGCGCGACGACGTGAGCCCGGCCGATTCGACGATCGCATCGATGGCGCGCAGCATCGTCGCCTTGTGCATCGGCCGCCCGGCATGCGACGCAGGGAACACAAGCTCGCCCGGGATGTCCTGGCGCTTGCGCTCCGTGAGCCACGCTTCGAGCAGCGCGATCGCGAACGACGCCAGATGGGTTTCGCGCGCGTAAGCCGGGTGCGCCGACTGGATCTGCAGCGACGTTCCGCTCGTATTGACGCAACTAATCGTGAGCGCACGCGCTTCGCCGGTTTTAATGCCGGCGCCGAGAAACGCGGCCACGAGCGCGCGGTCGCGCCGCTCTTTCCAGTACGCGGAACCGGATACGCCGATCGGCGAAAACAGATACGCGAGCAACGTCGCGCGTTCGGCCGGCGTCAGGAAACCGGTCGGCTCGTTGTCGCGCGCCTTGCGCCAGTTCGCTTCGCCATCCTGAGCAATGAAACGGGCCGGGTTGGTGGATGCGTACTCGGTGCGCCGGATGTGGTCGAGCACACGCTCGATCAGCCTCAGATAGCGCAATCGCTGGGTTTTCCGGATCGGCAATTCGCCGACGAAGTTCGCGATCGTTGCCGTATCGACCGTTGCCAGATTTTTCTGATGCGAACGCATCCACGCGAGAAACGCGCCCCATTGCGTGCGATAGACGTCGGCCGACGAGCGGCGATAGTCCTGCATGGCCAGCCACGCATCGAATGCGGCTTCGGGCGATACGATCCAGTCGGATGCACCGCGGTCGAACAGATCCTTTTCTTCCGGGCGTGCCGGAGTGTCGGGAGAGGCGGGAAGGGACATGTTATTTATTCCGTTAGTTGCGTATATGGTAGCCCTTTTCGCAACGTCTCGGGCAGCAAGAGGCTGGACAGGCCGCCATGCGCGGCGGCCCGGGTTGGCAGTCAGTCGCCCCACGCCTTGGACGGACGGTGAGCACGCTCGCGGGGCGCCGTGTCATGCGACGTTGCCGCCGCTTCGTATGCGAGAACCGCGAACGAAAAGACGGCGGGCAGCGCATTCGAGCGCCCGAAGTCGATCGGATCGTCCGTTTCGGGAAACACCATGTCCGACGGCCGTTCGAACAATTGACGCATGCCGGCTTCGTGCCGGCTGGCAAAGCCGAGATCGGCGAGCGCCTCGGCTTCGATCGCGTGCAGCAGGCGCCACGTCAGCGGGACGCGCTGACGGATATAGCGCCCGGCAATATGGCGAACGATCAGCTCGAGGTCGTGTGCGGCAGCCTTGAAGCTGAGCGCGGCCAAATCTTGTTCTTCTGTCATCGCAGGCTCCTGTCGACCGGGGCGGGCGCCTCCGTGCGCCGGCTCCGGCCCATGCATGGCGGAATGTCCGTATACTGTACAAACATACAGTTGTTTCCGCAACAGGCCCTTTGGCCAGCTATACGCGCCGTCAGCGATGTATCACGATCAGCAGTGCCCGCGCTTCGGCCTTGCCGGGATTGCGGATTGCGTGCGGCTCGTCGGCCGGGTAGCGCGCAGTGTCGCCGGCCTTCAGGCGCCGGCTGGCCGCCGCGGCTTCGATTTCCATCGCGCCCTGCAGCACGGTGAGGTGTTCGCGCGTGCCGGGTTCGTGCGCATTCGATACGAGTGCGCCGCCGCCAGGCAGCGTCAGCTCGTACCACTCGAACTTGCCGGCGAGGTCGATCGGGCCCCACACACGCAACTGGTACCGGCCGTCGTGCCCGGCGAGCGTCGGAATGTCGTGCGGGCCGTCTACACGGATCGTCTCCGGCGCTTTCGGTTGCGAGAACAGCTCGTCGAGCGTGATGCCGAGCGCGTTGGTCAGCCGCCAGGCGACGGCGATCGTCGGGTTGGCCTTGTCGCGCTCGATCTCGGAGAGCATCGATTTCGATACGCCGGCCGCGCGCGACAGGTCGTCGAGCGTCAGCTTGCGCTCGCTGCGCAGCCGCTGGATCTGCTCGCCGACACGCGGCGGCGTGGCGGCCGGCGGCTGCGATGCGGCGCCGGCAGGCGTGCGCCGCGATCCGGAGGAACTTGCCATTTGGATTCCGTTCGCTTAGAGTTGTTCGGTATTTCGAATTCTAGTTCGGAATATCGGATAAATGCGGTCAACCGAACGACCGACTATAACAGTAGCAGGCCGTTGCGCCGCCGCCACGAGCGGCGCGCCGCGGAATGCGAATCCCTGTCAGGAGCTTTGCGATGCGTGATGCCTTTCTCGCCCAGGTGCGCGGGACGCTCGACCAGATCCGCGCGGACGGTTTTTACAAGACCGAGCGCGAGATCGCGAGTCCCCAGGCGGCGGCCGTGCGGCTTGCCGGCGGTGCCGGCGTGCTCAATTTCTGCGCGAACAACTATCTGGGTCTGGCGAACGATCCGCGCCTGATCGACGCGGCGAAAGCCGGCCTCGACCAGGACGGCTTCGGCATGGCATCGGTGCGCTTCATCTGCGGCACGCAAACCGTGCACAAGCAACTGGAAAGCGCGCTGGCCGCGTTTCTCGGCACCGAGGACAGCATTCTTTACTCGAGCTGCTTCGATGCGAACGGCGGGCTGTTCGAGACGCTGCTCGACGAGAACGACGCGGTGATCAGCGACGAGCTGAACCACGCGAGCATCATCGACGGCATCCGCCTGTGCAAGGCGAAGCGCTTCCGCTACCGGAACAACGACCTGTCCGATCTCGAGGCGAAGCTCAAGGAAGCCGATGCGGCGGGCGCGCGCCACAAGCTGATCGCGACCGACGGCGTGTTCTCGATGGACGGCATCATCGCCGACCTGAAAGGCATCTGCGATCTCGCCGATCGTTACGGCGCGCTCGTGATGGTCGACGATTCGCACGCGGTCGGCTTCATCGGCGCGCACGGCCGCGGCACGCCCGAGCATTGCGGCGTCGAAGGCCGCGTCGACATCATCACGGGCACGCTCGGCAAGGCGCTCGGCGGCGCATCGGGCGGCTATGTCGCTGCGCGCCGCGAGGTCGTCGAACTGCTGCGCCAGCGCTCGCGCCCGTATCTGTTCTCGAACACGCTCACGCCGAGCATCGCCGCAGCATCGTTGAAGGTGCTCGAACTGCTCGGCAGCGACGAAGGCGCGAAGCTGCGCGAGCGCGTGCGCGAGAACGGCGCGCGTTTTCGCGAGCAGATGACCGAAGCGGGCTTCACGCTCGTGCCCGGCGCGCATCCGATCATCCCGGTGATGCTCGGCGACGCGCAGCTCGCGACCAACATGGCCGACAAGCTGCTCGGCGAAGGCGTCTACGTGATCGGCTTCTCGTTCCCCGTCGTGCCGCGCGGCCGCGCACGCATCCGCACACAGATGAGCGCCGCGCATACGCCCGAACAGATCGACCAGGCGGTTGCCGCGTTCGTGCGCGTCGGCAAGTCGCTCGGCATCGTCTGACGGAGGCGCGACCATGAAAGCACTGGCAAAGCTCGAGCGCGGCCCCGGACTCACGCTCACGCGCGTGAAGCGCCCCGAAGTCGGCCACAACGACGTGCTGATCAAGATCCGCCGCACGGCGATCTGCGGCACCGACATCCATATCTGGAAGTGGGACGACTGGGCGCAGAAGACGATTCCCGTGCCGATGCACGTCGGTCACGAATATGTCGGCGAGATCGTCGAGATGGGGCAGGAAGTGCGCGGCTTCGCGATCGGCGATCGCGTGTCGGGCGAAGGCCACATCACGTGCGGTTTCTGCCGCAACTGTCGCGCGGGGCGCCGGCATCTGTGCCGCAACACGGTCGGCGTCGGCGTGAACCGCGAAGGCGCGTTCGCCGAGTATCTGGCGATTCCGGCGTTCAACGCGTTCAAGATTCCGCCCGAGATCTCCGACGATCTCGCGTCGATCTTCGATCCGTTCGGCAATGCGACGCACACGGCGCTGTCGTTCAACCTCGTCGGCGAAGACGTGCTGATCACCGGTGCGGGCCCGATCGGCATCATGGCCGTTGCGATCGCGAAGCACGTCGGCGCGCGCAACGTCGTCATCACCGACATCAACGATTACCGGCTGGAACTCGCGCGCAAGATGGGCGCGACGCGCGCGGTCAACGTCGCACGCGAGTCGCTGCGCGATGTGATGGCCGACCTGCACATGACCGAAGGCTTCGACGTCGGTCTCGAGATGTCGGGCGTGCCGAGCGCGTTCACGAGCATGCTCGAGGCGATGAACCACGGCGGCAAGGTCGCGCTGCTCGGTATCCCGCCCGCGCAGACGGCGATCGACTGGAACCAGGTGATCTTCAAGGGGCTCGAGATCAAGGGCATCTATGGCCGCGAGATGTTCGAGACCTGGTACAAGATGGTCGCGATGCTGCAGAGCGGCCTCGACCTGTCGCCGATCATCACGCATCGCTTTGCGGCCGACGATTACGAGCAAGGCTTCGCCGCGATGCTGTCCGGCGAAAGCGGCAAGGTGATTCTCGACTGGACGGCCTGAGTGCCGAAGGGGCTGCGCGGCTCGCTCGCCGCCTGCCCCGCTTTCGTTTGCATGTGCGTCGTCACGATCGGAACGCGCGAATCCGGGCTTGAGGTGAGATTATTCGGGAGCTGTGTTTGCGCGTCGAATCGCGACGCGATCGCACATCATCGGTGACTTGCAATCGCGCGTTCGCTTCACCTGTCAGCCCCCGCCTCGCTTCACCCCATCACGCCAATCGGCGCCTGTTCTTCTTCCCCCGCACGCTTCCCTGCTTCGCTTGTCGAGCGATCGCTGCCTACGCACCGTATGCAATGCCGTGCCGAACCGGGACGTCAACCGTGAGTCGGTGAACCTCGTTACGACTCACTCATACGCAACGCAATCTGCCTCGAGCGGTGCGCGGACCGCTACCTGGTTTGTTCACCGTTCAACCATCGCGGCTCGAGCTGGAGATTCAACACGACGAGCCAGCGCTTCGGGCACTGCGGTGCAACGTCGATCAGATCGCCGTGCGTGCCGGAAACCGTGACGAACCCATGCTGCGCCGCATACCGATAGGCGCGCAGCGCATCGGCTTGCAGCCAGAAGCTGACGAGTGCGCAGGTCACGAAGCGGAACAGCAGCAACGTCGCGGTTTCGGGCGCGAAACCGGCCGCGACGAGCAGGCCTTCGAACGCGAACGTCAGCGCATGCGCGGCCGCGATCGTGACGATCGTCAGCTTCATCACGCCGCGCAGCCGCAGCGCCGCACGTACGCGTGCCTGCCGGACAGCGAGCTGCGCGCGATCGTCATCGCCATCATGCTTCTGCACTTCGTGTTTCATGATGCCGCACCGGCTTGCCGCGCAACGTCGATCTGCGCCCTGTCGCAGGCACGCATGCGGTCGCCCGCGACGCCGACGGATTTGCACAGGATCGCGCTGTCGTAGTTGTGTCCCGGGAAGCGCATCACGTCGACCGGTTGAAATCCTTCGCGACGATAGAAATCGATGAGCCGGACCGCTGCGGACGGCGCGTCGAGCGCGAGGTGCGTCGCGCCGCGCGCGGCCGCCCGCCGTTGCGCGAACGCGAGCAGCGAGCGGCCGATGCCGCGTTGCTGCCAGACGGGGTCGACGGCCAGCTGGCCGAGCGTCGCGACGTGCCGGCTGCGATACGGATCGCAGCGCGAATCGGGATCGTGCGAATGCATCGTCATCGTCGCGACCAGATGCGCGTTGCCGAGCGCGACGAAACATTCGCCGGTGAGCACGCGTTCGCGTGTCGCCGATGCCGGCTGGTCGACGCACGGGCAGTTGAAGCCCAGTGCGCCGAGCGGCGCGAACGCGCGATGCAGCAGCGCGGTCAGCGCGTCGTACGAATCGCTGCGCGGATCGAAGCGCCGCACGACGACGCGGCCGTCGAGCCGCTTTGCATAAGCCGCATAGGCGCGAGCGGGGCGCGCGGATTCCGGTCGCTGCATGATGTCCTTTCGCCCAGACAGGGTGACCGAAGTGTAGTGAGCGTCACGCATCTACTTCAAGAAAAAATGTCGTAAACGCGGCGGGTCGCGTCGCAGGCCGCTGTGCAGCCAGGCCACGATTCAGCCCTTTCGCCGATATGGCCATTTCACACAGGAGTTGACGGCGGAGAACGATCGTTCTACCGTAGACGCATGAACACACGACACGACACTTCCGGCGAACCGGGCGTTCGCGACCGGCTGCTCGATGCGGCCGAAGCGCTGATCTATTCGGGCGGCATCCACGCAACGGGTGTCGACGCGATCGTGAAGCGGTCCGGTGCGGCACGAAAGAGCTTTTATTCGCAGTTCGAATCGAAAGAGGCGCTGGTGGTCGCCGCGCTCGAACGCCGCGACGAGCGCTGGATGCGCTGGTTCGTCGATGCAACCCGTGCGCGCGGCAACGCGCCACGCACGCAGTTGCTCGGCATGTTCGAC
The DNA here is from genome assembly GCF_019091065.1 of Burkholderia sp. GbtcB21. NCBI lineage: Bacteria > Pseudomonadati > Pseudomonadota > Betaproteobacteria > Burkholderiales > Burkholderiaceae > Burkholderia > Burkholderia sp. GbtcB21. The sequence continues at coordinate 204,247 of NZ_JAGXKA010000011.1, forward strand.
GTGCTGCGCGACTGGTTCGGGCAGCCCGACTTTCATGGCTGCGCGTTCCTGAACGCATCGGGCGAGATTCCCGATGCCGACGATCCCGTGCGCGTCGTCGCGCGTATGCACAAGGCGCGCCTGCTGGCATTCGTGCGCGAGCGGTTCGACGCGTATGCCGACGCAACGGGCATCGAGCGCCGCGGGCTCGCGCGCCTTGCGCGTCAGTGGCTCGTGCTGATCGACGGCGCGATCGGCGTGGCGCTCGTCAGCGGCGATACCAATGCCGCGCGCGATGCGCGCGCGACGGCCGAACTGCTGCTCGACACCGTTTCGCGGTAGTCGATGCAGCGAATCCGAACCGGCCGCGGGTGTCCGTGGCCAGAACCCTGAACAGGAGCAAATCCATGTCCGCTTCCCCCGAAGTCCGTCCGCCCGTTCCGCCCTTTACGCTCGAATCGGCACGCCAGAAGGTGCGCGCCGCCGAGGATGGATGGAACACGCGCGATCCGCAGCGCGTGGCGCTCGCCTATACGCCGCAAAGCCAATGGCGCAATCGCGCGGAATTCGTGACCGGCCGCGACGAGATCGTCGGGCTGCTGCAGCGGAAATGGGCGCGCGAGCTCGACTACCGGTTGATCAAGGAGCTGTGGGCGTTCGGCGGCAATCGCATCGCGGTGCGCTTTGCGTACGAATGGCATGACGACGCCGGCAACTGGTTCCGCTCGTACGGCAACGAAAACTGGGAGTTCGACGAAAACGGCCTGATGGCGCATCGCCACGCGAGCATCAACGATCTGCCGATTCGCGAGGCGGACCGTCTCTATCACTGGCCGCTCGGCCGCCGTCCGGACGATCATCCGGGGCTGTCCGATCTCGGGCTGTGACGTTCTCGCCGCGCCGGTTCAGCGGATCGGTTAACGCATCGGCTGTGCTCAATGGTGAGGAAATTCGGGAGCCGGTGCGCTGAAGGTGAGATTTTTCGGGACCAGGTGAAATGTCGCGTCGGACCGTGTGCTTCGTGCAGATCGAAGCGGCATCGCTCCGGATGAAGCGGACATGTCGCTCATGTCGATATCGCGTGATGCACCTATCGATGCGCAGCGGTGTGCTTCACCACGCAATGCATCTCACCGATCGAACCGGATCGACGGTCTGTTGGCGATCGGTGTGCGTGAACATGATGTGCAACTCACCGATCGGATCGATTTCAACGAAAGACACTGCAAGCAGTGCGCGTTGCAGTGTGTCGTTGCTCACCGCTCGACGTCAGCGTGCACGCATCGGAACCCGCACGGGTGCGCAACCGTATCGCGTGTTACTCACCGCCGGCTGATTCGCGAAGCCGCAGCCCGGCGCGATCGCTCGCGCCGGGCCTGACCGTCAGCCTGCGATCCGCGCGGCGATCGCCTCGCCCACTTCCTGCGTGCCCGCATTGCCGCCGAGATCGCGCGTATGCGGCCCGGCGCGCAGCACGTCCTCGATCGCGGCGACGATCGCGTCGTGCGCTTCGCGTTCGCGGCCCGCACCGTTGCCGAGGAAGTCGAGCATCATCGCCGCCGACCAGATCATCGCGACCGGATTCGCGATGTACTGCCCCGCGATGTCGGGCGCGGAACCGTGCACGGGTTCGAACAGCGACGGAAACGTGCGGTCCGGGTTCAGGTTCGCCGACGGCGCGATGCCGATCGTGCCCGTACAGGCCGGCCCGAGATCCGACAGGATGTCGCCGAACAGGTTCGACGCGACGACGACGTCGAAGCGGTCCGGCTGCAGCACGAAGCGCGCGCACAGGATGTCGATGTGCTGCTTGTCGACGGCGATTTCGGGATAGCGTTCGGCCATCTCGGCCGCGCGCGCGTCCCACCACGGCATGCTGATCGCGATGCCGTTGCTTTTCGTCGCGACGGTGAGACGCTTCGCGCGCCGCTGCGCGAGCTCGAACGCGAATTTCAGCACGCGCTCGGTGCCGTGACGCGTGAAGATCGACTGCTGCATCACGACTTCGCGGTCGGTGCCTTCGAACATCGTGCCTCCGACCGACGAATATTCGCCCTCGGTGTTCTCGCGCACGATCATGAAATCGATGTCGCCCGGGCGGCGGCCGGCGAGCGGCGACGGTACGCCGTCGAACAGGCGCGCAGGCCGCAGGTTGATGTACTGGTCGAACTCGCGGCGGAATTTCAGCAGCGAGCCCCACAGCGAAATGTGATCGGGCACCGTTGCGGGCCAGCCGACCGCGCCGAACAGGATCGCGTCCATGCCCGACAGTTGCGCCTTCCAGTCGTCCGGCATCATCTGGCCGTGCTGTGCGTAGTAGTCGCAGCTCGCCCAGTCGATCTGCACGAAATCGAAGCGGATGCCGAAGCGCGCGGTCACGGCGTCGAGCGCGCGCAGGCCCTCGGGCATCACTTCACGGCCGATGCCGTCGCCGGGGATCACGGCAATTCTGTAAGTCCTGTCGGTCATGCAAAGCTCCTTGGCTGGTCGGCCTGCTGCCGGGGATGCAGTGGCACGTCACGCCATTTTATTTATTTCCATTCGGATTAAAATCGCACGAAAGGTTAATCGACTTTCCACGAATCGTGAATAAATCACCGAACCTCGACGACCTGCGCGTGTTCAGCCTGGTCGTCCGTCTGACGAGCTTCAGCGCGGCCGCCGAGCAGCTCGCGGTGTCGCCCGCCTACGTCAGCAAGCGCATCGCGCTGCTCGAGGCGCAACTCGGCACGCGCCTGCTGCATCGGTCGACGCGCCGCGTGACGGTCACGGAAGCCGGCGAACGCGTGTTCGCGCGCGCCGAGAAGATTCTCGACGACGTCGATCATCTCGTCGAGGACGTGTCGACGACGCGCACGGTGCCGCGCGGCACGCTGCGCATTTCGAGCAGCTTCGGCTTCGGCCGGCACGTCGTCGCGCCGGCGCTGCTCGATTTCTCCGCACGCTATCCGCAACTGAACGTGCGGCTCGATCTGTTCGACCGGCTGGTCGACGTCGCGGGCGAAGGCTACGACCTCGACGTGCGTATCGGCGACGAAATCTCCGATCACCTGATCGCGCGCCGCCTCGCCGCGAACTACCGCGTGCTGTGCGCGTCGCCCGACTATCTCGCACGGCGCGGCACGCCGCGTTCGCTCGCGGATCTCGCGTCGCACGACTGTCTCGCGATCAAGGAGCGCGATCACCCGCTCGGCGTCTGGCGGCTGAACGTGCGCGGCGAAATGGCCACGGTGAAGGTCGGCGGCGCACTGTCGACGAACCACGGCGAGGTGGCCGTGCAATGGGCGCTGGCCGGGCGCGGGATCGTGTTGCGCTCGATCTGGGAAGCCGGGCCGCTGATCGAACGCGGCGCGTTGTGCCGCGTGCTGCCGGACGCGATCCAGCCCGCGAACATCTGGGCGGTTTATCCGGAACGCGTCGCGGCATCGGCGAAAGTGCGCGTGTGCGTGGATTTTCTGGCGGAGGCGCTGGCCGGCCTGAATGCCGCCGCGGGTGACGATATGGCGTGAGGCCGGTCAAAGGTGAGCTTTTACGGGGGCGTGTGCGGGCATCGGCAGACGCCCTTTCGCAGCTCGCGAACGGCGTCGCGAGCATGCAGCGTGCAGCGCGTACAGAAGCATTGCCGGCTGCGCCGCGCTGTCGATCCGCTCGCCGGGCCGGCTTTCGACGGTGCCGGTGGGCGGGTCATGCCGCACTCGACGCACCGAGCATCAGGTCGAGATTCTGCACGGCTGCGCCGGATGCCCCTTTGCCGAGATTGTCGAACACGGCGGACAGCAGCACCTGACCGTGATCGGCATTGACGAACACGCCGAGCCGCAGGTCGTTGGTGCCGTTCAGCGCTTGCGGATCGAGATGCGTGATCGCGCGCGTGTCCGCGAGCGGCGTGACATCGACATGACGCGCGTCCGCGTAGTGATGTGCGAGACACGCGTGCAGCCGCTCGCCGGTCACGCCGGCCGGGAGAAGGCGCAATTCGATCGGCACGGTCAGCACGATGCCTTGCCGATAGGCGCCGTAAGCCGGCACGAACAACGGACGGTGCGCGAGCCCGGCATGCAGCTGGATCTCGGGCACATGCTTGTGCGCGAGTGCGAGGCCATAGACCTGCAGCGGTTTCGCGCGCGAAGCCCCGTCCGATTCGAATTCATCGATGGCGGTCCGCCCGCCGCCGGAGTAACCGGAGACGGCATGGATGCTCACCGGATAGTCGCGCGGCAGCAGGCCACCCTGTTGCAGCGGCCGAAGCAAGCCGATCGCGCCTGTCGGGTAGCAGCCCGGATTGGTGACGCGCCGCGCATGCGCAATTTTCTGCGCGTGCCCATCGACCATCTCGGGAAAGCCGTAGACCCATTCCGGTTCCGTGCGATGGGCCGAACTCGCGTCGATCACGCGTACCGCCGGATTCCGGATGAAGCCGACCGCTTCGCGCGCGGCTGCGTCGGGCAGGCACAGAATTGCGATATCGCACGCGTTGATTGCCTCGGCGCGCCGTATGGGATCCTTGCGTTCGGCCGCCGGCAGCGTGAGCAGTTGCAAATCGTTGCGCTCGCGCAGGCGCTCGTGGATCTGCAGTCCGGTCGTGCCTTGATCGCCGTCGATATAGACAGTGGGGAGGCTCATGATGGTCGCGTTCCTTGCGTTCGGTCGTCGGGAGAAACCGTATCGTCCAGCGAACGCCTAGAATAGGAAAAGTTGAATTTACTGATTGTTGGATTCAGTTTTCCTGAACGAGAGGTGGGAAATGCGGGAGATCAGTCTGGACCGCCTGCGCACGCTGGTCGCAATCGCCGACCAGGGATCCTTCGCGGCCGCGGCACAACTGCTTCATCTCGCGCCGCCGACCGTCAGTCTTCACATAGCCGAACTGGAAAGCCGCATCGGCGTGCCGCTGCTGTCCCGCACGCGCGGAAACGTGCGGCCGTCGACCATCGGTGAAGTGCTGGTGGAGCGGGCGCGCCGTCTGCTGGCCGAGGTCGAGTCGACACTCGACGACGTGCAGCGTCAGGTGCAGGGGCTGACCGGACGGGTGCGTCTGGGTGCGTCGACCGGGGCGATCGCGCACCTGCTGCCGCAGGCAGTGGCCCGGCTGCGCGAGCAACATCCGGACATCGATGTCCAGATTGCGGTGCTCACGTCGCAGGACACCCTGGCGCGGATTGCGCAGGGCGTGCTCGACGTCGGGCTGGTGGCGCTGCCGCAGGCGTCGGTCGCGGGGCTGTCGATCCGCGCGTGGCGGCGTGATCCGGTGATGGCTTTCCTGCCCGCGGACTGGCGGCTCCCGGCTCGCGTGACGCCGGCCTATCTGGCCGCGCGTCCGCTGATTCTCAACGATGCGACCACGCGTCTGTCGCGGCTCACGACGGAATGGTTCGCGCTCGGCGGCCACCGGCCCGAGCCGCGCATCGAACTCAACTACAACGATGCGATCAAGAGCCTGGTCGCCGCCGGCTACGGCGCGACGCTGCTGCCGCACGAGGCGGGTGCCCCTTTGCCCGACGCACGTATCGTCATGCGGCCGTTGCGCCCGACGTTGTGGCGCGAACTAGGGATCGCCCATCGGGCCGGCCCGGTCGAGCGGCCGACGCAGCACGTGCTCGATGCGTTATGGGCGCTCGGCGCACGATAGGAAGGCAGCGCCGTTCAGGACGCGCGCCGCAGGTGCGAACCGGTCGGACGCAACATGCGCCACGCCGATTGCTTCAGCGTGTCGCCCAGTGCGTCTACGTGCGGGCAGCCCGCGCCGGCGCCCGCTCGCGGCCATGGCCCGTTACAGCCGGTTGTCCTTCGCCAGCGTCAGCACACGCGCCCAGCGCTGCGCATCGCGCTTGTCCGTCATCGGCAGCTTCCATTCGCTGCGCACCGCGTCGCGCACGTGCACGACGAGATGCCAGCGGCCGCCGATCGGCGCGGCCTGGCAGCCGTCGAGCTGCGACAGCGTATAACGACCGTCCGCGCCGTCGTGCGACAGCCACAGCAGCCCTTGCGTCGCAGACACACGCAACTCGCCCCACGCGCGATGCACGATATGCGTCCAGCCTTCTTCCCTGGTATTCGGTGCGATGTCGCGGCGACGCTTGATCCACCACGCGACCAGCGCGATCAGGATCGCGCCGGCGAGCACCGCGGCCGCGATCGCGACCGGCTGCCCGAACTGCGCGGCGATGACGTGAAACAGGTGAACCGCGCCCCATCCCAAAGCGATGAGCGCGAACAGTGCGATGAAAATCGGCATGTCGAATCGGAGATTGGAGAAGAGGACGGACCGGTGCATGCATCGCACCGATCCGTCGCACACGGCATCACCGGCGGCGGTGAATGTCGTGCGTCACGAAGCCCGCGTCGTTGTTGGGCAGCGCGAGGCCGTCCTTCACCGCGAGCGTCTTGCGGATGTCGTCGAGACCCGCGGACCAGTGGTCGCGCATCGTCGACAGACCGAACTGATAGTCCTTGTAGTGATGCTCGTACGCTTTCTGCTGATAGATCAGGTGCTGGATGTTGTACTTCTTCCCGCTCGACATCGCGTCGGCCTCGACGCACCACGGGTCGTTCTTGCGCTGCTCTTCCGGCACCTGCTCGAGCACGTGGCGCAGCACGTTGCGGTAGCGCTGTTCGCGCTGCAGCGTATCGGTGACGAAACGCGTGCGGCTCGAATACTGCACGTCCTTCGTGCGTTCGGCGACGTCGGCCATCGTGCGCGGCAGCGGCCCGCGCGCGCTCCACAGATCGACCTGGAACGCGAGCGTGTCGCTGCGCGGCCGTGCGCGGAGCACTTCCATCAGCGGCGTGTTCGACACGACACCGCCGTCCCAGTAATACTCGCCGTCGATCTCGACCGGCGGGAACGCGGGCGGCAGCGCGCCGGACGCCATGAAATGCTCGGGTGCGAGACGGATGCGCGAGTTGTCGAAGTACACGAAGTTGCCGGTGCCGACATTGACCGCGCCGACCGATATGCGCGTCTCGCCCGAATTGATCCGGTCGAAGTCGCACAGCTTCAGCAGCGTCGTGCGCAGCGCCGACGTGTCGTACCAACTGATCTTTTCCGGATGGTCGGACACGCCCGGCAGCGGCGGCGGGAAGCGCGGCGAGAAGAAGCCCTGCTGGCCCTGCATCATCGCGCTCGCAGCCTGCGACGCGGTGAAGAACGTGCGGATCTGGTCGATGCTGTTGAACAGCGCGAATTCGAACGCGGCCGGAATCGCCGGAAAGAACGCCGGCTGGCAGATCGTTTCCCAGAACTCGCGCAGCCGCTCGACGCGATGCTCGGGCGCATTGCCGGCGATCAGCGCGGTGTTGAGCGCGCCGATCGAGATGCCCGCGATCCAGTCGAGCGGAATGCCCGCCTCGTGCAGCCCTTCGAACACGCCGGCCTGATACGCGCCGAGCGCGCCGCCGCCCTGCAGGACGAGCGCGATCGTTTCGTACGGCAATGACCGCGCAGTGGCCGGCGGGCCGGCTTCGTGATGCAAGTCCGTCGCATCGACGGCCTGCTTTTCTGTACGGGCATGCGGTTTCATCAGTTGCTCCGAGAAATCCCGCCATCGATGGCGGAGAGGAAAGGAGTGACGTCGACAGACGGCATTCCATCGTTGGAATGATCGGTATGATCCTTGTCTACCGCTATCGCGTGAAGTCGCCCGACGGACTCCTGAACAAACGGAGCCGTGCGGTGAACTACGTCTGGAACTTCTGCAACGACACGCGGAAGCACACGCTCGAGCGGAACAGGAAGTTCCGGTGCGGACGTGCGCCGCCGGGTGCGGGAATCGCCTCCCGTCAGGGAGGCGAGGACGTTACTGCATGAACCAGCCGTGGCTGACGATGAACGACTGGCCGGTGAGCGCGGCGCTCGGGAACGCCGACAGGAACAGCACCGTCTGCGCGACGTCCTGCACCGTCGTGAACACGCCGTCGACCGTGTTGCCGAGCATCACCTTCTTCACCACTTCCTCTTCGCTGATCCCGAGCTCCTTCGCCTGCTCCGGAATCTGCTTGTCGACCAGCGGCGTGCGCACGAAGCCCGGACACACGACGTGCGAGCGCACGTTGTGCTTCGCGCCTTCCTTCGCGAGCACGCGTGCGAGGCCGAGCAGCCCGTGCTTGGCCGTCACGTACGCCGACTTCAGCGGCGACGCTTCGTGCGAGTGCACCGAACCCATGTAGATCACGACGCCGCCGCGATCGTCCTTGTACATGTGCTTGAGCGCGGCCTTCGTCGTCAGGAATGCGCCGTCGACGTGGATCGCCTGCATCTTCTTCCAGTCGGAGAACGCGTAGTTCTCGATCGGGTTCACGATCTGGATGCCCGCGTTCGACACGAGGATGTCGACCGAGCCGAACGTTTCGGCAACCTTGTCGATGCCGCTGTTCACGGCTTCCTCGTTCGTCACGTCCATCGCGACGCCGATCGCCTTGCCGCCTGCCTTGTTGATCTCGTCGGCGACCGCATTCGCGCCGTCCTGGTTCAGGTCGGCGATCGCGACGGCCGCGCCCGCTTTCGCGAGCTCGAGTGCGATTTCCTTGCCGATGCCGCTCGCGGCGCCCGTGACGACTGCGGTCTTGCCATTCAGGTTGCTCATTTCGAATTCCCGTGGTGAAAGGATTGACAGGGAGAAGGACTGCGGACGTGTTACTGAGCCAGATAATCGTAGACGACTTCGCCGAGACCGAGTGTCAAATCTGCGACGAGGTGCCGGGCTTCGACGATCTCGAGCACGGGCAGGTCGGCTACCGGCGCGAGCGCGTGCGGCGCCAGCTCGAGCGATGCGGGGCCCGTCCACGCGCCCTTCATCTTGATGTCCTGCATGTAGTAGCGCACCAGTTCGCATACGCGCGCGGTGCCGTCGACGTGCGGAATGATCTTCAGCAGGAAATTGGGGCCGGCGAGACGCTTCGTCTGCTCGTCGATGTCGAGTTCCTTGTGCTTGTAGCCCATCGTGCCGGTCGCGACGCGCACCTTGCCGTAGTCGAGCGTGCCGAGCAGGTGATCGGTGTTCACGTGCAGGGTGGGCGACGCGAGCTTCTTCGGGAAGCCCCATAGCTCGCGGCCGCCGGCGATCGGCGGGTGATCGTCGAGATACATCGCGAGCGTGTAGCCGCCCGGCTGGCCGTTGTATTCGACGGGAATCACCTGGCCGCTTTCGGTGTAGTCGCCGAAGCCGGTCGAATCGGCCATGCGGATGAATTCGTAATGCACGAGCGGCTCGGTGATCTGCAGCGGCTCGGGGACAATTTCACGGAGACGGTCCGGATCGGTGCGATACGTGATGATCAGAAACTCACGGTCGACGAAACGGTACGGGCCCATCGGGAAGGCAGGGCTGGTCAACGGCATCGCAAACGCTTTCGATCGGACATCGCTGGGTTTCATGCGGACTCCTTGTTGTTGATCGCTTCGTGGATGAGTGCTCGTAATCGTATGCCTGTGCGTTGCCGTTGTGCGATGCCGCATTTGGAATTAATTGTTGCCGATTTCGACGGATTTACCGCGCAAATATTGAGACGAACGACGCAAACGGCGTGGATGGCGCCCGGCGCCCCGATGCTCGCACACGTCGATGACGCCACGATGTGAAAAAGGTGAGCCTTTACGGGATGTCAGGTGAGCCTTTCCGGGAGACGGTCGCGCGTGAATATGACAATTTCGTGAACTTGTATTGCACTGCGCGCTCTAACTGCGTTCGCCACGGCGGTCGCGCCCTGTCCCGCAGGCCTGCCGCATTCATTAAGCATCGCTTAAGCGGGCGCGCCCTAGCATCGTTCGTATCCGACCGGGCAACCGGTCGAATCTTTCGCTCCACGCAACCGGATTCATGCAGAACCTCAATCTCGCCCTCTTTTCCGCCATCAACGCCGGGCATGCGCCGCAGCCGGGCGTGGCCCGCGTTGCGATCTTCGCCGCCGACTGGCTCGTCTATGCGCTGCCCGCGATGCTGCTGCTGACCTGGATCTTCGGCGCGCGCCCGACGCGGCGCCAGGCGATCGAAGCCGGCGTCGGCGTATGCGCGGCACTCATACTCGCGCAGCTGCTCGGGCATTTCTGGTTCTCGCCGCGGCCGTTCATGGCCGGCGTCGGCGCGCAGCTGATTCCGCATGCGCCGGACAGCTCGTTTCCGAGCGATCACATGACGTTCGCGTGGAGCATGGCGGTCGGCCTGATGCTCGGCGGCACGACCCGGCTCACCGGGTTCGTGATGGCCGCGATGGCCGCGGCGATTGCGTGGGGGCGTATCTATGCGGGCGTGCACTGGCCGTTCGACATGGCGGGCGGCGTGCTGGTCGGCACGGCCGGCGCGCTGGCTGCGCACCTGTACGGGCAACGTGTGACCGCGCTGCTCGAACGGTTCGGCGATTCGGTGCACGCGGTCGTGATGGGGCGCCGGCACGCGCCGTAAGCGGAAGGAAGTCGGGCAGGACGCCGTCAGCCGGGCGAGCCCGGCGTGTGGGCCGATTCGGCCGATGCGGACGGGCCGCCGCCCGCATCGTGCAGTTCGGGCGTATCGGCCGGATGCTGCGCGGCGTCGCGTTCAAGGGCGCTTTCCTTCAGGATCGCGCACATCGCGACGAACAGCGCGAGTACGACCGCGGCGAGGCCGCAATAGCCGGCGATCTTCAGGTTGCGAAGGAAAGGCGAAGCGTGGCTTTCTTTTGTCATGACCGGGCGCTCCTGGACGGGCTGCGGCGGCTGTCGCGTGACAGCGGCGACGCAGACGTACATATATACCAGCCGCGATGCCGATGCCAAGCCCGTTGGTGCGCCGGCGCCACGGTTGTATCACCCGTTCGCCGGCCGGGGAGCCTGTCTGCCGGATGCCCGTGGCCGGGAGCCCGTATGCCGGGGTGCCCGTCGCGTCAATCTTCCAGCGTTTCGTGCACGGCCGCGGCGCCGCGCTTCCAGTAGGCCGCCGCGCGGATGCGCGACTTGTCGACGCCGCGCTCGCCGGTCAGGTGCTGACGCACCGCGCGCATCGACAGCGCTTCGCCGGCCGCCCACACGTAGCCGTCGCCGGACGGCGGCAGCGGCAGGTCGCGAACCGCATTCAGCAGCACGTCGCCGTTCGCCGCGTCGGCTTCCGCGCGGAAGCGCCAGATTTCATGCACGTCGGCGCGCGTATCGAACGCAATCTGCGCGGTGCGATCCGCGACTTCCAGCACGACCGCCGCGCGCGCGCCGGCCGGCAGTTCCTCGAGACGCCGTGCGACAGCCGGCAGCGCCGTATCGTCGCCGATCAGCAGGTGCCAGTCGAAACCGGTCGGGACGACGAACGAACCGCGCGGCCCGCCGATACCCAGCCATTGGCCGACGCGCGCCTGCGCAGCCCACTGCGATGCGGGGCCGGGATGGTTCAGCACGAATTCCAGATCCAGTTCGCACGCGGCGCGGTCGAAGCGGCGCGGCGTGAAGTCGCGCGCGACCGGCTTCGGTTCGCCTTCGGGAAACTCGGGGCCGTTTGCGCCGAGCGTCGGCATCGCGGGCCGTTCGGCGCCGGGCGGCGGGAAAAACACCTTCACGTGATCATCGAACGATTCGGATTCGAAATCCGCGAGATCGGAGCCGCCGAGCGTGACGCGCAGCAGATGCGGCGTCACGGCATGCACGCGCAGTACCTGCAGCAGGCGGAACTTGAGGGTATGGCGCACGCGGGTCACGGTGCGCTCGGATGTGCTCTGCATCAATCCATTCTCCTTCGGTTTGGCGGCGCGGCGCGGATTACGCGCCGGTGCCGCCTTCGATTTCGGCCGTCGCGCGGCGCATGATTGCCGCGATGCGGCGCTGTTCGTCGGGGCCGGCTGCGCTCTTGTGCAGCAGCGCCCGCTTGAGCGCGACGCGCGCCTCGACGAACTCCGGCAGCCAGCCGGCCTGCGATTCGTCCTGCGCGTCGTTGCCCGCCGATTCCCCGGCGAACGCACGACGCATGAATTCCATCTTGCGTGCGAGGTGCGTGAGGCGCGCGAACAGCGTGTCGACGCGTTCGCGTTGCGCGTCGAGATGCGCGCGGCCGGCTTCGGTCAGCGCATAGCGCTTGCGATTGCCTTCCGCCTGCGATGCGACGAAGCCGACTTCCTCGAGATACGTGAGCGCCGGATACACCATGCCGGGGCTCGGGCTGTAGAAACCGTTCGAACGCGTGTCGAGCGCCTTGATCAGCTCGTAACCGTGGCTCGGTTGCTCGGCGACCAGCGCGAGCAGCAGCAGCTGGAGATCGTCGGACGTGAACTGGCGGCCGCGCGGCATGCCGTCGTCGCCGAAATCGCCAAAGCCGCCGCGCCCGCCACGGCCGCCGAACGGGCCGCCGCCGAACGGATCGTGGCCGCGACGGTGCCGGCCGATCGCGTACCAGAGACCGGCGAACCAGTCAGGGCGGGCATGCGCACCATGACCGTCGCATCGGGCATGGCCGCGGGAGGGGTTGTGTCGCATGATCGTGTCCTGTGTGTCGTAAAACATATCTAAAGATATATATCGAAAGATAGGGCGTCAAGGGGATTTATTGGGGTTGGATGGAGGGGCGACCGTGTCCGTCTGCTTGCGATGAAGGCTCTCGTCGATGCGTTCCCTCAACCCCTTTGGCGAGCCGATCGGACGATCGCCGTAAGGTCTGATTTCCCCGTTGCTGCGAGCCATTGATCGTGAGGCACAACCATACCGCCCCTCATTCGCCTACCGATGACACTGCGAGAAACTCGCCGTGGTGAAACGGCCTGTCGGAATAAATGAAGCAATGCTGATTTTAAAAACGTCGGCGGTAATTATTTAAATTACCGAAATGGTTTAATTTATTTCCGATTCATCAAACAAAATTTCCGCGGCGGCAAAGGTGTTTGAATCCGGCCCGTCATTCAATGTGATCTCATCCAGGCAACGCACGTCGGTCGCGGCTTGCACGCCGATGAAGATTTTCGACCCTTTATTTGCAACCCGATAATTCGTCGAAAATGTAAAGCATTGCAATATAAAACCCGGGATTGAGTATTCCGGTTGCGGCGCGTGATTTTATTTGGCAGGATTTTCAACAAGTTGCTCGATTTTAAAACAACAAAACAGTCGACCATTCAATTGACCGAAATAACAGGTGCCGGATGAGCAACGATTCGAAAGGAAGCTGACGAGAAATCAGGTAACGAAGCGGCGAACAGTCGACATTGTTCGCGATCATCGAATCAATCGCTCGCCCGGCAGCGCCGATGCGTCACTTGAGCGATCCGGGCGAATCCGACGCGGGGCGACCATGGCGATACTCAAGAACGATTCATCCGGAGAAGCGTGCCTGCTCCGCGCCTATCACGTGTTCGGCCGCGATGCCGCGCGCTGCGACACGGTCATCCGGGACGCGTCGGTGTCCCGAGTCCACGCTCTTATCCGCTGGATCGGCGGGCGGTGGGAGCTCCACGATCACAGCAGCAACGGCACGTCGGTTTCGGGCGTGCCGTTGCGCCACGGCGAGCACGCGGTGCTTCAGCCAGGCGACGTGATCCGGTTCGGCAGGGCGGGTATCGCGCCGTGGCGCGTCGATGCGCTCGACGATCCGGCCGATACGCTGTGGCCGATACGAGGCGCCGCGCATCCGATCGTGCTCGCGCCGCGCCAGATCCTGGCTGCACGCGCCGCGCAGCCGGTCACGATCGTCCGGTCGCCGGCCGGCGAATGGCTGTGCGACGACACGTTGCCGCCGCGCGCGCTTCATGACGGCGATGAAGTATCGACCGGCGACGTCACGTGGCGCCTGGCGGTCGTGCGCAACGGCTCGACGATGATGCTCGCCGCGCCCGCGGATACGGCCGCGCCGGCGCAACTGCTCGAATTCTTTGTCAGCCGCGACGAAGAGCACGTGCGCATGCTGCTGCATGTCCGCGGCGGCGTGGTCGATCTCGGCGAGCGCGCCCATCACTACAGTCTCGTCACGCTCGCCCGGGCGCGCGCGGCCGACATGCAGGCCGGCTACGACGCCGCCACGCAAGGCTGGATCGAACTCGACCGGCTGGCGCGCATGCTCGGCATCGATACGTCCCATGTCAACGTGCAGATTCACCGCGCCCGGAGCCAGTTCGCAGCCCTGCCGGGGCTGGACGCGAGCCAGCTCGTCGAGCGCCGGCGCGGCAGCGTCCGGTTCGGCGATTTTCCGTTCCGCGTCATGCGCGGCGAGCATCTCGAATGCCAGTCGGTGCCGGCCGCCCTGCCGCGTATCGGCGTGCATCGTCCGGCGCCGGACCCGGTCGCCCACTACTCGTGAGCACGGGAGAACCGGCCGTGTTGCCGACCGTGTCCCGCGCGCCCGTCGTGCCGGAAGCACTTGAACCCCGGCAACCGCGCCAGCCCGCCGCGCCTTTCGCGGAACTTGCCGGCAAGTGGCATTACCGGCTCGGCTCGCTGCTCGGCGAAGGCGGCAATGGCGTGGTGTTTCGCGCGACCTGCAGCGAGACGGGGCAGGACGTCGCGATCAAGCTGATGCGGGACGACGCCGCGCATACCGCGACAGAGCGCGCGCGCCGGCGTGTGCGCTTTCAGCGCGAGACGAGCCTGTGCGAAGCGCTGCGGCACCCGAACATCGTGGCGTTGCTGGACAAGGGGGTAGCGCCCGACGGCCGGCTGTTCGCCGTATTCGAGCTGGTACAGGGCCGGACCTTGCGCGACCGGCTCACAGCGCAGGGGCCGCTGTCGGCCGTCGACACGGGCCGGCTGATGACGGAGGTGCTCGACGCGCTCGCGGCCGCGCATCGGCGGGGCATCGTACATCGGGACCTGAAGCCGCAGAACATCGCGATCACGATGGCCGACGACGGGCCGCACGCGATGCTTCTCGATTTCGGCATCGGCGCGTTGCTGCCCGGCACGGAAGACATCGCGCGTCAGACTTCGACGCTGGCGACCGAGGTGCTCGGCTCGCCGCCCTACTGCGCGCCAGAGCAATTGCGCAACGAGCCGCCGACGCCCAGGAGCGATCTGTATGCGTGGGGTCTGATCGTGATCGAATGCCTGACGGGCGATGTCGTCATGCACGGCGCGAGCGTGGCCGACATTCTCTATCAGCAGCTCAGCCCGGTGGATGTCGCGCTCCCTCGGTCGATCGCGTCGCATCCGCTCGGCTCGGTACTGCGGCGCGCGCTGAGCAAGAATCCGGAACAGCGCGCCGCGTCGGCCGACGAACTCGCGGAGCCGTTTCGCGCGCTCAACTTCGCCGCGCTCGTCGGCCAGTTCGATGCCGGCCGCGCAAGCGGGCAGACGCGTCCGCGCCCGTTCGCGCCGCGCGGCGAGACGATCGCAACGGTGGGCGAGTACCGTCAGATCACCACGCTGTGCTGTTGCGTGACGATCTCCGGAGAGGGGCGGCGGCGCCACGCCGGAACCGATCACGGCGACTTGCTCGACGGCTACGAGGAGCAATGGCTGACGAAGTGCGCCGACATCGCCGTCGGTTATGGCGCGCAGGTCGACGGACGGCTCGGCGACACGCTGCTGTTCCATTTCGGCCTGCACGGCGACATCGACCGGCCGGCGCGCCGTGCGGCGCGCGCGGCGCTCGACATGGTGCGGGTGGCCGAGCGCGCACGGCTGCCGGCGTCGGTAGCGGCCGGCGGCGAAGGCTGGCGCGTCGAAGTGGCCGCCGCGATTCACGTCGGGCAGGTTCTCGCTCATGCGTCGCGCATGTCGGGCATCTCGACGCCCGCCGCGGCGGCGCGGCTGCTGCGGCTTGCCGGGCCCGGGCAGATCCTGATCAGCGACGATGCGCGGCTTGCGCTCGAACGGCATGCCGACTATCGGCCGACCTCGTTGCGGCTGGCGCGGGCGGGCCTCGTGCCGCAGCCGGTTCATGAATTGCTCGGCGAGCGTCGCGCCGATACGCCGTTCGATTCGCTCGACGCCGGCATGCGGGCGCCGATGGTCGGCCGCGCGCGCGAACTCGACGCGCTGTTGCGCGCGTGGCAGGAGACGCTTGCACGGCATCGTCGCGTGATGCGCGGCGAGCCTGCGCCGCACGGTGTGCCGCGGCTCGTCGTCGGCGACGCCGGAATCGGCAAGTCGCGCCTCGTGCACGAGTTGTGCGACGCGGTCCGGATTCAGGGCCACGCCTTCGCGCATTGCGGGTGCCTGCCCGAGCGGGAGAATCATGCGCTGTTTCCGATCCTGCGATTCATCGGCGCGCATTGGCATATCGACGCCGACAGCCCGGCCGGTCCCGCGCTCGCTGCGATCGACGCGATGATCGCGCCGCTCGAATGCGATCATGCGGCGGCCCGTGTCGCGCTCGCGACCTGGCTGGGGCTGCCCTGCGATGCGAAGGGGTTCCTGTGGTCGAGTGCGCGCGAACAGCACGCGCTGTTCGATGTCCTCGGGCAACTGATCGTGTCGCTCGGCAACGGCGCGCCGGTACTGCTCGTTGTCGAGGACGTCCAGTGGATCGATCGCTCGACCGAGGACTTTCTTGCGTACCTGCAGCGCTCGCCGCACGCGGCGGCGCTCGGCATCGTGTTTACGTCGCGCCCCGACAAGCTCGGGCGCTGGCGCGGCGCGACCGAACGCGTGGTGCTGCGCCGCCTGCCGCGCGACGACGCGCAGCGCCTGATGTCGGCGTGTCTGGGCCGGGGCGTGCTCGATCCGGCCTGGCTCGACCAGCTCGCCCAGCGCACGGCGGGCATCCCGCTGTTCATCGAGGCCGTCGCGCGCGAGCTGACGATGAACGGCACGGATGGCGCGGACGGCTCGCTCGCGGGGCTGCGGGCAACGGACCCTTATCCGCTTCCGCTCAGCCTGGGCGGCATGCTCGGTCTCGCGTTCGACCGGATCGACGACGCGCGCGACACCGCGCAGCTCGCCGCGACCATCGGGCTCGAGGTGGATGCGCAATTGCTCGCCGACGCATCGCCGCACGATCGCACCACGCTCGACGCGCATCTGCGGCTGCTGCTCGAAGAGCGGATCGTGTACGCGCAACATCGGCGCGATCGCGTGTTCTATTCGTTCCGCCACGCGCTGATTCGCGATGCGGCCTATGAATCGATGCCGCCCGCCGTGCGGCGCGGCAACCACGCACGCGTCGGCCGCGCGCTGGTCGTGCAAGCCGACCGCGGCGCCGGTGCGCATGCGTTCGGTGTCGCCGGGCATTTCGCGCGCGCCGGTGCCTTCACCGACGCGGTCGCTCACGGCATCGACGCGGCGCGCCGCGCACTCGAACGTTCCCGCTACGACGATGCGATCCGCTACGGGCAGGCCGTGTTCGACTGGCTCGGCAACGCCGACTACGCGCAACGCGAGCACGACAGCGCGCGGATTCGCGCCACGTTGACGCACGCAACGATGGCACGGTTCGGCTGGGCGGACCCGCAGGTGCGCGAGCATGCGGAGCAACTGTTGCGGCAGATGCAGACGCTCGACGACCCGGAGCTCGAGATCAGCGCGCTATGGACGCTGTCGACCTACTATCACGTCGCCGGCGATCGTCCCACCGTGCGCGGGATCGGCATGCGGCTCGACGCGCTCGCGACCGAGCGCGGCGATGCCGGCGTCCAGGTCGCGGCGGACGCGATGCGCGGCATGAGCCTGTGGGTCGACGGCGACTATGCGCGCGCCCGCGCCGCGTTCGACGCGGTGCTGGCCGGCTACGACGTGCGGCGCGACGCGGACCATCGGCGCATCCTGGGGCTCGATACGCGCGCGTGGACGATGGCGTCGCTCGCGAGCGTGCGCTGGTGCATGGACGACGATCCGCAGGCCGCGCTCGCGATGGCGCGCGACGCGGTGTATTGCGCGACCTGCCTCGACCATCTGCCGACGCTCGGCGTCACGATGATGTACCTCGCACGCACGTACCAGCTGGCGGGCGATCGCGACGCGGCCCGCACGCTGTCGGAAGCGATTCTGCGTCTGTCGGACGTGCATCGGCTGCGCGCGGTCGGGCACTACGCCGCGATCATTCATGCGTGGGCGCAAGGCGATCGCGAGGGCGTCGTCGCGCATCTCGATGCGCAGCGGCAGTCGGGCGGCCTGCTCGGGCTGACCTACTACGCGTCGCTGCTGGCCGAGCTGGATGCCGAGCACGGCGACTACCGCGCCGCGCTCGCGCAGATCGAGCAGTGCCTCGCATGGTGCGAGTCGACCGGAGAACGGTATTACGAAGCACAGCTGCTGCTGAAGAAGTGCGAGTACTTGTGCCAGGCCGACCCGCGATGCGGCGGCGTGGCCGCGCTGGCCGCGTGCCGGCGCGCATGCGAAGTTGCAACAACGGCGGGCATGGGCCGCATTGCCAGGCTCGCCGGAGCGATGTTGCAGTCGTTGCCGTAAGTCGTTCCATTCATCAATCAGGAGAACATACCGATGAGCAAGGATCTGCGATTACCGACGTACGAACAGTTTCTCGAATACCGGGCAACCGTCATTCGGGCGATCGCCCTCGCGTGGCATTCCCCGGCGTTTCTCGAAGAACTCGAGGCCGATCCGGTCCACGCACTGCGCGAGCATTTCGACTATCACTTCCCGTTCAAGCTCGACCTGAAGGTGCAGACCAAGTCGTCGGCCTGGACACCGGGCGTCAACGGCGACTGGACGGCCGGCCAGAAAAACAAGCTCACGTTGTTTCTGCCGCCCGCGCCGGCGAACGAGAAGCAATTCGCGCAGGCGCTGGCCGCCTACAACGCGAACCACATCACCATCATGGAATGACTTCAGGGGAAACCGATATGGCAAAGGAAAACGCTAATCCGACGCTCGAATCGATGCTGGAGTTTCAGAAGGTCTATCTGCGTGCGATCGCGCTTTCATGGCGAAACCCGGACTTCAAGGGCGAGCTGCTGGAGAAGCCGCTGGACACGCTCGCGAAATACTTCGGTTACCAGTGTCCGTGGATCATCGACATCGAGGTCGTCGAACCGGACGGCGATCATGGCTGGAGGGACAACGGGAAGGACGGCGGGAGCTGGCACCTGCCGCGCAACGTGATGACGGTCGGCATACCGGAACAGCCGTTGAGCCGGGACGAAGAGGCCGTTGCACTCGCGGCGTACAGCGACGCCGGGTCGACTTACCTGTTCACCTGCTGCTGATCCGGCGCGGTCGCGCCGCGCACCGTCGCGTGCCCGGGCCGGCTGCCCGGGCCGCGATGTTTGCTTACCCGCTGCACGGAACCCGACGATGCTTGATGACCTTTCGCGCGTGTTGCGCTTCAAACCGCATTTGCTCGTGCTCGATGCGGGCCCCGAGACGCTGTTCGTCGTCGACGAATTCAAACGCGCGATGCTGTCGGGCGCGATCTTCGTGCGGATCGCCGCCTGCCTGCGGGCGCGGATGACGATCGCCGAGATCGTCACATCGCTTGCCGGCACGTTCGGAGAATGGGACGTGCTCGCGCGGCTCGATCATCTGGTGCGTCGCGGCTACGTGCGCGCCGACACGCCGCACGACGACGATGCGGCGCGCGGCTTCTTCGAGCGCACCGGACTCGACGGCGACGCGGCCTGCGCGCGCGTCGTGCAACTGCGCGTCGCGGTCGAGGCGTTCGGCGCCGACGATGCGGCGCTCAGGCGCGCGCTCGACACGGCCGGCATCGACGTCGTGCCGGACGCCGAATTGACCGTCGCGATCACCGATACGCACGACCGCGACGATCTCGCCGCGTGCGCCGCCCGCGTGGCGGCGCGCGGTGGGGCATTGCTCGTCGTGGCGGCCGGTGGCGTGCAGACGCTGATCGGGCCACTGCTGGCCGGCGGCGGTGCGCTGGCCGACGCGCCGTGCATCGAATGCGTGCGCTACTGGATTCGCATCAATCGGCCTGTCGAGGCGCTGCTTGCGCGCCATCACGGCAGCGACGCGACGCGTCTGCCGCCGGCCGCCTCGCGTGCCGGGGCAGCAGCAGCGGCGGCGCTCGTGGCGGCGACGGTCGAGCAGATCGCGGTCAACCGCACGGTTTCGGAACGGTCGCAAACGCATATCGTGGCGCAGCGCATCGACACGTTGGCCGCCGAGCGGCACCGCGTGCTGAAGCGTCCGCAATGCCCGTGCTGCGGCAATCCCGCGTGGATGCGCGAGCAGGCGGCGCGGGCGCCGCAACTCGCCGATCATGCGCCGTTGGCGCGTGCCGACGGCGGCTACCGTACCGCCGATCCGCAACAGGTGTTCGAGCGTTACGCCCATCTGATATCGCCGGTCAGCGGCGCGATCGCGTATCTGCACCCGATGCCGAAGCGACACGCGGGCCTGCGCAAGGTCTATGCGTCGGGTTTTCTCGTGTGCCCGGCCGCCGTACCGGGCAGCAACCGGTTCGACAGGATCTGCTCCGGCAAAGGTCGCACCGACGAACAAGCCCGGGTGAGCGCGCTATGCGAGGCGCTCGAACGATACAGCAGCGTGTATCAAGGCGACGAGGCGACACTGACCGGAAGCATCGAAAGCCTGCTCGCCGATCCGGCATGCGATGCCGTGCCGATTCACGTGAACGATCTTCAGCAGTTCAGCGAACGGCAATTCGACGCGCGCGATGCGATCAACGCATTGACGCGCGATGTTCGAAAGCAGGTGCCGCCGCGTTTCACCGCGCGCGACGTCATCGACTGGACGCCGGCCTGGTCGCTCGTGACCGGCAGGCGCCATCTCGTGCCGCTGAGCTACTGCTATGCGGAAACGCCCGACAGCGCGCAGGCGCCCGCCGCATGCGTGCACAATCCCAACGGTTGCGCGGCGGGATCGAACGTCGACGAGGCGATTTTGCAAGGCATGCTCGAATTGATCGAGCGCGATGCGGTCGCGATCTGGTGGTACAACCGGATCCCGCGCCCCGGCGTCGATCTCGCGAGTTTCGACGATCCGTATTTCGATGCGCTCGTGCGTGAATACGCGACGTTCGGGTGGCGTTTGTGGGCGCTCGACATCACCACCGATCTCGGGGTGCCGACCGTGGCCGCGCTGGCGGAAAATCCGCAGGACGGGCACTTCTCGATCGGCTTCGGCTGCCATCCGGACGGCCGAATCGCGGTGCAGCGCGCGCTGACCGAAGTCAACCAGTTGCTCGATGTCGCGGCGGAGGCGCCGCACCCGTGGGATCGCGACAAACTGTCGGAAACCGAATTCCTGTATCCGGCGAACGGCGTGCGCTGCACAACGTGCTCGACGTGGCGGCCGAGCGACGCTGCGTCGTTGCCGGCGGCGCTCGCGCATTGCGTCGGGCGCATCGCGGCGGCCGGCATCGACGTGCTCGTCGTCGACAAGACGCGGCCCGACATCGGCTTGTCCGTGGTGCAGGTCATCGCGCCGGGGTTGTGCCATTTCTGGCCGCGGTTTGGTGCGCGACGGCTTTACTCGGTTCCAGTGGAATTGGGATGGCGCGCGCAGCCGTGCGACGAACAGGAACTGAATCCGGCACTGCTGTTTCTTTGACTTGGCCGGTTGTCCGCCGGCGGCGGCTCCTGGCGGTCGGGCAGATTCCACCCGCCGGGAGCCGCCCGGCGCCGGGTTCCGAGCGCGACGTCGGTCGCGTCGGAGGCGCCGGCTGGAGGTCACCGGTTGTTGATGGTGATGTACGGATCCCACGTGACGTAGCCCTTCAGCTGCGCGTGCCGGTCGTAAATGGCGACGACGAACGTATAGGTTTCGTCGCCGGGACTGAGCACGGTGGCTTGCGCGTAGTAGTCCGCGCGCGGCTCTTCGTTCACACGGTTGTTTTCGGGCCAGCCCGGTGCGGGGTAAGGCTCGGTGATGTTGGCGGTGATGTACGAGACCTCGCCCAGCCGATTGGTGCCGATAGCCTTGAAGCTGTACAGGAAGCACTTGTAGTCCGCCGTGTCGGTCAGCGACACGGTGCGCCAGCGAATCACGTCGTTGACGTTGGCCTTGATCCGCAAATTGCTGCCGGCCTCGCCCTGGTTCGTGCCCGGCTTCGGGCCCTGGCCGTAGCCATACGCCGCATTCGCCAGCGTGGTAATCATGTAGACGGTATCCGGATTGTTCCCGAGGGACGTCGCCGCACCCGGATTCGAACTGAGCGAGTTGTTGTTCCTTCTCAGGATTTCCTCGACATCGAACGCGGTCAGGACATCGATGATGCTGTAGGTACTCAGAATTTCAGGCATGGCAGTTCCTTTCGAGTGTGAGTGTTGAAACAACGGTGTATTGCGTAGCGGCCCTTCCGGTTTTCGAGCCGCCTGGGTGCAGCATGGTTGAACGTTCGCATAGCTAACGTTCGGGAATTGCCGGAAGCGAACGGCGGGCCGGTTAAGCCTGCCCGCCGAAAACTGCCGGGCGCCCTTGGTCGGCTCCGGCCTTCACGGCATTCAAGGCGCCCGTTCGCGCTCAGTAGCGGATCGTGATGGACGGGTCCCACTGGAAGTAGCCCACCAGCTCGCCGTGGCGCTGGTACACGGCGACGACGAACGTATAGGTCGCCGTGCCCGGGCGTCGCGCGGTGGCGTGCCAGTAGAAATCCGAGCCCGGTCGTTCCTTCACGCCGTTGTTCGGCCAGCCCGGCGCGGGATCGGGCTCGCTCGGGTAGCTATGCTCGAACTTCGGGGAGGACAGCGGCGGGTCTTCCGGGGCCGTGACGGACATGATCTTGAACGTGTGAATGAAGCACTTGTAGTCCGCCACGTCGGTCAGCGAAATCGTGCGCCACCGGATGACGTCGTTGACCTCGGCGCGCATGCTCAGATTGCTGCCGGCCTGGCCGGAAATGACATTCCGGTCCGTGGTGATCATGTAGACCTCGTCGTAGCCGTTGGACGGCAACAGGGTCGGTGTTGACGGATCCTTGCTGAGTTGATTGTGCGGCTTTTGATAGCCCAGGATTTTTTCCACATCGAACGCGGTCAGGACGTCGACGATGTTGTAGGTACTCAAGATCTGAGACATGGCAGTTCCTTTCACGCTTTATCGTTGGCGAAACACACTGCTGAGTGACGCCGCTCGTGGCGCCTGCACCTCTCCCATCCTGCGAAGCGGCGCCTGCGGAGAAATCGGGCGCGCGGAAGAGTATCGACAGCGTACGAAGGATTGACCGGAGAATCGATTACACGTGGTTACAGTGAGCATATGACGCGGTGCGTGACGGTGCCGACGCAGGACAACGGTGTCGCGGGCGCACGTCATCCGAGGTTCGACGATTCGGTGCACTGCCTCCAGAAATCCGCTGCCGGCCAACGCTGTTCGAGGCTGTAGAAGTGATGCCGCATCTGCAGGTACTGCCGGTATTGCGCTTGCACCATCCGCGAGAACGCGTCCAGCGCATCAGAATCGCCGCCTATCCGCTTCCGGATCGCTTCCGCCGCCGCGACGCCATGCGATAGCGACTTGATGATGCCTTGAGCGGTGATGGGATCGTAGGCCGACGCGGCATCGCCGATTGCCAGCCAGCGATCGCCGTACAGTCGGTCGAGATGTTGGGACGGCGCGGGATACGATTTCAGGCGCAGATCCAGCAGATTCAGGCCCAGGTCGCACACGAGCTGCCAGGTGCGCCGTGCGGCCCGCAGCATGCGATGCCAGGGTTCCGGCTGATGCAGCCGCATCGTCCGGACTGCCTGCGCATGCGTGGCGAACATGACGACGACCGTATTGCCGGGCACGGACGCGAGATACCACCAGCCATGCTCGGCCGCCTCGAGGTGAGTCAGCATCGAAGCAGGCGCGCCGGTATCCGGTCGCGCAAGCCTTGCCGCAATGCAGATCAGCGGATTCGAATCGAGCCGTATCGCGCCACGCTGCCGTGCAAATACCGAGCGTGCGCCGCTGGCGTCCACGACGAAATCCGCCTGGACCCGCGACGCGACATGTGCCGCGCGCCCCAGGCTCAACGCGTACCCGGACGGGGCGCCCGGCCCGGACGCCAGAAGCGCATGCCCGGTCAGCAATTCCGCGCCCGCGGCGCGCGCTTGCGACGCGAGGAATGCGTCGAACCTGCGCCGGTCGAGATGCCAGCCATGCCCGTGCGGGCTCAGCACGGAATCGTTATAGCCGCGCTTGTCGCTGCCCCAGTATGAGCAGCTGCCGTAGCAGGGCTCGTGCGCCTGCGCGACGAAGGCTTCGTCGATGCCGAGGTGCCGGAACAGTATCCGGCTCTCCGGCGGAATGCTCTCGCCGATCCGTGCGTCGGCATAGGAACCGGCTTCGACGACCAGGACGTCGGTGATGCCGGCTCTTGCCAACGCCAGCGCACAACTGCTGCCCGCCGGCCCGCCGCCGATCACCGCGACCCGGTAGCGGGCCTGGCCGGGCGCCAGCGCATCCGGGCGTTCGATGGTCGGCATTGGCGTGACCCGTTCGGCGCGCATCTCGTGACCTCAGCCGTTATCGGGCGGCAGGAGCGTGTCGGTCACGGTGTTGGGCCATGGTTGAACGAGGTTGCTGTAGTCCCTCTTGAAGAGGCTTTGCACTTCGAGATAGTAGTTCGGCGGATAACTGCTGTCGTACCGATCGATCGCCACTCCCTGGATGACGAAGCCGATCTTGTCCCAGTTGAGCAGGAAGTCGGGGCGATTCTGATAGCGCCCGACATTCATGGGCGGCGAGTTGAAGGTCCTGGTCGAATCCTGCTGAATGGCGGCTGTGCCTTCCCCGCGTAACGAGTAACGCTGCACGGGCAACTCGCCGTGGTTCGCGACCAGGTCGTCGTAGGTGTAAACGGCCACCGGCCGCTGCGCGGGCCAGGACCAGTACAAGGTCGTGTTCACGCCGCTATAGACGTTGCTGCCGTCCGGATTGATTTCGCCGCCGGGATTGGGCGAAGGCAAGTGCGTCGAACAGGAGTTGTAGTCGGTGTGCCACGGAATCGACATGAACTTGCACAGATCGCCCGGCTCGACCTTGGCGTCGCGCCGCGGGAAATAACCGACACCGAGGAACGGCTTGTTTGCGCTGACGGTCGTGTAGTCGAGCTTGCGCATGTTGATGCGGAACGGGCCGACCACCGGGCCGACCGCGTGATCGGCCGACCAGCTCGGGTTGTACAGGTTGGGATCGCGGACGATGAACGTCAGGTCGATGCCGGGGCTGAGACGTCCGCCGAGGCAGTTCGAGAGCACGATCCTGTCGAGCGCTTCGCCGGGGCCGTACGACGCCGGCGTGGCTTGCTCGGACATGCCGTTCGCCCATTGCTGGACGAAAAAGTACTGTGAGTCGGTCAGGGTCAGGAAGCTGCTCTGGTTGTCGCCCAGCGCGAGCGGCATCAGCGGCGAGCCGACCGTCGACGATGGCGAATTCGGATGCGGACTCCGGATGAACGACATGATGTTGAAGGGCGGCCTGGCGGCCGTCAGCTGGTCGATATTCTCGTGGCTCTTCATTGCCTTGGCCGGCAAATTGGTATTCCACATCTGCAAGGACGCCGCGCGCAGGATCGGGAAGACATGTTCGTCGAACGACGGCCGGAAGTCCTGCCGGTAAACGAGGCCATTGTGGATGTCGGGCCGCAGCATGAATGTCTCGATCCAGGTGGTCAGGATCTCGTCCCACAGCGTCACGACGTTTCTCGTCTGAGGCGCGTATGCCGGATCGGTCGAGACCACCCACGCGCTGCTGTCGGCGGCGCGCACGGTGTCGTCGCTGAAAACGATCCACGCGGTCACCGGGCCGTCGCCGGTATCGTCGAGCCAGTTGTCGTTGTCGACATCCTGCCCCAGGGCGGCGTCGGCGGTCGCGCGGCCGTTGGCGTCGAACCCGCACGCAAGGCCGAATGCGCCCAGCACGAGCAGGCGTCCGTTCGGCTCCGTGGTCATCGCGCCGAGCGTGGTGATCGGTGTGCATCCCGATGCGGGCGGCAAGCTCGCCACGTTCGACGCGGGAAACGAGATCGGATAGCGCGGCACGTCGACCACCTCGCCGGAGGACGAGCCATAGCTCGCCCGCGTGTTCTTGTCGAACTCGACGGTTCCGCCCGCGGATGCCTTGATCGCGCGCGGCCCCGCATCGATGACGAGCTTTTGCAGCCGCGTCGTGTTCGAAGGATCGGACGTCGACGCAAAACCCGCGTTGCGGATCGGCGGATGCTTGTCGTTCTCGTAGGCGGGCAGTCCCGCGGGCGTCGACTCCAGCACCCAGCAGTTGGCCTTCTTGTTGGCGAGGTGCACGGTCCAAACGATGTCCTTCACGACCTTGCCGTCGACCGAAGAGCCGATCACGACTTCGGTGCCCGACCCGGACGGATAGCGGTTCAAAGTCGCGTCGTCATACTGATAGATTCTGAAGCGCGCGGCTTGCCGCTTGAGGCGCCCCCGGGCATCGCGCAGGTCGCCGCTGGTGATCGGTGTATTTTCCGTGCCCGGCTTGATCGGCAGCCCTCCCGTGAGAGCTTGCCCGGCGATCGGCAGCCCGGCCGAGGTTTCCGGCGCAATGTAGTACTCCTGGCTGCTACCGACACGCGCGAATCCGATAGCGGGATGGATGCGTAACTTCGTATTTGACATGACGGGCCTCTGGAAGCTCGATGGCGGTCGTGCAGGATGTCGCCGTCCTGCACGGATGGACTGAAGCGGAACCGTGCCGGCGCTATCGCTGGATCTGCGGGTTGTTCATGTACTTGCGCAGCAGGATGTGGCTGGTGCTGATTTCCTTGCCCGGCAGCGTCAGTGTCAGGTCGTTGGTGTCGGTGACGGCCATTGAGTTGTGACAGCTGAAGCATTGATTCTTCGAAACCTGGTTCTGCGTGAAGGTCTCGATGACCGAGTTGGACAGTTTCGGCGCGCCGCGGATGGGCGCGGGGTCGAAGTTGGGACTCCAGTCGGGGCGGAACGGCTCGTCGGGATCCTTGATCCAGACTGCGCCCACTTCCCTGTAGTACTGCCAGACGGAATTGCGCTTCTTCAGACGGGCCAGGATGTCGCTGTTGAGTTGCTCGATGTTGGGCTGGTTTATTTTGATGTCTGCCCCGCCGAACTGGTATTGCCGGCACACCTGCGTGATCGGGGTCAGTATCTGGGTCTGCTCGTCGATCGTCACCCGCGTCGCATTGTTGACGTTGCAATCCGAGGCCTTGGTGCCCGCCTTGTAGAACGTGAACGACTTGTCGGAGACCGGCTGCGACGGTTGCTGGTCGGACTTGAAGTCCGGCGCATTGTCGACGTGCTCGAACGTCGACCAGATCGCCTCCGGATGACCGTTGACGACCCACGCGATATGAAACCCGACGAGCGCGACCTTCACGGTGGCGGTCCTGGGTTGCGGCGGGATGCCGACGGAATTGCCCACCTTCGAGAGCAGCTGGATCTTCGCGGTGGTCGTATAGAAGCGGCTCGTGTCTTCATTCGCACCGACGATTTTCCACGCTGCTTTGAGCGACAGCGCACCGTTCGTGAATTCGAGCTTGGGTGACGCGTTCTTCATGCCCGCACGTGTATACAACTGATTCGTGATCGCGAAATCGCGATAAATGGAATTGATGTACATGTTCGTGTAGACCGCTCGGCCGTTCTGGTCGACCACGATGCCGAGCGAATCCGCCTGTTGCACGCCGTCGAGCACGTGCTCGGTAGGCGCCGCCGCGTTCGGGTCGATTGCCGCATCGGAATACAGGCTGTTGAAGCGCGGCGCGCCGTTCAGCGTGTCGGTCAGCCACAGGAACGCGTGCCAGGAGAATCTGTGGAAGTTGCAGTTCTCGTTCTTGGGGTCATTCTTATCCTGGAACTGGGGATCGAGGAAATTCGGCTCGGTGATGCCGGCGGACGTGAACCACTTGTCGAATGCCGTGCACGTTTGTACCGCCGCGGCCTGACTGAAATCGGCGCAGCAGCTCATCAAGGCGATCGCCACGCAAGTGCCAAGGCTTTTCATGCTTTTCTCCGCTCGTTAAATTGTCAGTGGGGCAAGACGCCGGATGCGGTTCGACGCGTTGCGCTTGCCTTACCGGCTGGCGTCGCAATGCGAGGCGATCGGTTCGCTTCATCGATGGAGGAAATGGAGCGACGACGTGTCGTTCCGGATCGCGCATGCCGCCGCGTCCGGGCGTTCCGGTTCATGACGCGCGAGTTGCACCGAAAGCAGGCCGGCGCGTGCCGGGCTGCGCGGCGCCGTCATCATTCAATCGGGCAATTCCCGTTCGAATCCAAGGCTAGATGGACGATGCGGTCGAATCAATTACACGCGATTACGCCGTCGGACCTGTCGCGCGTTGTGCCGCCGATACGGGTCATTGAACAGAAAGGAGAACGACGAGCCGCTTCCTGAGCGGCCGGTTTTTCTGCGAATTTTGGCCGTCAACAGAGCGACAGCGACATGGCGTCCCGAATACACCCTCGAATACTGGGGGCAGGCAATCCGGCCGCGGGGTCGCCACCAGGATTCACCGGGGGCTGGAACCTAGAACCGCGTACTGAACCCAATCCGCGCGATCGACTGCAGCGCGCCGCTCGACGCGCCGTTCGCATCCATCACGCCGTTGATCTGCGCGTTGCTGCCGCGGCTTGCGCGCTGATGCACGCCCGCCACGTACACCATCGTGCGCTTCGACAGCCAGTACTGAACGGCCGCCAGGATCTGATGCGCATGCGCGTTGTCGAGCGTGTCGTTGCCCTTCATGTACGTGTACGACGCGCCGACCACCCACGCAGGCGACGGATGCCACGCCGCGCCCGCTTCCGCCGACCAGACGCCCGCGCCGTTCTGCGCGTTGCGTACGGTTGTGAAGAGCGCCTTCCCCGTGACCGTGCCGAGCGTGTAGTGCACGCCCGCGCCCCAGTTGCGCACGCTGGTCGGCGTCATCCCGGCCGCCGCGCCGTATTTCTGGTTCGTATAGGCCGCGCCCGCGCCGAACGGGCCGTTGTCGTAGCTCGCGCCGACGCTGACCGTGTTGTTCGCGCCGATCGACCCCGCGACGTTGCCGAAGCCGTACAGCGCGCCGAAGATCAGACCCGACAGCGACGGGCTCGTGTATTTGACGGAATTCGCGACGCGATTGCTGCCTGCGACGCGATCCCAGTCGAACGCGCCGGTCGGGTTGTTCGGCAGCGCGAGCTGGTCGAACGGCCCGTTGCGAAAACCGTACAGGCCGACGAGATCCTGCGCGATCTCGTTGCCGCTGGCGGCGAGCGCATCGACCATGAACTCGTACTGGTTGCCGAGCGTGAGCTTGCCGTAGCGGTCGTTTTCGAGCCCGACGTAGGCCTGCCGCGCGAACAACCCGCCGCCGATGATCGAACCGTTGCCGAGCGAATACTGGTTGACGAGCCGGAAGATCGCGCGCGTGCCCGCTCCGAGATCCTCCTTGCCTTCGAAACCGAGCAGGTTCGGAAAGAAGATGTTGTCGTCGAATTTCGCGTTTCCGTGGCCGCCTTCGTTGCTGACATAGCTGATGCCGGCATCCATCAGCCCGAACATCGTCACGCTGCTCTGTGCGAACGACGCGGCCGGAATCGCACAGGCCACGAGTGCCAGAAGGGTCTTTTTCGTCATCTCCAGATGCTCCTCACATGTTTCCGATCGAGTCGGATATTTTTGATTGGACTACTGATTGATATGAATAAGCCTGAACCGGGATGATTCCGATTCGGGTGCAACCGAAGGGGAATGGGCTGCGCACGGCGCATCGGGAGCGACTGCCTGCCCGTCGACACGGCGTGCGCCGGGCGCTATACCGTCGAATACCCGCCGTCCACCGGCACGACCGCGCCGGTCACGAACGACGCGCCGGGCGAGCACAGGAACAGGATCACTTCCGCGACTTCGTCGGCCGTACCCCAGCGCCCGAGCGGTGTGCGCTCGAGGATCTGTCGCGAGGCCTGACTGTCGGCCATCAGCCCGCTGCTGAGCGGCGTGTCGATCCAGCCGGGCGCAATCGCGTTCACGCGGATGCCGCGCTCGGCCCACGCCTGCGCGAGCGAGCGCGTGAGCTGCGCGATGCCGCCCTTGCTCGCGCTGTACGCGGGCCGGTCCTTGCTGCCGAAGTACGTGTACATCGACGCGATGTTGACGATGCTGCCGCCGTGCGCCGACAGCGCCGGCAGCGCGGCGTCGGATGCGCGCATCACCGACGTCAGGTTCACGTTCAGCACGAGCTCGAACTGGTCCATCCGGTATTCGTCCGCGTGCCGGCTGATGCCGGCGCCGTTGACGAGCACGTCGAGTCGCGGCAGCGCGGCGATCGTGCGCGTCAGCGCATCGCTGTCGGTCACGTTCAGTTCGATGCACCGAATGCGCTCGTGCACGGGCGCATGCGGGCCGGCGGCGTCGAGCCCGAGCGCGACGACCGATGCGCCGGCTTCCGCGAACCGCCATGCGGTGCGCGCGCCGATGCCTGATGTGCCGCCCGTCACGACGACGGTCTTGCCTTCAAACGCCAACGGACGACTCATGCTCGATGCTCCCGACGGTGTGTGCGCGGCGGGCGCACCGCTGCGCGGGGGAAACCAGGATCTTGATCTGCGTGCGATCGGCGAGCAGCGCGTCGAAGCCGTCGGCGACGGCATCTTCGAGCGACACGGTGCGCGTGACGATCGACGTGAGGTCGAGCGCGCCCGACGCGACGATGCGCAGCAGGTCTTCGTATGCATGCCGGTAGCCGACGCTCGCCGTGAAGGTCAGTTCATCGTTGACCGCGCGGAACGCATCGAAGCCCGCATGCGGCATCAGGCCGACCATTACGACGCGGCCGCCCTTGCGCAGCGCGTGCATCGCCGCTTCGAACGTGGCGGGCAACCCGGCCGCCTCGAAGCTCGCATCGACGCCGAGCCCGCCCGATGCCTCGCGGATCGCGTCGCGCAGCACGGACGCGTCGAGCGAGCGCGCGTTGAACGTGTGCGTCGCACCGAGACGCGCGGCGGCCGCGAGGCGCTCGGGCGACACGTCGACCGCGACGATGGTCGTCGCGCCCTGCAGCTTCGCGAGCTGGATCAGCAGCAGGCCGATCGGCCCGAGCCCGAATACCGCGCAGGTGTCGCCGAGCCGGAGTTCGGCGCGGCGCAACGCATGCAGCGCGACGGCGGCGGGTTCGATCACGGCGGCCTGTTCGAGACTGACGCCGTCGGGCAGCCGATGCAGCATATAGGCCGGCACGACCGCGAAATCGGCCATCCCTCCGTCGCCCATCAGGCCCGCGAAGCCCATCGACACGCACAGGTTGTACGACCCCGTGCGGCAGTACGCGCATTGGTGGCAGCGATATTCGGGCTCGACGGCGACGCAGTCGCCCGGGTTCAGTGTCGTCACGCCCTCGCCGACTTCGACGACGGTGCCGCAGAACTCGTGGCCGAGCGTCAGCGGCGCGGTGCGCCGCGACAGCGGGTGCGGCGTGTCGACCGGAATCGCGTGCGGGCCGTCCGCGTATTCGTGCAGGTCGCTGCCGCAGATGCCGCAATACGCGACCGCGATGCGCACCTCGCCCGGCCCGACGCGCGGCGTGTCGATTTCCACGAGACGGACGTCGCGCGGGCCATGCCATTGAAGTGCACGCATGTCAGCGTCCTCCGAGGTTCTGCGTATCGAGACGGTTCGCGGCGGCGCCGGCGGGCGCGCGCTTGCGCAGCACGGCGGGCGCGGTTTCGACGAGGCCGAACGACAGCACGCACGCGAGAATCGCGCCGGTTGCCGACGTCCACATCGCGAACTGCAGGCCGTAGCGGTCGGCCGCGAAGCCGGCGACGGTCGGCGCGACGAAGCCGCCGATCAGCTCGCCGGCGCCCATGATCAGCCCGAGCGCGCTGGCGATCGCGCGCGGCGGCACCGTTTCGGCCGGGATCGTCGCCATGAACAGCGTGAAGCAGCCAAGGCCCGTGTAGGTCGCGAGCACGAGCGCGCAGAGCGCCCACAGCGAATTCGCGTGAATCATCGCGACCGGGCACGCGGCGGCGACCAGCGCAAACACGATCATCGTCGGCCTGCGGCCGATCCGGTCGGAGATCGCCGGCACCGCGAAGCCCCAGAACACCCATGCGGCGCCGAGGCAGGTCATCACGACGCCCATGTCGGACGGCGAAAGATGGCGGCTGTCGACGAGGAAGACCGGCGCGAACGAGATGATCACGACGAACCACGTGAGGAAGAAGCAACTGATCAACACGCAGAGCAGGATGTTGCGTTCCTTCAGCAGCGCCCAGCGGCTGACGGCCGCGCCGCCCGCCGCTGCCGCGCCGACGGTGTCGGCCTGCGCATGCCGTGCGCCGCCGGGCGGCATTTCGCGAACCCAGCGCCAGATGCAGAAGGCGATCAGGAAGCCCGGAATGCACGATACGTAGAACGCCTCGCGCCAGCCGTACGCGGTTGCGATGCCGATCACGATCGGCGGGCCGATCATCGCGCCGAGCAGGCCGGCGGCCGAGCCTTGCAGCAGGCCCATGTTCAGCCCGCGGCGGCTCGGCGTCGAACTCTCGACCATCAGCGACTGCGACAGCGGCAGCACGGGGCCTTCGGCGATGCCCATCAGCGCACGGAATGCGATCAGGCTCGCGAAGCCGCCGACGAACCCCGACAGCGCCGAGCACACGGAAAAGCCGAGCACGGCCGCGATCAGCAGCGGCTTGCGCGTGCCGCGCGCGTCGGACCACGCACCGGTCGCGGCGCCGGACAGCGCCCACGTGAGCGCGAGCGCGGACGACACCATGCCGAGCTGCGCATTCGTCAGGTGCAGTTCGGCCGACATGAACGGGAACAGGAACGACAGCGCGAGGCGGTCGAAGAACACGAAGCCGAACGTCATGAACAGGATCAGCAGCAGCCTGTTCTCGTACGTCCATGCGAGTTTGGGGGAAGGGTGGGATGTCATGGCGGGCCCCGTCGCGCGTCAGCGGAACAGCTTCTCGATCGCTTGCGCGCCGAGGCCGACCTTCTCGTAATGCGCCTTGCACATCGCGATGTACGAATGCACGTCGAAATAGCCGTCGGGGTTGCCTTCTTCGTCGAGCCAGATCAGCGGCCCCTTGACGATGAAGAACGCGCGCATCGGCTCGGGGTGATCGAACGCGACGAGCGTGTGGCCTTCGCCTGGCGTCTCGTACACGAAATCGCCCTTCGTCGCGGTCCATTCGTGCTCCAGATAGCCCCATTTGCCGGACAACGTGTACGCGAATACCTCGTGCGGGTGATAGTGCCGGTTCACGAGCCCTGCTTCCTTTGCCATCAGGATGTCGCACCATTTGTTCTGCGACGGCGAGATCCACAGCGGCCGCGACGAAACCGTTTCGGTGAACGGAACGTAATAGCGCTTGTCGTCGGTGGCCGCGTTCGCGATGTAGGCTTCCGGCAGCGCATCGGGCTTGAACGGATTGGCAATCGGCGGGATGTTTTGCCAGAATTCGGCTACGGCTTTGTCGACCACGGTTCGTCTCCTTGTGTTTGGATGTCGTGGGCTCGACTTTAGCCAGCCGGTGCGCGCCGCTCTTGACTGGGCTGGACGAATTGCTTGATCGGGCCGGACATCGCACCGCACGACGTTTAAACGATCCATCCCCCAATTCCGCAATGCATGCCGCTCTGGACGACGGGCGTCAGCAGGAGGCGACGTGACGAATTCGACCGTTTTTTCACGCACGCGAGGCTCGACGGCCGACGTGCCGGCGCGCGACAGGATGGCGTACTGGGATGCGTTCAACGCGGCGACGCTGGTCGGCCTGCGCTGCTCGTCGCTGTCGCCGGCCGGGCTCGAAGTCGAGAAGACCGACATCGCGCTGCCGGGCCTCGGCATCGCCGACATCAGCGGCCAGGATCACGTGATCGAGCGCAGCCCTGCGTTGGTGCGCCAACTGCCGAAGGAATCGCTGTTCGCGTGCCAGATCCTGAGCGGGCGCGCGTATTTCATCCAGCGTGACCGGTGCCTGCTCGCGGAAGCCGGCGATGTCGTCGTCTACGACACGCGCGTGCCATATCTGTTCGGATTCCTGACGCCGATGCGGCAGCTGCTGATCGATGTCCCGATCGCGACGTTCGACGACCGGCTCGACGCGGAGCTGGCGGCGCTGCCGCTGCGGATCGCGCCGAAGCCGGGCGCGGGTGCGATGCTCGGCGCGACGCTGAGGGCGAGCGTCGAGCGCTTCATGAAGGATCCGGTCGAGTGCGATGCCGCGCGCTTTGCCGAGCGCACGCGCACGCTGGTCGCGGAACTGATCGACACGGAAGTGAACGGTGCGGGCGCATCGCGTGCTTCGCTGTCGTACCTGCTGACCGCGAAGCAGTACATCGCGACGCATCTCGGCGAGCCGGAGCTCGGGCCGCAGGCGGTTGCCGACGCGGTCGGGCTGTCGCTGCGTCATCTCGGCCGGCTCTTTGCGGCCGAAGGCGAGTCGATCACGCAGCACATCTGGTCGGAACGGCTGGCGCACGCGCATCGCGAGCTGACGGATGCGCGGCTGCGCAAGACGAGCGTCGGCGAGATCGCGTTTCGCTGGGGGTTCTCGAGCCAGGCGCATTTCAGCCGCGCGATTCGCGAGCGCTACGGCGCGTCGCCGATGGCGCTGCGCGATGCGGCGCCGCGCGGCGCCGTTTAGCGGAGCGCGGATGACGCAGGCCGATCGCGGAACCGCAAGACCGCGCGATTCGATCGACCGGCCTGCCGCCCACGACGTCAGGTTGCGCTGGCCTCGTCGATCTGGCGGATGTCGTCCTGATCGAGCCGGATGCGGATCGCTTCGCCGAGCAATGCGAGCTGCGCGAGCGACGTCGCGCTCGCGATCGGCGCGGTGATCGTCGGCCGCGCGATCTGCCACGCGAGCGCGATTGCGGCCGGCTGCGTGCCGTGCTTCGCCGACACGGCGTCGAGCGCGGCGAGAATGCGCAGGCCGCGTTCGTCGAGATAACCGGCGACGCGATCGCCGCGCACGCTCTTCTTCAGGTCGGCCTCGCTGCGGTACTTGCCCGACAGGAAACCGCTCGCGAGCGCGTAATAGTTGACGACGCCGAGCTTCAGGTCGCGCACGACCGGCTCGAGATCGCGTTCGTAGTCGGCGCGGTCGATCAGGTTGTATTCGGGCTGGATGACCTGGTACGCGGGCAGGCCGTCGCGCTTGCTGATGTCGGCGGCTTCGCGCAGGCGCGCGCCGCTGTAGTTCGATGCGCCGATGATGCGCACCTTGCCCGCGTCGATCAGCGTCTGGTATGCGCCGAGCGTTTCCTCGAGCGGGGCCGTATCGGCGAGGTCGCGGTGCGAGAAATACAGGTCGATGTAGTCGGTCTGCAGGCGGCGCAGCGAATCGTCGGCGGCCTGCAGGATGTTGTCCTTCGTCAGGCCCGCGCGTGTCGAAAGCAGGCCGACCTTGGTCGCGATCACGACCTGCTCGCGCTTGCCGGAACGCTTGAGCCACTTGCCGATGATCGTTTCCGATTCGCCGCCGCTGTTGCCGGGCGCCCAGGCCGAATAGACGTCGGCCGTGTCGATGAAGTTGATGCCGGTGTCGGCGAGCGCGTCGAGCAGCGAAAACGACGCGTTTTCGTCGACGGTCCAGCCGAAGACGTTGCCGCCGAACGCGAGCGGCGAAACCTGGATGTTCGACGTGCCGAGAGTGCGTAGTGCCATGTTCTGCTCCGATATCGGTGGGGTGACGGGATTGAACTGAGCGATTGGCCAGGTCGAGCGCGACGAGACGGCGGGGTGCGCGGTGCGGTTCCGCCGTTGTCGCAGGACACCGGTCATTCTCTCCGATCGATCGGATTCGTGCAGGCGGCGTGTCGCCGCGATGATGGACGGCTTGGGACAGATGACGGACGCATCGTCCGTCACGTTGGCGGTCCGTACGGCTGCGTTGGATCCGGAGCTGAATTTCGCGGCGGCGATGCGCTGCGGGAAGCGAGATGCCGTGTCGGCGGAAGCGGGCGGGGGCGGGAGGGACGGATGCCCCGACGTTGCGCCGGAGCGGATCGGCAGACGGGCGGCACGCGGCCGCCCGTGCGACGGCGAGTCGGTCAGCGCAACTGCACCGCCGCGAGAAACAGCACCATGCTGCCGATCGCGCCATCCAGCACGCGCCACGCAACGGCCTTGCGGAACCACGGCGCCAGCAATCGCGCACCGTAGCCGAGCCCGAGAAACCACACGACGCTGACCGCCATCGCGCCGATCGCGAACGCGAGCCGTGCGCCTTCCGGCTCGCGCGCGCCGGCCGTGCCGATCAGCAGGAACGTGTCGAGATATACGTGCGGGTTGAGCCACGTGAACGCGAGCGTCATCAGCACGATCGCGAGCCCGCTCTGCGGCGGCGGCGCGACCGCGTCGCCGCGCACGTCGAGCGTTGCGTGGCCCGGCTTGAACGCGCGGCGCAGCGCGTTGATGCCGAACCATGCGAGATACGCGAGGCCGACGTACAGCACCGCGTGGACGAAAGTCGGATACCGCTCGACCAGCACCGATGCGCCGCCGACGCCGGCGCCGATCAGGATCATGTCGGATAGCGCGCACAGCAGCACGATCTTGCCGACATGCGAGCGCATGATGCCTTGCCGGAGTACGAACGCGTTCTGCGCGCCGATGGTGACGATGAGCGACGCGCACAGTGCGGCGCCGTGGGAAAAAGCGAGCCAGTTCATGGTGGTGACAGCGGTAGACGCAGTAGAAGCAGTAGACGGATGAATCGGGTAGCGCTAGTCTGCGGTCAGCATGAAAATAAGAGAAGCTAATTCACCTAATGCGGATTAAGGAAATCTAATGCTCGATTACGCCCTGCTCGATGCCCTCGCGGCCGTGATCCGGTACGGCTCGTTCGAGCGCGCGGCCAAGGAGCTGAACGTCACGCCGTCGGCGGTGTCGCAGCGCGTGAAGCTGCTGGAGGAGCGTGTCGGCAGCGTGCTGGTCAAGCGCGGGCAGCCGTGCGTCGCGACGACGTCGGGCGCGCTGCTGTGCCGGCATACCGAGCGCGTACAACTGCTCGAAGCCGAACTGGGCGGCCGGATGCCGGCGCTGCCGGGCCAGATTGCGAGCGCATGGCCGATGTTGCGCGTGGCCGTCAACGACGACAGCGTCGCGACGTGGTTCATCGACGCGGTGGGGCCGTTCTGCACGGAGCGCGAAACGTTGCTCGACCTCGTGATCGACGACCAGGACTACACGGCCGCGCGCATCCGCGACGGCAGCGTGCAGGGCGCCGTGACCGCGCAGGCCGAGCCGATCCAGGGATGCCGGTCGGAGCGGCTCGGGCGGATCCGCTATCGCGCGGTGTGCTCGCCGGCGTTTTACGAACGCTATTTCGGCGCGGGCATCACGCGCGATGCGCTGCGTCGCGCGCCGTGCGTGATGTTCAATCCGAAGGACGGGCTGCAGGCGCGTTTCATCCGGCGCGTGACGCGCGCGGATCTCGATCCGCCGCAGCACTGGATACCGCACGTCGCGGGCTATCTGCGCGCATGCGAAACGGGATTGGGATGGGGGATGTGCCCGGACCGGATGGTCGACCGCCAGCTGGCGGCGAGCGAACTGGTCGACATGTCGCGCGGGCGCACCGTCGACATCGATCTTTACTGGCAGAGCTGGCGTCTGTCGATCGGCTGGCTCGACGATTTCAGCGCGGCGCTGAAGGCGCGCGCCGCGCTGTTTCTCGATTGATCGGTAACGTCACACGGGCGGCGCGCGAGATGCGCGCGCCGTGCGGGATCAGACGTGATGCAGGCCGTCGAAGTCGATGATCTGCACGTGGCGGCCCTGCATTTCGATCAGGCCGCGCTTCTGGAATTTGGACAGCGTGCGGCTGACCGTTTCGAGCGTCATGCCGAGATAGCTGCCGATGTCTTCGCGCGTCATCCGCAGGTTGAATTCCGACGGCGAGTAACCGCGCTTCAGGTAGCGCGACGATACGTCGAGCAGGAACGCGGCGACACGTTCTTCGGCATTCAGCGAACCGAGCAGCATCGTCTGCGACGTTTCGCGCACGATCTGTTCGCTCATCAGCTTGTGCATGCGCAACTGCATCGAGCCGGCTTCCGAGCACAGTGCCTTCAGCGCGCTGTACGGAATCACGCAGACGGAGCTGTCTTCGAGCGCGACCGCGGTGCGCGGATGCGTGTCGTCGCAGATGCCGTCGAGGCCGAGCGCTTCGCCCGCGAGATGCAGGCCCGTGACCTGTTCGCGGCCGTCGTGGCGCGTGGCGACGGTTTTCAGCGAACCCGAGCGTACCGCGTACAGGTTGTCGAATGCGTCGCCTTCGCGGAACAGCGCTTCGCCGCGCTTGACGGGGCGCGCCGCGCAGATGACCGACTCGAGGCGGCTGAGCGCTTCGGGCGCCAGGCCCTGCGGCATGCACAGGTGCCGCATCGCGCACGACGAGCAGTGCGCGGCCTGGCGAGGAGCCCAGCTGCCGGCATGAGGCGTGGCGGCGGTACGTGTGGCGACGGGCGTCAGCATGATCGTTTACTCCGGCGTTGAATCGACTGAATCATTGTCCCACCGCAAGTTGTCGCTGTCGGGTGACAAAACGTCGCGACCGGCCGCGGATGCCGAACGCCGTTCATGCGGCTTGCTCGTCCGTGTTGGCGGCGGCCGGAATCAGCAGCACGGGCAGCGTCGCGTGCCGCACGCATTGTTCGGCGATGCTGCCGAGCACGAGACGGCGGAACCCGCGGCGGCCGTGCGTGCCGAGCACGAGCAGATCGGCGCCGAACGCCTTCGCGCCCTCGAGGATCAGCTGCGACACATCGTTGAGCGACGTCGCTTCGGCCAGCTTCGTATCGCCTTTCACGCCCGCTGCCTGCATCAGCTTCGTGAAATCCTTCGCGAGCTCGTTGCCTTGCGCGACGAGCTGATCGCGCAGCACGGACGGATCGTAGCCCGGCACGTTGTAGTAGATCGCGGCGTTCTCGACGACGTAGAACGGTTGCAGCTCGGCGCCGTGCGCTTTCGCGAGCGCCAGCGCGGCATCGAACGCATGGCGGGACGTGTTGCTGCCGTCGACGGCAACCAGAATACGCTTGTACATAGTGTCTCCGAGTGGCGGGTTGAAACGAAGTCGGCCGGATGGCCGATCTGTCTGAGCAATGCTGCGAGGCAGGGTAAACCAACGGCGGGGACTTTGCAGTGCGGTGCCTGTGCTGCCGCGCTACAGCAGCGCCTCCGGCATCGCGGTGCACGGCCATGCACGCAATGCATGCCGCACTGCGCGACGCATTTCGCATGGCTGCATCGCATCCGTCGTTCGCGTGGCCGCCGCGCGGCTCGCGATAGCGGTTTCGAGCGATGGTGGATGAGGACCGCACCGTCGCCGGGAACGAATGCGCAGGCATCGAAATCCCGCGTTGCACCGGCGCACGCATCGCGGCGCGCGCATGCCGCACCGACACGGTGCGAAATCACGCCGATGAACCGCGCGCATCGTCATTCAATCGCAACCGCGCCGTTTCGACATGACTTCGATCAATGGATGTGCGTCGGCGCGATTCGCGGCATGCATGAAACCGCCGATGCCGACGCGCGGAATCGTTCGCTTGAGCACCTGTCGCGTGCGCCGATCCACCGGCATCGATCGTCGACCGATGCCGATCTGCAAACGAACGATCGATTCAAACGCCGCGCCGGCTACCTCGGCACGGCCGTCAGCTCGATCACGCGTTCCGGCCGCCGTCCGTGGCCGGGCCAGTACGCGCTGCCGTACATCCGATGGACGGGGCCGAACTGCGCATCGTCCGCGGGCGACGGCGCGGCGAAGCCTTTCTCGATCACCACATAGCCCGCGCGCAGCGCGAACGCCGGATGGTTGCCGCCGGTGCGGCTGTCGAAACCGGCGAGGCCGTCGCCGGCTTCGGGCATCGCATTGACGAGCGACGCGTTGCTGCCCGTGATCTGGTCGGGCGAGATCGGCCCGCCGCCGGCGAGAAGCCAGGCCTCGCGGTTCTTGCCGTCGGTGTCGACCGTGCTGTCGTGGGTGTCGTCGTTGTCGAGCTCGACGCTGTGCGGATGCAAATGACCTGCTTGACCGGATGATTCCATCACGGCTCTCCTGGCGGCGAAGCGCTTCGGATCGAAGCAAATCCCGTTCCGGGTTCGACGGGAAAAGGCGCGCGGGCGACCGCCGCGGTCGCGCGACGCGCACTGATTTGTCATGATTTATTTCAGCTAGAAGACGCGTTTTCTACAGAGTATGATTCTTTTCCTGCGAAGCGGCGACAGGGGATGCGATCTCGCCGCCTCTGCCCGCGCCGGGGCGCCGCAGCACCCTTAAAGACGGGTAGTGAACAACAAACAAGGGACTAGAGGTGGCGGATTCATGCAAGCGACTACTGCCTTCACGCACCGCGGTTATCTGTTGAATTGCGCGCCCGCGCGCGCCAGTGACGGTTCGTTCAAGCCCTACGTCGTGATCTCCCGATCGAGCGACGGGGAGTTGGTTGCGAACCGTTTTTTCCCGACCGAGCTCCAGTTCAACGACGAAGGCGCCGCGATCGCGCACGCGCGCGACTGGGCCGTGCGCTGGATCGACGCGAGCAGCATCGTGATCTGACGCCGTCGCGTTTCCGGCATCGTCGGCCGTTCGGCCGATCCCCGGTGTGCCGCTCCCGGACAAAAAACGCGGTAATCTTGCGGAACCCGTCACTTTATTAGCGGCCGTGCGACCGAGCGCGGCCGCCTGCATTTGCATATGTCGACATCACCCGTCCGTCAGTGGGGCCTCGAAGAAATCGTCGCCGGCTTGCGCGAGTCGCGCGAGGAACTCCATCGCACGCGCCATCCGCGCGGCATCCGCGAACTGCCGTCCCGCGATGCGATCTGCAAGATTGTGACCGGCCTGCGCGCGTCGATGTTTCCGACGCATTACGGCGCGCCGGATCTCACCGACGAAAGCGTCGACTACTACGTCGGCCACACGCTCGAAAGCACGCTGCGCGTGCTGTGCGAGCAGATTCGCCGCGCGCTGCCGTTCCTGCCCGAGCATGCGGACACGCCGTTCGCGGAACTCGACGAGCGCGCGTTCGAGATCGCGCGCGAGTTTGGCCGGCAGTTGCCGGCGGTCCGCGCGCTGCTCGTCAGCGACATCCAGGCCGCGTACGCGGGCGATCCGGCCGCGCAGCACATTACCGAGATCCTGCTGTGCTATCCGGGCGTGCTGGCGATGATGCACCACCGGCTCGCGCACGCGCTGCACCAGCTCGGCGTGCCGCTGCTCGCGCGCTTCATCAATGAAATCGCCCACTCGGCCACCGGCATTGACATCCACCCCGGCGCGCAGATCGGCCCGAGCTTCTTCATCGACCACGGCACCGGCGTCGTGATCGGCGAGACGGCGATCATCGGCGAGCGCGTGCGCCTGTACCAGGCCGTCACGCTCGGCGCGAAGAGCTTCCCTGCCGATGGTGAAGGTGCGCTGGTCAAGGGCAACGCACGGCACCCGATCGTCGAGGACGACGTGGTGATCTATGCGGGTGCGACGATTCTCGGCCGTGTGACGATCGGGCGCGGCTCGGTGATCGGCGGCAACGTGTGGCTCACGCACAGCGTGCCGCCCGGCACGAGCGTCGCGCAGACCAGAGCCCGCGAAGGCGGCAGCGCCGAGAAGCCGTAACGCGGCGCGCGGCCGCCGGCCGCCGCCGCGCGTGCGTCAGTGCTTGCCGGCGGGCGAGCGGTGCTTGTACAGCACGTCCTGGTCTACACGGATCAGGTTCTGCCCCGCATCCACCACGAAATCCACGCCGTTGTAGGCGTTGCCGGTCAGCAGCAGGATCGCGCTCGCGACGTCGTCGGGGCCTGCGATGCGCGCGAGCGGCGTCGATGCGCGGCTCGCGTGTTCGAAGTCGGCCTGCGTCTGGTCGTCGCTCGGCAGCATCAGCCCCGGGAACACCGCGTTCACGCGCAGCACGGGCGCGCATGACAGCGCGAGCATCTGCGTGAGGTTGCCGAGCGCGGCCTTCGCGACCGTGTAGCTGAAATGGTCGCGGTGAAAGTTTTCCTTGATCTTCTGGTCGACCACATTCACGACGACGCCCTGCGTGCCGGCCGCGCGCGCCCGTTCGTAGAATGCGCGCGTGAGCAGGATCGGCGCGCGGCAGTTGACGGCCCATGCCTGGTCGAACGCCGCGAGATCGAAGCTCGGGAAATGGTCCTGCCAGAACACCGACGCGTTGTTGACGAGCACGTCGAGGCGCCCGAAGCGCGCATACACCTGGTCGATCAGCGCGGTGATCTGCGCGGCATCCGACAGGTCGGCCTGCAGCGCGATCGAATCGTGCCCGCGCTCGGCAATCGCGCGGGCCGCCGCGCGTGCGGCATCGGCCGAACGATCGTAGTGAACCGCGGTGCGATAGCCGTGTGCGGCGAAATACTCGGCGAATGCGCGCCCGGCCCGGCGCGCGGCGCCGGTGACGAGCACGACGGGCGCGTGCGCCGTTTGCTTCGTCGACTCCATTACGTATTCGTCAGGTTGACTGAAGAAGGATTGGCAACGATCGACAGGAATTCGCGCCGCGTCGACGGATCGGTGCGGAACGAGCCGAGCATGCGCGACGTGACCATCTCGACGCCCGGCTTGTGCACGCCGCGCGTCGAGATGCACTGGTGCGCGGCTTCTAGGATCACGCCGACGCCCTTCGGCTGCAGCACGTCGAACAGCGTATCGGCGATCTGCACGGTCATCTTTTCCTGGATCTGCAGGCGCTTCGCGAACGCGTCGACGAGGCGCGCGAGCTTCGAGATGCCGACCACGCGATGGTTCGGCAGATACGCGACGTGCGCGCGGCCGATGATCGGCACCATGTGGTGCTCGCAGTAGCTCTCGAAGCGGATGTCCTTCAGCACGATCATCTCGTCGTAGCCGTCGACTTCGCTGAACGTGCGCGCGAGGATGTCGCGCGGCTCCACCGCATAGCCGGCGAAGAACTGCTCGTACGCGCGCACGACGCGCGCGGGCGTGTCGACCAGGCCTTCGCGTGCGGGATCGTCGCCGGCCCAGCGCAACAGCACGCGGACGGCGGCCTCTGCTTCTTCGCGGCTCGGCCGGGATGCGGCCTGCTCGGGCCGTGCGGATTTTTTACCCATGTAGTGGCTCCATCGAAGGCCGCCTGCGGCGGCCGATATCCGCCAATTGTTTCATGCTTTCGCGGGTCGTGCGTGCCAGCGCGAACAGGCCCTGGCGCTCACTTCGGCCATTCGTCCTGCTCGTCGTTGAACAGCGACGCGACGACGCCGCGCAGCCACGCGGTGCGTGGATCGTTGTGGTACTTGCGATGCCAGTGCTGCTTCAGGTCGAAGCGCGGCAGCGCGAGCGGCGGCTCGACGGGCACGATGAACGCATGCTCGGCTGCATACGCATAGCCGATTGCATGCGGCACCGTCGCGATCAGGTCGGTGCGGCTCAGGATGAACGGCAGGCTCATGAAGTGCGGCGTCTCGAGCACCGCGCGGCGCTGCATGCGCTGCTTCGCCAGGTATTTCTCGAGCACTTCCTGGCTGCGCCCTTCGGCGCGCACCACCGCGTGCCCGCACGCGAGGAACTGCTCGACCGTGAACGGCGGCGTCCGTTCGAGCGGATGGCCGCGGCGCATCAGGCACACGAACCGGTGCGTGAACAACCGTTGCTGGAAGAAGTTGTTGCCGTCCAGATCGGGGAAGTAGCCGACCGCGAGATCGATCGACCCGGCTTCGAGGCCGCGTCCGACTTCGTCGTGCGCGAGCGAGACCGAACGCAGGTTCGCGTGCGGCGCGCGCGTCGCGAACGCCTGCAGCAGCTTCGGCAGGAACACGATCTCGCCGACGTCCGACAGCGCGATCGAGAACGTATGCGTGCTCGCGGCCGGATCGAAGTCGTGCGGCGCGACGAGGCCGCGCTCGATCTGCGCGAGCGCGTCGCGTGCGGCCGGCAGCAGCGCGAGTGCGCGCGGCGTCGGCTCCATCCCGCGCGACGTGCGCACGAACAGC
The DNA here is from genome assembly GCF_019091065.1 of Burkholderia sp. GbtcB21. Classification (NCBI taxonomy): domain Bacteria; kingdom Pseudomonadati; phylum Pseudomonadota; class Betaproteobacteria; order Burkholderiales; family Burkholderiaceae; genus Burkholderia; species Burkholderia sp. GbtcB21. Next base: position 247,941 of record NZ_JAGXKA010000011.1, read on the forward strand.
GGATCGCCGAAATACTCGCGCAGCCGGCCGAGCGCCGTGCTCACGCGCGGCTGGCTCACGCCGAGCAGGTCGCCGGCGCGGCTGACGTTGCGCGTGTCGTCGAGCGCGACGAGGTAGGGAATGAGGTTCAGATCGAGCGAATCCATCATCGGGCCAATATCTTCAAAACGTATACAACATATCTCCTGAATCGCGTTGCCGCATAGTCGGGAAAGCGCTCAAATGTGTTCCATTACTCGAACCAATGTTCAGGAGACGAACAATGCGCACCCAAGTCGCGATCATCGGCGCCGGTCCGTCCGGCCTTCTGCTTTCCCATCTGCTGCGCCTGCAAGGCGTCGATTCCATCCTCGTCGAAGCGCGTTCGCGCGAATACTGCGAGAACCGCATTCGTGCCGGCGTGCTGGAGCAGGGCACGGTCGATACGCTGAACGAAGCCGGCCTCGGCGACCGGATGCGCCGCGAAGGGCTCGAGCATCACGGCATCGAGCTGCTGTTCTCCGGGCAGCGCCACCGCATCGACCTGTCCGAACTGACCGGCGGGCGCGCGATCACCGTCTACAGCCAGCATGAAGTCGTGCGCGACCTGATCGCGGCCGGCGTCGAGCATGGCCACCAAATGCACTTCGAAGTCAGCGACGTCGCGCTGCACGACGTCGAAGGCGAACACCCGTTCGTCACGTTCAAGCACGCGGACGGCCGCGCGGACCGCATCGACTGCGACTACATCGCCGGCTGCGACGGCTTCCACGGCATCGCGCGCCAGTCGATCCCGGCCGAGCGGCTGAACACGTTCGAGCGCGTCTACCCGTTCGCATGGCTCGGCATCCTCGCCGACGCGGCGCCGTCGCTCGACGAACTGGTGTACGCGCATCACGACAACGGCTTCGCGCTGTTCTCGATGCGCTCGCCGACCGTCACGCGCCTGTACCTGCAATGCAAGCCCGATGAAAACCTCGCCGAATGGTCCGACGCGCGGATCTGGGACGAACTGCACACGCGCTTCTCGAACGACACGGGCTGGACGCCGACCGAGGGCCGGATCACGCAGAAGAGCGTGACGCCGATGCGCAGCTTCGTGTCGGAGACGATGCAGCACGGCCGGCTGTTCCTTGCCGGCGACGCCGCGCACATCGTGCCGCCGACCGGCGCGAAGGGGATGAACCTCGCGGTCGCCGACGTCCGCGCGCTGTCCCGTGCGCTCGGCGCACGCTACCGAACGGGCGATGCGACGCCGCTCGACACGTATACGGCGACCTGCCTCGAGCGCGTATGGCGTGCCGAGCACTTCTCGTACTTCATGACGAACATGCTGCATTCGTCGCCGGAGGATTCGCCGTTCGTCAATCGCCTGAAGTTTGCCGAGCTGAAATACGTGACGCGTTCGCGGGCCGCCGCGCAGTCGCTCGCCGAAAACTACGTCGGGCTGCCGTTCGATGATGCAGGGACCCCCGAGGCAACCCGCCTTGACAACGCGCTGTGCACGACTCTATGATCGGCCATCGTTCGCTAATCGAATCTAGGTTCGAATAGCGAACAAATGCCGGGGTCGAAATCGGCCCGGCGCGGCACGCGGCACGCGCGTGTCCCCTCGACAGGCCGCGCATCGTGCCGCGGGTTCGTATCAGGAAGAGACATGGTCAACAAGATTTTCGAATCGCTTCAGTCGGCGGTTGCCGACATTCACGATGGCGCGACGATCATGATCGGTGGCTTCGGCACGGCCGGCATGCCGTCCGAGCTGATCGACGCGCTGATCGAACAGGGCGCGCGCGACCTGACGATCGTCAACAACAACGCGGGCAACGGCGAGACGGGCCTGGCGGCGCTGCTCAAGGCGAAACAGGTGCGCAAGATCATCTGCTCGTTCCCGCGCCAGAGCGACTCGCAGGTGTTCGACGCGCTGTACCGCGCGGGCGAGATCGAGCTGGAGCTCGTGCCGCAGGGCAACCTCGCGGAGCGCATCCGCGCGGCGGGCGCCGGCATCGGCGGCTTCTTCACGCCGACGGGCTACGGCACCAAGCTCGCGGAAGGCAAGGAAACGCGCGTGATCGACGGCAAGCCGTATGTGTTCGAGACGCCGATCCACGCCGATTTCGCGCTCGTGAAGGCGTACAAGGGCGATCGCTGGGGCAATCTCGTGTATCGCAAGACCGCGCGCAACTTCGGGCCGATCATGGCCAGCGCCGCGAAGGTCGCGATCGTGCAGGTGTCGGAAGTCGTGCCGCTCGGCGCGCTGAACCCGGAACACATCGTGACGCCGGGCATTTTCGTCCAGCGCATCGTCGAGGTGCCGCAGGCCGCCCATGCGGCCGAGCTGGCCGCCGAACACGCTGCATCGCAAGCCGCTTGAGGGAGATATCCAGATGAAACGACTGACCCGCGATGAAATGGCCAAGCGCGTCGCGCAGGACATCCCCGAAGGCGCGTACGTGAACCTCGGTATCGGCGTGCCGACGCTGGTGGCGAACCACCTCGACCCGAGCAAGGAAATCTTCCTGCACAGCGAGAACGGCCTGCTCGGCATGGGCCCCGCGCCCGCGCCCGGCGCAGAAGACGACGAACTGATCAACGCCGGCAAGCAGCACGTGACGCTGCTCACCGGCGGCGCGTATTTCCACCATGCCGATTCGTTCGCGATGATGCGCGGCGGCCACCTCGACTACTGCGTGCTCGGCGCGTTCCAGGTGTCCGCGAACGGCGATCTCGCGAACTGGCATACGGGCGCGCCCGATGCGATTCCCGCCGTCGGCGGCGCGATGGACCTCGCGATCGGCGCGAAGCAGGTGTTCGTGATGATGGAGCACCTGACGAAGCAGGGCGAAAGCAAGATCGTCGCGCAGTGCTCGTATCCGGTCACCGGCGTGCAATGCGTGAGCCGTATCTATACGGATCTCGCCGTGCTCGACGTGACGGCCGACGGCCTCGCGGTGAGCGAGATCTTCACCGACCTGTCGTTCGACGAACTGCAGAAACTGACCGGCGTGCCGCTGATCGACGCGACGCAAAAGGCCGCTGCCTGAACCGCAGGCGTGCCGGCGCGCGCGATCGAGCGCACGCCGGCACGCTTGGGTGGACAATAGGCGCACGCCGTTTCCCCAATCTGATGCCATGCTCGAAGACAGCGCCCGCCTGACCTCCCTCATCTGCGGCACCGAGCCGCTCAACCGGATGTGGTCGCCGCGCGCGACGATCCAGCGGATGCTCGACGTCGAGGCCGCGCTCGCGCGTGCGCTCGCCGCGCAGCAGGTGATTCCCGCCGCCGTGGTCGCGCCGATCGAACGCGCATGCGACGCAAGCCGGCTCGACGCCGACGCGCTCGCGCACGGCGCGGCGCTCGGCGGCAATCTCGCGATTCCGCTCGTCAAGCAGCTCACCGCGCAAGTGAAGGCCGACGACCCCGAGGCCGCGAAGTTCGTGCACTGGGGCGCGACGAGCCAGGACATCATCGATACCGCCACCGTGCTGCAGCTGCGCGACACGCTCGACGTGCTCGAGCCGATGCTCGATGAAGCATGCGCATCGCTCGCGGCGCTCGCGCGCGCGCATCGCGCGACGCCGATGATCGGCCGCACCTGGCTGCAGCAGGCGCTGCCGATCACGCTCGGCCTGAAATTCGCCCAATGGCTCGATGCGCTGCTGCGCCATCGCGCGCGCTTCGCCGAATTGCGCGAGCGCGTGCTGGTGCTGCAATTCGGCGGCGCGGCCGGCACGCTCGCGAGCCTGCGCGAGCACGCGCGTGGCGTCACGGCCGCGCTCGCGGCCGACCTGAAGCTCGCCGTGCCGGCCGTGCCGTGGCATACGCAGCGCGACCGCATCGCGGAAGCCGCATCATGCTTCGGGATGCTGACCGGTACGCTCGGCAAGATCGCGCGCGACGTGTCGCTGCAGATGCAGACCGAAGTCGGCGAACTCGGCGAGCCGGCCGCCGCCGGCAAGGGCGGCTCGTCGACGATGCCGCACAAGCGCAACCCGGTCGGCTGCGCGGCCGTGCTGACCGCCGCCGTACGCGCGCCGAACCTCGTCGCGACCGTATTCGCGGGGATGGTCCAGGAGCACGAGCGCGCGCTCGGCGGCTGGCAGGCCGAATGGGATGCGTTGCCCGACCTCGCGCGCCTGACGGGCGGCGCGCTCGCGCAGATCGCGCAGATCGTCGCGGGCCTCGACGTCAACACCGAACGCCTTGCCGCGAACCTCGACCTGACGCACGGGCTGATCCTCGGCGAAGCCGTGATGCTCGCGCTCGGCGACCGGATCGGCCGGCTCGATGCGCACCACGTCGTCGAGCATGCGTCGAAGGAAGCCGTGCGCACGGGCGCGACGCTGTTCGACGTGCTCGCCGCCGATGCAACCGTATCGGCCCACCTGTCGCGCGACGCGCTCGCGCGGCTGCTCGATCCCGCACATTACGTCGGCGAGGCGCAGGCCTATGTCGACGCCGTGCTCGCGCTGCATGCGGGCACGACCCAACCAGGAGAACATTGATGCCTTTCGCCACTGTCAACGGCGTGAAACTGCATTACCGGATCGACCGTGCCGCGCGCGACGACGCGCCGTGGCTCGTCTTCTCGAACTCGCTCGGCGCCGACCTGCAGATGTGGGCGCCGCAGATCCGTCCGCTCACGCAGCACTTCAACATCCTGCGCTACGACACGCGCGGCCACGGCCATTCCGATGCGCCGGCCGGTTCGTACACGATCGACCAGCTTGCGGGCGACGTGATCGGCCTGCTCGATCACGTCGGCATCGCGCGCGCGCATTTCTGCGGGATCTCGATGGGCGGGCTGACGGGCGCCGCGCTGGCCGCGCGCTACCCGTCGCGCATCGTTCGCGCGGTGCTGTCGAACACGGCTGCAAAGATCGGCTCGCCGGAAGTGTGGGCGCCGCGCGCGCAGAAGGCACGCGCCGAAGGGATGGCCGCGCTCGCCGACGCCGTGCTGCCGCGCTGGTTCACCGATGCGTTCGTCGAACGCGAGCCGCGCCTGTTCGACGCGATCCGCGACACCTTCGTGCATACCGACAAGGACGGCTACGCGGCGAACTGCGACGCGCTGAACGCGGCCGACCTGCGCGAAGAGGTGAAAGGCATTACGCTGCCGGTGCTCGTCGTGACCGGCGCGAAGGACATGTCGACGCCGCCCGACCAGGGCCGCGCGCTGGCTGCCGCGATTCCCGGTGCGCTTCACGTCGAATTCGACGCCGCGCACATTTCGAACATCGAGTGCACCGGCGGCTTCAACCGCGCGCTGCTCGATTTCCTGACTGCGTGAGGCACCGACGATGGACGACCAGGAACGTTACGAAGCAGGGATGAAGGTGCGCCGCGCGGTGCTCGGCGATGCGCACGTCGACCGTTCGCTCGAGAACCGCACCGAGGTGACCGACGAATTCCAGAACCTGATCACGCGCTATGCGTGGGGCGAGATCTGGACGCGTGAAGGCCTGCCGCGCCATACGCGCAGCCTGCTGACCATCGCGATGATGGTGGCGCTGAACCGCGGCGAGGAACTGGCGCTGCATCTGCGCGCCGCGCGCAACAACGGCGTGACGCGCGACGAGATCAAGGAAGTGCTGCTGCAGACCGCGATCTATTGCGGCGTGCCGGCCGCGAATTCCGCGTTCCATCTCGCGGACAAGATCTTCAAGGAACAGGACGCGGCCGCGTAAGACGGCCGGTCAGGAGCGGTCGGCTGAGGGCGGCCGCAACCCGATCGCGTGGCCCGCTTTCGCAAGCGGGCCGTCGACGACGGGATCGATGAACGCGCCGGCAGAGTATCGGCGCGCGGCACACCGGATGGCCGGTGGGCGAACAAAGTAAGGGCGCGGCAACCATGCCGTATTGCTCATATATATTCAGGAGACACGCGATGAATCGCGCAACCGTGGTCGATGTCCAGACCTTCATCAACGAGCAGCCGTTCGGCGGCTTTCAATGGCTCGTGTTCCTCATGTGCTTCGTGATCGTGCTGCTCGACGGCTTCGATACGGCCGCGATCGGCTTCATCGCGCCGTCGCTGCTCGGCGAATGGAACCTGACCAAGCCCGATCTCGCGCCCGTGCTGAGCGCCGCGCTGTTCGGCCTCGCGTGCGGCGCGCTCGTGTCGGGCCCGCTGTCCGACCGGCTCGGGCGCCGCTCGCTGCTGCTCGGCTCGGTATTCCTGTTCGGTGTCGCGTGCTTCGTGTCCGCGTTCTCGACGACCATCGGACACCTGACGATCCTGCGCTTCATCACCGGCCTCGGGCTCGGCGCGGCGATGCCGAACGCGGTCACGATGATGGGCGAATTCTGTCCGGACAAGCGCCGCGCGACCGTGATCAACCTGATGTTCTGCGGCTTCCCGCTCGGTGCCGCGTTCGGCGGTTTCCTGGCCGCATGGATGATTCCGCATTTCGGCTGGCGCAGCGTGCTGATGCTCGGCGGCGTGACGCCGCTGCTGCTCGGCGTGCTGTTGCTGCTGAAGATGCCTGAATCGGTGCGTTTCATGGTCGCGAGCGGCCAGGCCGTCGACAAGATCCGCGCAACGCTCGCGCGCATCTCGCGAGACGCGCTGAATGCCGGCTCGTTCGCGATGACCGAGGCCGCGCCGCAGACGGGCGGCAAGGGGCTCGGCGTCGTGCTGTCGCGCTCGTACATCGTCGGCTCCGTGATGCTGTGGATCGCGTACTTCATGGGCCTCGTGATCTTCTACGCGTCGATCAACTGGATGCCGATCCTGCTGAAGGATGCCGGCCTGACGCCGAAGAGCGCGACGCTGATCTCGGCGCTGTTCCCGCTCGGCGGCGTGGGCGCCGTGCTGTGCGGCGTGCTGATGGACCGCTTCAACGCGAACCGCGTGATCGCCGTGTGCTATGCGCTGACGGCGGTGAGCGTGTATGCGATCGGGCAGGCGGCCGGCAACGTCGGGCTGCTCGTGCTGGTCGTGTTCGTGGCCGGCGTGCTGATGAACACCGCGCAATCGTCGATGCCGGCGCTTGCCGCCGCGTTCTATCCGACCGAGGGGCGCGGCACCGGTGTCGCGTGGATGCTCGGCGTCGGCCGCTTCGGCGGGATTGCCGGGTCGTTCCTCGTCGCCGAACTGACGCGCCGGCACTTCACGTTCGCGGGTGTGTTCGCGACGATTGCCGTCGCGGGCGTGCTCGCGTGCATCGCGCTGCTGATCAAGCAGATGGCGCGGCCGCATGGCGTCGCGCAGCCGACAGGCAAGATCGAATCGCTCGGACATTGAGCGAAGCGCGGGCCGGCGCGATGCGCCGGCCCTTTGCGAACGGCGCCTTTCGCGCCGCTATTCCTCCGCGTCGTGTTCCTTGACGAAGTTGCGCAGATACGCGCGCAGCGCGGCCTCCCGGCCGCGATGATCGGCGAGGTTCGCGGCGCCCATCTCTTCCTCTTCGCCGAACAGCGTGGGCGGCGCGCAGTAAATGCCGACTTCGATGTTCTCGCGCAGCACGCGGATGTCGTGCGTGAGCGGGCGATACTCGGCGATCCAGTGCATCCCCTCGATGTGCTCGCCCGTCCTCAGCATGGGTTTCATCGGCTTTCTCCCGGCAGCAGCGGCGCGACCGCGAAGCGGCTGCGCGCGCCCGTACCGAAAGGGTACGCCTGCATTACATGAATCTCAACGGGCGCGCTGTATCCGCTCACTGCGGCAGCAGGTGCGCGATGAGCGGATACAGCGACAGGATCAGCAGCACGGCCATCGTCACGTTGAAGATGCGCAACGCGCGTTGGTTCGACAGGAAGCGGCGCAGGCCGAGGCCGAACGCGGCCCACAGGCAGATGCACGGAAAGCCGATCAGGATGAACACGACGGCCATCCACGCGGCGTTCATGCCGTAGTCGGCGGACAGGCGGACCGTCGTCGCGGCGGTCAGCACCATCATCCAGGCTTTCGGGTTGACCCACTGGAACGCGGCGGCTTCGACGAACGTCATCGGCCGCGGCTTGCCGCCGTTCGCCTTCACTTCGCCCGACGTGCCGATGCGCCACGCGAGGTAGAGCAGGTACGCGACGCTTGCGACTTCGAGGATCGTGTACAGCAGCGGCATGCGCTTGAACGCTTCGCCGAGGCCGAAGCCGACGCAGAGCATCAGGATCGCGACGCCGATGCTGATGCCGAACAGGTGCGGCATCGTGCGGCGGAAACCGAAATTGACGCCGGATGCGAGCAGCATCGTGTTGTTCGGGCCGGGCGTGATCGACGTGACGAGCGCGAACAGCATGCCGGCTGGCAGCGCGCTCAGGGTGAGGAATTCCATCGCGGATTCTCCATTCGATTCGAGACTGGGATGGAGGTCAGTTTAGCGACGGTTGGCGGTACAGTACCGATACAGTTGGATTGACGATTGCCGGTACGGGAGGGGTTAGGGCCGGCGACGGTGTGTGTGTTTGTTTGTTGTCTCTCAGAAAAGATGTCCGCAGTCTCGATATGTTGTCTTTGAATAAAAGGCGACATCTCGGCGACTGTCAGCTCAATTTATGCCATTCCGAGCGGATACGAGGTCAATCGTTGCAATCGAAGAACTTTTGCGCAATTTTCGATCGATAACATCGTATCGTTGACGTCTCATTTGACAGTGAGCGCAGCGGTTTCGCCCCCGGCGTGTGTGCAAGGTCGCCGGGCTGTCTTCGTTGCAGGGTGCCAGTGCAGTGGGGGGAAGTTTTGTGGCGAGAGTCGGCACACGATCTTGGGAGTTCGATCTTTCTCGACACGAGATAGCGGGTACTAATGCGGCGTCTTGTGTTGCATCGATCGCTCATGGTTCGCCATCAGCTTCTAGCGGCATGAACGACCGATGCAGCGTCTTCGTCAGAGAGCGCTGCTAAGGCGCGCTCTTAGCCCAACAGCCAGCGAGTGATATTGGCGATAACGCGCCGGATGCCTGATCGCTCTGCCGGTCCTGCCGGTACCGCTTGAATTGCAGGCGCTGCATCCATGGGGGCACGTGCGGCATCCCTGGATGAGCCAGCATCGTGGCCATAATGCAAAGCTTTTGCTGCTTTGTCTCGTCGCACCTCAGCGTCGACCATCTGACGTGTCCACGGGCCTGCCTCTCGGACGACATTTCGACTAATCACGTAATGTGATTGGCATGGCAGGTTGCTGTCGGCCACTGTCTCGATCGCTGCATCGAGCATGGTATTCACAAGCTCGGCGTCCGGACGCGTGCCGATCGACCAACTGACAACGAGCCCATCGAAGCAATCGATCACAGGCGATAAATACACCTTGCCGGCTGGAATCTGGAATTCCGTAATGTCGGTGAGCCACTTTTTATTCGGCGCTGCCGCCCGGAAATCACGATTGATGAGGTTCTCTGGCGCGGGGCTTATTTCTCTTTGATAGGAGCCGTAGCGACGCCGGTGGGCACTGCCAGCGGCCAAACCTTCTTGGCTCATCAAACGTCGCACGACTTTCTCCGATATGAAGACCCGCTGCTTACCGAGCGCCGCGCGTATCCGGCGATAGCCGTAGCAACGGTAATTGAGTTCGAAGATGTCTGTGATGACACGACGCACGCCAGCATACTTGTCAGCGACAAGCAGTCGTGCGCGATGGTAAAAGTAGGAACTGCGCGCAAGACCCAATACGGCGAGCAGTTCTGGCAGTGCATAGATTTGCCGCAAGGCATCAACCAGCGTCGTCTTCTCCCGATTGCTCAGGAGCCGCGGGTCGATGCCCAGGCCTTTTTTTAACAGTTCATTGGCCTTCTTCAGGATGTCGTGTTCGAGTTGCAACTGCCGTATGTCGCGTCGAAGCGATTCCAGCTGCTGCTCCAGTTCCGCCCGCTCAGGGGCCGATGCCAGATTCTTATGGCGTTTCATGGATGCCGGAGCCTCACGACCGAGTAGCTTATTTTGCCAGTTGTATAGCGTCGGCCTGCTCACGCCTATCTTTTCCGCGATCACGCGTGCACCTCCGTTTCTGGTGCACAGCTCAATGACCGCTGCCTGCTTCAACAGTGGGGACGACGGCACATTCGGAGCATTGCTGACAAGACGTTTCCGAATATCGGGGCGCAGCTCGTGGCCCCACGCGGCCAGCACTGCGCGACATGGATACCCCAGTGCTCTCGTGGTCCCGGCAAAATTGCAGCCATGACTCAAATAATGGTCGACCGCGATCTGCTTCTGTTCGGCGGAGTATCGTGGCCTGGAGCGGCGGTAGCCCGCCGGCAAATCGCCGGCCTCAATGAACGCACGGTACCATCGTGCCAAGTTCTTGCGCGAAGGATATCCCAGCTCGCGAATAGTTGCCGATGCGCTCCTACCGTATTTGATGTAGAGCCGAACCGCTCGAACGCGGTCTTCGTACGAATACATGAACTACCTCCAAGGTAGTCCAAGATTCTGTCCGCACCCCCTTGGCGGTTTGCTTTCGTTGAGCCAGATCCACGATCACGTGCTCGGCGTCGGCCTGCGTGATCTTGCGTTGCTTCTTGCCCGGTTCGGCGTCGTTTCGATTGGTGCGCAAGCGCAAACGATTGCACAAAAGACGACAATAAAAAGTTTATGTACCATTCAGATAATAAGGATCACTTCAAGATAAGAAAAGAACCTGGTCTGACACATGACTTTCGTTATCTACCTAGGGCTTGCGTGAAACAGAACGCTCGTCTCCATGTGCCCCGCGTGAGTGTTTCCGAGCGTCCACATCCCGGATATTGCACGCACCGGCTTCCAGAATGCATCGAGCTTGGCCGAAATCGGCGGTCTCGTCCGTCGCTCGATCGTGCTGGACGAGGATGGCAACCCATCCCCAGCCGGCATTGGTCGGCATGAGTACACACGAGGGCTCGCGGGCGGACGGTTGGAGTGTGTTGAAGTCCATCGATTGTTGTCTGCCAAAACCAGACAAACGAGCAATGCGAGTCCGTGCGTACCGCATACCATCGTGTGCTTCAAATGCGACCGACCTGTCACATCGTCCCCACGGCCGCCATACTATCCTTGACCGAACGTCGATGCGGGTGCGAACGCGATTGCACCGCATTCCGCAGACCATTTCCATGAGAACAGACGTAGCACCATTCACCGCAAGACCATGACGCTAGTCAGACCGAAATTTTCAACTCAATTGTCGCTACTCAGGGCACTTGCCGCAGCGTTGTGCGCATCGCTGGTCGCAATCGTATGGTTAATGGCGAGTTGCACCGAAGGCCACCGGATCGCATCCGCCAAGCAGCGCGCGAGCGACGCGTGCGAGGCGATTGCTTCCGACTACACGCTGTCGTTGCCGCATTCGATGGAGCCGAACGCTCAACTGTTGCACGACGTGCTCAACGCGACCCTTGTCGCATCCGCTGGTATCGAGGGGGGATTCTGGCGGGCTGCCGCGTCGCGTTCCGCGCCGCCGGCGAGTGCGTCGGAGAAAGCCGGTGGATTCCTGGCTTACGCGTTTCCGTCGTACCCGGGCAGCGGCATCAAGCGCGATATTCCGGAGGCGGAAACGCCGCTGATTCTGAGCGCGCTTTCCGCAGCGTCCACCGGCACTCGTCCCGCCGCCGAAATAGTCGGACGAAATCGCGAGGCAGTCATCGCGACCGCATGTCCCGTGAACGGACATACCGGGCTCTACGCGTGGACACTTGCGCGCGCGCAATCGATGTTGGTCCGTGACGGTGACGCCATCGTATCGACATTCGCCGTCGTTCTGGCAGCTCTGTTCGCCGTTTCCTTGTATCTCGCCTTCGCACTGGCCGCATGGAGCGAGAAACTGGTGAGGCTCGACACGGCGCTCTCGAACGACGCCGAAGAATCGGCCGGCAGTATCCGCTGCCCGGGCGACCCGGAACTGGATCGGATCGCGCACGCGATCAACCGCTGGATTGCGCGTGAGCGCGATTCTCGCGAGCAGGCGAGCGAACTGGAAACACGCCTCGCTCAGGCTCATCGTGTCGCGCTGCTCGGCACACTGGCCGCCGCGGTTGCCCATGAAATTCGCAATCCGGCTGGTGCGATACGATTGAAAGCCGAGAATGCGCTCGCCGGCGATGCCACTCGGCAGCAATCGGCGCTGCGCTCGATATTGGGCCAGATCGAGCGCATCGAAATCCAGGTATCGAGGCTCCTGGCGCTCACCCAGCCCGTTACGCCGCGCATGGAGCCGGTTGATCCAGCCACGTGGCTTCCGGAAAGCGTGCAGACACACGACGAGCTCGCGCGCAGCCAGGATGTCGCGTTGACGGTGGCCTGCAATATGCGGGCGGAATCCACCAGCGAAACGACCGATCGCCCCGTATTCGACCCCGCCCAGATGCGTCGTGCGCTCGACAATCTGATCGTCAATTCGCTGGCGCACGTTCGCCCGGGCGGCAAGGTTCACATCGAAGCCAGCCGTCGAGCTTCGCCATGCGGCATGCGTTTCGTGCTCGAAGTCGCCGACGACGGCCCCGGCGTTGCCGAAACCCAGCGCGCGCGCATCTTCGAACCCTTCGTCAGCGCGCGGCCCGGCGGCTGCGGGCTGGGTCTCACTCTGGTTCGAGAGATTGCATCGTCGCACGGCGGCAATGCCTATCATACCGCCACCCCTACTGCCTGCTTTGTCATCGATATTCCATGGCGACCATCCTGCTGATCGACGACGACGATGCCTTCTGCGAAGGATTGTCCGAAACGCTGACCGATCTCGGTTACGAAACCCTATGTGCCGGCACGGGCGAGCACGCGCTCGCCTGCGTCGAACAAGGTCTGCAACCCGCATGCATATTCCTCGACATCAGGTTGCCCGACATGGACGGAATAGCCGTGCTCGAGAAACTGCGGCGCGTCCATCGCCTCGCGACGGTACCCGTCGTGGTACTGACCGCCTATGCCCGCAGCGGCAACACTATCGCTGCCATGCGCCTCGGCGCCTTCGACCACTTGACGAAGCCGGTCGGTCGCGACGATATCTCGAGCCTGCTCGAGCGCATCTTCGCGGTCCATCTGCCGTCCGATGCCGCTTCCAATGCGCAGGCGAATGTCGACGCATTCGACGAGCCTGGCGGTTCGGAGCCACGCTTGCTTGGCATCAGCGCGGCGATGCGCGAAGTACAAAAATGCATCGGCCGCGCCGCGGCGTCGGACGCGACCGTTCTCGTCACCGGAGAAACGGGAACCGGCAAGGAAGTCGCGGCCAGGGTGCTCCACGCTGTGTCATCGCGTAGCGCTGGCCCGTTCGTTGCCGTCAATTGCGCCGCGATTCCTCATGAGCTTCTCGAAAGCGAGCTCTTCGGCCATTGCAAAGGCGCTTTCACGGGCGCCACGGCCGCACGGACGGGCCGAATCGTCGAAGCCCACGGCGGCACGCTTTTTCTGGACGAGGTCGGCGACATGGCGACCTCCATGCAGGCTAAGCTGCTGCGCGTCCTGCAGGAACAGCAAGTCACCCCGCTCGGCGTCAACCGGTCCATTGCGGTGAACGTCCGCGTGATTGCGGCAACCCACCGAAACCTGCGGACCATGGTCGCGAACGGAACGTTTCGCGAAGACCTGCTTTATCGGCTAAACGTCATACCCATTCATCTGCCGCCGCTGCGCGAGCGGCTGGCCGATATCCTGCCGCTCGCAGTCCATTTTCTCGACACGACGTCGAGCTCGGGTACAACGAAGCGGCTGTCCGTTCAGGCAGAGCGTCGCTTGAACGCGTATGCGTGGCCAGGCAACGTACGCGAACTGCGCAACGTGATCGCGCGCGTGAATGCGCTCGCGCCCGGAGCCGTCGTCACCGAACGCGATCTCGCGTTTCTCGACGAGCCGGGTGTCCCGTCGCGCGACCCGCTGCTACCTGCCGCGATGCTCAATCGTCCGCTGTCGGAAGCACTCGCCGCCATCGAGCGCGAGATGATCCTGCGCACGCTGGGCCTCACCGGCGACAATCGCGCGGAAGCAGCGAAGCGGCTCGGCATCAGCCGTCAGTCTCTGTACACGCGCATGGCGAACCTCGACATCGGTTAGCGTCCGAATTCCGGACACGCTTGTCCGGGCGCGTTGACACGCTTGCTGCCGCACTGCCGGCAAAGCCTTGTCCGACGGCACCCTTTATGTGGCACACCGCTTGCATGTATTTCCCGGGAACGATCTCGCAGATCGCACCGGGCATGCAGTGCTCCACCCTTCGCGAACGGCCGCGAAGCAATCGAAGCACGGCACCGGTCCCTGCGTGGTCGCGATATCAACAACGGGGGCGCGGATAAGCGTGGACGCATGTCGACGCCTTCCCGACCCCGACGTTCATAACAAGCACAGCCACAACCGCCCGATCAGGGCGAACGACAGGGGAAGACCAAACATGAGCGTTGGACAATTGACCGTGCGAATGAAACTCGCGCTGACCTTCGGCATGATGGCCGCGCTGGTGGTTCTGGTTTCGGTGCTCGCACTCGGTGCGCTCGGGGACGAGAACGACAGCTTCGCCAGCTACGTCGACGGAGCGCGTGCACGCGCGGAGTTGACGGAGAAAATTCGTGCGGCGGTACTTCGGCGTGCGACCGCCGTGCGTAATCTCGTGCTCGTGACGAAGCCCGACGATATCGAAGCAGAACGCGTTGCGATGACACAGGCGCACGAGGAAGTGCAGGCACGGCTTCGCCAACTGAACGAAGCAATCGCCACGAATCCCGACGTGACGGCGAAGGCCCGTGCGCTGGTGGCCGAGATCAACCGCATCGAGTCGCGATATGGCCCGGTGGCCGTCACGATCGGCGACGCTGCGTTGCATGGCCAGCGCGACCAGGCGATCGCGATGATCGTCGATCAGTGCCGGCCGCTGCTGAACGAACTCGTCGCGGCAACTGGCACCTATGTCGATTTCGCGAGCAATCGGGCGGCTGAAAGCAAGCAGGCGTCCGTGCAACAGTACGGCAGACACCGCGCGCTGCTGATCGGCATCTGTCTCGCCTCAGTCGCGGTCGCCGCCGTTGCAGCGTTCCTGATCACGCGCAGCATGACACGTGCGCTCGGCGCGGAGCCCGGCGACCTGAGCGACGTCACGCGCCGCGTCGCGGCCGGCGACCTCGGCACCGTCGATGGCGCCGCGGCTGCGCCGCGGGGCAGCGTGCTCGCATCAATGGGAGAGATGCAGGCGAGCCTCGTCCGGCTGATCGGGCAAGTCCGTACCGCCGCGGACGGCATCGCGACGGGATCCAGTCAGATCGCGGCGGGCAACCAGGACCTGTCGTCCCGCACGGAGCAACAGGCGGCGGCGTTGCAGGAGACGGCATCGAGCATGGAACAACTCACCGCCACCGTGCGTCAGAACGCGGAGAGCGCGCAACATGCGAGCGCCCTGGCCGGCGGTGCGTCGGACGTTGCGCACAAGGGCAGCGCGGTGGTAAGCCAGGTCGTGGAAACCATGACCGACATCAGCCACAGCTCTTCGAAGATAGCCGAGATCACCGGGATCATCGAAGGCATCGCGTTCCAGACCAATATTCTCGCGCTGAACGCCGCCGTGGAAGCTGCCCGTGCGGGTGAGCAGGGTCGCGGCTTCGCCGTCGTGGCGAGCGAAGTGAGAAGCCTCGCGCAACGTTCATCGAGTGCAGCCAAGGAAATCAAGGCGCTGATCGGCGCATCCGTACAGAAGATTCAGGACGGCTCGCGTTTTGCCGACGATGCGGGCCACACGATGGCCGAAGTGACGAAAGCCGTGGCGCGCGTGACGGACATCATGGGCGAAATCGCCGCGGCGTCCTCCGAACAAAGTCGCGGAATCGAACAGGTCAACATCGCGATCACGCAGATGGACGAAGTCACGCAACAGAACGCGGCACTGGTGGAAGAAGCGGCGGCCGCGTCGAAGTCGCTCGAAGATCAGGGCCATCGATTGACCGAGGCTGTCTCGTTCTTCCGCGTCGGATCCGCGGATAGCCACGCATACGAGCAGCCGGCGGCGCACCGGGGTGCAATAACCATGGCGGTCGTGCCACGGCCGGTTCGAGCCGGCCGCACGCCCGTGGCGGAGGCAAAAACACCGTCGCCCCGTGCCGCGGCGAACACTGCATCAGACTGGACCGCCTTTTGATACGGCGCGAACCATTCCGTTTTCGGAACATGCGATGACAGAACCCAAAGCGACCGTATCGGATGCGCCGCGCTGCGACGACGATGAAGAAGCCGCAGTGCCGGTGCCGGTCACGTTCCTGCGCGGCGATGAGGGGAACGGTATCGAGATCGCGTTTCGGACACGCCTTCTCGAACTCGCTGCCGCGGTGGTAGCGGCTTGTGTCCGATCAACCGGTCGCAGTGTCGAAGAAGCGGCAATCGAATTGACCGCGCTTGTACAGCGCGCACCAAGCGAAGCGAAAGCAATCGAAGGCCAGCCTGCCTCGTCCGCACAGGAAATTCGTGTCGCCGCGCATCTCGCCGGCGACTCCATCTGCATGACGACCCAAGCCGTCGGCACCGCGGCGCGGGTGACAGGTATCGGAGGCCGGATCGCCACGACCTCCGTGAACGGAACAGCGGCATCGAGCAGATCGACGACACGATCCCTCTGGCGGGCGAGGCCTCATCGCCGGACGCGACATTGGTGGAAGAGGCGGCGGTCAACTCGAAACCCTTCGAACACCGGCCGTCCTTAATCGGGACGAGAACGACATCCTCGCATGTGTGAGCGCACGCGACGGGCAACTGAAACGCCAATTGATTCGGCACGAACCATCCTATTTGGGGAGCATGACATGACGGAAGCAGTTGAAATCGGGTACGTCGCGTCCGTATGCGATGGCGCCGACCAAGCGACCACGCAGGTATTTGTCTCCTTCGTGCTCGGCAACGAGGAATACGGAATCGATATCTCGAGTGTCCGAGAGATTCGCCCCTATATAGAACCGACGCCCGCCACCGATGCGCCACCGTTCGTCAAGGGCACGATCAATCTGCGCGGCCTCGTCATACCGATCGTCGATCTCCGAATGAAGTTCTCGCTGAACCCGGCCAACGACGCCGTACCGACCGCCATCATCGTACTCAATGGTGCAGAACAGGCGGTCGGTCTGATCGTCGACTCGGTGAGCGGCGTCGTCGATGTCGATCTCTCTGCTCGCCGCCCTGCGCCGGCGTCCGGGACCGCATTGCAAATGGAATTCATCGCGAGTCTCGCCATCCACGAAGGAGACGACGGCGAACAAGTGATAATCCTGCTCGACATCGACCGACTGATGGAAACGATTGATGTCGGCGCGCACAGGAACTGTCCGCGCGTGGCTCCAGAGTGAATCGTGCGTCGCACGATTGTCCGACCCCGCGACTGCGCCGAGGCGTGCGGGCAGTCCTCTGAACGAAGTTGAGGCTTGCATCCCGCACGCCGTGTCGGATATGTGATTGGCGCGGCGTATTCCAAGCGCCCGTCTCTCCGCCCATTTCAAGCCGTTGATCCGCGCGATCGATCCGGGTTCCGGCCCGATCGATCCAAGGTCCGCTGTTTGATCGGATATGTAATTCCGCGATCGACCGACTTGGCGATCATTTAACATATGTTCAAGCGATGACAGCAGACAAGCAGCGATCGCCGACATGGCGGCCCATCCAGTTTTTGCCGATCCTGTTCTATCTGGTCGACGCTCAACTGGACGAAGCCCGGGCGACCCACGACAAATTGACCCGACACATCATGGAAGAACGCATCCCGGACCGGGCGATGCTCGAGCGAGTCAGGCATTACTACACCGAGCAACGAAAGCTGTTGCCGATTCAATACGAGCAATTCATGCGTTGGCAATGGGAAGCCATGACTGCGGAGCAACGGGAAATGCTGAGTCGGGCCGGTGCGCACGCGGATCAACTCTCCGCGCTATTCGATTCGCTCATCGCGTTGCTCGACGAGCTGTCCCAGGCAACATCCGGCGTCACGAGGCCGAACGATTCGTCGACGTTCGCCTAACCTCGATTTGAGCCGGCGCCATGAGCCTATGCTTGCGGGTTTTCCGCTTCAACCCGCCGAGCGATTGCCCCGGTGCTGGCGACACGGATTTCGCTCATCGTCTCGTTGATGCAGCGGATATTCGCGAACTGGACAACGCCATACAGCAATAAGCGAAAAATGACGAACCGTTCGCTTTTGCCATAACACAAATAAGATTGACCCTGACCCAAGAAATAGTCCGGTTCAAAAGTAGAGAAATTCGGCATGATGTGTCCACGCGGACACGAAGGCCATGCCATGAAGACGAGCAAGTTTACGGAAGAGCAGATCGCATTTGCACTGAAGCAGGCGGAGCTGGGGACGAAAGTCGAAGAGATCTGTCGCAAGCTCGGGATCAGCGAAGCGACGTTCTACAACTGGAAGAAGAAGTTCGGAGGGCTGGGGCCCTCCGAACTACGCCGGCTGCGGCAGCTTGAAGAGGAAAACGCGAAGCTGAAGCGGCTCGTGGCGGACCTGAGCCTTGATAAGGCCATGTTGCAGGACGTCCTGGCAAAAAAGCTCTAAAGCCGGCCCGTCGGCGCATGTTGATCGACGAATTACGCGATCGCTATCGAACCAGCCTGACGAAGACCTGCGCATTGTTCGGCATGTCGCGCTCGCTGTATCGATACCAGTCGATCGCGCGTGATTCATCGGCACTGCTCATGCGTATCAAGGAGATCACCGCCACACGCGTGCACTACGGGTATCGACGCGTTCACGTGGTCCTGCGACGGGAAGGCTGGCGAGATAATTGCAAGCGCGTCTACAGGCTATATCGGGCGGAAGGCCTGTCGCTGCGGCATAAGCGCCCACGACGCAACAAATCGGCTCGGCTACGACAACCCAAGCATATCGTGACGGCAATCAATGAAATCTGGAGCATGGACTTCGTTGCAGATGCATTGTTCGACGGACGACGTCTTCGGACACTGACCGTCGTCGACAACTACACACGGGAATGCCTGGCCATCGAGGTCGGCCAGAGTCTGAAGGGGGAACACGTAGTCGAAGCGCTGACGCGTATCACCGCCATGCGCGGGCTCCCTGCTACGATCAAGGTCGACAATGGCAGCGAGTTCATCTCGAAGGCAATGGATCGCTGGGCATATGAACATGGCGTTGAACTGGATTTCAGCCGGCCGGGCACGCCCACTGACAACGCCAAGGTCGAAAGCTTCAACGGGCGCTTCCGTCAGGAATGTCTGAACGCGCATTGGTTCTTGTCATTGGCTGACGCGCAGAGCAAAATCGACGACTGGCGCACGTACTATAACGAGGTTCGTCCCCACTCCGCATTGCAGTGGATGACACCCGCCGAATTTGCCCGTCAGGCAAGGGAAACCGCCTCGCCCGACAACTCAACCAAGCCGGAAATCTCCATTTCCGACCGGGACTAATTCTGGTTCAGGGTCACGGGAATTTCCGCGTCCAGGCCCAATCGGTGCGACTCCGCCGGCGTTCCGGGGGGCTGCTCCGTGGTCCATGATTCCATGAGCAAGCAGCAACAATCTCTTCCTCGCCGCCCTATAACTCTCGAGTGATCGCCTGCCTAGACTTGAGTCATCGGTAACGAACAAGGTGTTCGAAGCCAGACAACCAGACAAAGTCGGAGGTAAGTATCATGAAGAACCTGATTCAAGCCGTTGTTGTTGCTGCCGCCCTTGCTGCTCCGGTCGCCGTTTTCGCTCAGAGCAGCGCGCCGCTCACTCGCGCGCAAGTCCGCGCCGAACTGATCGAACTGGAAAAGGCGGGCTACAACCCGGCAGTCGGCGAAGACCCGCACTATCCGGAAGACCTCCAGGCTGCCGAAGCTCGCGTGGAGCAACAACATGCGCTTGCCCGTGCGCAAGGTGTCGACAACAGTGGTATCGGCAAGGACGCGCAAGGCGCCGTTGCGTCGGGCAAGCCTGCGAAGGTGGTGGCCCCGCGCGCCAATGACGAAATGAAGTCGCTGTATCGCGGTCACTAAACGCCGATTGAACGGCGCTGCCTGCGAGCGGGATGCCGTCCCCGGCGGTCCCGCGTCAAACCCGCGGCTCGCTATTTCGATCCTTGCGCGATCGTTGCAATAGCGAGCCGATTCCAGTTCGATAATTCGAGCGTCGTGCCCGGGCTGGCGGCCGGGCACGTTTCGTCGAGCCGTGTGCGTCACCCCCATCGTCGCGGCGAACGGCCTCGATGCGCTTCCTGATATGCCTCCGAGGAGGTGCGGTCCGTCCGGATGTAGACGCGCCGAGTCGGGTTAGAATCGCCCGCCCGATCCTCTACGCCTTCCCGAGACGAAAACCGTATGGAATTCCGTCAGTTGCGCTACTTTCTCGCGGTGGCCGAGTATCTTCATTTCACCGAGGCCGCCGAGTTTCTCGGCATCGCGCAACCCCCGCTCAGCCAGCAGATCCTCAAGCTCGAACGCGAAATCGGCACGCGCCTTTTCGTACGCCATCCGCGCCGGGTCGAACTGACGGACGCAGGCCGGCTGTTCAGGGAGCGCGCGAGGCGTATCGTCGAAGAAGCAGAACTGGCGCTCGCGGAAGCGCAAAACGCCGGTCGCGGCGAAAGCGGCCGGCTCGTGCTGGGGTTCGCCGGCTCGATCGTGTTCCATCCGCTCGTCGCGTCGCTGATGCAACGCTACCGGCGCGACTATCCGGGCGTGCTCATTCACTGCGAGGAGAGCAACAGCCCGGCGCAGGTCGACAAGGTGCTCGAGGCACGTGTCGATGCGGCGTTGGTGCGTTTGCCGGTGGATTGCCGGGACCTGGCGGTGCAGCCGCTCGTCGAAGAGCGGTTTCTGGCGGTGTTGCCGTCCGGCCACCGCCACGGCGGCGAGCCGGTGCTCGCGTTGCACGCGCTGTCCGACGATCCGCTCGTACTGTTTCCGCGCGCGATCGGCCCGGCCTTGTATGACGCGATCGTCGGCGCATGCTGGACGGCCGGCTTCACGCCGGCCATCGGAATGGAGTCGCCGCAGATTCCGGCCGCGGTGAATCTGGTCGCGGCGGGGTTCGGCGTCACGCTGATTCCCGAGTCGGTGCGTCAGGCGCCGACAGGCGGCGTCACATACCACGCATTGCAGGGCGAACCGCTCCGATCCCCGATCGCGCTCGTCCACCGGCCAAGAGAAAAGTCGCCGGTGATTCATCACCTCGTACGCGCCGTTCGTGCGCTCGCTCGCGAAACGGCCGACCGCACCGCCTTGCCGTGACGGACCTCGCCGACGGCTGGCGCTGTCGCTAGCAGCCGTGCGCCAGCCGGCGTAACGCCGCAGGCCGCGCGTGCGCCGTCTCCGGGCGAGCATGGCGTTTCCGTCTCGTCCCCGCCACCTCCGTGCTTCCGATGCTTCGCGCGTGCGACGCTGCCCACGGGTGTCTTCGCTCGTGCGGCGCGGCACGTGCACGTCTTCACGCGCGCGCCGCGCACCCTCACGTGCCCCGTGGACCGCTGCGCCGTACAACGATCGATATGCATTTCGTCTTGAAGTCGCGTCCGCGCGATATTGGACTTCACCGGCTCGCACGCCTAGCCTTACGGGATTCGATCGGAGTGCGGTTCGGCGGTGCGCCGGCCGCCGCGGCGCCGTTCAGTCCATTACCCGCGCGCATCGCGATGCGCGGCCAACAGGAGAATTCACGTGTCAACCGTTTCAGGCGAATCGTATTCGCCGCCGACGCCGCGGAACAGGCGGCAGGAGGCGTTCATTCATTCGCTGACGGAAATCGTCGGACACCAGGAGGTGCTGACGAAGGAGCCGGATACCCGACGGTACCGGACGGGCTTCCGGTTCGGCGATGGTCGGGTCCTGGCGGTGGTGCGGCCCGGTACGCTGCTCCAGCAATGGAAGGTGCTGCAGGCCTGCGTGGCCGCCAACGTGATCGTCATCTGCCAGGCGTCGAACACCGGGCTGACCGGCGGATCCACGCCGGACGGCAACGACTACGACCGCGATATCGTGATCGTCAGCACGGCCCGGATCCGGACGGTCCACGTCATCAAGGGCGGCACGCAGGTGATCTGTCTGCCGGGCGCGACGCTCGATCAGCTCGAGCAGACGCTGAAGCCGCTCGGGCGCGAGCCGCATTCGGTGATCGGCTCGTCGTGCATCGGCGCATCGGTGATCGGCGGTGTCTGCAACAACTCCGGCGGCGCGCTCGTGCAACGCGGGCCGGCTTATACGGAGATGGCCCTCTTCGCGTGTGTCGGCGCGGACGGGCGCCTGGCGCTCGTGAACCACCTCGATGTCCGTCTCGGCGCCGTCCCGGAGGAAATCCTCGCGCGCCTGGACAAGGGCGAGTTCGCGGAGAAGGACATCGTCGACAGCGGCGCGTCCGCGTCCGATCACCGCTACGCCGAGCACGTGCGGGACGTCGATGCGGACACCCCGGCCCGTTACAATGCCGATCCGCTGCGGCTGCACGAAGCGTCGGGCTCGGCGGGCAAGGTCATGGTGTTCGCGGTGCGCCTCGATACGTTTCCGATCGAGGCGGGTGCGAAGGTGTTCTATATCGGCACCAACGACATCGACGAACTGACCGACATCCGCCGCCACGTTCTCACGCAATTCAGCCGGCTGCCGATCTCGGGTGAGTACCTGCACCGCGATGCGTTCGACATCGCGGAGAAGTACGGGAAAGACACGTTCCTGATGATTCATCACTTCGGCACGCAGCGCATGCCGATGTTGTTCGCCTTCAAGAGCAAATGCGACGCGTGGTTCGACCGGCTCGGCTTCCTGCCCCGGCATCTGAGCGATCGCGTGATGCAGGCGGTCAGCCGCCTGTTCCCGAAACACCTGCCCAAACGCATTCGCGACTACGGGACGCGATACGAGCATCACCTGATGCTCAAGGTGTCGGCCGATACCGCCGACGAAGCGCGGACCTACCTGACCTCGTTCTTTGCCCGGCACACGGGCGCGTTCTTCGAATGCACGCCGGCGGAGGGTGCAAAGGCGTTCCTGCACCGGTTCGCGGCCGCGGGCGCGGCGATCCGTTACCGCAACGTACACACCCGTGAGGTCGAAGACATCGTCGCGCTCGACATCGCGCTGCGCCGCAACGACCGCGACTGGTTCGAAACGCTGCCGGACGAGATCGACGCGCCGATCGCGATCAAGCTGTATTACGGTCATTTCCTCTGCCACGTCTTCCATCAGGACTACATCGTCAGGAAGGGCAACGATTGCCTCGCGCTCGAACACGCGATGTGGAAACTGCTCGACGCGCGGCGCGCCGAGTATCCGGCCGAGCATAACGTCGGGCACCTGTACCACGCGAAGCCCGCGCTCAAGGCTTTCTACGAAGGGCTCGACCCGTGCAACTGCTTCAATCCGGGCATCGGCCAGACGTCGAAGTTCGCGAACTACCGCGAAGCACACGACTGATTCGACGCGGGGCGGCGCGCGCGTGTCGTTCGAACCGGCGTGTGCGGCCCGCGTCAGCCGGTCCTTCCTGCCGTCGATGGCCGGCCACGTCCGCCGCTTCTTCTTGCGCCGAGCGTCGCCGGTCGAGTTGACGTAGCGGGCATCGCGTGGCGTCGTTCCAGGTGGCCATGCCGAACGTTGAACCTGCAAACCCGTATCAGGAGTCGCTGCATTGAAAGTTGCCTTGTTCATCCCGTGCTTCATCGACGCATTTTTTCCCGACGTCGGCATCGCGACGCTCGAACTGCTCGAGCGCCTCGGCTGCGACGTCGATTATCCGCTCGACCAGACCTGCTGCGGCCAGCCGATGGGAAACAGCGGCTGCGAAAAGCAGGCCGCGGCCACCGAGAACTTGTTCGTCAGCAACTTCGCCGGATATGACTACATCGTCGCGCCGAGCGGTAGCTGCGTGCATCACGTTCGCGATCACCTGAGCGCGGCCGACCAGACGCCCGGCGCGATCGAGGTCCGGCGCAATACATACGAGCTGGTCGAGTTCATTCACGATGTGCTGCAGGTTCGCGAATTTCCGTGGGCGGAATTTCCGCACAAGGTGGGCCTGCACAACAGTTGCGGGACGCTGCGCGGCCTGAAAACCGCCAGCATGTCCGAAATCAACGGCCCGTTCTTCTCGAAACCCCTGGCGCTCCTGAAGGGCGTGAAGGGCATCGAGTTCATCGAGCCGGATCGTCCGGACGAATGTTGCGGCTTCGGCGGCACGTTCTGCGTGTCGGAGGAGCCGGTATCCGCGCGCATGGGGGCGGACAAGGTGCGCGATCACGCGCGCAACGGCGCCGAGTACATCGTGTCCGCCGACTCTTCTTGCCTGATGCATCAGCAGGGCTGCGCCGAGCGTCTCGGACTCGGCCTGAAGTTCATCCACATCGCGAGCATCCTGAATGGGGCACCCGAATGAAACGCATCGACCATGCCGGTTACTCGAAGAAGTTCATCGCGGACGAAAAACACGTCGAATTCCATGACAAGCGCCTGTGGGGCCTGCGC
This sequence comes from Burkholderia sp. GbtcB21, assembly GCF_019091065.1. Classification (NCBI taxonomy): domain Bacteria; kingdom Pseudomonadati; phylum Pseudomonadota; class Betaproteobacteria; order Burkholderiales; family Burkholderiaceae; genus Burkholderia; species Burkholderia sp. GbtcB21. The sequence continues at coordinate 272,247 of NZ_JAGXKA010000011.1, forward strand.
ACTGCGCGCGATGCGGCGGTGCACGCGATTCCCGAGTGGGAAACGATGCGCGCGCTCGCGTCGGCGATCAAGGAGCATACGCTCACGCATCTGGCCGACTATCTCGAGCAGTTCGAGCGCAATGCCGTCGCAAACGGCGTGATCGTGCATTGGGCGAAGGACGCCGAGGAGCACAACCGGATCGTCTACGGCATTCTGCACGGGCGCAACGTGCGCACGCTCGTGAAGAGCAAGTCGATGCTGACCGAGGAGTGCGACATGCGCCCGTACCTGGAGGCGCGGGGCATCGCGGTCGTCGAAACCGACCTCGGCGAGCGGATTCAGCAACTCGACGACGAGCTGCCGTCGCACATCGTCGTGCCGGCCGTGCACAAGCTCGCGACGGACGTGGCCCGGACCTTCGCGGACTCGTTCGGCACCGATCCCGCCGAAAGCAGCATCCCCCGGCTCGCCGAGGCGCAGCGACAGGCCACGCGCCCGCTCATCCTGGCGGCGGAAGCCGGCATGACCGGGTGCAACTTCGCGGTGGCGGAGACGGGCGGCATCACCGTCTGCACGAACGAGGGCAACGCCGACCTGAGTGCCAACGTGCCGCCGCTGCACATCGCGTCGATCGGCATCGAAAAGCTGATTCCGAAGCTCGAACACCTGGGCCTGTTCATCCGCATGCTGTCGCGCAATGCGCTCGGCGCACCGATCACGCAGTACACGTCGCATTTTCGCGGCCCGCGCGACGGCGGCGAAATGCATTTCGTGCTGGTCGACAACGGCCGCTCCGAACGGCTTGCGATGGACGATTTCTGGTATTCGCTCAAGTGCATCCGGTGCGGCGCCTGCATGAATACATGCCCGGTCTACCGGCGCAGCAGCGGCCTGAGCTACGGTGGCGTCTACTCCGGGCCGATCGGCGCGATCATCAACCCGACCTACGACCTGAAGAAATACAGCTCGCTGCCGTTCGCGTCGACGATGAACGGCAGCTGCACCAACGTCTGTCCGGTCAAGATCAACATCCACGAGCAGATCTACAAATGGCGGCAAATCGTTGCCGAGCGGCACGCGCTGCCATTCGTCAAGCAGGAAGCGATGAAGGTGGCCGGCCAGGTGCTTTCCAGACCGGCGCTCTATCGCGCGGCGATCAAGGGGGCCGCCGGCGCGATCGCGACGTTGCCGCGCGCGGTGCTCTACAACCCGCTCAACGCGTGGGGCAAGCAGCGTGAACTGCCGGAGCCGCCGACCGAAACCTTCCGTGACTGGTATCTGAAGAGGAACAAGAAATGAGCAGCCGCGACCTGATTCTTTCCCGCCTGCGGGGCGCCGGACGGTCGCCGCAACCGCTGCCGGCGGTGCCGTTGTTCGATCGGGATTTGCCGCCCGCCATCGACGCGTTCAAACGATCGCTCGACCGCGTGGGCGGCGTCTGGTGCGACGCGCCCGCGGACGGCGACATCGAAGCGCTGATCCGCGCGCGCTTTCCGGATGCACGGACCTTCTGTTCGGCGGTGCCCGAAGTGGCCGGCACGCGGCGCATCGAAGCGGTCGAGCGTCCGCACGACCTGAACGATGTCGATGTCGGGATCGTGCGTCCGGCGTTCGCGGTCGCGGAGACCGGCTCGCTTTACCTGAGCGAGCGCGAGTATCGCGTGAACGCGCTCGGGTATCTGTCGCAACATCTGGTCGCGCTGCTCGATCCGGCGCGGATCGTCGGCAACCTGCATCACGCGTATCACCGCAGCGAGTTCTTCGATGCGCGCTACGCGTGCCTGATGAGCGGCCCGTCGGCGACGGCGGACATCGAAGGCGTGCTGATCCGTGGTGCCCAGGGCGTCCGGTCGCTGACCGTGATCCCGGTCCCGCTCGCGGGTGCGGCGCGATAAGCGGTCGGGAGGGAAACATGGGCCTTGTCTCGACCGCCCGCGACCGGGTACGGCGCTTTTTCAGTCTCGGACGGCGCCATCTGCCGATCGCGGAAGCGCTGCGGGGCGGCCTGATCTGCGTCGTGCCGGCCGTGGCCGCGGCGCAACTGCACATGCCGATGCTGTGCTGGTCGGCGATCGCCGCGTTCTGGACCTGTCTCGCCGACGAGTCCGGCCGCCCGGCAGCGGAGCGCCTGGCCAAAGGCCTGTGGTTCGGCATGCTGGGCGCCGCGGCGTCCGCGATCGCGATCGCGACCCACGCACTGCCGGTGCTGTCGATCGTCATCGTCGGGGCCGTCGCGTATCTCGGCGCGTCGGCGCGCAAGCGGGGCGCGGCGTCGGGCCTGCGCGGCATTCTGACCGCAACCGCCTGCGCCGTCGCCGCGTGCTTTCCGGTGCATGGCATCGCGTCCGCCGCGCAGTACGCGCTGTTCTACTTCGGCGGGTGCGTCTGGGCGGCGTTGGCGGGCATCGGCCTGTGGCAGACCGACGGCAGCGCACGGGCGCGTATGGCCACGATGGCTTTTCTGCACGCGATGGCGACCTTCGTCGAACGGCTCGCGCGTGCTGCGAACGGCGATCTTGCGTCGCTCGAGAGCGGCCGTGCGGCATTGCGCTCGCGGCTCGACGCGATGATCGCCGCGTCGGCGAACCGCCGCGGCGGTCTTCCGCCTCTCTGCGGGAAGTGGGTTGCCGATGCGGAGCGGGCGATGGCGTTGCTCGCCGGCCTCGAGTCGCGCATCGCGGCCGCCAGCGTCGGCGAGCGGCGCGAGGCCGCCGCCGTGCTCGCGCCGGTTCTCGCGCAACTCGCACGTCTCGTCGAAGGCTGCGCCCTCGCCGGTGACGCGGCGCAGGCGCTCGCGCGCGACCGCGCCGGGCTACTGGATGCGCTCGCGCGCCGTGTCGCGCAATACCGGAACCTGCATGACGACGAGGGATCGGCCTGGTTGCGCGCATGCGAAACGTTGATCGCGCGATTCGGGGCCGTGCTGCTGCAGCCGGTGAGCGACGAGATCGCGCCTGACGACGCGGCGCGAAACGAGCCGGCAAAGGGGAAACCCGCGGGCGGCGCGGGCCGGCTCGTCGCGCTGCGCAACGAGATGGCCGCGCCGAACGTGTTCCATCGCTACGCTTCGCGTCTTGGCGTTGCCGCGATGATCGCCGTCGCATTGGCGCGCATCTCCGGCGTGCAGCAGGGATACTGGCTCGCGTTGACCACGATGTTCATCCTGCAGCCGACGCTGTCGCAGACGGTGAAGCTGTCCGGACTTCGCATCGGCGGTACGTTGCTCGGCGCGGTGCTGGCGTCCATGTTGTCGCTGCTGGTCCATGATCCGTTGCTGCTGGCATTGGCGATCCTTCCGCTGGCCACCGGCACGCTCGCGGCCCGCAGCGTGAGCTACGTGTCGTACATCCTGTTCCTGACGTCGCACTTCATCCTGGTCGCGCACCTCGGGACGCCGGTCGGCCCGTCATGGATGCTGGCTGCGCTGCGGGTCGGAAACAGCCTCGCCGGCGTGCTGGTCGGCGTGATCGTCAGCCTGCTCGCATGGCCGGACCGCGAGCATCACCGCATCGGCGAGGTCGCCGATCACGCGATATCGGCCACCGCGACCTACTTGCGCGCGGTCGGCGACGACGATCCGGCGCGTGCCCGCGCGGGCCGGGGCTCGCTGACCGCGCTGCGGCGACGGGCGTGCGTCGCGATCGATATGCTCGATGCGACCATCGCGGCGACGCGCTTCGAATCGATTGCGGCGGACCCGCGCACGGCGAGTGCGAGCGTCGCGATGCAGCAGATGAAAGCGCTGGTGGGCGTGCTCGCGCCGGTCGAGTATCTCGACGATACCCTCGACGCGATCGACCGCGCGGCGATTGCCGCGACGGCGCGCGAGGCCGGGCGACTGATCGCCGGCGAGCCGCCGGCCACCGCGCACGGGACGCGGCCGGCGGGATCGAGCGGGCTCGACCGGGTGTCGGGGCACGCGCGCGAGATCCAGCGGGAAGTCGCGGAGCGCGCGTGGATCGTGCACGTATTGCGCGCGCGCATTGCGACCGGACAGGGTGTGTCCGAGCGTCGCCAAGCGGAAAGGGTGCCCGGCCGTCCGTCGACCCCGTCCAGGCAGAGCGGATGAAACGACGGATTCGGGCGTCCGTGCGCTGCTGCATCGTCGCGCTGTGTGTCCCCGCCGCCGCGCGTGCGCAGGGCACCGTGGCCCTGTCCGGCCTGATCGACGGCGGGATCGCGTTCGTCGACAACCTCGGCAGTCGCCACGGCGACGCGCATGCGTTGCAGGCGAAATCGGGTGACGTGAACGTGAGTCGGTTGACTCTTTCCGGCAACGAGCCGATCGGCGCCGATCTCAACGTGGTGTTTCTGCTCGCGAGCGGCTTTTCGGTCACGAACGGTGCCATCGGCCAGCAAGGGCGTCTGTTCGGCTTCCAGTCCTACGCGGGGCTTGCATCCCGCAGATACGGCACGGTGACGGTCGGCCGCCAGTTCGATTCGACGCTGCAGCTCGTGCAGCCGTTCGCGCTGGGCGGAACGCCCTTCGGCGGAGTCGCGTTCGCGCATCCGTTCGACAACGACAACCTGGCGAACTACACCCGCAGCAACAACGCGGTGAAGTACACCAGCCCGCTACTCGACGGCGTCCGGTTCGGCGCGACCTACGGATTCTCGAACGCGGCGGGCGGCTTTGCGGACAACCGCGGCTACGCGCTGGCCGCCACCTACGAGCGTGGCGCGTTTACCTTCGGCACGAGCTATCTGGCATTCGACCACGAAGGCAATCTCCCACCGGCCAATGCCGACGGCATGGAGCCGGCCGGTGCGCCGTTCAACGCGGCCCGGCAGCGCACCGTCAGCGCGGCGGCCGCCTACACGTGGGGCCGGTTGCGGATCTCGGCCATCGCGACGCGAACGCGGCTCGACGAGGCAACGTCGATCAACAACGTCGCCGATACGCCAGTCGTGCTGCACGACGCGGACATCACGTTCCGCAACGCGGAGGTCAACGCGCGCTATGCGCTGACGCGCCGGTGGACCGTGGCGGCGGCCTACACGTTTACCGTTGCGTCGTTCGACGGCCCGTCCGGACATGCGCGGCCGAACTGGCAGCAAGCCGGAATCATCGGGATCGATGCGCTGTCACCGCGCACCGACGCGTATGCGGAAGCGCTGTTCCAGCACGTGAACGGACTTGACGGAACCGGCATTTCGGGTGCGCAGATTTCGAACTTCTCGCGCGCGTCCGGTGCGAATCAGCTGGTGCTGGCCGTCGGCATGCGACATCGGTTTTGAGTCGGGCGAGGGCTCGGTGTGAACGCGATCGAACGATGTGAAGCCGCTGCACGAACGGGGCGGGCGCTCGTTCTTCAGCAGGTCTTCGGCGGAGAACGGGTTGTGATCGATCGAGTCGATCTCGATAGAACCCGTCCCGTCGAATGCTACGGTCGGCATTCTGCCGAAGAGCGAGGTGCTCGAAGCGACGTGGAAAAACGCTTCCAGCCGTTATGCGAGCTCGAATCAGAACAGGTGCTGGATGTCCGCGTAGATGCCCGTCTGGCTATGCCCGGGTGTCGGATTGTCGTTGTAGCCGCCGCCGGCGGCGGCGTTCGACTCCAGACCGAAGTTCGCGTTCTTACTGTTGCGAACGGTAGCAATCTGCATGTCGAGGAGCGTGCGCTTCGAGATGTTGTAAGTGCCGCCAATCGTGCAAATGTTGGCGTTGCCACCGCCATGATTGGCATTGACGTGATAGACGGCGCCGGTCAAGGCTGCGGCCGCTGTAGCCTGCCACGTCACGCCGCCCCAGACTTGCTGCGTCGAAGTGGTGCCGTTGTTGGCGGCCGGCGCGCCATTTGCGTGCGATGTCTGATGGACGCTGCCGGTGATGCCGTCACGCTGGAACAAGTGCCCGCGCCGGTAAAATCGACGATCGAGCGAAAGCGACAAGGTGGAAGCGCCGAGTCAAATCGGCGCGATCCCCTACGGCGCACCCGACGTCGAGCTTGGACGCCACGGTAAGCGTTGCAGCTTCGATGCGTTTCTCGACAAGCACCAGATGGATGACCCGGCGCGACTCAAACTCGTCGAGATCGTGCGTGGTGCCGATCTCATCAAAACTGTTGTTCGTAGTTGAGCAACACGTGCTCGGGATGCGCTTCTCCATTTTGGGTGATCGACAGTTCGATGTGGTAGGTCCCTTTCCAGCGCGCATCGAACACGTTCCCGTATGTGATCGCACCGCCCTCCCGCACTGGGTCTAGCTGCATCGTCACAGCCTTGGAATGCACCCGGCTGGCCTCGCCGCGAGGTCCTCTGACGACGGCTACGACGTGTGCATCTTCGATGCGTTTTCCTGTCGATTTGTCAAAGAGCGCGACCGTCAGCACGTATAGGTTCACGTTGTGTATTGCTTGCGGGCTGCTGCGGGTCGGCGCCGAGGCTTGGCTCGTCGGGACAACCCCGTAATGGATCGAAAGATCACGAGTCGTCACGCTGCGTGTGAGATCGTCCGCATAAGCAGCCGATATGTTGCCAACCAGCATAAGCAGCCAGACAAGCAGGATCGAGTTAATTCGCAGTCGCATCGGGATCTCCTCACTGAGGCCACAGCTCGCAAGTCCGTGAACGGAGTGGCCAATCGCTGAGTTTTATGCTGGCGCAGAATGAAGGTTTGAGCTTGATGCAGATCAAGCCCCGTCGGCTACGCACCGAATCAGTCGCAGTATCTACTGCATTTCCTCTTTGAATGAGCGCTGCTTTGGGGGAAGTGAGGCGCATCACCGCAGTCGATCGAATCGCGCTCCGAATCATTCGGCTGACGAGCTTTGCTTTTCAGAACGTACGGGAAGGCGAATGACGTCGACATGTCCCGGTAGATCGCCGGCCACGTCGCTCTCGGCGTATGAGAAGTACAACACGACGAGACGCTTCATATCGAGAATACGAATTACGTGTATCGATCGAAATACGGGGTCTATCGATTCGTCGAACACTTGTGCCTGTTGCGGCACATGCGCCGTAGTCGCGAGTGCTCCGACTTGATGGCAGGACACCGACGATTCGCCGTTGCTATGTCTGTCGCGGAACCCGGGGCGTTGGCCGCTTGTATGCGGTTCCGAAACGAAGCACGTCACCCCCTTGAGCAGCGGATCGTCGTACGCGGAAATTCCGATATGGATCCCGTAGCGCTGAGAGTGAGTAGGTATGCGCGCCAATTCTTCAGCAGTGGCAGTTGGCGCGGCGAGCATCGCAAAAACCGTGGAAGCAATCCACATGGCTGTTCGTGGCGTGATCATCGCGGGAGTCCTCAACTGATCATCAAGCTCGTTTCGCCCGCTGTTTGTGGCGTCGAGGCCGATTTGATAACCAGCTTAGGTTTCTGCGTGCGTCGATCGCTTGATTTGAGTCAAGGTCGAACTGGTGGGCGGCAGGATGCTTATGGCGAGAGCAGCGAGATTCGTACGCGTAATCTCCGCGGCCGTCCCGCATCGTTCGTATCCGGGCAATAACGGATGCAAAAGATGCCATGTGCAATCGGAGATGATCATGTGGACCAGAATCGTCGGCGCGCTGTGCACATCGATATGCCTTCTTGCCATGGCAACGAGTACCTTTGCCGATTCGGTGTTGACGCCGGTCGAGCACGACGGGGTAACGTATGTGACGGGCGGCATCGGTGCCGACGAGGCAAGTGCGTTTCGCGAAGTGGCCTCCCGTTATAACTTGCGGATGACCTTTGCATCGAAGACAGGCGAGTACCTGTCCGACGTGGATGTCGAGATCTCGGAGGGTGTACGGCATATCCTCACGGTTCGGACGACGGGGCCGTTCCTGTATGTGCGTCTGCCAGCGGGTCGCTACACGGTATCGGCACGCGATCGTCATCTTAACGAGACGAAGCACGTCCGTATCGATTCTCGTCGAGCCGTCGATGTCAAATTTTACTGGGAAGATCCTGATCGGCACGATGTCATGCGCCTTTGCACAGGGTGCGCGAAGACGGGCCGGCGTATTGCGCGATGACGCGGGTCAGATCTGTTCCGATTGTCCTGGCTGGCAATAGCGCTTGGCGAACCCGATATCGACTGCGTCAAGCCGTCGATACGGCAATCTCCGGTCGGGTTCCTCCGAGTGTTCGAATCGATCGAGCAGGTTGCAGTACGACATTGCGCTGACCACCGGACGCCTGGACGTTAAGAATCCGGTAAGGAATCCGCCCGAACATGAACGCATCGCTCAGGAGAATCACGATGCGGATATCCCATTCATTTCGCGCGCTTTGCGACCCTTGCCTTTGGGCTGCGATGCTGGTTGCCGCCATTGCCAGCGCACATGCCGAAACGCCAGCGCAGTTGCTGAGCGGCTATACAGCGCAGGCAGGCGCGGGTGCAACGCCATCGCGAGGTCAACAGTTCTTCACGTCTCGACACGGGCGCGACTGGAGTTGTGCGACCTGTCATGGCAGCACGCCGACCGGCCCAGGCCGGCACGTCGTCACTGGCAAGGCCATCGAGCCGCTCGCTCCCGCGTTCAATCCGGCCCGGTTCACTGACGGGGCCAGGACGGAAAAATGGTTCCGCAGAAACTGCAAGGACGTCGTCGGACGCGAATGCTCGGCGGCCGAAAAGGCTGACGTCCTTATATGAACACCTCCCTGTTGGCAAGGTCGGGTTTTAGTGTGCGAGACATCGAGGTTGCGTTTGCAGT
>NZ_JAGXKA010000110.1:0-447 GCF_019091065.1 Burkholderia sp. GbtcB21
CACCGGACTCATCATCATCATCCCCAACGCCAGCAGAACGCTGGAAATCACCAGATCCACCACTACGAAAGGCAGATAGAGGTAAAAACCGATCTTGAACGCGCTTTTGATCTCGCTCAGCGCATAGGCAGGCAGCAAGGCGAAGATGGATGGCTTTTCCTCCGCGGCGGCAGGCGCGGCCACGACGCCGGTCTCGCGTTCGGTCCGTTCGGCCTGCGCCTTCTCGAAAAAGGTGATCAGTTCCGGGTCCGAATATTTGCGCAGGTAGTCTCGATAGCCATCCAGGCCGTTATCGACGAAGCTGCTTAGCGCGGAAACGCTGGTGAAGCTGACCTGCTCCTCCTGGTAGTAGCTGTACACATCCTTGGCGACCGGCAGCATCACGAACATGGGAAGCATCAGCGCGATGCCGTTGTGGGTCAGGTTCGACGGCACCTGCTGCAGGCC
>NZ_JAGXKA010000111.1:0-447 GCF_019091065.1 Burkholderia sp. GbtcB21
TCCATTGTTATAATCCTAATTTGATCAATGACCCTTTAATAGATGATCTACATTGAATAGGAACTAAATTACCGTTACACCTTCAATGTATTTTATCCTTAAAACACTTAGCTCCGTATAAATAATATTTCAGCGAAGTGAAATGAGATCTCCACCATTTATCTCTGTTTAGCCAAGCTCGAAGGATATCATCGTTTCACTTCTAAATTCCTATAGAAGTTATAGACTCCATATTTATGTTAGCACTCCCACTCAATTATACTATCATGTTCCCAAAATGTACGTATCACCCTGACCCAAAAGTAGGCTTAACTAACAAATCAAAGAACACGAATAACACTCTTGAGATTGAACCTAATCATATCAGGATTAAGATCATTTGATCTAGGATCAACTAGGTGATATTGAATTGAATAGATATTACGGTAAGTTTAATAAATCTATATC
>NZ_JAGXKA010000112.1:0-445 GCF_019091065.1 Burkholderia sp. GbtcB21
CGAACCTCGCTGTTGCCCGGTCATCGGCGTGCAAACCAGCGTAAGCAGCCGGCACGGCACCCCGTGCCATCGGTGACGGCGAGCGTGGCTCGCCGGCCCTTGTCGTTCTATGACCAGGTCGCAAGACGTCTCGCAGAAGCCGGGAGGACCGCATGAACAGCATGCCTGCCTCGACACTGGAGCGCATCCGGCGCTATCTCGTCGGCCTGCGCATGCCGCGCGCGCTCGAAACGCTGGATGCCACCCTGAACCGCTTCGAGCAAGGCGACAGTTCGATGCTCGAAGTGCTGGAAACGTTGCTGGGCGAGGAGTTCACGACACGCGAAACACGCCGCATCCGGATGGCGCTGCAGACCGCGCGGCTCGGCACGATCAAGACGCTGGCCGGCTACGACTTCAGCTTCCAGCCGAGCCTGGATCGCGATCGCATCATGACGCTTGCGCA
>NZ_JAGXKA010000113.1:0-441 GCF_019091065.1 Burkholderia sp. GbtcB21
AAGTAAGCGTGTCCCCAGCACCGTCTCGACTGGGTGAAAAGAAGTTGCCAGAGTAGTCCCCACCAAAGTAGTGGAGACCAAATTGGCAACAGACGCACCGAAAAGAACTTCACGCAAAGGCATCCCGAATCACCCGATCGAATTTCGACGGCATCTGGCCAAGCTGGCGTGCGAGCCGGGCGTATCGGTGGCGCGCCTGGCGATGGATCATGGGGTGAATCCGAACCTGGTGTTCAAATGGCGCCGAGCGTTGCGTGCCGGCGAATACGATCCGGTGGATTTGCTGCCCGTGACCGTGGAAGCACCGGCGCAAGAGATGGAGCAGCCGACCCCGGCCCCAGTCGCCAGTGCCGCTCCGGCGGGCGCCATCGAGATCAGCGTGGGCAACACCCGCGTGCGCATCGAAGGCTCGCCCCACGAAGCCACGCTGTTGCTGGTGCT
>NZ_JAGXKA010000114.1:0-441 GCF_019091065.1 Burkholderia sp. GbtcB21
CCCCCCGCCGAGGCTGTAGCTCGTGATCTCGCGCAGGCCCGCCGTATCGTAGTGTCCGACCAGCCGCCCGCGCAGGTTCGCGCGGCGGGCCGTCTCGGCATCGATCCCGGCGTCGTCGCCGTAGCGCAACCGCTCGGTGCAGCGTTCGGCGCCACTCATCTTGCTCGCGAGCCAGACCGCGCTCAGTCGGTGCAGCACATCGTATTCCCGGCGCCATTGATGATCGCGGGCCGTATAGCTGCGCCACAAGGCGCCGCCGGCGTCCAGCAGGTCGACCTGCCACCCGGCGTCGCGGCTTTCGCGCGTCACGGGATGGCCCGACAGCACATAGCGGTGGCGCTCGTTGCCGGCGAGTGTCGTCTCACCGGCCTGCTGCCGACCGAAGAAGCGCGGATCGCTGCTCGATACCAGCCGCCCGGCGGCGTCATACACGTGGCGGGT
>NZ_JAGXKA010000115.1:0-440 GCF_019091065.1 Burkholderia sp. GbtcB21
CCTTTTTATGGCACAAGCGGGGCCATGATGGAAGCAGAACCCGGTCACTACTGGCTGGAGATTGATCACGGTGATCCGAAGATCCAGGAAAGCTATGGCTGGTATCCGGCAACGGACATCACCAATTCCGGCCCCATGGACAAGGTCAAATCCGGCGTGTCGATGTTCACGCCTTTCTTCGAGGTCGAAGGGTGTATTAATGGCGATTCGCCTGCTCGGCGCAAATCCCAACGGGAGCGCCACCGCTCGGGGATTGCCGGCGGTGGTATTGGTACCCAACCGTTTCCGTGGGATCCACATCACGGGGCGGCCGACGTGAAAACGATTCGTCACCCGTATGTTGGTGTGGGGGATGATCGTTCAGAAGACGAAATCGTGACGGCGATTCGCGATTACACCGCCGGGTACAAGCAGACATCGAACGGGAGATGGACATTCAA
>NZ_JAGXKA010000116.1:0-440 GCF_019091065.1 Burkholderia sp. GbtcB21
CGGGCCCGAGCCGCGCGCGATCAGCTCTTTAGCATCACGTTTAAGCAACTAGAAAATTGTTTTTAGTTGAAATTTTAATTTTTCAACTAAATTTAAATAATTTTCAATATATATTTTTTCTTTATTTTCTTAATCAATTTCGAAAATTGCATTTTATTTATGCAATTTTTTTTCGAATTTATCTTGAAAAATAGATTGAGTTCTAAATTAATTATTTATTTTAATTAATTCTTGGACCAACTACAATCAATGATTTTTTCATTTAATTGATTAATTTAAAATAAATGAATTTAAAAAATATATATATATTATTAGAAATTGAATTAATCAGTTAAAGGAAGATCTAGATAGGTGATATTTTTTCTTTAAGTATTTTTCAAGAGTATACACTTATATAGAATTGTATGTATTTTGTTGTATTTCACCATGATACATAAATT
>NZ_JAGXKA010000117.1:0-434 GCF_019091065.1 Burkholderia sp. GbtcB21
GCGCTCAAGTGGAGCAAGAAGTGGCCGACGGGGTTCGACCTGAACGTGCTGACGACCGGCAGCAGCAAGGAACTCGGACTCCACTCCGGCACGATCAATGCAACGTGCGAGCAATACGCGAAGTCGCGCAGCCAGCACCGTCGCCCGTACCTGCGCTATCGCGGCAGGAAATCGCTGGGCTGGGTGCCGCTGAAGGGCCGCGACCTGAAACGCGAGGGCGACGCGTTTCGCTTTGCCAGCAACACTTTCCGTGTATTCAGTAGCCGGCCGCTTCCCGAAGGGAAGATCAAGGACGGCACCAACTTCGCGCAGGATGCGCGCGGCAACTGGTTCCTGAATATCGTGATCGAGATACCTGATGTTCAGGCGCGCCCGATCCGTTCCGGTGTCGGCATCGATCTCGGCCTGAAAGACTTCGTCACACTTTCGACCGG
>NZ_JAGXKA010000118.1:0-431 GCF_019091065.1 Burkholderia sp. GbtcB21
GCGACGAAGCCGGCGCGGATGATGCCGGTGAGGACGACGCCGCCGTGATCGCAGACTATTAGTTCATAGTTCCAGTCCCCGGGAAGTGATTTAGCGTGTCGCATATAGCGTTGTGATTTTTTATGGTTTAGGAGCCAGTAATCCGCCGCTCAGCTTCAGTTCCAGTCAGGTTGACTGGCACACCTGAAATCGGAATCCAGGTAAGATTAGTATAACAGTATGCATATGTAGATTACATGTTTCGCGTTCATGTAGGAAGCGTGTTAGATTACATTAGATATGTATGTTGGCTTCGAACCATCCGACCGTGTCACATCGGTACAGGCTAGAGTATGACTAGCAACTGGAGTATGACCAGTGTACTGAGTATAGGCTGACACTGTATCACGTCGGCACAAGCTAGAGTATGACTAGCAGTTGGAGTATGACCA
>NZ_JAGXKA010000119.1:0-421 GCF_019091065.1 Burkholderia sp. GbtcB21
GATTCCCGCGTTTTCCAGGTGCGGCGATGAATCAGTTCAGCCTTGTACAAGCCGTTGATCGTTTCAGCCAGGGCGTTGTCATAGCTGTCTCCCCGGCTGCCGACCGACGGTTCGATGCCCGCTTCGGCCAGCCGTTCGCTGTAGCGAATGCTGACGTATTGGGACCCTCTGTCGGAATGGTGTATCAAGGTTCCGTCGTCGCCCGGGCGCCGCGCGTAAAGCGCCTGTTCAAGGGCATCCAGAACGAAGTCCGTGGTCATCGAACTGCTGACTCGCCAGCCGACGATACGGCGAGCAAACACATCTATCACGAAAGCCACATACAGCCAGCCCTGCCACGTCGAAAGTGGAGTAAGAGACCGGGCGTAGTCGAGCTATCTCCCGGCCTCTCCTCCCCGAACCGGACTTGCACCTCTCAGCG
>NZ_JAGXKA010000012.1:0-271927 GCF_019091065.1 Burkholderia sp. GbtcB21
CAGGCAACTCAGAAATGCCGCTGACGTGTCCGCATTAACTTAAACCAACCAGCCTCCACGATTCCCGGTGCGGTTCAAATGAGCGATGATTGGCTTAGCGGAGTAAACACTGGCTTTAACCGCATGCGGGACGCTGTGAGTAACGATCGAGTTCTGAGTGCAGATATTCAGAATGCACTCAATAGCAATCGTGTCGAGAAATGGCTGGTTCATACTGATCCTTACGGAAACGTCACCGTAGGAATTTTGGACAAGAATGGGAAATTCGTAATTCAGCCCGACTCAAAAATTATTGGACATTGACATGACTAGAGATTCCTTGGCCCCTCGCTCTTATTGGGATAAATGGATTGAATATTCTCATAACAGAATCGCGGATATGCTGGCCCGGTGCAAGGAACCCTCGGCGAATCCAGGATATCGGCCACAATATGTATTTGAATTGGCCCTGAATCACCTTGAATTGATTCTGAATCGATATTCCCGTGGTGACTCTGTTACTGTCTTATCGCAGTATCTTCCGGGTCTTCTTGATGCGTGGGAAGAATCCGTAAAGCTTGGTGAAAGTGTGTTTACGGATGAGAAAAAGGCGTTGCGTCGAAGCTGGGCAAGGAACCTCGATTTTTACATCATTAGCTTCTGGTTGGTCAGTTTTGCTTTGACATTGAAAATTCCTGATGATCAATGGCGGCGGTTGATAAACTTGATCGGAAATGAAGGCGAAGACGTGCTACTGGATCGCGTAATCGCCAGCCGTGACCACGATCGCAAAATCGGCGCCGAGTTGCGACATCCGAAGCCGTACAAACGCTTGCTCGATGCGGTGAACGCATCGGCGTCTGACCAGCCGAGGATGCTTCGATCTTTTGTTGAGAACTGGTATCGGGAGCTGGATCGACCGGATAAAAAGGGGGGCGTGCCTGCAATATATGCAAAACCATACTGGTACGGTTTCGATGAAAACATTGATGGTGGTGCGTATTTCGGATTTTGGTGCGTCGAAGCGGCTGGAACTGTCAAAGCGCTGAATCTTGACGACAGCCTGTGTGCTGGTCTAAAGCACTATCCATGGGACCTTGTTCATGGTGACCAACCGAACATGGATGTAGAGCATTCGCCCGACGACTCGTCGACTGAAGGATCGTCACCGTCGCAGAAGCGTGGCTTCTTTCAACGGCTATTTCGAAAATAGGCACAGACCAATACGAGCGGAATCGGGGATGAATCTCGCAATGAAAGTAACCAAACGCCTTGTCGCGTTGCCGATTACCGCTTTGGTATTGTAGTGGTCTAATGAATCCGGACACTGATTTAGGCGAGAATGGTCGCCATGAAGAGGTGTCTGATGAGCAAGCAACGACGTACGTTTTCCCCGGAGTTCAAACAGCAAGCCGCCTGTCTGGTGCTCGACCAGGGTTATAGCCATATGGAAGCAAGCCGCTCGGTCGGCGTCGGCGAGACGGTGCTGCGCCGCTGGGTGCAGCAACTTCAGATGGAACGCCAGGGCGTCACGCCGCAGGGCAAGGCAATCACGCCGGATCAACAGCGTATTCAGGAACTCGAGGCGCGTATCGAACGCCTCGAGCGTGAGAAGGCCATTTTAAAAAAGGCTACCGCGCTCTTGATGTCGGAAGGCATCGAACGTACGAAGTAATTGATCAGATTGGCGCAAGCGAATCGGTCGAGCTGATCTGCGCGGTATTCGACGTGTCGCGGTCCTGCCTGTATGCCCACCGAGGGCGAGCCCGACGTGTTGATGCCGAGCGAATGGCACTGCGTAGCCGGGTACACGAGCTGTTCATCGAGAGTCGAAGCTCAGCCGGCAGTCGCAGCATCATGGGCATGATGCGCGAGGAAGGTACGGCGATTGGCCGCTTCAAGGTCAGCCGCTTGATGGAAGAGCTGGGGTTGATCTGCAAGCAGCCGGGTCGCCATGCCTACAAGCAGGCCACGGTCGAGCGGATCGATATCCCGAACCATCTCAATCGCGAATTCGAGGTTGGTACGCCGAATCAGGTGTGGTGTGGTGTGGTGACATCACGTATGTCTGGGCGCAGGGACGTTGGCATTATCTGGCCGTAGTACTCGACCTGTTCACGCGTCGGGTTGTTGGCTGGGCGTTCTCGACACGCCCTGATGCCGATCTGGTCGTGCAGGCGTTGGAGATGGCCTATGAGCAACGTGGTCGACCGCAAGGCTTGCTGTTTCACTCGGATCAAGGCGGCCAATATGCAAGCCGGAAATTCCGTCAGCGCCTCTGGCGCTATCGGATACAGCAGAGCATGAGCCGTCGAGGAAATTGTTGGGATAACTCCCCGATGGAGAGGCTGTTCCGCAGCTTCAAGACCGAATGGCTACCGTCAGTGGGCTACATGTCGGCGCAGGAGGCACACCGGGACATCAGCCACTACCTGATGCACCGGTACAACTGGATACGGCCGCATCAGTTCAATGACGGACTGGCGCCGGCGGTTGCGGAAGAAAAACTTAACGCAGTGTCCGGGATTAGTTGACCACTACAACATGGTTGGACATGGGTTTGGGAGCGATTCATCCCCTCACCTAAGATGGGGGCGGCTATCGGTATTCAGGTTGCCGAAACATACCGAGGCATCAATTGTCAGACACGGGAGACGACCGAATGGCTCCATCGCTATCGGCGCGCTGACGGGACATTTATCCGAGAAGGGGAAGCGAATACGGATTGGGACTTGCACAAGATGCCGGCAATAGGAGGTCCCTACGCACGGGAAGTCGAGATCGTGTGTCCGCGTATCCAGGGCGAGACCGTGCGTTATCAAGCATTCGACGTTGGTAGCGGTATCCGGCTAAGCGTCCCGAGCACCTGGACGGTCATATCAGAAGCTCAGAAGGATCAAATGCACACTGAGTTGAAGAGGTACATCGGGAACGAAGTAGATGCTGATAACGCGGCCCCGCTCCTGTTTCAGGCGGTCAGTGGTCCTGGATGGGAAGTGGAAGCCATAACGATCAACGTGAAAACCCCTGCTTCATTCAAACCGAGTGACATCCGCCGCGTTGCCGCGCAACTTCCGCGAGCGCTATCCGGTGAGATCGAGAAGAACATGCGGGAACTGCTGCAGCGCGTGGGCAGTCGACTGACGAGATTCGAAGGAACCAAGATACAAGAATTCAGTGGCCATCCCGCAGCGATCAGTTCATACGAGTACGCCAGGGGCTCTAGCCGCAAACGCGGTCGACTGACGATTGTTTTCACGGATACGTCCGAGATTACGATCACGCAAAGTACTCCCGTCGAGCGCGGCGACGAAGCCATCGTTCGCATGGACCGGATTCGCGATTCGATTCTGGTTCCGTAGTCGGATCTGCTCATTCGCCAAGTCGGGCGGCTTGGGGCAGTGGTCGAAGCTTTGCCCTACTGGCCGCTTGCGAAGAAATTGGAAGACTGCTCTGGGGTCGGGCTGCGACTGACCCTAGCCTCAGAGCTCACCTCATCGAGGACTCGCCAACGTGCCACCACCACGCCAGCGACGGAACGACTGGCAGTGCTGCTGCCCCCCCTTTCGCGACGTCGGTAAAACCGTCATGCTCATAGGCTTTACCGCTGTCCCTAAAGGTATCCCGGAAGATATGGCGTAGCGTAGTCTGGCACCAGTAGAGTCCGCCGCCAGCGTAGTCAATCAATGCATCCAGGTAGCTGGCCAATGCCGGATCGCTGGTCCCTGCAAGCACTTCCAGTCGCAGTTCAATGAACCGCCTGACGATCTGCTCGTAATGCCGATTGGACAGCACAAGCGCTTCCTCCTTGTCGCATCGATACGTATTGCGGACCACGTCGATCATGTTGTGGTCATCATATGCCCGGTGCGCTTCCTTGAAGTACGAGTAGACTTCGCCGCCCCAGTTGACGATCATGTTAGCCATTTCGGATAACGCACGAACGCGGCGATCGGCTAGCATTCGTATGCTCACTGGAATCTGGCGGACGATTGGAATCAGCCCGATATAGGCAAAACCGCCGCCGCATTGCAGACGCAGATTGGCGCCATCGCTCAACGACGGTTTGACACCACGGGCAATGTTGCTGGCTTTAACCACTTCCAGCAAATACCAGCCCTTGACTGCGTCCACCCACTGATAGATCAACTCCGGCGGCCCGAAGTGCTCCAGACGAATCCGGATGTCACGAAACGCGAGCGCGTAGTTGTCGTTTGGATCCTCGATGTACTCGGGTGCCTCGATGGCCCGATGGATTCGCGACACGGCTTGCACTAGCGTTTCCGGATCGTTGCGCGTCGGCCCTTCGTCGCAATAGTAATCGTCGAAGGCAAATACGACCATCGACCAGTCGGCTGCAATCTGCGCGAGTTCCAGCGGCCCCGAAGGATACAGCAAGCCAGTCAGGCCGCCACCTACGCGACCGATCTCCAGACGGTCACGCTGTTCGCGGTCTTCATACAAGCTGAAACGGTCCATAAACGCGACGGACCCGACATGTACCTCTTCGATGCGCGGATGAGAATTGACGGAGAATGGCCAGTATATGGCGGGGACTTTGTCGATGTCAGAAGCAATATTCATGATGAAGACCATCCTCACTACTTGTTGGTGACTAGAGTGGAAATACCGCGCTCCTCAGGCTCCTCTGGCAGGTGTGTTGTTCTCCCGAGTACGATTGATGTTGCTCGATCGTTGACGGCAAGCTCGGCGACCGGGTAGAACTGCTTGCTCCATCGTCGAAGCGCAGCGACGGAGGTTTCACCCGCGACGAGTTTGGGGTGCTCGAGATATTGACGGTGATTCCAGATTTCGAAGTCGGCGCGGGCCACCCTTGCAAACCAACGATGGGCGGCGCCGGAAAGCGCTGCATAGATCACCGCGCGCAACGCAACCGGCAACGCATCGAGCCGCGGGATCCGCAACGCGTCACTCCACCTGAATTTCCAGCGCAATGGGGCGAGCGGCGTTGCGAAAGACTGCGTTCGGACTCGGACAGCCAGGTTGGGTATGTTGATTTCTCCTTCGGTATAGCCAAGGCCGTGGCTGGTGAAGCACATCGTCACCGCCACGCCGTGCCATCGCCCGCTGAGTTCGAATGTGATCCGGCAACCGTCGGCGTGATGCGTCACCGCTGTATCGGTAAAGCCGTGCAGCACTGGGAAATGTGCGACGTCCGCCGTGTTTTCGACCATGTCTTGCACGTAGCCAGTCGGTTCGGCACTACTACTGTGCGGGCGGGAAAAACCTTCGAAGCCGAATTCCGGCAACGCAAAATTCGGCGGCTGCCCACTACTGTCTCGCCACGTGAATACGGCGCCGTTGACCTCGCAGGTATGCTGGTGGCTCAACGCAGCAAATGGCGGCTTCTGGCCATTGCCGGTCCGTACGCAATGGCCGTCCGGCGCGAAGGCCAGGCCGTGAAACGGGCACACGATGTCTTCGCCGTCGATCCGGCCGCCATGACCAAGATGCGCTCCCAGGTGGGGGCAATAGGGTTCAGCGATGCACGCCCGACCCGATCGGGTCCGGTACACCAGCAATTCCTGTCCCGCAAAAGGAACCGTCAGCACAGCGCCTGGCTTCAGTTCGTCGCTCAGGCACACCGCAAACCATCCATTCGGGTAGGGAAGCGGTTGGCGCGTATCACCGGGATCAGGGGATCGATGTCGCGATTTCATGAGGTCTCCTGCGGCTAAAGGGGAATAGGGGACGCGTGGTACTTATGGCCGACGGACCACGATGCTATAAGTCGACACCTTGTTCTTGATCAGCGCGATCGACCAGTTCTCCGCGAGCACCCGCAATTCCTCGAGCGTGCCAGTTGTCCCATGCGGGAAGTGTTTCTCAATGTTTGCCTTCGAATCCATCAGCCAGCGCGCGACGTCGATGTTCGACGGCAGCACCCGCATGTCGTGCAGCGTGAAGCCCGCATCTGTAAGTACCTTTGCGAAGTACTCGGGCGTTTTGCGGTGCTTGCACGCGATTCGGTCGACTTCGTCCGGCGTATCGGACTGGTATTCGCTTAGGTCAATGTTGTACAGGTTGTCCGAAATCACTACCGAGCCGCCCGGACGTACGCGTGGATACAGCACCTTCATGGCTTTTTCGTACAACGCATTCGGAAAGTGCGAGATCACGCCGCGGATGATCACCAGGTCGTACGGCGTCGCGGCGTCGGGTAGCAGGTCGACGTCCTGCGCGTTGCATTGATATAGGTTGATCCTGCTTTCGAGGCCATGCTTCGCGTGCAATTGCGCGCAGTATTCGAGTTGCTCCTGGCTTACGTTGACGCCATCGAGCCGGGCGCAATCCGCGAAGCGGTCCGCGAGATACTTCAGGATGTAGCCCCAGCCGCAGCCGATGTCGAGGATGCGTCCGACAGGCGGATGGTCATGCTCGTCGAATCCTGCGAGACGCAATTGCCGCTCGAAGTATCGGATGCCCGACTCGTCCAGAGAAATCGGCGGCGTCGAGCGCGGGTCGTCGTAGACACCGAATTGGAACAGCAGGTACTCGCCGATTGCCTTGCGCCAGTCCGCCGGGTCGCCTTCGTAGGTTGTTTCGATCTTGCGCTGATACTCGCTAACCGTTTCGCCACAAAGCCGGTGAACGGGTAACTTCCGGAGGCTGCCGCGCACATGGGCATCCGCCATCGTCCGTTCGCTGATCTGGTCCATATCGCATCTCCGTGCAGGTCAACCATCGTCGAATGACAAGACACATCGCTGGCCGCCCGACAAATACGGCCCGTTTAAAGAGAAATTAAATCCCCCGCCGCAGAAAATATTTCCGCAGCGCACGAAATGACGCGAGGATTAAAGTTGCCGAACTGTCAGGTGAGTCGGGCCATGTTTCTACCCCGTTTAATAATTGAAGAAAGCGTACCAATTTTTCGTTGGTATTTCGATATTCGGAGCGATAGCTAATCGCCGCTGCGCTACATCACGACTGCCTCGTGCATTTCAATTCGCAATTTCGTGAACGAAGTGCCACGATGTTCAAAATTCAGTCGCATGAGAACTGGTTATAAGAGACCAGATTGGATTTTTCAAGATTGCGAAACGCAAGGCGCAATAAGCAAAAGACTCTCAATCGCCCATCGGTCTGGTTTATGAAAGGATTCGGTTGAGCCGGTACCCGGACGGGTTCTGGACGAGGTTCGTGCACTCCTCATCGACAGCGTGGCCCGCACGAGCGGTCATCTGTCGTCCAATCTCGGCAGCGTGGAATTAGTGATCGCGTTGCACTACGTGTTCGACGCACCGCACGACACGCTTTGTGTGGGATGTCGGTCATCCGTCGTATGACTGACCCTGAACCAGAATTAGTCCCGGTCGGAAGTGGAGATTTCCGGCTTGGTTGAGTTGTCAGGCGAAGTGGATTTCCTTGCCTGACGGGCGAATTCGGCGGGTGTCATCCACTGCAATGCGGAGTGGGGACGAACCTCGTTATAGTACGTGCGCCAGTCGTCGATTTTGCTCTGCGCGTCAGCCAATGACAAGAACCAATGCGCGTTCAGACATTCCTGACGGAAGCGCCCGTTGAAGCTTTCGACCTTGGCGTTGTCAGTGGGCGTGCCCGGCCGGCTGAAATCCAGTTCAACGCCATGTTCATACGCCCACCGGTCCATTGCCTTCGAGATGAACTCGCTGCCATTGTCGACCTTGATCGTGGCGGGGTGCCCGCGCATGGCAGTAATACGCGTCAGCGCTTCGACCACATGCTCCCCCTTCAGACTTTGTCCGACCTCGATGGCAAGACATTCCCGTGTGTAGTTGTCGACGACGGTCAGAGTACGAAGGCGTCGCCCATCGAACAGTGCATCTGCAACGAAATCCATGCTCCAGATTTCGTTGATCGCGGTCACGATGTGCTTGGGCTGTCGCAGCCGAGCCGATTTGTTACGCCGTGGCCGCTTATGCCGCAGTGACAGGCCCTCCGCTCGATACAGCCTGTAGACGCGCTTGCAGTTATCTCGCCAGCCTTCCCGTCGCAGGACCACGTGAACGCGTCGATACCCGTAGTGCACGCGCGTGGCGGTGATTTCCTTGATACGCATGAGCAGCGCCGACGAATCGCGCGCAACCGACTGATACCGATACAGCGAGCGCGACATGCCAAACAACGCGCAGGTCTTCGTCAGGCTGGTTCGATAGCGATCACGCAATTCATCGATCAACATGCGCCGACGGGAAGGCTTCAGAGCTTTTTTGCGAGTACGTCCTGCAGCATGGCCTTGTCCAGGCTCAGGTCCGCCACGAGCCGCTTCAACTTCGTGTTTTCCTCTTCGAGCTGGCGCAAGCGGCGCAACTCAGAAGGCCCCAGCCCTCCGAACTTCTTCTTCCAGTTGTAGAACGTCGCTTCGCTGATCCCGAGCTTGCGACAGATCTCTTCGACCTTCGTCCCCAGCTCCGCCTGCTTCAGTGCAAATGCGATCTGCTCTTCCGGAAACTTGCTCGTCTTCATGGCATGGCCTTCGTGTCCGCGTGGACACATCATGCCGAATTTCTCTACTTTTGAACCGGACTATTTCTTGGGTCAGGGTCAAGGGTCAAACACACCCCATCACTCCACCGTCACCGATTTCGCCAGGTTCCTCGGCTTGTCGATATCCGCACCGCGCAAACACGCCGCGTGATACGCAAGCAACTGCAACGGCACCACATGCAGGATCGGCGACAACAGCCCGTAATAATCCGGCATCCTCAACACTGACACGCCTTCGCTATTATCGATCCGCGTATCTGCATCGGCGAACACATAAAGCTGCCCGCCGCGCGCTCTCACTTCCTGCATGTTCGACTTCAGCTTCTCGAGCAGCGCATCGTTCGGCGCGATAGTCGCGACGGGCATGGTATGGGTCACGAGTGCCAGCGGCCCGTGCTTCAGCTCGCCCGCTGGATACGCTTCCGCGTGGATATACGAGATCTCCTTCAGCTTCAGCGCGCCTTCGAGCGCGATCGGGTAATGCAGCCCGCGCCCGAGAAACAGCGCATTCTCGTGCTGCGCAAATTCCGCCGCCCAGCGCTCGATCTGCGGCTCCAGCCCGAGTACGTCGTCGAGCGCGTCGGGCAGCCGCCGCAGCTGCATCGTATAGCGCGCGAGCTGCGCGTCGTCGACATAACCTCGCAGCCGCCCGAGCGTCACGGCGAGGATGAACAGCGCGACGAGCTGCGTCGTGAACGCCTTGGTCGACGCGACGCCGATTTCCGGGCCGGCCCGCGTCAGGAACCGCAGGCCGGTCTGACGCATCATCGCGCTGGTCGGCACGTTGCAGATCGCCAGCGTGTCGATATGGCCGAGCGCTTGCGCGTACTTGAGCGCGGCGAGCGTGTCGGCGGTCTCGCCGGATTGCGACACGCTCACCACCAACGTGTTCGGCGTGGCGAGCGCGTCGCTGTAACGGTATTCGCTCGCGATTTCGACCTGCGCGGGCACGCGCGCGATCGTTTCGAGCCAGCGGCGCGCGGTCAGGCCGGAATAGTGACTCGTGCCGCACGCGAGAATCAGCACGTTGTCGATCTGCCCGAACGCCCGCGCGGCGTCAGGGCCGAATACGGCGGGATCGAACAGCCCCGCATCCGGGATGGTCGCGGCCACGGCCTGCGGTTGCTCGAAAATCTCCTTCTGCATGAAGTGCCGGTACGGCCCGAGTTCGACCACGCCTTGCACGGAGGAGACGGTCTGTATCGCGCGCTCGACCGGCGCGCCGCTGCGATCGAGCACGCGCACGCCGCCTGCTGTCAACTCGACGACGTCGCCTTCCTCGAGAAAGATGAAGCGGTCGGTGATGCCGGCGAGCGCGAGCGCGTCGGACGCGAGAAAGCATTCGCCGTCCTTCACGCCGACGACGAGCGGGGAGCCGGCCCGCGCACCGATCAGCCGCTGCGGCTCGTGTTTGCTGAACACGGCAATCGCATAGGCGCCGTGAAGCTGCGACGTCGCATCGCGCACGGCGGCGAGCAGGTCGCCGCGATATTTACTGTGGATCAGGTGAGCGACGACCTCGGTGTCGGTCTGGCCGTCGAACTCGTAGTGCTCGTCTGAAAGTTGCTTGCGCAACGTTTCGTGGTTCTCGATGATGCCGTTGTGCACGAGCGCGATTTCGTCGCGCGAGAAGATCGGATGCGCGTTGCAGGTTGCCGGTGCGCCATGCGTTGCCCAGCGGGTGTGCGCGATGCCGGTGCTGCCGGTCAGGCCGGTGCTGCGCACGTGCGCGTCGAGATCGGCGACGCGCGACACGCTGCGTTCGCGGCGCGCCTGGCCGTCGACGACCGTTGCGACGCCGCATGAATCGTAGCCGCGATATTCGAGGCGACGCAAACCTTCAATCAGAATCGGGACGATGTCCCGTTGCGCGACCGCGCCGACGATGCCACACATTACACGTCTCCTTCCAATTTGATCGTCATGGACCGCGTACACCCTTGCATCAGCGCGACGCGGTTGCCGTTGGCGTTGCCGTCGCCGTCGTGAATCCGCATTGAGCGGGTGTGACGGGCTCGGCCGTCCTGCTTTCGAATGCCAGATATAGCGACTCCTCCAATACGTTCCAGTGTGCGCCGTGGCGGTACGGGCCGGATCGCGTATGCCAGCAGGCGACCGTGCTCCGGTCGTTCATCTTGAACGCGACCAGCGCGATCAAGCCCCATGGATAATCGGTGCCGGCGAGTTGCTGCCACGTCCTGCCGTACTTCTTCATCCATTGCGCGTAGATCATCTCGCTCGATTGTTCGGGAACCTGAATATCTGAAAGGAGCGGGAAGATCTGTGCGACTTTCGCCGGATAAAAGCTCGTACCGCCGATTCGCTGCGTGCTTGCGCGAAAACCGGATTGCGTGCCGAGCCAGAACACCTTCAGGATCGCCGACGCGAGCTGGTCGGCGCGCTGGCTCCACGGGCCCGCGTGCATGTAGTCGGCGCGCCGGACGTAGTACGCCGCGAGCGCCCGGAACGCGCTGTGTACCTCGACGTTGTCCATCAGCAGCGCGACGTGCAGCGACGACGAGATCTGATAGACGCCGGCAGGCTTGTCGAGCAGGGTGTCCAGATGCGCGCCTGCGCGGCTCAGGCTGAGTGCCCATGCGGCAGGCATGCCGTCGGGCGGTGCGAAACGAGCGAGCAGTTCGATCCAGGTCGCCATCATCGCGTCGTCGGCATCCGCTTCGGCGCATGGGCTGTACTGGCCGTTCTTCACACAGTAGCGATCGAAGCCGCCGTCCAGACGCTGGCGCGGCAACAGCCAGGCGATCCATGCGAGTGCGGCCTGATGCGCGTCGAGTCGCGCATCGGAGGCGGCGAGCAGCGCCTTCGCCGCGAAATAAGGATCGATGCCGGCACCGTTCAGGCGCACGGTGATCGCTCCGTCGGGGCGCTGGTACAGCCCGTTGAGCAGGAGTTCGGCGGCGTTCGCGTGCAGCGCGAAGCCGCACGCGGCGACACAGCAGGCGACGCGCCACAGGCGGCGCAGCCGGGCGGCAGCTGCCACGCATGCGCGTACAGCCGGGAAAAGCGCGGGCCGGTTCATGATCGGGGGCTCCTGCGCGGTGGTCCTTCGCAATCGTCGCCGGGTGCGGCGTTGGCCGCGTCGCGCCTGGCGAGCGTGTCGACGTTGTGGCTCAGTACACCCTGGTGCTGGTGAACGTGAGGCTGGTGCCGCTATTTGCGCTAACGAGCCGGTTCGTCGCATGAGCGCTTGAAGGCGGCCCGCGGATCGCGCGGATGTCGACGGGAAACGACGGCAGGTTCGTCGCGCAGGGGCGGCTGTCGTTCGCCCCGGGCGGACGCGTCGCGTCGCCTCCCGGCTTCGGTGCTTCGGCGCCTCCGTCTGTCCGCTGTCGTGCGAGTACTTCGGGACACACCTGTCCGGTATTAAGCAAGGCGTGAGCCATCGGCCGCGATGCACCGCGCAGCAAGGGGCGGGAGGGCAAGCTGCGAATGCGGACCGGGCGGCGGCGGCGGGTTTTGATTCACCGACGAATCAGCTTGTGCGCAAGCGGTGCGACCGCTCGCGGTCGACGTTGCGGCCTGCGAGCGTCATGCGGCGTGCGATTCGTCTGCCGAACCGGTGCCGCCTTGCCGGATGCGGCTTTGCGCGGTCGGCGCATCATGCGCCATTCGCTGCGTATGCATGGGCCGGGAAGCAGGGGCACTGCCCGCTGCCGCGAGCGCCGGATGGACCGGATTCAGATGTACCCGCCGGTTCCGGATTTGCGTTACACATTCGCAACATTTCCCTCCCGCCGACTCAGGCGGCGCGAACGACGCTGCATGTCGGGAAATCCTCCGTTCATGACCGTGGCCGAGCGGTGGATTGCTCGCCGCGCACTGCACAGACAAAGGTTGCGAATCGAGGCAACGCAAAGCGTTTCGAAGGATGCGTGAGGCACGGGGCGCAATGGGCGCTCGACATGAATTCGTTATTTAGCGGACGACGTCGCCGGATGGATCGTGCGACCGACCGGGTGTTTACCCATGCCGCGCTCGCCGGGCGATGCGACGCTCGTAGCAATTGTGAAACATTCCGCACGTGCGGCATGTGCGCGGCGTGCGCCGAGCGAACCGGACCCGGCCGCAGGGCGGTTGGTTTGAATATTGCTGTAGTGGTAGTGACGTGACGCACGGCCCAGCGAGGAACGACTCATGACGTGACCGATCAAGTGCAACGGGACGCCGGTAGTACGACGATTCGCGTGGCGGAGACCGCGCGGACAGGACGGCGCGCTCGCCCCGCGACATCGCTACGCGTTGATCGCGTGCGAGTCCGGGAGGCGCCGCCTGAATACATGCTTCGCGCCACGAGCAGGGTCATTCGGCGCGAAGCGGCTAAACGAGGATAACGATGAAAAAGATCTTGCTTGTGTTCGGGACTCGGCCGGAGGCCATCAAGATGGCGCCGCTGGTGCGCGCGCTGAAGGCGCAAACGGATGTCGACGTCAAGGTATGCGTGACCGCGCAGCATCGGGAAATGCTCGATCAGGTGCTGACGTTGTTCGACATCAAGCCCGACTACGATCTCGACCTGATGCGTCAAAGTCAGACGCTGACCGACGTGACGACCGGTATTCTTCAGGCGATCGGCGTGGTCTTCGACGAATTGCGCCCGGATGTCGTGCTGGTGCACGGCGATACGACGACCACACTCGCGGTCAGTCTCGCGGCGTTCTACCGCTACCTGCCGGTCGGGCACGTGGAGGCCGGTTTGCGCAGCGGGGACATCTGGTCGCCGTGGCCGGAGGAACTGAATCGCCGTGTGACCGACGCGGTATCGTCGTGGCATTTCGCGCCGACCGGGAAGGCACGCGACAACCTGCTCAGCGAGGGCGTGCCGGGGGGCGCGGTCGTGCTGACCGGCAACACCGTGATCGATGCGCTGCACGAGGTCAAGCGCATGCTGGACCACAACGCGGAGCTGACGGAAAAGGTTGCCGCGAGTTTTCCGTTCCTCGAACCGTCGCGTCGTGTCGTGCTGATCACCGGCCATCGCCGCGAGAGCTTCGGCGAGCCGTTCCGGCATTTCTGCGAGGCGTTGTGCACGCTCGCGAACCGCTATCGCGATGCGCAGTTCGTCTATCCGCTGCATATGAACCCGAACGTGCGGGAGCCGGCGCGCGCGCTGCTCGGCGGCGTGCCGAACATTTACCTGATCGAGCCGCAGGAATATCTGTCGTTCGTATTCCTGATGTCACGCGCGCATTTCATCATCACCGATTCGGGCGGGATTCAGGAGGAAGGGCCGGCGCTGGGCAAGCCGGTGCTTGTCACGCGCGACACGACCGAGCGGCCCGAAGCGATCCAGGCCGGCACCGCGCGGCTCGTCGGCACCAATCAGGAGCGGATCGTCTGGGAGGCGTCGCGGTTGTTCGACAACGAGAGAGCATACGAGGAAATGTCGCGTGCGAGCAATCCGTATGGCGACGGGCATGCGAGCGAGCGGATCGTTCACGCGCTGATGCGTACGCCGGGGGCGACCGCGAAGACGACGAGTTTTTCGATGGGTGCCGCGGAAATGCCGTATAACGCGCTTACGCTGGGGTTACAGGCGTTGAGGTCGCGATGAACGTGATCGGGCGGTAGAGTCCGAACCGTTCGATGCGGTCGTGCGAAGGTCCGGTCCGGCCGGGAGGCCGGCCGGACCTTTGCATTTGCGCGATTTCGCGATCGACAATTTCCTGTTTCTCGGCCTGTTGATCGCGCTGGGCGGCGTGCGAGAACGAGAAAGAAACGCCTTCCGCCGCGCATCGCGACGCTGATACACAAGTAACCTGCGACGTCACCGACAGGCATGACCCGTCGCAACATTCCTTTCCCGTCTGAACTTCCTTTCCCGATTGCCTAAAACTCTCGAATCGCCTCGATCCGACGGCAAATTCGAAATGGTTCGATAATGCGATCGGCGATCCATGCGGACGAGCGGTTGACCGGGATGTCATCGAAAGGTTGCGAAGGCAACCGGACGACAGCCTCGTTTGCGGCATCGGCCCGATCGTGTCTGCAGGCGACACGATCCACGAAACGGCGCCACGCCTGCCTGGTTGTTCGGAATGTGCGCCGCGCCGTTCGAATCCCCACTCGATGCCTGTCCGACGCGGGCGTCGCAACCAGGAGGTGAACGATGATCACGCTGACCGTCAACGGTAGCGAACAGCATTTCGACGGCAATCCCGACATGCCGTTGCTCTGGTACCTGCGCGATGTCCTCGGCGAAACCGGCACCAAGTTCGGCTGCGGCATGGCGCTGTGCGGCGCGTGCACCGTGCATCTCGACGGCGTCGCGATCCGTTCGTGCATCACGCCCGTCGCGGCCGCTTCCGGCAAGCGCGTGACGACGATCGAGGGACTGTCGACGGACCTGACGCATCCGCTGCAGCAGGCATGGCAGGAACTGAACGTCGCGCAATGCGGCTACTGCCAGTCCGGGCAGATCATGCAGGCCGCGTCGCTGCTGAAGACGAATCCGCACCCGAGCGACGCCGACATCGACGATGCGATGTCCGGCAACATCTGCCGCTGCGGCACCTATACGCGCATCCGCGCGGCAATCCGGCTGGCCGTGCGCCGCGGAGGTGCCGCATGAGCGCACCCGAACTCTCCGTCCACAACGAAAGCCGCCGCGCGCTGCTGCTCGGCTTCGCATCCGGCGGGCTGCTGCTCGCGTTCGGCGTGCCGTCGCTCGCGCGCGCGGCCGTGCCGGTGCAGCCGCCCGTCAGCGCGAATCCGCAATACGGCGGCGCCGGGATGCCGCACGGGCTGCGCGACGATCCGCACCTGTTCGTTGCGATCGCAACGGACGGCACCGTCACCGTGACCTGCATCCGCTCCGAGATGGGGCAGGGCGTGCGCACGAGCGTCGCGCTCGTGGTGGCCGATGAACTCGGTGCGGACTGGGCGCGCGTGAAGGTCGCGCAGGCAGTCGGCGACGAGCCGCGCTACGGCAACCAGAACACCGATGGCTCGCGCAGCCTGCGGCAGAGCTTCGCCGCGCTGCGCCGCGCGGGTGCGGCCGCGCGCACGATGCTCGAGCAGGCTGCCGCGACGGCGTGGGGCGTCGATGCACGCCAGGTCAAGGTGACGGTGCACGAAGTCGTCGACACGAAGAGCGGGCGCAAGCTCGGCTTCGGCGAGCTCGCGGCGAAAGCGGCCGCGCTGCCGGTACCGGATCCCGCCACCGTGACGCTGAGGGCGCCGGCCGAATTCCGCTATATCGGCAAGGGCAAAACCGCATTGATCGACGGCCGCGACATCGTCGGCGGCCGTGCGCACTACGGGATCGACACGCGGCTCGATGGCATGCTGTATGCGGTCGTTGCGCGACCGCCGGCCTATGGCGATACGGTGGCGTCGTTCGACGCATCGGCCGCCGAGAAGCTGCCGGGCGTCGTCAAGGTCGTGCAGCTCGCGTCGACGGCGCTGCCGTCCGGCTTCCAGCCCCTCGGCGGCGTAGCCGTCGTCGCGCGCGACACGTGGACGGCCATCCAGGCGCGTGCGCAATTGAAGATCGACTGGAAGCACGGGCCCAACGCGAACTACGATTCGGCCGCGTATCGCAAGACGCTCGAAGCGGCCGCCGCGCAGCCGGGCGACGTGATCCGCAGCGACGGCGACGCGGCCACGGCGCTCGCCGGCGCCGCGAAACGCGTGCGCGCGACGTACTACATCCCGCATCTCGCGCACGCGACGATGGAGCCGCCCGCGGCCGTCGCACGCGTGGCGGACGGCCGCTGCGAAGTATGGGCCTGCACGCAGGCGCCGCAGACCACGCGCGACGAGATCGCGAAGGCGCTCGGGCTGCCGACGGAGCACGTGACGGTCAACGTGACGCTGCTCGGCGGCGGTTTCGGCCGCAAGTCGAAACCGGACTACGTGGTGGAGGCGGCGCTGCTGTCGAAGGCGGTCGGCGCGCCGGTCAAGCTGACGTTCACGCGCGAGGACGACATCGCGCACGACTATTTCCACGCGGTGTCGCTCGAAGCGTTCGACGGCGGGATCGATGCGTCGGGGAAAGTGGTCGCGTGGCAGCATCGCACGGTCGCGCCGTCGATCCAGTCGACCTTCAGGGCCGGCGTCGTGCACGAGCAGCCTGGCGAACTCGCGCAAGGGATCGCGGATCTGCCGTTCGCGATTCCGAACGTGCGGATCGAGAATCCGGCCGCGCAAGCGCACACGCGGATCGGCTGGTTCCGCTCGGTCTACAACATCCCGCATGCGTTCGGAGTCCAGAGCTTCGTGTCGGAGCTTGCACACGCGGCCGGCCGCGACCCGAAGGATTTCCTGCTCGAGCTGATCGGGCCCGCACGGCGTTTCGAGCCGCACATCACGGTGAAGAACGTGAACTACGGCGAGGATCCCGCGCTGTATCCGATCGACACCGGGCGGCTGCGGCGCGTGGTCGAGACGGTCGCGCGCGAAGCCGGCTGGGGACGCAAGCTGCCGAAGGGGCACGGGCTCGGGATCGCCGCGCATCGCAGCTTCGTGTCGTACACGGCCGCGGTGTGCGAGGTGCAGGTCGGTGCGGACGGCAAGATCTCGGTGCCGCGCGTCGACATCGCGATCGACTGCGGGCCGCAGGTCAATCCGGAACGCGTGCGCTCGCAGCTCGAGGGGGCGGTGGTGATGGGGCTCGGCATTGCGCTGCACGGCGAGATCACGTTCAAGGACGGCCATCCTGAACAGAGCAACTTCAACGGCTTCCAGGTGCTGAGAATGAACGAGGCGCCGCGCGAAATCCGCGTGCATCTCGTCGCGCCGGACGACTTTGCGACGCCGCTCGGCGGCGTCGGCGAGCCGGGCCTGCCGCCCGTCGCGCCGGCGCTGACCAACGCGATCTTCGCGGCGACGGGCACGCGCATCCGCAGCCTGCCCGTCGCCGATCAGCTCGCGAAGCCGCAGGCGGGTTGACGCAATACCCTCGAGCCGGGCCGCATCGTGCGGCCCGGCTCGCATCAATCCCTGAAATCCCTGAACGAGGCGTGTCGACGTGGCCTCATCCGACGTCAGCCTGAAGCAGGCGGTGTCTCCCGTCGCATGGGATGCACGGGCCAACCCGGCGGCGGCCTGTCGCGTTACCGCGATGTTCGGCTGGGACGATCTGATGTTCACCCACATTTCCGCACACGTGCCCGTCGTTGTTGTTTGCGAACGACCGTGCTAAATTCCTGCCAGCACTTGCAATTACGGATCCATTCATTCGGCTGACAAGGCCGGCACCCTGGGAGACGGCACGATGAGCCTGTTGATGTCGCGACGCGATCTCGCGTTCCTGTTGTACGACTGGCTCGATGCCGAATCGCTCGTCGCGCTGCCGCGTTATGCGGAGCACAGCCGCGAGACCTTCGATGCGGTGCTCGATACCAGCGAGCGGATCGCCGCGGATCTGTTCGCGCCGCACGCAGCGCGCGGCGACCGCGAGGAGCCGCAGTTCGACGGCGAGCGCGTGACGCTGATCCCGGAAGTCGAACCGGCCGTGCGAGCGTTCGCGGACGCCGGGCTGATTGCAGCGGGCCACGACGAAGCGCTCGGCGGCATGCGGTTGCCGAAGCTGGTCGAAGCCGCATCGTTCCTGTTCTTCCAGGCCGCGAACATCGCGACAGCCGCCTATCCGTTCCTGACCGTCGCCAACGCGAATCTGCTCGTCGCGCACGGCAGTGCCGCGCAGATCGACGCGTTCGCGCGCCCGGAACTGGAAGGGCGCTTCCTCGGCACGATGTGCCTGTCCGAACCGCAAGCCGGTTCGTCACTGTCCGACATCGCGACGCGCGCGGATTTCGAACGCGATTCGCCGCTGGGCCCGCGCTACCGGCTGAACGGCAACAAGATGTGGATCTCCGGCGGCGAACACGAGCTGGCGGAGAACATCGTCCACCTCGTGCTCGCGAAGATTCCCGACGAACACGGCCGCTTGCAGCCCGGCACGCGCGGCATCTCGCTGTTCGTCGTGCCGAAGTATCTGTCGGGAACCGACGGCGGCGCACCGGGCGAACGCAACGACGTCGTGCTCGCCGGCCTGAACCACAAGATGGGCTATCGCGGCACGTCCAACTGCCTGCTGAACTTCGGCGAAGGTACGCGCTATCGTCCGCAAGGGCGTGCGGGCGCGATCGGCTATCTGGTCGGCAAGCCGAACCATGGCCTCGCATACATGTTCCACATGATGAACGAGGCGCGCATCGGTGTCGGTGCGGGTGCGGTGGCGCTCGGCTACACGGGTTATCTGCACGCGCTCGACTACGCGCGCAACCGGCCGCAGGGGCGTCCGCTCGGGCCGGCCGGCAAGGATGCGGCCGCGCCGCAGGCGCCGATCGTCGCGCATCCGGACGTGCGGCGCATGCTGCTCGCGCAGAAGGCCTATGTCGAAGGCGGCCTCGCGCTGATCCTTTACTGCGCGAAGCTGGTCGACGAAGGGCGCGCGCATGAAGATGCGGCGGTGCGCGCGAATGCCACGCGCCTGCTCGACATCCTGACGCCGATCGCGAAAAGCTGGCCGTCGCAGTGGTGTCTTGCCGCGAACGATCTCGCGATCCAGGTGCACGGCGGCTACGGTTATACGCGCGACTATGTGGTCGAGCGCCTCTATCGCGACAATCGCCTCAATCCGATTCACGAAGGCACGCACGGGATCCAGGCACTCGACCTGCTGGGCCGCAAGGTCGCGCAGGACGACGGTGCATTGCTGCGCGCGCTCGACGCGCGCATCCGCGCAACCGTCGAACGCGCGCGGGCGCTGGATGCCGGTACACGCGAGCAGGCAGATGCGCTGGCGCAGCGCTGGGCGCGGCTGTGCGAGCTCACGCAGCAGTTGGGCGCGATCGGCGATCCGCAGAAGCGGCTCGCGAATGCGAGCGTCTATCTCGAAGCGTTCGGCCATCTCGTCGTCGCATGGCTGTGGCTCGACGTGACGCTCGCCGCGCACGGGCATGACGGCGATTTCCACGACGGCAAGCGTGCGGCGGCCCGTTATTTTTTCCGCTGGGAACTGCCGAAGGTGGATGCGCAGCTCGATCTGCTGTCGAGCGTCGACACGACGACGCTCGACATGCACGACGCGTGGTTCTGAATGGTGCCGTGTCGACATTCCGGAATGCTGACGATGTGGCGGATGCCGGTTCAGCCGGCCGCCGCGTATTCGTCGTGAGCCGGCCGTGCGGGCGTATCCCGCAAACCGTACCGATGCCCGGCCGCGCCGCGCAAGGAGATAGAAGAGCATGAAAGCCCTGTTGTGTACCGCATTCGGCCCGATCGACCGCTTGCGCATCGAGGACGTCGCGATTCCCGAGCCGGCCGCGGGACAGGTCCGGATTCAGGTGAAGGCGGCGTCGCTCAATTTCCCCGACGCGCTGATCGTCCAGGGCTTGTATCAGGTGAAGCCGGCGCTGCCGTTCTCGCCGGGCGCCGAGTTCGCCGGCGTGATCGATGCGGTCGGCGAAGGCGTGACCGCGTGGCGGCCCGGCGATTCCGTGGTCGCGTTCACCGGGCACGGCGGGTTCGCGGAGCAGTGCGTGGCCGACGTGCACCAGATCGCCGCGCTGCCGCCGGGCATGTCGTTCGAGCAGGGCGCGGCGCTCGTGCTCGCGTACGGCACGTCGCTGCACGCATTGCAGCAGCGCGCGCGCCTGCAACAGGGCGAGACACTGCTGGTGCTGGGCGCGGCGGGTGGCGTCGGGCTCGCCGCGATCGAGATCGCGAAGGCGCTCGGTGCGCGCGTGATCGCGGCGGCGTCGAGTGCGGACAAGCTGGCGCTGTGCCGCGCAGCGGGCGCCGACGAGACGATCGACTACTCGACCGAAGACCTGCGCCGCCGCGTCGACGAGCTGACCGGCGGGCGCGGTGCCGATGTCGTCTACGATCCGGTGGGCGGCGCATACAGCGAGGCGGCGTTGCGCGCGACCGCGTGGCACGGCCGGTTCCTCGTGGTCGGTTTCGCGGCCGGCGAGATCCCGAAGATCGCACTGAATCTGGCGCTGCTCAAGGAGCGCGACATTCTCGGCGTGTTCTGGGGCGATGCGGTGCGCCGCGACCCGGCGCAGCATGTCGCGAACATGCGCCTGCTTGCCGAATGGTTCGCGGCCGGCAAGGTGCGGCCGGCGATCACCGAGCACGTGTCGCTGGCCGGCGCGGCCGACGCGATCGCGCGGATGGCGAACCGGCAGGTGAAGGGCAAGGTGGTGATCCTGCCGGACGCAGGCCCAGGCTGACAAAACCCTGACGAAGCAAATTGATATATTGTATCATCTGACGTTTTCGTCGTCGGCCGGCCGTGCCGGGCAACCCGGCCGGCGACGACACCACACGAAGATCGATACGACGTGACGAAATCCAGAAACAACCCGGCGCGCGGGGAGCGGCACCATGCCGCGTCGCGCCGGAACACCGGCGCCTGGCGCGCACGCGCGGCGCGCGGCTGCACGACCCTGCTGGGTTGCGCGATGGCGTCGTCCGGCGCATTGGCTGCCGAAGCGGCAGCGCCCGTACCTGACGACCGGCACGCGTTGCCGGCGATCAGTGTCACCGCGCGCCCGGCGCCGGCCGACCCGTTGACGCAGCCGCTCGAAACGGGCTCGCGGCTCGGGCTGGCGAGCCTCGATACGCCCGCGAGCGTCGAGACGGTCACGGCCGACACGATCGAAGCGCGTGGCGATCGCACGGTGCTCGATGCGGTCACGCGCACGGCAGGGTTCGCGAGCGCGATGGCGCCCGGCAATGGCGGCACCGCGTTGAGCGTGCGCGGCTTCAGCGGCCAGGAATCGGTGATGACGCTGCTCGACGGCGTGCGGCTGATGCCGGCCGCCGGCACGATCACGTTTCCGTTCGATACGTGGTCGGTCGAGCGCATCGAAGTGTTGCGCGGCCCGGCGTCGGTGCTGTACGGCGAAGGGGCGATCGGCGGCGTCGTGAACGTCGTGCCGAAGCGGCCGCAGCGCACGCGCGAGACGACGCTGCAGGTCGGCGCCGGCCCCGACGGCGCGAAGCGCATCGCGTTCGATACGACGGGTGCGCTCGGCCCGCGGCTGTCGTACCGCTTCTACGCGAGCGATGCACGCGCCACCGGTCTCGCCGAGCGGGCCGATACGCATACGACGGCGGTCGGTGGCGCGCTGAAGTTCGACGTGAGTCCGCAACTCACGCTGACGCTCGACTACGACTACGGCCGCCAGATGCCGGCGACGTACTATGGCGTGCCCGCGCCGAACGGCGTGCTCGATCCGTCGCTGCGCAAGCTCAACTACAACGTCGGCGATGCGACGATCGCGTACTACGACCAGTGGACACGCCTGTCGGCCCGCTACCGGCCCACGGCCGGCGTGACGATCGACAACCAGCTTTACTACCTGACGTCGAACCGCCACTGGCGCAACGCCGAATCGTACGCGCTCGACCCTGCGACCGGGCTCGTGACGCGCGGCGACTATCTCGACATCGGCCACCATCAGCGGCAGATCGGCGACCGGCTGAGCGCGCGTTTCGACGGCACGCTGTTCGGCCGCGCGAACCGCTTCGTCATCGGCACGGAGTTCAGCCAGATCACGTTCGACGGCACCAACAATTCGCCGTACGGCGGCGAATCGACGGTGGCCGCACACGGCTTCGATCCCGGCGTGTTCGCGAGCCCCGACCCGACGGTGCAGCAGTTCGGCACGCGTGCGCGGCAGGCCGCGGTATTCGCCGAGAACCGGCTCGACGTGCTGCCGCGGCTCGCGTGGGTGAGCGGCCTGCGTTATGACCACATCGCGTTCCGCCGCGAGCAGGCGGTGACCGGCGCGGGCTTCGACAAGCGCTTCGCGAACGTCGGCTGGCGCACGGGTTTCGTGTTCGAAGTCGCGCCGACACTCAGCGCGTATGCGCAGTACACGACCGGCGCAGAGGGCCTCGGCTCGCTCGTGACGCTGTCCGCGTCGCAGGCGAACTACCGGCTTGCGACCGGCGAACAGTGGGAAGCCGGCGTCAAGCAGACGCTGCTCGACGGCCGCGCGTACTGGACGTTTGCCGCGTACGACGTCACGAAGCGCAACCTGCTCAGCACCGATCCGGTCGATCCCGCGCTGCGCCGGCAGGTCGGCCGGCAATCGTCGCGCGGCATCGAGCTGACGGGCGGCGCGCGGCTGCCGCACGGCTGGACGATCGATGCGAACGTCGCGCTGCTGCGCGCGCGCTACGACGCGTTCAACCAGGCGGCTGGTGGTACCACGGTGTCGCGCGCCGGCAACGTGCCGTCCAATGTGCCGCAGCAGACGGCGAACCTGTGGCTCGGCTGGGCGTTCGCCGAGCGCTGGCAGGCGAATGCGGGCGTGCGCTACGTCGGTGCGACATACGGCGACGATGCGAACCGCCTGCAGGTGCCGTCGTACACGGTGTTCGATGCGTCGCTGCGCTGGCAGCCGACGTCGCGCACCGAGCTGGCGCTGTATCTGCGCAATCTCGCGAACCGCACATACGCGGTGACGACGTCGAACGGCGGCGAGCAATGGCTGCTCGGTCCGTCGCGCTCGGCGGAGCTCGTCGCGACGATGCGCTTCTAGTGCGGCGCGGCGAGCCTCCGGTGGCACACATGCTCGAAATCGACCGCGTGAGCTGGTCTCCCGGCGGCGCGATTGCCGTGCTCGATTCGGTGACGCTGAGCGTCGCCGCAGGCGAGTTCGTCGGACTGGTCGGCCCGAACGGCAGCGGCAAGACGAGCCTGCTGCGCTGCGTGTTCCGTTACGCGCGGCCGGATGCGGGCGCTGTCGCACTGGATGCGCAGGACGTGTGGCG
This sequence comes from Burkholderia sp. GbtcB21, assembly GCF_019091065.1. Lineage (NCBI taxonomy): Bacteria > Pseudomonadati > Pseudomonadota > Betaproteobacteria > Burkholderiales > Burkholderiaceae > Burkholderia > Burkholderia sp. GbtcB21. The sequence continues at coordinate 23,227 of NZ_JAGXKA010000012.1, forward strand.
CATGCGGCCGCGCGCGGTCGCGCAGCGGATCGCCGTGCTGCAGCAGGAGAGCCCGGACGATTTCGGGCTGACGGTCGACGAACTGGTCGACATGGGCCGCACGCCGCACAAGCGGCCGTTCGATGCGGAGTCGGCCGACGATCGCCGGATCGTCGAATCCGCGTTGCACGACGTCGGCCTCGCCGAGCGCCGTGCGCAACGCTTCGCGTCTCTATCGGGCGGCGAGAAGCAGCGCGCGCTGCTGGCCCGTGCGCTCGCGCAGCAACCGGAACTGCTGCTGCTCGACGAACCGACCAACCATCTCGACCTGCGTCACCAGCTCGAACTGCTCGCGCGCGTGCGGCGCCTCGGCATCGCGACGCTCGCGACGATTCACGATCTCAATCTCGCGGCCGCGTATTGCGACCGACTCCATGTGCTCGCACACGGCCGGATCGTCGCGTCCGGCGCGCCGGACGACGTGCTGACCGAAGCGCTGCTGCGCGACGTGTTCGGCGTCGCCGCGCTCGTCGATCGGCATCCCGTCACGGGCCGGCCGCGCATCACGCCGTTTCATCCGGAATGACCGTCATGCCATTACCTTCGTTATCCTTCGTATCCCGCCGATTGGTCGCCGCTGCCGTGCTCGGCGCCGCTGCCGTTCACGCGGGCGCTTATCCCGTCACCGTGCGCAGCTGCAATCGCGATGTGACGTTCGAGCACGCGCCGACGCGCGCGGTGAGCAACGACGTAAACCTGACGGAGATGATGCTCGTACTCGGCCTGAAAGACCGACTCGTCGGTTATACGGGCATCGGCGGCTGGAAGACAGGTACCGCGCGCGTGCGCGACGCATTGCGCGGCGTGCCCGAACTGGCGAGCCAGTATCCGTCGCTCGAGGTGCTGGCCGCCGCGCGCGCCGACTTCTATCTCGCGGGCTGGAACTACGGAATGCATGTCGGCGGCCAGGTGACGCCCGCGACGCTCGCACCGTTCGGCATTCGCACGTATGAACTCACCGAATCGTGCTCGCACGTGATGAAGCAATCAGCCGCGTCGTTCGACGACGTGTTCCGAGACCTGAACAATCTCGGCCGGATCTTCGGCGTCGACGCGCGCGCCGCGCAGGTCGTCGCCGCGATGCGCGCACGTCTCGCGGCGGTGTCGCGCGCGATCGGGCGCCCGGCGCCGCTGCGTGCGTTCGTCTACGACAGCGGCACCGACAAGCCGATGACGGCGGGCGGACTCGCGATGCCGACCGCGCTGCTGGCGGCGGCGGGCGCGCGCAACGTGATGGACGACGTGCCGCGCAGCTGGACGCAGGTGAGTTGGGAGAGCGTGGTCGCGCGCGATCCGCAGGTCATCGTGATCGTCGACTATTCGGCGGTGACGGCCGCGCAGAAGCAGCAGTTCCTGCTGAGCCAGCCGGCGCTCGCGCGCGTGGCCGCGATCCGTGAGCGGCGCTTCGTCGTGATTCCGTACGATGCGGCGACGCCGGGCCCCGAGAACGTCGCGGCCGTCGAGACGCTCGCGCGCGCGATGTATCCGGCCGCGTTCGCCGGCCCGGCACGATGAGCGCGGGCGAGCGTGTGTCGCGGCCCCGCATGCGGGTGGTGCTGCCGGCGCTGGCCGTGCTGCTGATCGTGTCGATCGTCGTATCGGCCGCGTTCGGTCCCGCGCCGATCGCGATGCCGGTCGCGGTGCGGATCGTCGCCGCGCATCTCGCGTCGGCGTTCGGCGCTGTCGGCGCGCTCGCGGCGGGCGCGGGCGACGACAGCATCGTGTGGCTGATCCGGATGCCGCGTGCGCTGCTGGCCGCGATCGTCGGCGCGACGCTGGCGGCGGTCGGTGTCGCGTTGCAGGCGGCGACCGCGAACCGCCTCGCCGATCCGCACCTGCTCGGCGTCAGCGCGGGCGCGATGTTCGGCGCCGTCGCGGTCACGGTGGTGGCCGGCGCGGCGTTCGGCCCGTTCACGCTGTCGGCCGCCGCCTTCGCGGGCGCGCTTGCGGCGACCGCGTGCGTCGTCGCGCTTGCTTACCGGCACGGCCGGCTCGAATCGGATCGCTTGCTGCTCGCGGGCGTATCGGTGTCGTTCATGATGGCCGCGTTCGGCAACCTGCTGCTGTACCTCGGCGATCAACGCGCCGCGTCGTCGGTGCTGTTCTGGATGCTCGGCGGCGTCGGGCTCGCGCGCTGGGATCTGCTGCCGGTGCCGGGCGTGTGCGCGGCACTCGCCGGCGGCGCGCTGTATGCGCGACGGCGCGAACTGAATGCGCTGATGTCGGGCGACGTCGCGGCGGCCGCGCTCGGCGTGCCGAGCGCGCGGATGCGGCGCGAGGTGTTTGTCGTCGCATCGTTCGCGACGGGCGCGATGGTCGCGGTGAGCGGCGCGATCGGCTTCGTCGGGCTCGTGACGCCGCATCTGTGCCGTCGCGTCGTCGGTGCCGAGCATGGCAGGCTGCTGCCGGTCGCCGCGCTGACGGGCGCGATCCTGCTCGTGTGGGCCGATGTCGCGGCTCGCACGCTCGCGGCGCCGGAGGATTTGCCGATCGGCATCGTGACCGCATTGTTCGGCAGCCTGTTCTTCGTCGCGCTGCTGCGCCGACGCTGAGCGGCAGCGCACGCACCGGCGGCACCCGGTCCGGCGAGGGCGGGGTGGTGCGCCGCCCGTGTGCGTTATCGCAGCGGCGCGGCCGTGTTCGTGCCGTCGCCGGGCGCGCCGGCGTGCGTGAGGTCTGCCGTCACGTCGAAGAGACTGTCCGGCAGCGTTCGCGCGGGCAGCGTGATCACGAAGCGTGCGCCGCCGAGCGGCGAATCCTCGAGCCGCACGTCGCCGCCGTGCACCAGCGCGACGCGCCGCACGATCGCGAGTCCGAGCCCGAAGCCGCCGGTCTGCCGGTCGCGGCTGGAGTCGAGCCGCTGGAACGGTTCGAACACGCGGGCGCGCTCGGCGGCCGGAATGCCGGCGCCGTCGTCGTCGACGCTCAGCACGAGCGCGCCGGACCGGTCGCCGGCAGCGGCCAGCAGCACCTTGCGCGACGCGTAGCGCGCGCCGTTGCGGATCAGGTTCAGCAATGCACGCGCGACGAGCTTCGGATCGCACACGTGGGTCGCGGGCGTGCCGAGCGTCGACACGTCGAGCACGATCCCGCGATCGGCGATGTCGTTCGCGACGTTGCCGGCGACGCTGTCGATCAATGCATCGACGACCACCTCCATCGGCACGAGCTGGCTCGCACCCTGTTCGAGGCGACCGATCGTCAGCAACTCGGTGACGAGCTCGTCGAGTTCGCGCACGTCGCGCCACAGCGCGTCGCGGCGTTCGCGCATCCGGTCGGTTTCGTCGGGTTCGGCGAGCAGCGCGAGCCCGAATTCGAGCCGCGCGAGCGGCGTCTTCAGTTCATGCGAGATGCCGTGCATCATTTCGCGCTGCTGCTTGATCGATGCCGCGATGCGCTCGGCCATGTCGTTGAACTGCTTCGACAGCTCGTCGATGTTCGACTTGCCCGACAGCTTCACGCGCGTCGACAGCGCGCCGGCGCCGAATGCGCGCGCGGCTTCCTGCAATTTGCGCAGGTCGCGCCAGTGATAGTGAATCCACAGCACCACCGCGAACAGCGTGGCGAGCGCGAGCAGCAGGTACGCATAGATCTTGATGTCGAGATCGGATGCCTCGACAGGGCGCGCGTGCAGCACCGAGCCGTCCGCGAGCGGCATGTAGTAATCCTTGCCGTTGTAGCTGATCGCGATCCTGCCGGCATCGAGATCGCGCAGCGGCGCACCGCTCAGTTGCGCGCGGGCGGCGGCCATCGACAGGAAACCGAACCCTTCGTTGCCGTGTTTCGCGAGCTCGCGCAGCGCGAGCAGGCGCTGCCCGCCCGGATGGCGTTCGAGGTAGTCGTTGAGCACGAACGAGTAGGTCGTCAACGAGTCGCGCTGCGCCTGCGTGACGCGCTCGTAGAAGATCCGGTCGAACGACAGCTGGATGAACACGATCGACGCGGCGACGAACAGGATCACGACGAGGTACAGCCTGATCAACGGACGCAGCATTTATTCGTCCCACGCGGAAGGGCTGAACAGGTAGCCGCGGCCCCAGATCGTCTTGATCTTGTGCGGCTCAGATGAAGCATCCTCGAAGCGGCGGCGCAGCTTCGAGATGCCGGAATCGACCGAGCGGTCGAGTCCGTCGAACTCGATTCCGCGCAATTGCTTCAGGATGTCGTCGCGGCTCAGCACGGTGCCGGCCGCGCGCGCGAGAATCAGCAGCAGGTTGAATTCGGCAGTCTTCAGGTCGACCGGCTCGCCGCGCCACGTGACGGTGCGGTTCGGCGGCGAGATCGACAGTTCGCCGAACACGAGCGCTTCGGGTGCGGCAACCGGCGTTTCCGCTGCGACCGGCTGCGCGCGGCGCAGCAGCGCGCGAGCGCGCGCGACGAGCACGCGCGGCTCGATCGGCTTCGTCACGTAGTCGTCGGCGCCCGTCTCGAGGCCCGCGACCTGGTCGTAGACGTCCGCGCGCGCGGTCAGGATCAGCACGGGAATGTTGGTGAACGCGCGGATGCGCCGGCAGACTTCCATGCCGTCGAGGTTCGGCAGCATCAGATCGAGTATCACGAGGGCCGGCTGGTGCTCGCGTACCGCCGCGACGGCGAGGTCGCCGCGCCGCACGACCGTCACCGCGAATTCATAGCCGTCGAGATATTCGCGGACGAGCTGCGCGAGGCGGTCGTCGTCCTCGATCAGCAGTACACGGTATTTGAGCGGATTGTCGTTCATTTTCTCCTCAGGATGCACGCACGATCTCGTACCCCGGCAGGCCGGTATGCAGCGCGGCACGCGAATTCTATCCGGCGTGCCGGCGGCCCGGGCAGCGGTACGACAATCTCGAACAATCGAACACAGTTGAGCACAGATTCGCCGCAGATTCAGGACAGTCTGCGCGCAAGGCGGCACCTAGACTGCGGGCTCCGTCACTCTTATCTCAATATTGTGCGCCCAACTCTCCGCCGCTATCGCTATTGCATGCCGCTCGCCGGCCTGACCCTCGCTGCCGCCGCCCACGCGGAAAACCAGTATTCGATCTCGCTCGGCGGCGGTTTCGCGCCGCGCTACCAGGGCAGCAACCAGTATCGCGGCGTCGTCGCGCCGTCGTTTTCCGCGAGGTTCGGCAACGGCTTCTTCATCGACGCTACGCAGGGCGCCGGCTACCGGCTGGACCTGCCGCACGGCGTGTTCGTGTCGGCGGCCGTGAGCTACGATGCGGGCCGCGCGGACGAGAACCGCTTCGACCTGCCGGGCTCCGACCACCTGAAGGGCATGGGCCGGATTCCGGGTTCGGTGCTGGTCGGCGTGCGAGCGGGCATGACGCTCTTCAATGCGGCCGAACTGAGCGTCACGATCGACACGCCCGTGACGCACACGTCGCGCGGCGTATCGGGACACATGGATCTCGCGGTGCCCGTGCTCAAGACCGCGCAGCACGAGATCGTCGTGACGGGCACCGTGCACGCGGGCTCGGGACGCTATACGCAGACGTTCTACGGCGTGACCGATGCACAGTCGATGACGAGCCGGTTCAGGCCGTATTCGACGAGCGGCGGGATCGACAGCGCATCGATGGCGGTCGCGTGGAACTGGAACCTGTCGCGGCACTGGTCGGTGCTCGCGAGCGGCGGCGTGACGCGACTGCTCGGCCGCTACGGCGACAGTCCGATCGTCCAGTCGCGCAGCAACTACTTCGGCATTGCGGGCGTGACCTACAAGTTCTGAACCGGTCGCCGATGGCGATCGCGAATGCCAAGTCGCGCTGGCGGGCAGAGGCCCGTGCGATCGAACCGTGCGCACCGCTCGATGCGCCGGCGCCGCATCGTAGCGGCCGATCGCGTGCGGTAACATTCAGGCGGCTTCGGCGTCAGGCCGAGCCCGTGACTCCGGTACGCCGAATCGGCGCGGCCGGGGTGCGCGAGGCCGCGGTTCGCCGGCCGGCATCCGTCGGGAAACGGCTGGCGACGCGCGGAACCGATCATGCATGTGACGCCCGGCCGGCGAGGAACTCCGCATTTGCCCCGCCGGGTGCGACAGGGAGAAATCGATGAAGAAGACGATCGCGATGATGATGGCGCTGGTTGCGGGCGCAACTTTTGCGGGATGCGCGGACATGAACACGAAGCTCACGAGCTCGGGCGGCTCGCCGGCGAGCGGCGGGCAGGCGGGCGCGTCGCAGGCATGCAAGGCGGACGCGGCGCAGGACGATGCGCTGGTCGGCAAGACCGAGGCCGATGCGGCCGCGCAACTCGACGGCTGCCTGTGGCGCGTGCTCGAGCGCGACGGCAAGGCGTTGCCGGGCACGATGGATTACCGACCGGAGCGCCGCAATCTCGGCATTCGCGACGGGAAGGTGATCTGGGTGCGGCGCGGGTGATGGGGTGCGCCCCGGCGGCGGGTTCGCTGCGGTTGCAAGGTCACGCCGGCGCGGACGGTGAAACTGTCATGGGTGTTCGCGCAACCGCTGGCCGACATCCAGCGTGGCATCCGGCGGAGCACAAGACGATCGACGTGACGATTCCGCTGCCGGAATCGTCGGTGTCGCGTTATCTGCGCGTGTATTTCAGGAAGAACGGCATTGGGTGGGCGACATGAACGCGCCCGAACTGCCGCCGACCCGCGAGAAATGATCGCCGCGACACGCGGGCGATCGAGCGCGCGTTACTTCGAGATGTACCACAGCGCATCGGTACTGACGCGCGACGGCTGAGCCGGCGCCTGAGCCGGCACGGCTGGCGGTGTGTTCGACGTCACGGCCGTCGGCAGCGTGGCCGGAATATTCGACGTCGATGGCGATGCGGCCGACGATCCCGACGTCGACGGCGTGTTCAGATACCAGAGCGCATCGGTCGATGCCGTGCGCTTTGCCGCCGAATTGGCCGCTGTAGTCGCTGCCGCATCGGCGGACTTCTTCGAATGCGAAGCGGCAGCCGTCGCCGCACCGGGCCGCTGCGCCGTCGTACCCGTCTGCGCGGTCATGCCTGCGCCCCCGGCCGCGCCACGCTGCGCGCGCGCCTCGAACGGCCCGAGCTGGAAGATCAACGTTTGCGCAGGGCGCGTCAAAACGGCATACGGAAACTGCAGCTCCCACGACATCAGCACGCGGCCCGACGACGTTTCGGTGAAGATCGCCGGCACGTGCTTCATGTCGCTGAACTGCACGTAGATCCGCGCGCCGTCGTCGAAGACCTGGGTCGGCTTCGCCTGGTCCGCGCCCGTGACCGACCATCCGAAGTTGTACGTACCGGCCGGGCCGGCGGGGCCGCCTTGCGGTGGCGGCGGCGGGGCCGACGATATCGTGCGCGGACGCGTGACCTGCTGCGGGGCGGACACGCTCAGGCTCGCGAACGGGTTGTACGCCTGTTGCTGTTGCGGCGGCGTAAAGGACGGTGGAAGGATGGGCATGGGAGTATCCGGCGAATCCGGCATGGTCCGGATTGCATCATAGACCTTGCGCGCATACGCGAGGCGCTTGTCGGGCGACGCGGAGTTGTACGCGCCGATCGCGTTCCAGTTGGGGCCGAGCTGGCGGATGTTCTGCGACAGGATCCACGCGCCGACATACGCGTTCGTGCATGCATCGAACAGGCTCTCCCGCGTGATGCCTTCGCGCGCGAGCGTCGGCAGCCATGTGCTGTTGATCTGCATCAGGCCGATGTCGACCGTGCCGTTCGTATTGGTGTTGACGGCGTTCGGATTCATCCCCGATTCGACCTGCGCGATGCCGCGCATCAGGGCGACGCTCACGTGCTGGAACGCGGCCGCGTCGTCGAGGCAATCGGCGCGCGCGACGCCGTGCAGCGCGCACGACATCGCAATCGTCGAGGCGACCTTCAGCGTTTCGCGGCTGATCGAACGGGTTGTCTGACACGGCATGGCAGGATGGGGCGGAATCCGGCCGCCCGATGCAAGGAAATGACGAGAGACGCGAAGTTTGCCATAGCGAGCAGACAAATGGCTCGCGTCAAACTTTCCTTTGCAATTGCCCGGGTGCTCGTCTCGCCTTTTTATCGCGTCGGATCAGCGGTCGCGACGAAGTCGGATCGGTAAAAATGGCCGCCTTTTCGGCGAATGCCGGTGCAGTGGCGACGCGCTGAATACTGACGCATCGCGTCAGTCATGCCGGGAAAACGGCGCTGAATCAAGCGGAATGGAAATCGCCCGGCAATCGGTGTCCGGGCCGGAAAGGGCGATGAAAAGACGACCGAAAGACAACGGCGGCCGAAGCCGCCGTGCGAGTGCATGCGGTTCCGGCCGGCCGCGCGGTGCGCAACCGGCCGCTTCGCATCAGAAGCGGTGACGCAGGCCGAGGTTGACCATCGTCTGCGAGCTCGTGCCCGCATAGCCGTACGAACCGATCGATGCCTGCGCGGCCATCGAGCCGCCGTTGCCGTCGCCGGTCTGGCCGCTCGCGTGCTGGTAGGCGGCGGTCAGGTAGACGTCGGTGCGCTTCGACAGGTTGTAGTCCGCGCCGGCCGATACCTGGTGATAGGTGGCCGACGTGTCGCCGCCCGAGCGCGTGTAGCTGTAGCCGACGCCGACGAGCAGCGCGTTCGTCGCCTGGTAGTTCACGAAGCCTTGCCCCGTGTTGTAGTGCTCGTTCGAGCCGAACACCGAGCTCGCGTCGCGGCGGTACTGCGCGTTGCTGTAGCCGAGGCCGAACGTGAACGGGCCGGCGACGTACTGGCCCGCGATGCGCGCGATGCCGATCGAGTGCGCGCTTGCATAACCGTTGTTGATCGGGCCGTCGAACGTGCCGTCCGACGAGCTGGTCCAGCCGCTGCGCGGGCCGTTCGATGCGGGGCTGTTGGTCGCGTGGAAGTAGCCGCCCGCGACGCTGAACGGGCCGTTGTTGTACGACACGGCGGCCGAATACGACTGCGCGGAGCCCGTGCTGCCGGCAATGCCGCCGAACGAGTACATCGCCGCGAACTGCAGGCCCGAATAGACTGCCGACGTGTACTTCACCGCGTTGTCGACGCGGAAGCTGTTGTCGTAGTTGTCGACGTCGCCCGGCGTCGCGAACGCGCTGCCGAGATAGTTGTCGGCGGTGATGCCCTGCACGAGGTCGACGAGCGGATCGTACTGGCGGCCGAACGTGAGCGTGCCGTAGCGGTCGCTCGCCAGGCCGACGAACGCCTGACGGCCGAACAGGCGGCCACCCTGACCCTGCCGGCCGTTGCTCGGGTCGAAGCCGTTCTCGAGCTGGAACAGCGCCTTCAGCCCGCCGCCGAGATCCTCGGTGCCTTTCACGCCCCAGCGGCTTCCGGCCAGGTTGCCCGCGCTGCTGTTGCCGAGCATCCACGCATTGTCCTTGGCCTGCGCATGGTTCACGTAGGTGATCGACGTGTCGATCACGCCATACAGCGTGACGCTCGACTGCGCATGCGCGACGGGCATTGCCGCGAATGACGCGACGGAAATCAGCGAGAGGGTCGTGCGTTTCATTTCATCTCCTTGCGCATTGGCTTGTGTTCGCGATCCGGAATGGCAGGAGACTACAGGTCAGGAATAAAACGGCAAAAATGAAATTCTCTTTTGTTGGTTGAGGAAGACAGATACGTACTGCGGAATTCATTATTGAGGGATCTGAATTATTGAAAATCGCGTATCAATTGGTTGTAATTTCGAGATTTCGCTACTTCGTTGTTCGGATTTCGTTAATAATTCGCGGCGATTCTCAGGGGGATTGCGCCGATCGGGATATTGTTATTGATCCGTCAATTAATTATTTAATGAACTGAATTGGTTGGCTGTATTGAATGTGTTAGCGCAGCGCCGTTCGTGTCCGCAACGACCGCGCCGCCGCCGGGCAAGACTCAGGCCGCCTGCGACGGCGGGCGCCGCCGCGACGCCTCTTCGATCAACCGGGCCAGCAGTTGCGCCGGCTCCGACATCGTCCGCCGCGCGCGATGCACGAGCCCGATATCGCGGTGAAACGTGTGGTGTCCGAGGTCGATCGCACGCACGCCGGCCGGCCAGCGGCGGTACACGGCGGTCTGCGGCACGATCGCGATGCCGACGCCGTTCTCGACCAGCTTGACGATCGCGTCGAGCTCGTCGAGTTCGCAGGTGTCGCGCACCGCGATGTGCATCTTCCGCAGAAACCGATCGACCTGCCGGCCGCCGAACGACGCGCGGTCGTAGCGCACGAACGGCTCGCTCGCGAGCAGCGCGGCCCAATCCTTGCCCTTCACGCCGCGCGGCACGATCAGCCGGAACGGCTCCTGCGCGAGCGTCGTCCAGTGCAGGTCGCTCTGCAGCGAAAACGGCGGCCGGATGATCGCGGCCATGTCGATCTCGCCTGCATCGACGCGGTTGACCAGCTCGATCGACAGCCCCGGTATCACGCGCGTGCGGCACGCGGGATGCCGGCGATGAAAGTCGGCCAGCGCGGCCGGCAGCAGCGCGCTCTGTACCGACGCGATCGCGCCGATCGTCACGCGCACGGCGGCCGGCGAGCCGGGCGCGGTCGAGCTCAGGTTCTCGTACTGGCGGATCAGCGCCTGCGCCTGGCCGAGCACGTGATGGCCCATCTCGTTGAGACGGGCCGAGCGGCCTTGCCGGTCGAACAGCGCGAAGCCGAGTTCGGCTTCGAGGCGCTGCATCTGCGCGCTGACGGCTGCCTGCGTTAGTCCGATACGGTTGCCCGCGGCCGCGAACGTGCCTTCGCGGGCGACGGCGACGAGGGTTTTCAGCTCGCGGATCATTGATCAATTCCGTTTGTGAATCACAAAACTATATATTGATTTAATTTTTGCCTGGCGTTGTCTACCATGGTGCGGTCCTCGCGCCACGCGAGCGTTCCTTCACGAGGCAACCATGAGTCTTTCCCCGTTTCACCTGGCGATTCCGGTCTACGACCTGCCGGCCGCGCGCGATTTCTACGGCCGTGTGTTCGGGCTGGAAGAAGGGCGTTCGAGCACGCAGTGGGTCGACTTCGACTTCTACGGGCACCAGCTCGTGATTCACGAGCATCCGAAGACGGCGTCGCAGGAAGGCGCGCATACGAATGCCGTCGACGGTCACGACGTGCCGGTGCCGCATTTCGGGATCGTGCTCGACTGGGCGAGCTGGGAAGCGCTGGCCGAGCGATTGAAATCGTTCGGCGTCACGTTCGCGATCGAACCGTATGTGCGGTTCAAGGGGCAGGTCGGCGAACAGGCGACGATGTTCCTGTTCGATCCGTGCGGCAATGCGCTCGAGTTCAAGGCGTTCCGCGATATCGGGCAACTGTTCGCGAAGTGATGCACGGGGCCGTCGGCGCCGATTGAAATTGGGTGCGAGAATGCGGCCTTCGCCGGGCCGCGCGCAAGCGCTCCGGCAGGCGCCGCGCCGCACGGCATCCGTCCGTGCGTGCCGTTCTCCAAGGAACCCGTATGGACAGTCACATCGCTCCGGTGGAGCTGAAGAAAGCCTACCGCCTCCTCAATCACGGCCCGACCGTGCTCGTGTCGGCCCGCCACGACGGCGTCGACAACGTGATGGCCGCCGCGTGGGCGTGCGCGCTGGACTTCCTGCCGCCGAAGCTGACGGTCGTGCTCGACAAGTCCGCGAAGACGCGCGAGCTCGTCGAGCGCAGCGGCACGTTCGTGATCCAGGTGCCGACGGCCGCGCAGTTGCAGCTTACGCACGCGGTCGGCAGCCACAGTCTCGCCGAGCGGCCGGACAAGCTGCGCGAAGCGGGCGTCACGCTGTTCGACGTCGACGGCCATGACCTGCCGTTCGTCGCCGGCTGCTCGGGCTGGCTCGCGTGCAGGCTGATTCCCGAGCCGCACAACCAGCAGACCTACGACCTGTTCATCGGCGAGGTGGTCGCTGCGTGGTCGGACACGCGCGTGTTCCGCGACGGCCACTGGTATTTCGAATCGGCCGATCCGGCGCTGCGCAGCCTGCACTACATCGCGGGCGGCAATTTCTATGCGATCGGCGAATCGCTGCACGTCGATCCGGACGCGCAATAAGCGTTACGCAGGCTTCCTTTCCCGGTCCGGGCGCGCGGTTCACGCGCGCTTTTTCAATTCCGCCAGCATCGCTTCGGCGAATGCCTGCGCGACGCGCGGCAGCGTGCGGCCGCGCTTCGTGACGAGCGCGATCGGCCGCACGAACGCGGGATCGTCGATCGGCTTCGCGACCAGCTCGGGTTCGGCGCGCACCTCGCGCGCGGTCGCGGGCAGGATCGTCACGCCGAGGCCGCCGCGCACCATCGCGACGGCCGTCATCATGTAGGTCGGCTCGCACGCGATGTCGGGCGTGCAGCCGGCCGACTCCAGCGCGGTGTCGACGACGCTGCGCACGCTCGTGCCCTGCGCGGTCAGCACGAGCGGCACGCTCGCGACGTCGGCGGTGCTCACGCGGCGCTTGCGCGCGAGCGGATGATCTTTCGGGCACACGACGACGAGCCGGTCGGCGCCCGTGTACAGCACTTCCAGCGACGCATCGAACGCATCGCCGCCCGTCAATCCAAGATCGGCTTCCTCGTTGCGCACGAGCGAGGTGACGAGGCTCGCGACGCCGTCGCGAATCTCGAAGCCCGCGCGCGGCACGTCGCGCCGGAACGACTGGATCAGCTCCGGCAGCACGCTGGACGCGAAGGTCGGCAGGCATGCGAGCCGCACCGTGCCGCTCGCGCCTTCGCCGAGCGCGCGCGCATCGCGCAGCACGCGCTCCATGTCGTCGAGCGAGCGCTGCAGCAGCGGCAGCAGCTCGCGCCCGGTCTGCGTGAGCGCGACGCTGCGGCTGTTACGGTCGAACAGCCGCGCGCCGACGATTTCCTCGAGCCGGCGAATCTGCACGGTCAGCGCCGGCTGCGACAGGTGCAGCCGCGCGGCCGCGCGCGTGAAGTTGCCGGCGTGCGCGACCGTGACGAACGCGCGGATGTCGCGAAGGTTCAGATCCATAACGATTCGTGATTGCTGCGATCAAATCATTTCAATTGTGCTATTGCTGCGCCGACCTTACGCTCGTCTCCAACAAAAGACAAGGTAGGAGACACGGATGCTGCCGTTACTCGGGCTTGGCACGATCGTCGTGCTGCTGGCCGCGATTCTGTCGAAGCGGATGTCGCCGCTCGTCGCGCTGATCATCGTGCCGATCGCGGCGTCGCTGCTCGGCGGCTTCGGGCTGCACACCAGCAAGTTCGTGATCGACGGGCTGAAGGGCCTCGCGCCCGTGGTCGGGATGTTCGTGTTTGCGATCCTGTATTTCGGGACGATCACCGACGCCGGCACGCTCGACCCGATCATCGATCGCATCCTGCGTGCGGTCGGCACGCGGCCGACGCGCATCGTGATGGGCACGACGCTGCTCGCGCTGCTGATCCATCTCGACGGCTCGGGCGCCGTCTGCTTTCTCGTGACGATTCCGGCCGTGCTGCCGCTGTACGACCGGCTGAAGATGGACCGGCGCGTGCTGGCCGCGGCCGTGTCGATGGCCGCGGGCATCAACTTCCTGCCGTGGACGGGGCCGATGATCCGCGCGTCGGCGTCGCTGCACCTGCCGGTGTCGGCGCTGTTCAATCCGCTGATCCCGGTTCAGGCGATCGGGCTCGTGTTCGTGTTCGGCGTCGCGTACTGGCTCGGGCGGCGCGAGGAGAAGCGGCTCGGCCTCACGCGCGACGATGCATCGATCCCGCTGCCGAAGCGCGAACTGACGCCCGACGAGCAGGCGCTGCGCCGGCCGCACCTGTTCTGGTTCAACCTCGTGCTGACGCTCGTCGTGCTCGGCACGATGGTCGTGATGGGCGAGAAGATCCCGCCGGCGATCATGTTCATGGTCGGGCTGTGCATCGCGCTGATGGTGAATTACCCGGACGTCGACATGCAGAGGAAGCGGGTCGATGCGCATGCGCGCGCGGCGCTGATGATGGCCGGCATCCTGCTCGCGGCCGGCGTGTTCACGGGGATCATGCAGGGCAGCGGGATGCTGAAGGCGATGGCGCAGGCGGCGGTCGGTTTCGTGCCGCCGTCGATGGCCGGCCATATTCCGGTGGTGCTCGGCCTCGCGTCGATGCCGCTCAGCATGCTGTTCGATCCCGATTCGTTTTACTTCGGCGTGCTGCCGGTGATCGCGGAGGTGGCCGGCCAGCTCGGCGTGCCGGCCGTACAGGTCGGACAGGCCGCGTTGCTCGGCCAGATGACGACCGGGTTTCCGGTCAGCCCGCTGACGCCCGCGACGTTCCTGGTGGTCGGCTTGTGCGGCATCGAACTGGCCGAGCATCAGAAATTCACGTTCCCGCTGCTGTTCGGCGCCTCGATCGTGATGACGATCGCGTGCGTCGTGCTGGGCATCTTTTGATTTTTCCCGGCGGCGCGCCCGCCGGACGATGGTACGGACATGACAGCAAAGCAACCTGAACGGCGCGTGCGCATCGGCGCGGGCGCCGGCTACTCGGGCGACCGGATCGAGCCCGCGGTCGAACTGGCCGAGCACGGGCAGCTCGACTATCTCGTCTTCGAATGCCTGGCCGAGCGCACGATCGCGATCGCGCAGCAGGCGCGCCGCAAGGATCCGGCGCTCGGCTACGATCCGCTGCTCGACGCGCGCATGCGTGCGGTGCTGCCGATCGCCGTGCCGAAGGGCGTGCGCATCGTGTCGAACATGGGTGCGGCGAACCCGCTCGCGGCGGCAAGACGTACCGCGCAGATCGCGCAATCGCTCGGTATCGCTCAATTGAAAGTCGCGGCGGTCGAAGGCGACGACGTGCTCGACGTCGTGCTGCGCGGTGCGTTCCGTTTCGAGGAATCGGGCGACGAAGTCGCCGCGTATCGCGACCGCATCGTGTCCGCGAACGCGTATCTCGGCGCCGCTCCGATCGTCGACGCGCTCGCGGCCGGCGCGGACGTCGTGCTGACCGGGCGCGTCGCCGATCCTTCGCTGTTCGCCGCGCCGCTGATCCACGCGTTCGGCTGGCGGATGGACGACTGGGACACGCTCGGGCAGGCGACGGTCGTCGGCCATCTGCTCGAATGCGCGGGGCAGGTGACGGGCGGCTATTTCGCCGATCCCGGCTACAAGGACGTGCCGGATCTCGCGCGGCTCGGGTTCCCGATCGGCGAAGTCGCGGCCGACGGCTCGGTCGTGATCACGAAGGTGGCGCACGCGGGCGGCCGCGTCAGCGCGGCGACCTGCAAGGAACAACTGCTCTACGAGATTCACGATCCGGCGCGGTATCTGCAGCCCGACGTCGTCGCGGATTTCACGCGCGTCGCGGTTGCCGAGGAGGCGACCGATCGTGTACGCGTGACGGGCGGGCGCGGCACCGCGCGGCCCGATACGCTGAAGGTGTCGGTGGCTTACGTCGACGGCTACATCGGCGAAGGCCAGATCTCGTACGGCGGCCCCGGCGCGCTCGAACGCGCGCGGCTCGCGCTCGACATCGTCCGCGAGCGGCTGGCGCTGACCGGCGTGGCGGCGACCGAGTTGCGCTTCGACCTGATCGGCGTCGATTCGCTGTATGCCGACGCGACGCCGGCCGTGCACGGCGAGCCGGCCGAAGTGCGCGTGCGGGTGGCCGGCCGCGCGGCGAGCGCCGATGAAGCGGCGCGGATCGGCAACGAAGTCGAGACGCTCTATACGAACGGGCCGGCCGGCGGCGGCGGCGCGTTCAAGTCGACGCGCGAGGTGATCGCGGTGCAGTCGGTGCTGCTGCCGCGCGCGGCCGTGACGCCGTCGTTTTCATTCGTGGAGGCATGATGCAACTGCGTGAACTCGCGCATGCGCGCACCGGCGACAAGGGCAATACGCTGAACGTGTCGGTCATCTGCCGCGATCCGCGTCATTACGATCATCTACGCACCCATCTGGATGCCGGCAAGGTGAAGGCGTGGCTCGCGGGCATCGTGCACGGCGATGTCGTGCGCTACGAATTGCCGGCGCTGGGTGCGTTCAACTTCGTGCTGCGCGATGCGCTCGGCGGCGGCGTGACGCGCTCGCTCGCGCTCGATGCGCACGGCAAGTCGGTCAGTTCGGCGTTGCTGGCGATCGAGGTGCCCGACCCGGCGTGACGGACGACATTGGCACCGGGGTGCGGGCACAAGGTCACGGAATCAGCATCTCGCGGCGCCCGTCCGCGTATTCGATGCGCTCGCCGGCGATGTGCAGCCGCTGACCCTTTCGATAGTCGTAGAGCGCGCGCGATTCGGTGTTGCCGGCTTCGAAAATCCCGTTGCCGAACGGATCGGCCGCGAGGCTGCCGCCCGCGAACACGACGTCGTGCATGCTTTTGCCGCCCGGTTTCGCTACTTTTTTCTCCGGTCTGACCAGTCGAACCTCAAGTTGCGTCTCGCGTGGTCGTTAAGGACGATTGTGTGCCCATTTGACCAATCGACAACAACGCGGCAACCGGAGATCACCGTCATCATGCTGTCATCGATTCGCGCCCGAATTCTGGCGACCTGCGTCGCCATCGTGGTCACGGCCCTGGCCGTGACAGGCGGCCTTGTTTACTACGTCGTCAAGCAACACAACGACGCAACCATCGACCAGAACCTGCAGTCCGTCCTGACCGGCCACGCGCTCGCGCTCGACGAGTGGGTCGCGAGCCGCGCGCAGCAGACCCAGGCGCTCGCGGACACGCTGGCGCCGGGCGAAGGCGACCCGCTGCCGGCGCTGACGCTGCTTGGCAAATCGGGCGGCTTCCAGGTGCTCACGCTCGGCCTGCCGGACCGCACGGCGTTCTCGAACGTCCCGCTCGCGGCCGGCTACGATCCGACCGCGCGCCCGTGGTTCAAGCAGGCGGTCGAGGCCGGCCGGCTCGTCGTCACGGCGTTGTACCGCGATGCGTCGACCGGCAAGCCCGCCTTCGCGTTCGCCGCACCGATCGTTCGCGGCGGCGCGCTGAAGGGCGTGCTCGCGGCGAGCCTCTATATGGAGCGCGCGAGCGCGATCGTGGCATCGATGCACCCGACGCCGTCGAGCTTCGCGTTCCTGGTCGACAAGAGCGGGCGCCTGATCGCGGGCGCGAAGACCGACCTGATCATGAAGCCGGCCGTCGAGCTGTCGCCCGAACTGACGCCGGAGCGCCTCGCCGGCCTGCAGGCGGCGACCGAACCGGTGGCGATCGACGTGGACGGCGTGACCAAGCTGCTCCGCGCGCGCCCGATCGCCGGGACGGACTGGTCGCTCGTGATGGCGCTCGACCGGTCGGACGTGACGGCCGGCATGCGGGCCGTCGCGACGACGACGCTCGTTGCGATCCTCGTCGTCGCCTGCGTCGCGGCAGCGCTCGTCGGCGCACTGACGAACGCGGCGTTCAAGCGCGTGCTGCTCGTGCGCGACGCGCTGACCGACGTCGCGAGCGGGAGCGGCGACCTGACGAAGCGGCTGCCGGCCGACGGCCGCGACGAGGCCGCGCAGATCGCGCACGCCTTCAATATGTTTGCCGAAAAGATCAGTGCGATCCTGCTGCAGATTCGCGGCTTCAGCGAATCCGTGAACGTGGCGAGCGCGGAGATCGCGCAGGGCAACCAGGATCTGTCGAGCCGCACCGAACTTGCGGCATCGAGCCTGCAGGAGACGGCGGCGGCGCTCGAGGAGATCGCCGGCACGGCGCGCAACTCGGCCGATGCGGCCACGCAGGTGAGCCGGCTGGCGGAATCGGCGTCGGGTGTCGCCGTGCGCGGCGGCGAGGTGGTGAGCGAGGTGGTCGCGACGATGGGCGAGATTACGAAGGCGTCGGCCGAGATATCGAACATCATCGGCGTGATCGACGGCATCGCGTTCCAGACCAACATCCTCGCGCTGAATGCGGCCGTCGAGGCGGCGCGCGCGCACGAGCATGGGCGGGGTTTCGCGGTGGTCGCGGGCGAGGTGCGCACGCTCGCGCAACGCAGCGCGGTGGCGGCCAGGGAAATCAAGCAGTTGATCCAGTCGTCCGTCGAGAAGATCGAGGGCGGTTCGGGACTCGTGCAGACGGCCGGTGCGACGATGGACGAGATCGTCGAGGGCGTGCGCGGCATCACGAGCGTGATCGCGGAAATGACGGTCGCGGCGAACGAGCAGAGCACCGGGCTCGCGCAGGTGAACCAGGCCGTGTCGCAGCTCGATCACTCGACGCAGCAGAATGCGGCGCTCGTCGAGGAATCGGCTGCCGCCGCGGCGCTGTTGCGCGAGCAGGCGGCGCAGCTCGCGCAGACGGTCGGCGAATTCAAGCTCGCGGGTTCGCACCGGGCTGAAACGGCATCGGCGTGATCCGGCTGCGGTTGCCGAAGCCTACAAGAGGGATGCACGAAGGGGGCGGGAACGGGCCGGCGGAACGGGCGCCGTGCGTGTACGCTACGGGCTCGCGGGTGCATGCCCGCGCGCGCGGCGCGGGCCGCGCGCATCGACCGGGTCCTGCAATGAAGAACGAAATCGTAACGCCGGCCGGCGCGAATGGCGAGGCCGGGCGTCGCCGCCGGTTGGCGGCCGTCGCTGTGCGCGCCGCGCTGGCGTGCGTAGGCGTGACGGCCGCACAGGCTGTTGCTGCCGCGCAGCCGGCATCGTGCGACGAGCAGTTGACGCAACTGATCGTGCCGGCGCTGCGGCAGACCGCGATGGACCGGCGCGCGATCCACGCCAATGTGGATGAGCGCGACGGCAACATCTTGCGCATTCGCTTGTTCGTCACGCTCGACCACCCGGGCACGCCGAACCGCGATGCGACGATCGGCTGGGTGACGCTCGATACGCAAGCGATGCGTGCGCTCGACGTTACGCGCGACCCCGACCGGCCGGACGTGCTGGCGATCGACCGGCATGCGCTGTCGCGCTTCGTGTCAGCGTGTGCTGCACCGGCCGCACCGCTGCACGGCACCGTCGATTGCGACGCATTGAACCGCCGTGCGCAAGCGCAGGGCGATTACGTGACGGGCAGCGATACGGGCCGCGTCGCGACGGGCAAGGGGCGCCTGCCGTTCTTTTCCGCGCCTGATGACGCATGCCGGATCGACGGGTTGTTCATCGTAGAGCATGACCACGTCGATGCGCGAATCGACTACGGCCGTTTCACGTCGGTCGTCTATTTGAATCCGCGCACGAACGGCATTGCCGAAGGGTGGGTGCAAACTGCGCGGCTGAAGCCGGACGGCAACGGCAGCGCGCCGCGGCGACCCTGATCGTGTGCGCCCGCAACCGTCCGTTACACGCTTTTCCAATCCGACCGGACCTCGTCATGACTGTCCAGCACCGAAAAAAACGCCGCGAGCCGTTCGCGGCTTCGCTAGCCGCACTCGCGGTGCTCGCCGCGCTCTCCGCGTCGTCGCCCGTCCACGCGACCGATCCGATTCATCCGGACCGTCAGTTGCAGAAGTTCATTAGCGACAGCTACGGCACGTGGCGCGCGGACCGCAAGGGCTGGCAGTCGGACGCAGGCGATTCCATCTATTCGCCGTGCGGCTCGCTGCGCGTTGCGACTGCCGACGGCCCGCGGTATCTGCTCGCGATGTGCGGCGAGACCGAAGCGGCCGTGCAGAACGGAATGCCGGGCATGGACAGCGACGCCACGCCGGGCACGGTCGATCTGTACGTGCTGCAGCCTTCGCCGGACGGCAAGCGGCTCGAAGCGATGTTGAAGAAGACGGACATCGCGTCCGGCACGCGCGGCGAGCCGGGCACGCCGAGCATCGAGCGGCTCGGGCCGCACCTGTTCGGTTTCGTCATCGGCGACGGCGACTCGCGACAAGGCTATACGCAACGTATCCGCTCGATCTGGCTGCCGTACGGCGATGCGCTGGTGCTTGCGGCGGCGCGCATCAATGAGGCGCTCGACAATGCAGAGTCGAGCGAATGCGCGAATGCACCGGTGCGCTGCGAGGCGCTGCGCTTCGAGATCACGCCGGACCTGACCGGCACCGGCGCCGTCTATCCGTTGATTGTGACCGAAACCGGCACGCGCGGCGATCGCGCGGTCCGGGCGCGCTACGTGGTGAAATTCGACGCGGCGCGAGGCCGCTACGTCGTGCCGAAGGCGGTGCGGGAAGGGTATTGAGTGGTTGCAGCGCGACGCGAAGGACGCGTCGCACCCTCCGCGCATCACACGTACAGATAACGCACGAGGTGGAAGAACACCGGCGCGGCAAAACAGATCGAGTCGACGCGATCGAGCATCCCGCCGTGGCCCGCGATCATCGAGCCCCAGTCCTTCGTGCCGAGCGAGCGCTTGACGGCCGACAGCACGAGCCCGCCGACGAAACCCGCGATCACGATCGCGAGCGAGATCCCGAACGCCGCGCCGAAGCTGAACGGCGTTACGCGATACAGCGACGCGCCGCACAGCGTCGCGAGCAGGCCGCCGCCGACGAAGCCTTCGACCGTCTTCGACGGCGACAGCTGCGGCGCGATCTTGCGGCGCCCGAACAGCTTGCCGACGACGTACTGCAGCACGTCGCTGATCTGCACCACGACCAGGAAGAAGAACAGCAGCAGCGCGTTCTGCCCCGCGTAGCGCGGAATGTCGAGGATCAGCACGGCCGGCGCGTGGCTCAGCCCGTACACGCACACCATCAACGCCCAGTTGATCTTCGCGTTGCGGCTCAGGAATTCGCGCGTGTCCTGCGTGAGCGCCGACACGAGCGACATCGCGAAGAACAGGTGCACGGGCACGAAGATCGAATACATCCCGTACCAGTTGATCCCGAGCAGCAGGTACTGCACGGGGATCGCGACGAAGAACGCGATGAACAGCGTCGTGTGGTCGCTCGCGGTGGTCGGCGTGAGCGTGATGAATTCGCGCAGCGTCAGGTACGACAGCAGCGCGAACACGAGATACGTGACGTTGTTGCCGAGGCCGATCGCAATGGCCATGATCGCGATCATCGCCCACCACGCGCGGATGCGCTGGTTCAGGTTGACGATGGTCGAGCTCGTGCCGCCGCTGCGTGCGCCGAGGATCGCACCGATCACGGTGGCGACGACGAGCACGCCCGTGACGCCCGCGACCAGTTCCCAGAAAAGAGTTCGCATGGGGATATCCGGAAAAAGGGAGAGGAGGGCGCCGCGTTCAGCCCGCGGGCCGCTGCGGCGCGAGCGCGACGATCGCGTCGCGCATGCGGGCGAGGAACGTCGGCTTGTCTTCCTGGTCGCCGAGCGCATCGTTCGCGCCGAAGTGCACCTTGCAGATCAGCGGCACAGGCCAGATCGCGCCCTTCGGCATGATGCGCTGCAGGTTCTCGAGGTAGACGGGCGCGAGCGCGACGTTCGGGAACTCGGTCGCGAGATGGAACAGCCCGCTCTTGAACGGCTGCGGCAGCACGTCGGCGCCGCGCGTGCCTTCCGGGAAGATGATGATCGAGTGGCCTTGCCGCAGCGCGTCGCGCACCGGTTCGAGCGGGTCGCCGCCGGATTCGCGGTGACGGTCGATCAGCACCACGTTCAGCAGCTTCTGCGCGATGTGGCGCTTCATGTCGCTGCTGTCCCAGTAGTCGCGCGCGGCGACCGGCCGCACGACCGCGCGCACGTCGCGCGGCAGCGCGGCGAGGATCGCGAGCGTGTCGATGTGGCTCGTGTGGTTCGAGAAATAGATCTTCTGCGTCGGGGACGGCGGCGCCTGATGCCAGACCGGATACGCGCCGGCGACGAGCCGCACGATGGACAGCAGGAAATCGCGCTGCCAGACGTTGACGATGTTCATCGGCGCGGTGCCTCCTGCCTGCATGCCCGGCCGCAGGTGCGGCGGACGGGATCCCGGAATGCCGGCGCGGCAGGATGCGCGCCGAACGGCCTTTGTTTAAATTTTTTCAAGTTCGTGGCTGCCTGTCGCAGGTCCGCGATAATCGGACGGTTCGCCGTCACACCACGTTGCGTAGCGGCGAATGTGCCGGTCGGCGGCGTGATGATCGGCTGTTGCACGAGCGCCCGTTTGCAGTTCGAATGGATCTTCGCTGCGATCGGGCCAGCGGATTATCGCGAGTTTCCGTCAAAAACGCCAGATTGGCGCCGCGCGGGCGGGCCGGGCGCATGCTTGACGCATCGGTGCTGCTCGGCGACGATGGGGGCCGTCCATTGAAGGCCGACGAAGGCCGTTTCGCCGCCCGGGGCATGGCGGCGGGAAACGTGTCCGACTGTGCCGCGCGAAAAATACGAATACGAAACGATGAGCCTCTACGCACTCAAACCCAAATTCCAGGACCGTCTGCGCCCGTTCGCGAATTCGCTCGCCGAACGCGGTGTCACCGCCAACCAGGTCACGCTGTTCGCGGCCGGCGGCTCGATCGTCGTCGGTGCGCTCGCCGGGCTCGGCGTATTCGCCCGCGTGCTGTTCCTGCTGATTCCGCTGTGGTTGTTCGCGCGGATGGCGCTCAACGCGATCGACGGCATGCTCGCGCGCGAACACGGGCAGAAGAGCACGCTCGGCGCGTACCTGAACGAGCTGGGCGACGTCGTGTCCGACGTCGCGCTCGTGCTGCCGTTCCTCGCCATTTCCGCGTTCGCTCCGGCGGACGTCTGGCTGTTCGCGCTGACGGCGGTGATCGTCGAATGCGCGGGGCTGATCGGGCCGCTCGTCGGCGCCACGCGCCGCTACGACGGCCCGTTCGGCAAGAGCGACCGCGCGCTGGCCCTCGGCGCATTCGCGCTGTGGATCGGCTTCGGCCTGCCGGTCGGCAGCATCGCCGCGTGGCTGTGGCGCCTGCTGATCGTGCTGTCGATCGTGACGGTGGTGCGGCGCGTGCAGGCCGGCATCGCCGAAAAGGGCGGTTGACCTACGAGGCGCCGGAGGGCGGCGCCACATGATTCGAATAACGAAACGAGAGAGATCACATGAGCGCACGCACGGCCCGCGAGGCCGACTTCATCACGCACGACGGCGAAACGCTGTTCTATCGTCACTGGCCCGCGACGGGCCCGCGCTGCCGCGGCGCAATCGTGCTGCTGCATCGCGGCCACGAGCATTCGGCGCGCGTCGCGCATCTCGTCGACGAGCTCGACCTGCCGGATTTTGCGTTTTTCGCATGGGACGCGCGCGGCCACGGCCGTTCGCCCGGCGCGCGCGGCTACAGCCCGAGCGCGGCCGCATCGGTGCGCGACCTGCAGACCTTCGTCGAGCATATCCGCGACACGCACGGCATCGCGATCGAGGACATGGCCGTGGTCGGCCAGAGCGTCGGCGCGGTGCTCGCCGCGACCTGGGCGCACGACTACGCGCCGCCGATCCGCTGCCTCGTCGTCGCGTCGCCGGCGTTCCACATCAAGCTCTACGTGCCGTTCGCGCGGCCGGGCCTGCGGCTGATGCACAAGCTGCGCGGGTTGTTCTACGTGAACAGCTACGTGAAGCCGAAATTCCTCACGCACGATCCCGAGCGGATCGCGAGCTACGCGTCCGATCCGCTGATCACGCGGCCGATCGCGGTCAACATGCTGCTCGACCTGCACGACACCGCGCGGCGGATCGTCGCCGACGCGGCCGCGATCACCGTGCCGACGCAACTGCTGATCTCGGGCGCCGACTGGGTCGTGCATCGCGGCCCGCAGGATCGCTTCTTCGAACGGCTCGGCTCGGCGCGCAAGGAGCGCATCGTGCTGCCGGGCTTCTATCACGACACGCTCGGCGAGCGCGACCGCGCCCAGGCGCTCGCGCCGCTGCGCGCGTTCGTGCTGCGCGAGTTCGATGCACCGAGCCCGCGCGTGTCGCTCGCCGACGCCGACCGGCGCGGCGCGTTCCACGACGAATACGCGGCGCTCGGCCGGCCGCCCGCGAACGTGTTCGCGCGTGCGTACTGGGCGCTCACGCGCGCCGGCCTGAAAGCGGGCGGCGCGCTGTCGGACGGCATCGCGCTCGGGCTGCGGCTCGGTTTCGATTCGGGCTCGACGCTCGATTACGTGTACCGCAACCGCGCGCAAGGGCGGCTCGGCGTCGGTGCGCTGGTCGACCGCACGTATCTCGATTCGCCGGGCTGGGTCGGCATCCGCCAGCGCAAGGTGCATCTGCAGGAGCTGATCGGCGCGGCGATCGGCCGCCTGCGCGGCCGCGGCACGCCGGTGCGGATCGTCGACATCGCGGCCGGGCACGGGCGCTACGTGCTCGACGCGATCGCGACGGCCGCCGAGCGCGACGGCGCGGCGCCCGACGACATCACGCTGCGCGACTACAGCCCGCCGAACGTCGAGGCCGGGCGCGTGCTGATCGCGCAGCGCGGGCTCGAGCCGATCGCGCGCTTCGAGCGCGGCGACGCGTTCGACGAGACGTCGCTCGCGACGCTCGAGCCGCGTCCGACGCTCGCGATCGTGTCGGGTCTCTATGAACTGTTCGGCGAGAACGCGCTGATCGAACGTTCGCTGCGCGGGCTCGCGCAGGCCGTGCCGCCGGGCGGCTATCTCGTCTATACGGGGCAGCCGTGGCATCCGCAGCTCGAATTCATTGCACGTGCGCTGAACAATCACCGCGGCGAGGCGACCTGGGTGATGCGCCGCCGCTCGCAGGCGGAGATGGACGAACTCGTCGCGCGCGCGGGCTTCCGCAAGCTCGACCAGCGGATCGACGAGATGGGCATCTTCACGGTCAGCCTCGCGCAGCGGGTCGACGCGTCATGAGCGCGCTCGGCGGCGGCACGAGCGGCCTCGCCGAGACGACGGCCGGCGCGCGCGACGCGTCGTTCGCGCTACGCTTCGGCTGGCTCGCGGCGATGGGCGCCGTGTTCTTCTCGACGTACGGCTTCGCGAACTGGCTCGCAGCGCACCGCGCGGTGGTGCCGACGTTCGCGTTCGGCTGGGAGCACGCGATCCCGTTCGTGCCGTGGACGATCGTGCCGTACTGGTCGATCGATCTTCTGTATGCGCTGTCGTTCTTCTTCTGGACGCGCCGCGACGATCTGCTCGATCACGTGAAGCGCTTGCTCACCGTGCAACTGGTGTCGGTCGCGTGCTTCATCGCGTGGCCGCTGCGCTTCGGTTTCGAGCGGCCCGAGCCGGGCGGCGCGGCCGGCGCGCTGTTCACGCTGCTGATGGGGTTCGACAAGCCGTTCAACCAGGCGCCGTCGCTGCACATCGGGTTGCTCGTCGTGCTGTGGGCCGTCTATGCGAAGCATCTGCACGGCACGGTCGCGCGCGTCGTGCTGCATCTGTGGTTCGCGGCGATCGGCGTGTCGGTGCTGACGACCTACCAGCATCACGCGATCGACGTGCCGACCGGCGCGGCCGTCGGCTGTCTCGCGCTGTTCCTGTTTCCGCTGCGCGATGCCGCGGGCCGGCTGCCGGGCGCCGATGCGTCGCCGGGCGCGGTGGGCCGCGCGCTCGCGCGTCGTTATGCGCTCGGCGCGGCGCTGGTCGCGCTCGTGGCGCTGTGGTGCGTGCCGCGCGCGCCGGGCTGGGCGCTGGCGGCGGGGTGGATCGCGCTGGCGCTCGCGTGCGTCGCGTGGCTCTACCGGCGCGGAGCGCCCGGCGCCTTTCAGAAGGATGCGCACGGGCGTTTCCCGGTCTTCATCCGCTGGCTGCTCGCGCCGACGATCGCCGGCGCGTTCGTCAATTCGCGGCTGTGGACGTTCCGGCAGCCGGCGCCGGTGCGGATCGACGAACGCGTGTCGATCGGCCGCACGCCGACGACGCGCGACGTGCGACGCCACGGCTTCACGGCGCTGGTCGACCTGACCGCCGAGATGCCGCGCTGGGCGGCGGCCGATGCGTCGCTCGCATATGCGGCCGTGCCGCAGCTCGATCTTGTCGCGCCGACGGCCACGCAGCTCGCGCAGGCAGTCGCGGCGCTCGAGCGCCTGCACGGCGAAGGTCGTGACGTGCTGGTCTGCTGCGCGCTCGGCTATGGGCGCAGCGTGCTGTGTGCGGCTGCGTGGCTCGCCGCGCGGCGCGGGCTCGGCGATGCGCGCGACGCGCTTGCCGCGGTGCGCGCGGTGCGGCCGCACGCGGTGTGGTCGGACGACGGCGTGGCCGTACTGCAGCACTGGATCGATCGCCGTCGCAGCGCGGGAGGCGTGTGATGCGCGATCCGTCCGCTCCATTTCGGATTGCCGCCGCACGCGGCGCGCTCGATGCGGGCGCGTGGGCGATCGCGGCTGCGCTGGCCGCGGCCGGCGCGGGCTGGTGGATTGCATCGGGCTGGGCGCCGGCGACGATCGCGCGCGTGCTGCTGGCCGTCGTCAGTACGGGGTCGGGGATCGCGGCGCTGTGGTACGCGGTGCGCATCGAGATCGACCGCCGGCTGTTCGCCGCGTTGGCGCGCGCGGCGGCGGGCGATGCGTCGGTCGACGACGGGCTCGCGGCGCTCGACCGCGCGCTCGCCGATCTCGGCTGGATCGACGCAGCGAAGGCCGGGCGCGCGCTCGACGCACGCGTGCGCGGCGCGATCGGGCTGTGCCGGGCCGGCGTGCTCGTCGCGGTCGTGCAGTGGGTTGTGGTCGGGCTCGCGATCGCGATGCCGCAGGTAGGGTAGCGGTTTGCTGGTACGGTTTCTTCGAGGAAATATAGCCGGGCGGGAACATTTTTCTTAATGCGCGGCTGTAAATAGGCAATATTTACCCCTGACGCATCAGGGACTCCTTCGTCCGCCGAAGGGGTGTCACGTAGTAATTTCCGATTCAACGAACCATACTTTTGCCTTTCTATGGAATTCATATGAAAGGCATTTATAATCTTCGCTCGGCAGAAATCCCGCCTTAATAACAACCGAGGGCATGCTGCATGAGCAACACCGCACTTTATGAGGCGTTGCGTCTCGGCGACGCGCAATACAATCGACTGATCAAACTCGATACGCCGCTCGGCGTCGATTGGTTGCTGCCTCTCTACGTCAAGGGCACCGCCAGACTGGGGCGCGATTATGAGTTCGTGATCGATGTCGTTTCTGCGCGCGGCGGGCAGATCGAACTCAAAGCACTGCTCGCCAAACCAGTCACACTGTGGATTCAGCAGGTCGACGGTTCATACATGCCGATCCATGGCTATGTGCACCGATTCAGCCGTTTGGGGGCGGACGGCCCGCTTACCTATTACAAGCTCGCATTTTCATCGTGGCTTTATTTTCTGTGCCTGCGTCGCGACATGCGGGACTGGCAGGAGCAGAACGGTGAACAGATCCTGACCGACGTCTTCAACGAACACCCGCAGGCGCGTGGCGCATTCCGCTTCGACGTTCATAAGCCGCTGCCGTCGTATTCGAATCGCGTGCAATGGGAATACGACCTCAATTTTGTTCATCGCAGCATGGAAGAAGCAGGCGTGTTTCCCTACTTCGAGCAGGCGGACAATGGCCGTTCTCACATGATGGTTGTCACGGACGACGCCTACTTCGTCCCGACGCTGAGGCAATCCGTTGTCCAGTTCGGTCGTATGGAAATTGGCGGCGAATTGGACGGATTCGCGCAATGGAAGGAGCAACTTCAGATCGAGAGCGCACAGCTGACGTCACGCTCGTTCGACTACAAGCGGCCCGATCTTCCCCGGCAGGTCCAGGGGGTGACCGATGTGCATGGCAATCTGCCGACGGATGGCGAAATCTACGACTACCCCGGTGCGTACATGTGGTCGGATCGGGCTCAGGGCGAGCGTCTCGTACGGATTCGCCTCGAGGAGAGGATGTCGCGGATGAAGCGCTTTCATGGCGTTGGCGCTTTACGCTGCGCGATGCCGGGAAGGCGCTTCGAGCTTCGCGGCCATCCGGTACATGACGCGATGAGCCAACCGGATCGCGAATTCGTGTTGCTCGGTGTCGACTGGTTGATCAGCAACAATCTGCCCGGTCTGGACCGGATCGAGGCATTTCCCGACGGGCTGGCCGCGGAAATCGCAAAGGCGAAGACTGGTGCAACGGTGCATCACGCCGACGGCAGCGAGGGCTTCTTTCAGGTGCAGGTCGAAGCGCAACCGCGCAATGTGCCGTTTCGCAGTTCGTTCGATCACAAGAAGCCGGTCATGCAGCTACAGAACGCGATCGTTGCCGGGCCGGACGGCGAAGAGGTCTACACCGACTCGCTGAACCGGGTGAAGGTGTGGTTTCACTGGAATCGCCGCAACGGTCAGGACGAGCGTGCGTCATGCTGGGTACGTCCGACATTTCTCGACGCGGGTGCCAACCGCGGCGGCATTCAGCCGTTGCGCAAGGGGGATGAAGTCGTCGTCGGTTTCATGGAGGGCGACTGCGACAGGCCGGTCATTATCGCGAGGATGTACGGCGGCGCAACGCAACCGGTGTGGCACACGAACGGTCTGCTGTCGGGCTATCGGTCGCGCGAGTATGGCGGTCGCGGCTATAACCAGCTCGTGATGGACGATTCGACGCAGCAGAATCGCGTTCACCTTTATTCGAGCAGCTATCAGTCGCATCTGCATCTCGGCTACCTGATCCAGCATGCGGACAATACGCGCGGTACATTTCTCGGCAGCGGCTTCGACCTCAAGTCGGACGCTTATGGTGCCATTCGCGCGGGGCAAGGGCTGTTCGTCTCGACACATTCTGCAACGGTAAACCAGCCGCTGAACGTGACCGCGGCGTCCGAGCAACTGGCAAGCGCGGAAAGCGTGGTGGAGCTGACGTCTCAGGCGAGCGCCGCGAATCAGGCCGAAAGTCTGGAGGAAGGGCACGACGCACTGAAGCGATTTACCGATGCCACGCAATACAACGTGGCGGGAGGCGCGGGCAGCGGCGGGCGGACGGGAGGTGGCGGCACGGGCAGCGCAAACGGGTTCTCGACGCCGATCATGCTGATCGCAAGTCCCGCTGGCGTGGGCGTGTCGACGCAGGATTCGGCGCAGCTCACGGCAAACCAGCAAGTCAATATCGTGAGCGGCAGGAGTACGCACGTTGCCGCCGGCAAATCGCTGATCGCGAGTGTGATGGAAAAGATCAGCCTGTTCGCGCAGAACTCGGGGATCAAGCTGTTCGCGTCCAAGGGCAAGGTCGAGATTCAGGCGCAGAGCGACGAGATGAAACTCGCCGCGCTCAACGACGTGACGGTCACCAGTTCGAGTGGACGTGTCGTCATCTCTGCCGAAAAGGAGATCTGGATCGGCGCCGGGGGCTCGTATATCAAGATCACGCCTGACTTGATCGAGAACGGAACGAGTGGCCAGATTCTCGAAAAATGCGCATCGTGGGACAAGCCGGGTGCGTCATCGATGCGTCTGCCTTCACCGATTGCGAGCGTGCCGAAGGGGTGTGCGTGGAAGACGGCGTCGGCGTCGGCCGACAGCGCGTCGAGCGTGGTGTTGGAGTAGTCGTCATGAGTCGTCCGAACAACCGCGACGCAGAGCGTCAGGAAGGCATGGATGTGTCGAGCGAGGCAGCGGCAATCGATACGACGATGAGTGTGCTGCATGCTCATTTTGACAAGCAACCGGAGATGCGCTGTCTGCTGGTCGTCGACCCGGCCCAGCGCGATTTGCCGAACGAAGAAGGCTCTGTGTTCAGCGAGTTGACGCGCGCGGTCGTGACGATCGCGCACGACGCATATCCGGATGAACACCAACCCTACCTCGTCGAACTGGATCTGTCTTCGTCAGCGGGCGTCGCGCTTCTGAGAGAAAGTGTGCGCCTCGCATTCGAAGACAGGCGTCCTGCGTCGATGGCAAAGGGCCTCGGGCAGCGGGTCGGCGGATGGTTGGCGAGTTCTGCGTCGCCTGACAAAGTCGCCGAGCACTGGTCGAGGCAGGTGCTGCAGTATGACGAGCGAGGGCGTTTATGTGCGCTGCGTTTCTACGACACGCGTGCACTGGGCCTGATCTGGCCAGTACTGACCGAGCGACAGCAGCAGGCCTTGCTTGGGCCAGTCAAGGTCTGGCATGCGCTCGATGCCTGTGCGAAGCCGCGTGCGTATGGCAGGGATGCTGAATCGAGTCAGGCATTTTCGCTCGCGAAGGCGCAATGGCCGGGCGTGCATCGTCATGGCCTCGTCAACCGCGCAATCGCGTTGCATGCATTGGCGGCAGGCCGTCAGCCCATACCTGCGGAAGTGGCAGCGGCCGTTGCTGCCGCCGCGCGTGCGGAGCAATACGGGCTGCATGACCGTGACGATCTGGTTGCGTTCATCGGACATGCGCTTGACTGGCATCCCTGGTTCGACCGGCATCCCGAGGTTGCGAAGGCGTTGCAGCAGTGTTCGCCCGACGATTTTTATACCGCAGCGATCGGCCACCTCCAGCCTGGCGAAATCGACGAAATCCGACGCGGTGGGTGGTATGACGAGAGGGCGTCGTCTTCGATCGAGTCACGCCGGCCGATGACAGACACGAGACACGAATAACAGAAATGGCGACTACTGAACAAGAATGCGCGAATTGCCAGAAGACGGGGCTGGCGATCCTTCCCGTCCGCTATACGGTTTTGCCGAATACCGTTCCTGCAAGATTGCCGGACGGCATTGGCGGGAAGGGCGTCACTGACGTTCCGTTGACGACGCATCGTTACGGGTTGCGCACGCTCCGGGACGGGTGGCTGTACCTCTACTATGTCCAGAGTGCGAGAGGTCCCAAACGATGGGAAGTATACAAGGTGACGGAAGACGGGCGCTTGTGGAAGCAGTCGCGCCCGCTGCCTGACCAACCTTCCACGCATCCTGCGTGCGCTAAACGAGCGATTGCGGTACCGATGGATGTGATCGCAATCGAGCGTCCGGAGAAATGCACGAACCGTGTCTATATCGCGTTCTCGGAACACGCGTGGATCGAGGATACGTTCAAGCGGTACGAGGCAAATCCTGCCTTGCTCGAACAGCGCATGCAGTGGATCGAGCCGTCGAAATGGATCAACGGCGGCAACGATCCGCAAAAGCATGCCGTCGTCGCAACCCGAAAAAGTATCGATGACGTCGTCGAGTACATGCCGGGTCTGGATCCCAAGCTGCTCGATCCGAAGGATCAGCCGTTGACCGACAAGGCGGGCGTGTACGATCCGAAACTGATGGGGCGGGAGTCGACCCGGTATCCGTTGCATATCCGTCAGGCCTCTCCGCAGTCCACGAGCGAAGCGTTGGTCAAATTGATGAACACGATCGGCTCGACCGGCAAGGGGCAATCTCATCCGCCGATGATGCTGGCGTTGTGGGATGGTATCGGCAACGCGCACGAACTGAACGATTTTCGCAACGACGCAGGCAGCATGTTGTCCTTGTATGTCAAGGAGCAGGGCACGCAGATCGACGCGATGCTGTCGATCGATGCGGCGGAAGTGGCCGTGCGAAACGGTGCGGTTGCGTTCAAGAGCCGCATGCGGTCCGCGTTGCGGGCCGGCTGGGAAGGCATGTTGAACAATCCCGGCGCGATGGACGGGATTCCGAGTTATGCCGTCATCACGCCGGAGCAGCAGGCGGCGTCGGACAGGCGGATTCAGGAAGCGGGCGTGATCAGCCCCGAAGAAGCGAAGACGATCGGCGACGCCGAGTGGCCGAAGTACCAGGACAAACTGAATCTTCGGAAGCTCGGGGATTTCCGGCCGTGGTTCAAGTCCGTTCAGGACGCGGTCAAGGCGATTCAGGCCCGGCGTACGCCCGATGTGAAGGCGTGGCTGAAGGCGCCCACGTTCATCGCGGCGTTGCATGATTATCACGAAGAGAACGCGGACGACGGTCGGGCATTCGAGAAGGTCATCGTTCAGGCGATCAACGGGTTGCCGTCGGAAGATCGCGGCGCGGCCGTCGTCTACGATCTGGTCAACAACATGGATCCGACATTGCCGACCAGCCTCGTGTGGCGAGCGTTCGCCTACAACCAGAAGCATCCGAAGGCCGAGATCAAGGAACTGCTGGCACAGGCGATCGCGAACAAGACGACCAAGGCGGATCCGGTCAGCGACATCGCCGACAAGATCGGCAAGGTGCTGGAGCAACTGAAGAACTTCGTCGATTTTCGGGAGAAGATGACTGAGGTTCATGAGCATCAGAACCCGATATCGGTATCTGAAAAGTACTTGAAGAGTATTCAAGGCGACGGTCTCGTCATCACGATGGGCAACGCGCTGTTCAAATGGACTGGGCTGGGCGTGCTGGGGGACTGCGCGGGCACTTTCATGATTCGCGGCGCGCTGATGTTGCGCGTCGGTATCAGCAAGGCGGACACGATCGATCTCGTCAGGCAGGCGGTCAAGGTCGAGCCTGATTTGCGCCTGAAGTTGCAGCAGGGATATCGGACATTGCGCAGCCAGGGGATTGCGGCGAAGGATGCATTCGTGAGGACGATACAGTCGCTAGCGGAACACGAGGGCGGCCAGCTCTATCGCGCGAAGTGGAATGCGGTCAAGCTGACGCAGGAAGGCAAGGCCGTCAATCTTGGCGTGCGGATCGGTGGTACCTTGGCCGTGATCGAATTGCTGAGCTTCGGTTGTGCGCTTGCGAAGGCGGACAAGAAGGGCGAGGACTACGCAATGCTGGTGGCGGGCGGGTTCTCGTCGATGTCCGCGTGTCTGCAGGCGTCGACGAAGCTGATGACAGGGCTGGCGAAGGATGCGGCGCGGACGTTGACCAATCTGAAGGCGATTACGGGGTATTTTGGTGGGGCGTCGGCGATGATTGGGATGGTTCTGGATTTTGGGAAGGCCTTTGAAAGCACGGGGAAAAATCAGTATTCCGCAGCAGTAGCCTATTTTTTTAAGGCATCGATTGGTTTTGGAGTGGCGACAGCGAATTTTCTCACGGCATTGACCTCATCTGCTCCATTAGTCGCTCGGATTACGGGCGGGCGTGGCGTGGTATTTATCGGGAAGGTCGGCGCCGGTATTGCAGGTGCCACCGCGCGGTCGAGCGCAATAGCTGCAGGCACGGCTACAGGACGGCAAGCGGCTAACGAAATTGGTAAGAGGGCAATCGGAGTGGCGGCCGAGGAGGCCGGAATTATCATCACTGAACGCGTTGGCCTTTTGGCGATTGGTCGTGTGGTTCTGTTCCTTGCCGGTTGGGAGGTTGCCGTGGCGCTGGTGGTGCTGCAGCTTCTGATCGCATATTTCTCCGATAATGAATTGCAGACATGGTTCGAGAAATGCACGTTCGGTAAGAGCCCGGATAGCCCGCCATGGGCGATCGATAAGCAACATGAAGAATTTGAGAAGGCCCTCGCTAGTGTCGGTTTGAAGTCCGATAACGGTATCTGATGAATATGGATAAAGATAAAGTATCTTCTACAGCCCTGCTTCGCGGATGTATTAAAGATCTTCGAAAAACGCGAAGCAATCATGATTTCCTATTTGGCGACGCGGATCGCGCCAAGATGGGGGCGACGGCCGTTGCGGCAGGTTTAGTTGGTTTGGGTGGCGTCGCCGTCGGGTTGAGTGGTATGGCAATGGATACCACCGAGGAGGCTGATTTGCTCGAGTTTGAACTTGAGGGAAAGTCGGTGAGGGCTTGGGTTTGGTGGTCGGTGTTTACGGAGGGCGATGAGGTAGAGATTGTTGCCGAACGCTGGGGTGAAACCTGGCAGGCATTCGGTATTCGGCGACTTTCTGACAAGATTGTGGCCCTTCATCCGCATTGTAGTCGCGGCCGTTTTGCTCACTATCGGGCGTCATTTAAGTGGGGTGGGTTATTCTTCGCGGCAGCGATGATTGCGGCATATTTTATAATGGCGTGCTTTGCTATTTTTAAGGGTGGCGTTCCGGTTGAAAATTTAATCATAACTTGCGCCTTGGGAACTTTGGTGTCGGCTCTGGGTTATGGGTTTATTACTTATCGTGTTGCACGGAAGATGATGGGTTTCGTTCGTCTTGCTGAAGGGATTTTTGAGGGGTTCGGCTGGAAGGATGTGAA
The DNA here is from genome assembly GCF_019091065.1 of Burkholderia sp. GbtcB21. Lineage (NCBI taxonomy): Bacteria > Pseudomonadati > Pseudomonadota > Betaproteobacteria > Burkholderiales > Burkholderiaceae > Burkholderia > Burkholderia sp. GbtcB21. The sequence continues at coordinate 56,902 of NZ_JAGXKA010000012.1, forward strand.
GAACATTGATCTTCCTGCCATCACGAAGAAGGGAAAGAAGCCGGGCGACCCGGGTGCATTGGGTGTGCTGTATTTTCGCTACTGATTGTTCATCGATGAGTATGTTGTCCGATCAAATGCAGTTGCTTCGTGGGCGCGTTGGCAATCTACGGAAGTCGCGTTGTGGCTGGGATTTCCTTTTTGGTGACGCTGATCGCGCCAAGATGAGTGCGACGGCGATTGCGGCAGGTTTGGCAGGTTTGGGCGGTGTTGCAGTCGGGTTGAGCGGTATGGCAATGGACACCACTGAGGAAGCCGATTTGCTTGAGTTTGATCTCGATGGTAAGCCGGTGAAGGCATGGGTTTGGTGGTCGGTGTTTGCCGAAGGTGACGAGGTTGAGGTTGTTGCCGAATATTGGGGGAATACCTGGCAAGCATTTGGCATCCGAAGGATTACCGACAAGATTGTAGCGCTCCACCCGCATTGCAGTCGGGGGCGCTTTGCTCACTATCGTGCTTCATTTAAATGGGGTGGGATTTCATTTGCATCATTGATGCTTGTTGGGTATTTTATTATTTCGTGTTTTGCGATTTTCAAAGGCGGGGTTCCGATCGAGGATTTGCTTATATCTGGTGCAATTGGAACATTAATGACAGCTATGGGATTTGCATTTGTTACATATCGAGTCTCGCGGAAAATGATGGGTTTCGTTCGTCTTGCTGAAGGGATCTTTGAGGGATTTGGTTGGAAGGATGTCAAAAACATCGATCTTCCTGCCATCACGAAGAAGGGAAAGAAGTCGGGTGAACCGGACGCGTTGGGTGTTCTGTATTTCCGCTACTGACCCACTATCAATGAGTATGTCGTCACATCAGATGCAGTTGCTTCATGGGCACATTGGCAACCTGCGGAAGTCGCGTTGCAACTGGGATTTCCTTTTTGGGGATGCTGATCGGGCCAAGATGGGCGCGACGGCGATTGCGGCAGGCTTGGTCGGTTTGGGCGGTGTTGCAGTCGGGTTGAGTGGTATGGCAATGGACACCACCGAAGAGGCCGACTTGCTTGAGTTTGAGCTCGAGGGGAAATCGGTGAGGGCTTGGGTTTGGTGGTCGGTATTTGCGGAAGGCGATGAGGTAGAGGTTGTTGCTGAGCGTTGGGGCAACACGTGGCAGGCATTCGGTGTTCGGCGACTTTCTGACAAGATCGTTGCACTCCATCCGCATTGCAGTCGTGGTCGGAACGCACACTACCGTTCGGCGTTGAAATTATGGTGCAAAATTTCAATGACGTTGATCGCTGTGTTGTTTATATTTGGTTTTTCGTATGGTTTCTTTAAATACGGATCGGAGACGGATTGGGTGGGTCTCTCGATCGGGCTTGCAATGGGCGGATTCGCGGCGGCGGTGGTATACGGAATTATCGCCTTCCGCATCGCGAGAAAATTCATGGGATTCGTCGGACTCGCGGAGAATATTTTTACGGGGTTTGGTTGGAAGGATGTGAGAGATATCGATCTTCCTGAAATTACAAAAAATGAAAAGAAGCCTGGCGAGCCGGGTGCATTAGGTGTTTTGTATTTCCGCTACTAACCATCTATCAATGAGTATGCCGTCGCATCAGGTGCAGTTGTTTCATGGGCACATTGGTAACCTTCGGAAGTCGCGTTGCGACCGGGATTTCCTTTTTGGAGACGCTGATCGAGCCAAGATGGGCGTAACGGCTATTGCGGCTGGTTTGGCTGGTTTGGGTGGAGTTGCAGTTGGGCTGAGCGGTACGGCAATGGATACCACTGAGGAAGCCGACTTGCTTGAGTTTGAGCTCGAGGGAAAATCGGTGACGGCTTGGGTATGGTGGTCGGTGTTTACGGAAGGCGATGAGGTGGAGATTGTTGCTGAAGGATGGGGTGACGTGTGGTACGCCTTTGGTATTCGTCGAATTTCCGACAAAATTGTCGCGCTTCATCCGCATTGCAGCCGGGGGCGTTGTGCACACTATCGAGCATCGTTTAGGTGGGGCGGGATGTTTCTCGCGTTGGCACTGGTGGTGGCGTATTTCACAATTGCTTGTTTTGCCATCTTCAAAGGTGGAGCCCCGATTGATAGTTTACTTATAGGGTGTGCGCTGGGCAGTTTGGGTTCGGCTGCAATTTTTTCTCTTATTACCTACCGAATCTCACGAAAAATGATGGGCTTCGTCCATCTTGCTGAAGGGATTTTTGAAGGATTCGGTTGGAAGGACGTAAAGAACATCGATCTTCCCGCCATCACGAAGAAAGGAAAGAAACCGGGGGAGCCTGGCGAGCTGGGCATCCTGTATTTCCGTTACTGAGCGCACTCGGCTCGGGTTACCAACAAGGCATCTCATTCATGATGAACCTCATCCGTGTCGGCGACGACACCGACCATGGCGGCAAAGTCATCACCGGTTCGTCGAAGATGCGTTTCGACGGCCGTTTCGTGGCGCGCAAAGGCGACGAAGTGTCGTGTCCTCAGCATCCGGAAGTGAAGCCGAACCTGATCGTGGAGGGCGACGAATCGATGACCGACGACGGCGTCCCGATCGCGCGGCACGGTCATCGTGCGACTTGCGGATGTTGCTTGATTTCAAGCCTCGTCTGAGTGGTACGGAGCACGAAGCAGCCGTTCTCCGAAGTTGGTCGCACAAGATAGTCAGACAAGAGCGACCGTCCCCGGTCGCGGTGTGCAGCGCTGAATTTCCCGACCGGTGTTGGCCGACATGACGACGAGCTGGACGAAGTTCGTTGCCGACATATGCGTTGTGAAAAAGTGTTGCATTACGCCGACGAACGCATTCAGACTGGTTGTGGCGAACGCCTGTTCGTCAACGGTCAAGGTTACCTCCAGACCCCTTACGAAGCTCGGCATGGGTTCTCCCGACAGCCAGAGCTGCTTGACGCGATGGCCCAGATTCGTCAATCCGTCGATCAGGTTCGTATGTCTCCCGGACCGCGGGGTGAATTGACGGAGTAGGCGTTTCAATTCCACAAGCCCGGTGCGGGTCAGCTCGATCGAGTGTGGCGCGAGTTGCGCGATGAGCCGCCATACGGCGTCGCCTTGTTGCGGCAAATGTGCGACCTCGGTGGGCGTATCGAGCATCATGATGCGCGACACCATTGGGCCTTGTTCATTCACGAGATCGCCATTCTCCGCACTTGCCCGTATTCTGCGCGGGAGATCGCCGTTCGAGCAGGTCATGTTCGCCGTGATCTGCTCGATCCCGGTGTCGAGGGCAGGGCGGCCATCGAGTCCGATCAGGCCGAGCGCGGCGTTCACCTTTCCTGACGGCGTTGCTGCCGTGTCTTGGACGAGAACCCAGTAAGGGCCGGCCAGACCGCCGGCGCCGCCGTGCATGAGCGACGTGAACGGCTGAATGATATTCGTTCTGGATGCGCCGGTCGTGGCGCGGACCGTATCGACCGACCACACTGCAACCTGGGCTGCGTCGGTGTTCTGAGATTGAACCGGATACGTGTCGGTCAGCGGGTCTCGCTTGAGCGGCACGGACGTAAGCCGGAACAGATTGACGATCGGCGTGCAGAAGAGTTTCAGGTGCTCTGCAGACAGGTTTGCCAGCCGCTGCGCTTCTCGCGAATCCGGATGTACGCCGCAGATGGCGAGGTGCAGCGTCAACTGCGGACTGGGCCCTGCTGCACGCACGAGCGCGGCGAGATCGACGTCGACGAAATCGAATTTCTTCGAATACGCAAAGTATTCGCCGACCAGCCTCAAAGCCGGTGATCCGTCGTCTTCTTCGATCAGTTTCTCGGTATCGTCGTAGCCCACTGACGCAAGCGGCGGAGCGGGCAGTGCGGTCCAGCGCCGTTCGGTATCTTCGACGAAAGCCGCTGCCGTGCGCATCGTTATGGCATCCATTGCCGCGGCGACAACTTCATCGGCGCCATCGATATGGATGCGCAAGGGACTTGGGATGGACTCGATACGAAAGTCAGGCCGCGTAACGGCGAAGGTGACGGAGAGGAGGCCGGTTGTGCGCGGTGGCAATACGACGTCAGAGGGAACGGCTGTCGCCGATACGTAGCGCGCAGCCGCAACGCATATGGGGGCAAGCGTGACGTCGTACACGGTCCGGAACCTGCAGTCCTCTGCCTTGCTCGAGAGTTCGGTACCGCGGGGAATCAATGACGGCTCGGTGAGCTTGTCGAACATATCGGAAACGTCGAACCGGGCAATGGCACATGCCGGCAGCGGTCGGACATACTGGGGATGCAGCATGCCGAGGAGGGCGTCGGCAAACTCCGTGTAGTTGTCGTCGAGCCGAACGTCGATATTCGCGGCAAGAAGAGCGAATGATTGCAGCATTCGCTCGATATGCGGATCTTCGGAGCGGTCTCCGTTGATTCCGAGGCGGACTGCAATTTTGGGATAGCGCGCCGAGAAGGAGGCAATCGATCGGCGCAGTAGGGCAAGTTCTCTTTCGTAGTGCGGAAGCAGATGATCCATTGCGTGAAGTGGCGAACCGATCAAGCGTTAAAAACACGAATTCGCTGTCTGTCCGGTCGCGCTGAATGATGTCGGGCGCGTTAGCGCTGGCATCGCAATGATAACTGCAAAATTACAAAATGCTGTCGGTGTGTGTCGATCCGCTTTCCGATCAGCCGGTTTCAGAATCGGATTGGCGGCGCTGGATGCCCATGTCACGCGTCGCGCGTTCGCTGCCCCCGCGTGCGCTTCACCTCATACATCGCCTGATCCGCATGCTCGATCAGCGCGTTCATGTCGGTGCCGTCGTCGGGCAGCATCGCGATCCCGACGCTGACGCCCAGCCGCAGCGCGTGTCCCTCGAATTCGAACGGTTCGCCGACCTGCCGCGCGAGCCGCGTGCTTTGCGTGTGCGCATCGTCGCGGTTGCCGACGTTCGGCAGGATCACCGCGAATTCGTCGCCGCCGACGCGCGCGACCGTATCCGAACGCCGCACCGCACCGATCATCCGCGTGGCGATCTCGCGCAGCGCGGCGTCGCCCGCGCGATGGCCGAAACCGTCGTTGATCGGCTTCAGCCCGTCCATGTCGATGTTGAGGATGCCGAGCCGGCCGTTCGCGCGCAGCGCCGTATGCATCGACTGCCGCAGGCGGTCGTAGAACAGCGCGCGGTTCGGCAGGCCCGTGAGCGCGTCGTGCGTCGCCCGCAGGTACAGCTCGTTCGCCTCGTTGCGCGCGGCGTAGAACATCGCGGCGGCGATCAGCCCGGCCGTCAGCCGCAGCGTGCCGGCGTCGGCCGGGGAGAAGCCGTCGACGTCCGGCGACATCACCTTCAGCACGCCGACCGTCGTGTCGGCATGCGTGAGCGGCATCACGAGCATCGAGCGCAGGCCGACCCGGCGGCACGCGTCGCGATCGACGCGCGGATCGGTTTCCGAATCGACGCAGTGCAGCAACTCGCCGCGCTGCACGCACAGGCCCGACAGGCTGCCCGAGCGTCGCAGCCGCAGGCCGAGCATCCCGGCGGCCGTGCCCGACGCGGCGCGGTACACCATGTCGTCGCCTTCGGCGAATTCGACCGCCGCGGCGCTCGCGCCGGTGAGCAGCGGCACCTGCTCGGCCACATAGGCCATCACGCTGCCGAGGTCGAGACCGAGTTTCGCGATCTCGGTTTGTGCCGCGATGATGCGCAGCAGCGTGTCGGGGGACGGGGTGGCTGTGTCGACGATTTGATCCAAGTCGTTTTTCCGCGAAGAAAGATCATCGGGTAGTACGGGAGTGCGGTAGCATACGCGCCGCCCCGCGGCAGCGTCTTGCGGGCGGTCTGCAACGGACCGCCGCCAGCATGCCGGCCCGGCCGGCCGCGTCGGCAGTATGCCGTTCGGTCCCGCCGGCAGCAATGGCGAAAATTTTGCCATTCACTCCTTTTGCACAGCATTTCCGACCGGATTGAGGTTTTTTTCGCTTCACTGTCGCGAATCGGGGTAAGTTTTGTCCTATTTTTGAGATAGTGTGACGAATGAGCGCGTGCCGGTGCCAGGCGCGCGCGCAAACACGACGACAGCCGATTAAAGAATGTGCCGCTTCGTTTCGATAAATGAATCGGGCCAGTTAATTGATATGAGGGGAAGCAGTGGGGATGTTCACTCACGGGCATAGCTGCTTTGCGCGCATCGGTTTCGGTGCGACGGACGACCGGATGACCCTGACGAAACGGAGCGGCGCATGAAGCCGGCCGCGTCGCTGCTGCTCCTGTCGATCGCCATGGCCGGCGCTTTTCACGCGGCCGTGCTGTCGGCCGCTCCGATGCCGGCGGCCGTTGCGGCGTCCGCCGCCGGCGCGGGTAATGCGCCGGCGCCGGCGCCGGTGCTCGCGGCCGCGCCGGCGGCGGCCAGCGCGCCGTCCGCCGGGCTGCCGGCGACGACCGTGCGCCTGCCGTTCGCGTCGCTCGGCGCGTTCGAACCGCTGCGCCTGCGCGGCGCCGACGACGCGCGCACCATCCACGCGGGCGTGCGGCTCGACCGCGTGGTCACGGGCGCGCGGCTGCGCCTGACCTACGCGTATTCGCCGTCGCTCGTGTTCCCGATGTCGCACCTGAAGGTGTCGGTGAACGGCGAGGTCATCGCGACCGTCCCGTTCGACGCCGCGCGCGCGGGCCGCGCGGTCACGCAGGAGATCCCGATCGATCCGCGCTATTTCTCGGATTTCAACCAGATCGGCCTGCGCCTGATCGCGCACTACACGCTCGACCATTGCGAGGATCCGTCGAACTCGGCGCTGTGGGCCGACGTGAGCCCGACGAGCGAACTGATCCTCGACGAATCGCCGGTTCGCTTGCCGAACGATCTCGCGCTGCTGCCCGCGCCGTTCTTCGACCGGCGCGACAACGGCCGCGTGCGGCTGCCGTTCGTGCTGCCGGGGTCGCCCGATTCGGCGACGCTGCGCAGCGCGGGCGTGCTCGCGTCGTGGTTCGGCGCGCTGGCCGACTACCGGCATGCGCGCTTCCCGGTGTCGTCCGCGCTGCCGGCCGACGACCAGGCGGTGGTGGTCGGCACGGCTGCGACGCTGCCGGCCGGCCTCGCGCTGCCGTCGGTCAACGGTCCGCTGCTCGCGGTTGCCGACAACCCGGCCGCGCCGGGGCGCAAGCTGCTCGTCGTCACGGGCCGCACGGCGGCCGAGGTCGACGACGCGGTCGCGACGCTCGTGCTCGGCCGCGCGGCGCTGTCAGGGCCGGCGGCGACGGTCGCGCACGTCGATCTCGGCGCGCCGCGCAAGCCGTACGACGCGCCGCGCTGGCTGCCGGTGAACCGGCCGATCGCGTTCCGCGAACTCGTGTCCGATCTGCGCGAACTGGAAGCGCGCGGCACGACGCCCGACGCGATTCGCCTGAACCTGCGCGTGCCGGCCGATCTCCATTCATGGAACGGCTCGGGCGTGCCGATCACGCTGCGCTACCGCTACACGGCGCCGACCGTGCAGGACAACTCGACGCTCGCCGTCGAGATCAACGACCAGCTCGTGAAGTCGTACCGGCTCGGGCCCGCCCACGCCGAGGACGCGCGCGGCCGCATGCAGCTGCCGCTGCTGTCGGTGCCGGAAGGGCGCGTGACGAGCGATGTCGACATCCCGGCGTTCCGCGTCGGCAGCGGCAACCAGCTGCAGTTCCGCTTCACGCTCGATTCGCAGAAGACGGGCCTGTGCTCGAGCACGGCCACCGAGCCGCAGCGCGCGGCGATCGACCCCGATTCGACGATCGACTTCTCGCACTTCGTCCATTACGCGCAATTGCCGAACCTCGCGTATTTCGCGAACAGCGGTTTTCCGTTCACGCGCTTCGCCGACCTGTCGCAGACGGCCGTCGTGATGCCCGACCGGCCGTCGCCGCAGGAGCTCGAGGCCTACCTGACGATGCTCGGCCACATGGGCGAGTGGACGGGTTTCCCGGCACTGCGCGTGCAGGTCGCGCGGCCCGGCGACGTCGCGGCGCTGTCGGGCAGCAAGGATCTGCTCGTGATCGACGGCTCGCCCACGTCGCCGCTGCTCGCGCACTGGCGCTCGGCGCTGCCGCTCGCGATCGGCGAGCAGGGCGGTGCGGGCGGCGACGGCGCGACGCGCGTCGCGTTCACGGTCAAGGAGCGCTGGCGCAACGGCGTCGGCCTTCCCGACGGCGGCGCGCATATCGAGCAGACGGGCCCGCTCGCGGCGCTCGCCGGTTTCGAGCTGCCGGGCAGCCATGGCCGCAGCGTCGTCGCGCTGACGGCGACCGACCAGCCGCGCCTCGGCGATCTGCTGAACGTGTTCGAGAACTCGGGCCTCGTGTCGCAGTTGCAGGGCGACCTCGCGCTGGTGCGGCCGGGGCAGGTCGACAGCCTGCGCGTCGGCGAGCCTTACGTGGTCGGCTTCGTGCCGTGGTATGCGCGCGTCTGGACGCAGGCGGCGCGGCATCCGGTCGTGCTCGGCGCGGTCGGTGTCGTCGCGGGGCTGCTGCTCGCGCTCGGCGTGTTCAGCGTGCTGCAGAGAATCGCCGCGCGTCGACGGGGGATGTAACGGATGGCGCGGGTTATGGCGAAGCGACGGGCAACGCGGCCGGCGCGGCGCGTCGGCGCGGCACTCGCGCTGGCGGTTGCGATGGCGTGTGCGGCGGGCGGCATGGCCGCTCGCGCGCAGGCCGCGGGCGCCGGCGCGACCGATGCGGCCGCGGCCGGATGCGGCGCGCCGTGGCCGCGCTGGGACGCGTTCAAGCGCGATTTCATCTCGGCCGACGGCCGCGTGATCGATGTCGGTTCGGCCGATTCACGCACGGTGTCGGAGGGGCAGGCGTATGGACTTTTCTTCGCGCTGGTCGCGAACGACCGGCGCATGTTCGACACGATCCTCGCATGGACCGAGAACAACCTCGCGCAGGGCGACCTGAGCGCGCACCTGCCGGCGTGGCTGTGGGGCCGCGCGCCGGACGGCGCGTGGCGCGTGCTCGACGCGAACGCGGCGTCGGACGCCGACCTGTGGATCGCGTACGCGCTCGTCGAGGCCGGGCGGCTGTGGCACGAGCGCAGCTACACCGCGCGCGGCGCGCTGCTCGCGAAGCGCGTGCTCGACGAGGAAACCGCGACCGTGCCGGGCCTCGGCGTCACGCTGCTGCCCGGGCCGACCGGGTTCAAGCTGCCCAACGGCCAGTGGCGCGTGAACCCGAGCTATTCGCCGCCGCAGGTGATCCGCGCGCTCGGTGCGCGCCTGCCCGAGGACCGGCGCTGGGCCTTGCTGGCGTCCAGCACCGGGCGCGTGCTGCTCGACACGGCGCCGAAGGGTTTTTCGCCAGACTGGGCGCTGTATCGCGCGGGCACGGGCTTCGGGCCCGATCCGCAGACGCATGCGGAGAGCGCGTACAACGCGATCCGCGTGTACCTGTGGGCCGGCATGCTCGACCGCGCCGATCCGCTCGCCGCGCCGTTGCTCGCGCGTTTCGCGCCGTTCGCCGACCATATCGCCGCGCATGGCGCGCCGCCGGAGAAGGTCGATACGACGACGGGCGTCGCGGGGCCGAACGACGGCAACGGCGGATTTTCCGCGGCGGCCGTGCCGTTTCTCGACGCGCGCGGCCAGCGCGCGCTCGCCGATGCGCAGGCGGCCCGCGTCGAGTCGCTCGCGCGCCAGTCGGCGCCCGGCTATTACACGAGCGTGCTGACGCTGTTCGGCCTCGGCTGGCGCGACGGACGCTACAGGTTCGGCGCGGACGGCACGCTCGACGCCCGCTGGGGAGGCCCTTCGTGCGCCGCCCGCTGAAGTGCGCCGCGCCGCATGTCGCGGGGTTCGCATGGCTCGCGTCGTCGGTGTGCGCGGCCGCGCCGGGCACCGCAGCCGACGCGGCGATGCCGAAAACCGCGATGCCGGCGGCTACCGCTTCCGCCGATGCGCAGCGTCAGCTCGATACCGCGCGGATGTGGGGCGTCAAGCATCGCGACGACCTCGCGAACGATGCGCTGCGCAAGGGGTTGCTGATCGCGCCGGGCAATCCCGAACTGCTTGCCGAACAGGTCCGCGTGCTGCTGCGGCTCGGCGATGCGAAGGGCGCGCAGGCCGCGCTCGCGCGCCTGCAGGCGCAGTCGCCGAATGCGCCCGCGACGCGGCGGGTGGCCGACGAATACCGCGTCGCGACGAGCGGGCGCGGCGAGATGGCGCAGATCCGCCTGCTCGCCCGCAGCGGCCGCGCCGACGAGGCGGCCCGGCGGATCGTCGCGCTGTTTCCGAACGGTGCGCCGTCGGGTGCGCTCGGCGCCGAGTATTACCAGATCGTGTCGAATGCGCCGGGCGGTCGCGAGCCGGCGATCGCCGCGCTGCGCCGCGCGGCCGCGGCCGATCCGCAGGACACGAGCGCGTCGATGGCGCTCGCGCGGCTGCTGAACCAGCGTGCCGACACGCGCGCGGAGGCGAACCGGATCGCATGGTCGCTCGCGAGGCGGGACGACGCCGACCATACGGAGGCGATGGCGCTGTGGCGGCGCGTGCTGCAATCGGCCGGCAGCGATCCGGCGTATCTCGACGCGCTGCATGCGTATCTCGCACTCGTGCCGGACGACACCGAATTCAGCGACCGCGCTGCCGAACTGGACAGCCGGCGCGATGCGCAGCGCCGGCTCGAACGCGATCCCGGCTATATCGCGCAGCAGCGCGGCCTGCAGGCGCTCGCGCGCGGCGACCTTGCGGCGGCCGATCCGCTGCTCGCCCGCGCCGCACGTGCGCGCGCGGACGACGCCGATGCGGTCGGCGGGCTCGGCCTGCTGCGCCTGCGCGAAGGGCGGCACGACGAAGCACGTGCGCTGTTCGCGCGGGCCGCGACGCTCGCGACCGATCAGCGCGGCAAATGGCAGAGCCTGGCGCGCACCGCGCAGTTCTGGGGCCTGCTCGCGCAAGGCCGTGCGGCCGCCGCCGCGGGACGGCCGCAGGATGCCGAGCGCGCGGCGCGTGCCGCGCTCGCGATGCAGCCGGACAGCCCGGACGCGAAGCTGCAGCTCGCCGATGCGCTGCTCGCGCAGCGCGACTGGGCGCGCGCGGAGCCGTTGCTGCGCGAATTGCTGGCCGCGCGTTCGCCGAATCCGTCGGCCGTGCGCGGCGCGGCGATGCTGTATGAAAACACCGGCCGCGCGGACCGGATCGGCCCGCTGCTCGACGCGCTGCAAGGGCGCGTGACGGGCCGCGACGATCGCCGTGCGCTCGACGGCCTGCGCGCCGACCTGCTCGCGAACCAGGCGCGCGCGCTCGCGGACAAGGGCGAACGCGGGCCCGCCGCGCAACGCTACGAGGCGGCCGTGCGTGCGGCGCCCGACGCGCCGTGGACGCGTTTCGCGCTCGCGCGCCTGTATCGCGACATGGGGCTGCCGCAGCTCGGCCGCACGGTGATGGACGAAGGGCTCGCGCAAAGCGATACGCCCGAGATGCGCTATGCAACGGCGCTGTACCGCAATTCGCTCGACGACATCGCGGGCGCGCAGGCCGCGCTCGCGCCCGTCGACGATGCGCACCGTTCGGACGGGATGCGTGCGCTCGCGCGCAAGCTCGACGCGGAAAGCACGCTGGCCGACGCGCGCGGCGCGCTCGGGCGCGGCGATCGTGCGGCATTCGCGGCATCGCTCGCGCATGCGCAGGCAAGCGCGCCGGACGATCCCGACATGCTCGCCGCGATCGGCGCGCAGTGGATCGGCGCGGGCGAGCCTGAACGCGGCCTCGCACCGTTGCGCGACTGGATCGCCGCGCACCCGCCCGAAGCCGATGCGGACGTGCGGCTGCGCTACGGCGACTTGCTCGGCAGCGCGGGGCGCGACGACGCACTCGCCGCGTGGCTCGATGCGCTGCGCCGCGAACCGTCGCTGACGCCCGCGCAGACGGCGAGGCTCGAGGACCAGTCGCTGCGGCTCGTGCTGCGGCAGACGGACGATGCGATCGCGCGGCAGGACTACGCGCAGGCGCGTGCGCTGCTCGATCGCGCGAGCCCGGCCGGCCGCGCGGACAAGCGCCATGCGCTCGAACTGGCCGATCTCGAACGCGCGCAGGGCCATTACGGCGCGGCGCGCGACGCGCTCGCGGCGGTCGTCGCGCGCACGCCGAACGATGCCGATACGCAGCTCGCGCTCGCGCGCATCGACGAGGACAGCGGCAACCGCGCGGCCGCGCTCGCGCGGGTGCAGGCCGTGCTCGCACGCACGCCGGACGACGACGTCGACACGCAACTGTCGGCCGTGCGCCGGCTGAACGCGCTGCGCCGTCCGGACGAAGCCGCGCAGGTGACCGGCCGGCTGCAGGCCGCGTATCCGGCGCGTGCGGACGTGACGGTTGCGGCCGGACGCGTGGCCGAGGCACAGGGCCGCTATGACGACGCGGCGTCGCTGTACCGGCTGTCGCGGTCGCAGGAACGCACGGCGGGTGTGAGCCCGGGCCGCGACGGCCTGACGCCCGCGCAGGCCGCGTTCGCGGATCTCGAACAGCGGCGGAACCCCGAGATCGAGACCGGCTGGATGCCCGCGTACAAGTCGGGCGACGAAGGCATCTCGTCGTATCGCGCGCAGCAGGTGCCGATCTACCTGCAGATGCCGATTCGCTACGACGGGCATGTGTTCGCGCAGATCGACACCGTGCATCTGGATCCGGGCACGCTCGATACGAGCGACCCGAACGCGTATTCGCTGAAGACGTTCGGGACCTACGCGGCGCTCAGGGCATCGAGCGGGCTGCCGCCCCCGTTCCAGTCGAATCAGCAGGCCGCCGCGCTGATCGCGAATCCGCCGGGCTCGCTGCACCAGTCGACGACGGGTGTCGCGCTCGGCGCCGGCTATCGCACCGATGCATGGCGCTTCGATCTCGGCACGTCGCCGCTCGGTTTCCCCGTGCATTACCTCGTCGGCGGGGTGCGCTACCGCTTCGACGCGGGCCCGGCGAGCTTCAGCGTGAATGCGTCGCGGCGGCCGGAAACGAGCAGCGTGCTGTCGTACGCGGGGATGCGCGACCCGTGGACGGGCGCGGTCTGGGGCGGGGTGCGCCGCGACGGCATGAACCTGCGCGCATCGGTCGACGTCGGCCGCACGAACCTGTTCGCGGAACTCGGCGCGGGCGTGCTGTCCGGCCGCAACGTCGAACGCAACGCGGAAGTCACGCTGCGCACCGGGTTCACGGTGCCCGTGTACGAGCGCGCGACGATGAAGGTCAGCACCGGGCTCGTCGGCAATGCGTGGCACTACGCGCAGAACCTGCGCTACTACACGTACGGGCAGGGCGGTTACTACAGCCCGCAGCGCTACCTGTCGCTCGGCGTGCCGATCGAATGGGCGGGGCGGCGCGACGCGCTGTCGTGGGACCTGACCGTCACGGGCGGGATCTCGAACAGCTACGAGAAGGATTCGCTGTTTTACCCGACGTTCTCGGACCAGCGGGCCGCGCAGGTCGCGGCCGGGTTCGTATACGCGGGCAGCTCGACACGCGGCGTGTCGTTCTCGTACGGTGTGAACGGCATCGTCGAGTACCGCGTGAACCCGCACCTGAGCGTCGGCGCGCAACTGCATGTCGACCGGTCGCACGACTACGCGCCGAGTTCGGCGCTCGTGTACCTGCGTTATGCATTCGATGCGCGCGCGCAGCCCAGCTGGCTCGTCACGCCGACGCCGGTGCGGCTTTATTCGGATTACTAGGGGAACGTCGTGAATACGGAAATCGATGCCACCCGTCCCGCGCTCGGTGCCGCCGGCCTGCTGGGCCGCCTGCGTGCGCTGCTGCGCATGGGGCCGGCCGGCGGCCGCGTCGGCACGCTGAGCCGGCTCGCGATCGACGGCTTGCCCGACGCATGGACGCAACTGGAAGCGGGCGGCCTGTACGCGATCTACGCGGCCGGCGGCACGCCGGCGTGCGACGCACTCGTGTGGGAGAGCGCGCGGCAGGCGCGCACGCGCGACGTCACGGTCGTGCTCGCACGCGACGCGGCGCGCGTCGTCGAGCAAATGGAGGCGCGCGGCTTTGCGGGCGGCGCGCAGCCGGCCGGCTGGCCGCGCAACCTGAGCGTGCTGGCGATGCCGGCGGCGGCCGAGCCGGCCGATGGAGAAGGCGCCGGCGCCGCACCGCGCCGCGCGGCGCCGGGCCCGTTCGCGCGGTTGACCGGCGGCTTGCGCGCGATGAAGCGCTACGGTTTTCGCGCGCGTTCGCTGTATTTCGTCGAAGGCGCGCAGCGCTGGTTCAGCTGGGACGATCCGGTCGCGCTCGCCGACGAAGCGCACGCGCTCGCCGACTGGTGCCGCACCCACCGCATCGCCCTCGTGCTGCTGCTCGATCCCGAAGCGGCGCGTTCTGGCACCGACGTGAGCACCGACGATCCGCCGCTCGTGCGCGGTGCGGATCGCGCGCCGCGCAGCGGTTTCCACGGCGTCTTCTCGGGCGTCGCGCAGATGCAGCGCACGCACGGCGAACTGCTGTGGATCGTCGATTTCTGGCGCGCGGGCGACACGCTCGCGGCCGGCGAGGTGCGGCCGCTGCGCTTTGCGCCGAGCGGCCGGCTGTCGGCGAGCATCGATGCCGGCGCGACCGAGCCGGCGCGCCGGATGAAGCTCGCGATCGACGAAGATCGCGTCGTCGTCAGCCGCGCGGTGCTCGACGGCGTGAACCGCGCGCCCGGCGACTGGGAAATCGTCGACGACAACGCGGCCGTCGTCGCGGCCTGTGCGAAGGCCCAGGCCGCGACCGCGGTGCTCGTGTTCCGCTCGCATGCGCAGCTCGAAGCGTTGTGCGCGGACGTGCACGCGCTGCGTCGGCAGTGCGGCGGCGCGCTGAAGATCGCGGTCGTCGAGCGTGGCGGCGAGGTGCTGCGCCAGCAGTTCGAGATGCTGCTGCTGAGCGTCGGCGCGAACCGCGTCGTCGCGCGCGACCTGCCGGTGTCGCGGATGCAGGCCGCCGTGCACGCGCTGCGCGGCCAGCTCTATGCGCGGCCCGTCGCGGCGGACTATCGCGCGGCGCTCGCGGCCGCGCTCGGCGATTCGGTGCTCGGCTATCTGCCGGTCGGCGCGTTCTGCCTGCGGATTCGCGCGGTGCTCGATCGCGGCGCCGTGCTCGCGCTGCCGCACACGCTCGCGAAGATCGCGCTGCTGCCGGGCGTGTCGCACGTCGACGCGCTGCGGCACTGCCGGCCGCGCCGCGCGGGCGACGTCGTGACGGCCGATCCCGGGCACCTGTACATGTTCCTGTTCGCGTGCGAGCCGGTCGATGCCGACGACGCGCTCGCGCGGATCTTCGACGTGCCGGTCGACACGCTGTCCGATCGCGTCGTGTGCCTCGGGCGGGGCAGCATCGACACGGAGCTCGATGCGCTGAAGGCCGAGAACCGGCGCGCACCGATCGCCGACTACAGCGACTTGTTCGCGGCCACGCAGCCGGCCGGTGCTGCGCGCACATCGGCTGCGCGCGCCGATTTCGGCGCGGCGTCGCCTGACGCGACCGAGGTGAGCGATGCGATCGATGCAATCGATGCAATCGTCTCGCTCGAGGCGATCGATGCGATGCCTGCGCTCGCGCACCTTGCCGCCGACGCACCGGCCCCGCTTCCCGCCATTCCCGCCGCGCCTGCGCGCAGTGCCATTCGCAGCGCGATGCCGCTGCGCAAGCCGGAGGGCGCATGATCGCCGAACTCGTCATCGGATTCATCGTCGGCATCGTGATCGCGGTGCCCGTCTGGATCGTTGCGCAGCACCTCGGCATCGGCCGCGGTTTTCAGGCGCCGCGCGGGATCGACCGGCGCGACGCGGTGCCGTGCGAACTCGTGCCGGTCGCGCTGCGCGGCCGGTTGCTGCCCGATGCCGAACCCGGCGCCGATCACGACGGCGAGGCGACGCGATGAAGACGATCGCCATTACATCGACGACGGGCGGCGCGGGCCGCACGACGCTCGCGGCCGCGCTCGCGGTGCTGCTCGCGCGCCGCGGCCGGCAGGTCGTCGCCGTCGAGTTCGATGCGCAGAACCTGATGGGCGCGACGCTCGGCCTCGACTCGCTGGCCGAGTACGGCCTCGCGCAGAGCGTGCTCGGCGGCGCCGAGCCGTGGCACGCGCATACGTGGCGCAATGCCGACGGCGTGCTGTTCGTGCCGTACGGGCAGGTCGACGCGGCCGGCGCAGCCGCGTGCGATGCGCGGCTCGCGGCCGACCCGGCATGGCTGTCGCGCGCGCTCGACGAGATCGCGCTGCCGGCCGACGGCGTCGTGCTGGTCGACACCGCGCGTTATCCGTCGCCGCAGGCCGAGCAGGCGATTCGCCGCGCGGACCTGACGCTCGTCGTCGTGCCGCCCGAACCGACCGCCTGCGCGACGGCAGCCGCGCGGCTCGGTGCGCTGCGTGCCGGCGGCGGCGAACTGCAGATCGTCGTGAACCGGCTGAATCCGGCACGCGACATGCAGCGCGACGCGATCGCGATGCTGCGCGCGATCGCGGGGCCGGCATCGATGCTCGAACAGCGGATCCACGTCGACGCGGCCGTGCCCGAAGCGCTCGCGCGCGGCAGCTGGATCTTCGACGACGCGCCGTATTCGCAGGCGGCGCACGACCTGAACGGCATCGCGAACTGGGTCGATGCGTGGCTGGCGGCGGCAGTCGCCGGTCGCACCGGAGCGGCGCGATGAAGGCCGCCTTCGCGCCGCGGCTGCGCGCGTTCGGCCGCCGCGCGACCGACTGGTTCGCGCGCGGCATCGGATTGCCGGCGGAGCGCACGCTGCTCGACTGGGTCGTGCGGCTGTTCTTTCACGCGCCGCCGCCGGGCCGGCCCGATCCCGTGCGCCGTCGGGCGCGCGCCGCGTTCCTGCGGCTCGCGCACGACTGGGGCGTGCTGCAGCCGCTCAGTCCGCGCGAATGGCTGTGGCGCTCGATCGTGCGCGCGCCGCGCGCGGCCGACGGCCGGCCCGCGCGCGATCCGCTCGCGTGGTTCGACACCTTCGTCGTGCCGGTCTATGTGGCCGGGCGCGCGGTCGGCCGTCGCATCGACGCGATGCTCGAACGCCTGCCGTGGGCGCGCTGGGGCGGCTGGCTCGATGCGCGCGCGAACGGCGTCGGCCGGCGCCGCTGGCTCGCGCCGCTGCTGCTCGTGGCCGGCGCGCTGCTGTGGGCCGCGGCCGGGATGTCGCCGCTGATGCCCGGCGCGCAGTTCGCGTTCTTCGCGATCGTCGCGGTGCTGGCGCTCGCGCTGCGCCGCCTGCCGGGCCACCTGCCGACGCTCGCGCTCGCGTCGCTCGCGCTGCTCGCGGCGGTGCGCTACGTGTGGTGGCGCACGACGCAGACGCTCGACTTCCGCAGCCCGGTCGAAGCGGTCGCCGGCTACCTGCTGTACGGCGCCGAAGCCTATACGTGGATGATCCTGCTGCTCGGTTTCGTGCAGACCGCGTGGCCGCTCGACCGGCCGATCGTGCCGCTGCCCGACGACCCCGACACCTGGCCGACCGTCGACATCTACATCCCGACCTACAACGAGCCGCTGTCGGTCGTGAAACCGACGGTATTCGCCGCGCAGAGCATCGACTGGCCGACGGCGAAGCTGCGCGTCTACCTGCTCGACGACGGCCGGCGCCCCGAGTTCGCGGCGTTCGCGGCCGAGGCCGGCATCGACTACCTGACGCGCGACGACAACCTCCACGCGAAGGCCGGCAACATCAACCGCGCGCTGCCGAAGACGCACGGCGAATACATCGCGATCTTCGACTGCGATCACGTGCCGACGCGCTCGTTCCTGCAGACGACGATGGGCGTGTTCCTGCGCGACCCGAAGTGCGCGCTCGTGCAGACGCCGCACCATTTCTTCTCGCCCGATCCGTTCGAGCGCAATCTCGGCACGTTCCGCGAGATCCCGAACGAGGGCAACCTGTTCTACGGCCTCGTGCAGTCGGGCAACGACCTGTGGAACGCGACGTTCTTCTGCGGATCGTGCGCGGTGCTCAAGCGCAGCGCGCTGGAAGAGGTCGGCGGCGTCGCGGTGGAAACCGTGACCGAGGATGCGCATACGGCGCTCAAGCTGCACCGGCGCGGCTATACGTCGGCGTACCTGCCGACCGTGCAGGCGGCCGGCCTCGCGACCGAAAGCCTCGCGGGCCACGTGAAGCAGCGCACGCGCTGGGCGCGCGGGATGGCGCAGATCTTCCGCATCGACAATCCGTTCCTCGGGCGCGGGCTCGGCTTCATCCAGCGGATCTGCTACGGCAACGCGATGCTGCACTTCTTCTACGGGATTCCGCGGCTGGTGTTCCTGACGATCCCGCTCGCGTACCTGTTCTTCCACCTGTACTTCATCAACGCATCGTCGCTCGCGCTCGCGAGCTACGTGATCCCGTATCTCGTGCTCGCGAACGTCGCGAACTCGCGGATGCAGGGGCGCTACCGCCATTCGTTCTGGGCCGAGGTCTACGAATCGGTGCTCGCGTGGTACATCGCGCTGCCGACCACCGTCGCGTTCTTCAGCCCGAAGCACGGCAAGTTCAACGTGACCGACAAGGGCGGCAAGATCGACGAAGGTTATGTCGACTGGTCGACGTCGAAACCGTATCTCGTGCTGTTCGCGCTGAACGTGCTCGCGATCGTCGCCGGCCTGTGGCGGCTGGTCGCCGACCAGGGCGACGAGGCGTCGACGATCCTGATCACGCTCGGCTGGACCGTGTACAACCTCGCGATGCTCGGCGCGGCGCTGGCCGTCGCGCGCGAGACCAAGCAGGTGCGCGTCACGCACCGGATCGCGATGCGCGTGCCGGCCATGCTGCTGCTCGCCGACGGAACGACCGCCGCATGCTTCACGAGCGACTACTCGACCGGCGGCCTCGGCCTCGAAGCGGTGCCGGGGCTGCCGCTCGCCGTCGGCGACACGCTGACGGTGTGCGTGACGCGCGGCGACCGGCCATTCCCGTTCCCGGTGCGCGTGAGCCGCGTGACGCCGACCCACGTCGGCGTGAGTTTCGAAGCGCTGACGCTCGAACAGGAGCGCCAGCTCGTGCAATGCACGTTCGGCCGCGCGGATGCGTGGCTCGACTGGCACGAAGGCACGCGCGTCGACACGCCGCTCGGCGGGCTGAAGGAAGTGCTGCGCATCGGCGTGGACGGTTATGTACGGATGTGGAAGGGTGCGGCGCGCGGCCTGCAGGCCATGCTGGCGCCGAAACTCGATCGGGCGCGCGACTGACGCGCGCTCATCATGGAGTGGGTTAGATGACGTTCTGGAATCTGTATTTCATCCTGAAGTTCGCGCTGTTCGCGACCGGGCACCTGCAGCCGCTGTGGCTCGCGAACCTCGCGTTCGCGGTGGCGCTCGCGGCGAGCGCGCCGGTGCGGCGGCGTGCATGGCGCATCGCCCGGCAGCTCGTGGCGATCGCGATCGCGGTGCCGCTGCTCGCGCGCGAGATGCATGCGCCGCCGCTTGCACGTCTCGCCGAAGCCGCGCGCGAAGTGAGCACGTTCCGCGTCGACTACTGGATGGAACTGCTGCCGCGCCTGCTGCCGCCCGCGCTCGTGCTGACGGTGGTCGGCGCGCTGATCGTCTATTTCATCGTCAACCGCTGGCTGCGCGTCGCGACGTTCGTGCTGGCCGTGCTGATCGTGATGCCGCTGTGGCAAGCGGGCAGCGGCCTGATGGCGCGCGTGGTCGCGCCGGCCGCGCAGCAGGCGAACGCGCAGGGCACGACGACGATGGGGCGCGCCGACCAGCCCGAGGACCACAACGCCGCGCTCGCGACGTTCCGTGCACAGGAGTCGCAGCGGCAGGTCGCGTTCGGCCATCTCGGCAACGATCCGGCCGCGCAGTTCGACGTGATCGTGCTGCACGTCTGCTCGCTGTCGTGGGACGATCTCGATGCGGCGAAGGTGCGCAATCACCCGATGCTGAGCCACTTCGACTACCTGTTCTCGAACTTCAGCACCGCCGCGAGCTACAGCGGCCCGGCGGCGATCCGCGTGCTGCGTGCGAGCTGCGGGCAGGAGGCGCACGCGGACCTGTACAAGCCCGCGCCGCAGCAGTGCCAGCTGTTCGCGCAACTCGCGGGCGCCGATTACACGGTGCAGTCGCTGCTGAACCACGACGGCCACTTCGACAACTTCCTGCAGGTGATCCACGACAACATCGGCGCGGCCGACGCGCCGATGGTCTCGAACGCGGCCGCGCCCGTCGCGATGCACGCGTTCGACGGCTCGGCGATCAAGGACGACTATGGAACGCTCGCGAACTGGTACGCGCAGCGCGGGTCGGTGCAGGGGCCCGTCGCGCTGTACTACAACACGATCAGCCTGCACGACGGCAACCGCGTGGTCGGCAGTTCGCTGACGAGCATCGACTCGTATCCGCAGCGCGCGACGAAGCTGATGAGCGATTTCGACCGTCTTGCCGACCTGATCGCGCAATCGGGCCGCCGCGCGGTGATCGTGTTCGTGCCCGAGCACGGCGCTGCGTTGCGCGGCGACAAGAACCAGGTCGCGGGCCTGCGCGAGATCCCGACGCCGCGCATCGTGCACGGGCCGGTCGGCGTGCGGCTCGTCGGCTTTGCCGGCAACCACGGTGCGACGACCGTGATCGAGCAGCCGACCAGCTTCCTCGCGCTCGCGCAACTGCTGTCGAACCTCGTGTCGAACAGCCCGTTCAAGCCGGGCGCGACGCTCGCGCAATATGCGGCGGACCTGCCGCGCACGCGGATGGTCGGCGAGAACGAGGGCACGGTGACGATGCAGACGGCCGCGGGTTACGCGGTGAAAACTCCGGACGGCGTATGGATCGACGAACAGTAATCCTTCCCGGCGACGGCGACGACGATCGCCTGTCGCAGCCGAACGACGTGCTCGGCCTCGCGCGGCATCTGCCCGCGCTCGATCCTGAACGTTACGTCGACGAGCAGGCGCGCCGCGCGTTCGTCGAGTCGCTCGAGCGCTGGCCGACGCTCGCGAAACTGATGGGATTGAAGCAGTAAACAAACGACGGCCGGCATGCGTGCCGGCCGTCGCCTGCTTGCGAGCAAATCTGCCTATTCTGCCGGTCGCGCCCTGCGTTCCGGCTGGCGCGTCCATTCGTCTTCCTCGCCCGGCACCTTGCCGAAGGTCTGCGCGGCCCACGCTGCGCGCGCCGCGTCGATCTTCGCGCGCTCGCTCGATACAAAATTCCATTCGATGAAACGCTCGCCCGGCAGGTGTGCGCCGCCGAGCAGCATCACGCGCGCGTCGTTCGCGCTGGCGAGCGCCACGGTCGCGCCCGGTTCGAGCACGGCCATCGTCGCGGGGGCGAGCGGCGTGCCGTCGATGGTGAGGTCGCCGTCGACGAGATACACGCCGCGCTCGTCGTGCTCCGCATCGAGCGCGAGCCGGCCGCCCGCCGCGAATTCCGCATACGCATAGAGCGTCGGCGAGAACACGGCGACCGGCGACGTAAGCCCGAACGCGGTGCCCGCGATCACGCGCACGCTCGCGCCGTCGCGCGCGAACGACGGCAGCGTGTCGGCCGGATGATGGACGAATGCGGGCGCGGTGTCCTCGTGCTCGACCGGCAGCGCGACCCAGGTCTGGATTCCGTGGACCGGCTGCTCGCGCGGGCGGTCCTCGTCGGGCGAGCGCTCCGAATGCACGATGCCGCGGCCGGCCGTCATCCAGTTCACGTCGCCCGGCACGATCTTCTGCCGGAAGCCGAGGCTGTCGTGATGCATCAGCGAGCCGTCGAACAGGTAGGTGACGGTCGCGAGCCCGATGTGCGGATGCGGCAGCACGTCGATGCCGCGGCCGGCCGGCAGCACGGCCGGGCCCATCTCGTCGAAGAAGATGAACGGGCCGACGAGGCGCGCGGCGCGCGCGGGCAGCACGCGGCGCACGACGAGGTTGCCGATGTCGCTTTCGCGCGGCGTGAGCAGGGTCTTGATCGATGCGGACATGGTGGGGAGTTCGTGTTCGGTGCGGTAGGCGGTCAGGCGATCGCCGTGTCGATCGTGATCGGATGCGTGAGGATCTTGTGCACCGGGCACGCGTTCGCGATCTGCAGCAGGCGCTCGCGCTGCTCGCCGGACAGGTCGCCTTCGAGCGTGATGCGGCGCACGATCGTGCTGCCCGCGCTGCCCGATTCGTGCGCGAGCTTCACGTGTACTTCGGCGAGCGGCCAGCCCTTGCGTTGCGCATACATCTTCAGCGTGATCGCGGTGCAGGCGCCGAGGCTCGACAGCAGCAGCGCGACGGGCGTCGGCGCCGCATCGCCGCCGCCGAGCGGCGCCGGTTCGTCGGCACGCCACTGGTGGACGCCATCGCTGAAGTGGACGAGATAATCGACCGAGCCGATGCTCGCTTCGACGGACAGTTCGCTCATTGCAGTTCCATGGGGGAGAAGGGGGAGGGCCGGCGGCCTGGCCGGACGTTACGGTTCGAGCAGCCGCTGCAGCCGCAGTTCCTCGAAATCGAGCTCCGATTCGATCCGGTGCAGCACCGTGTCGTCGACCTTGCCGTCGCGATGCAGGTCGAGCAGCGCCTGGCGCGACACGCCGACGAGTTCGAGCTCGACGCGCAGCATCCGCGCGCGCATGTCGGCCGGCTCGGCGCCATGCCGATGCGCGCGTTCGTTGAACATGACGCGGTTGCGGTATTCGGCGAGCAGGCGGTCGAGCGAAGGGCGCTCGAGGTTCGACCCGCGCTGCTCCAGCGCGTCGAGTTCGGCGAGCGCCGCGCCGAACGTATGCGCGCGCACCGCGTGCTCGGACATCGTGTGCCGCGCGACGGGCCGCAGCTTCAGCACGCGGATCAGCGGCGCGAGCGTGCCGCCTTGCACGACGAGCGTCGCGATGATCAGCAGGAACGTGCTGAACAGGATCAGGTCGCGGCCGGGAAAGTTGCTCGGCAGCGCGATCGCGGCCGCGAGGCTCACGACGCCGCGCATGCCCGACCAGCCGAGCACGACGGCCTCGCGCCACGACCACCGCGCATGGCCCGCGCGCGGTGCGCGCAGGCGGTCCGGCAGCCACATCGCGACGAACACCCACACGACGCGCGCACCGATCGCGGCGGCGGTGGCGGGCAGCGCGACGCGCAGGCCGGCCATCAGCACCGCGCCTTCGTGGTTCACGCGCGCGAGGATCGCGTGCAGCGCGAGACCGATCAGGATGAACACGAGCGCATCGAGCACGAACACGATCGCTTCCCAAGTCGCTTTCGCCTTGATCCGCAGGTCGGCGTCGAACACGCGATGCTGGCGCACGCCGAGCACGAGGCCGCAAGTCACCACCGACAGCACGCCCGAGCCGTCGACCGCTTCCGCGATGCCGTAGCTGCCCCACGCCATCGCGAAGGTCACGACGATGCCGAGCATCGGGTCGCGCAGGCGCGGCAGCACCCAGCACATCGCGTGGCCGCACGCGAGGCCGACCGCGATGCCGATCAGCGTGAGCGAGAAGAACAGGCCGGTGGCGCTCGCGGCCGTGATCGACACGGCGAGCGCGGCCGACACGGCCATCTGGTACAGCAGCAGGCCCGACGCATCGTTGACGAGGCTTTCGCCTTCGAGCACCGCGACGAGCCGCGCGGGCAGCGGGTAGCGCTGCAGGATCGCCTTCGCGGCCACCGCGTCGGGCGGCGACACGATCGCGCCGAGCGTGAAGCACGCGGCCCACGGCAGCGCCGGGTTCGCGGCACGCACGGCCACGGCCACCGCGACGGTCGTGAACGCTACCGCACCGAGCGCGAGCGACGCGATCGATGCGAGCTCCTGCCTGAATTCCTTCCACGCGGTGTAGAACCCGCTCGACATCAGCAGCGGCGGCAGTACGGCCGCGAGCAGCAGCGCCGGGTCCATGTCGGGCACGCGCTTGCCGGCGATCGCCACCGCGCAGCCGCCGAGCAGCAGCACGACGGCCGGCGGAATCGAGATTCGTTCGGCGAGCCACGTGAGCGCGCCCGCGCCGCAGATCAACAGCAGCAGGTAGTGGAACAGCTCGACGTTGGTCATGCGCGGCCTGCGGCGACGGCGTGCATCACGACGGCTTGCGGTCGTTCGCGGTGCCGCCCGGCAGCGCGCCGAACATGTGCTGGCTGCATTGCGCGTCGCGCCACGCGGTATTCAGCCGGTGTCCGGAAAGCATCCGGCGCGCGACGGGCAGGATCTGTTCGCCGGCCAGCATGCCGAGCAGGCCGGTGAGCGCGATGATCGGCGGCGCCGGCGAATTCACGCCGAGCGCGCCGTAGATGACACCGGCGAGAATGCCGGCGAGCAGCGACAGGAAATACGGTTTCATGATGAGCATCTCGTGATGGCCGACGGGCGGCGCAGCGCACGCCGTCAAGATTTCGAAAGGGTATCGGGTTTGCGTGAAGAAAAAAAGGGCGAGCCGCCCCGAACGGGCATCGATTCCGGAATCGGATCGATTCCGTTTCTTGGGTGTTCGCGCCGCGCGTTTGCAGATTAAATACTGCGAGCCGGATGACGATCCCGATCCGGCGCAATTCACACGCGGCGCCTCCCGTTCCGACGGTCGAGGCAGGCCCTCCTTTTTCCGTTTACAGGACGACACACGTCATGAGCAACCCGAAGCTTGAAGTACTGACTCCGCAGAACAGCCAGCTGATCTTCATCGACCAGCAGCCGCAGATGGCGTTCGGCGTGCAGTCGATCGATCGTCAGGCGCTGAAGAACAACGTCGTCGGGCTCGCGAAGGCCGCGAAGGTGTTCAACATCCCGACCACGATCACGACGGTGGAATCCGACAGCTTCTCGGGCCACACCTATCCCGAGCTGCTCGACGTGTTCCCGAACCAGAAGACGCTCGAACGCACGTCGATGAACTCGTGGGACGACCAGAAGGTGCGCGACGCACTTGCCGCGAACGGCCGCAAGAAGGTGGTCGTGTCGGGTCTGTGGACGGAAGTCTGCAACACGACGTTCGCGCTGTGCGCGATGCTCGAAGGCGACTACGAAATCTACATGGTCGCCGACGCATCGGGCGGCACGTCGCAGGCTGCGCACGACTTCGCGATGCAGCGGATGGTGCAGGCGGGCGTGGTGCCGGTCACGTGGCAGCAGGTGCTGCTCGAGTGGCAGCGCGACTGGGCGCGCCGCGAGAGCTACGACGCGGTGATGGCGATCGCGAAGGAGCATTCGGGCGCGTACGGGATGGGCGTCGATTACGCGTACACGATGGTCCACAAGGCGGCAGAGCGTACGCTGACGCCGCACGAGTCGATCCCGCCCGTGCCGGCGAAGTAACGGGCCGCCTGCCGCGATCGTCGCGATGGGCGCGGCGATTGCCTGCCGTCGGCCGCCGCGCGTTCAGGCCACGGGCAGCGCCCACGGCGCGTGCGAGAAGTGTTCGGCGAGGAACTCGAGCAGCACCGTCACGCGCGCGGCGCGCAGCATGCCGGGCGGCGTGACGAGGTTGACGTTGATGTCGGCGATCTTCCAGTCGCCCATTACTTCCTCGAGCTCGCCGCGCTGCATCTCTTCCCATACCAGGAACTCGGGCTGCAGCGCGAGGCCGTGGCCGGCGACGAGCGCGGGGACGATCACGTCCGCGTTGTTGGTGCGGATGCGGCCGTGCACGGACATGCCGACCTCCTCGCCCGATGCCGGGTGACGAAAGCGCCAGTGCTCGGGCGTCGGCAGGTTCGTATAGGTGAGGCACACGTGCTGTTCGAGGTCGCGCGGGTGCGTGGGGCGGCCGCGCCGGTCGAGATACGCGGGCGCCGCGACGAGCGGCCGGCGCACCGCGCAGAGCCGGCGCGAGCGCAGCGACGAATCGCTGAGCTCCGCGATGCGGACCGCGACGTCGAAGCCGCCGGACACGATGTCGACGATGTGATCGGTGAGCACGAGGTCGATGTCGACGCGCGGATAGCGCTCGAGAAACGCGGGCAGCACCGGCGACAGATGGCGCACCCCGAACGACATCGGCGCATTCACGCGCACGAGACCGTGCGGTTCGAGTGCGTGCGCGGACGCTTCGCTTTCGATCAGCTCCGCATCGGCGAGCAGGCGGATCGCGCGGTCGCGCAGCAGCTCGCCGGTCGGCGTGAGCGACAGCTTGCGCGACGTGCGGTACAGCAGCATCGCGCCGAGACGCTTTTCGAGGCGCGCGATCGCCTTCGACACGGTCGGTTGCGACACGCCGAGCAGGTCGGCGGCCTTCGCGAACGAGCCGGTTTCCGCGACACGGGCAAAGATGGCCCAGGCTTCGAGATCAGGAAGGTGTTGCATGGTCGGAACGGGTGGCAGGGAAGCGAAACCGATTCGGCGGCAGCGGATCGTGCCGCCGATGCGATGCACCGCGAAGGCGGGCGCGCCATGCAGGTGATTCTAATCCGGCCAGGGAGAAAAATCGTTATGGAATCTTATCTACTTTCGTTGGGCGCCGGCGTGTTGATCGGCGTCGTGTACAGCGTGATCAAGGTGCGCTCGCCGGCACCGCCGCTGATCGCGCTGGTCGGCCTCGCCGGCATGCTGATCGGCGCAGGCAGCATCGCGCCGGTCCGTCACTGGCTCGGCTTCTGACCGCATCGAGGACACACCATGAGCGCAATCGATACTCAACCCGATCTCATCCTGCACAACGGGCGCATCACGACGCTCGATCGTGCGAACCCCGTCGCCACCGCCGTCGCGATCAAGGACGGCCGCTTCGTCGCGGTCGGCGGCAATGCGGAGATCGTGCCGCTCGCGGGCCGCGCGACGAAGGTCGTCGATCTCGACGGCCGCGCCGTGCTGCCGGGCCTGATCGACAACCATACGCACGTGATTCGCGGCGGTTTGAACTACAACATGGAGCTGCGCTGGGACGGCGTACGTTCGCTCGCGGTCGCGATGGAGATGCTCAGGCGGCAGGTCGCGATCACGCCCGCGCCGCAATGGGTGCGCGTGGTCGGCGGCTTCACCGAGCACCAGTTCGCCGAGAAGCGCCTGCCGACGATCGACGAGCTCAACGCCGCCGCGCCCGACACGCCGGTGTTCATCCTGCACCTGTACGACCGCGCACTGCTGAACGCGGCTGCGCTGCGCGTGGTCGGCTACACGAAGGACACGCCCGAGCCGCCGGGCGGCACGATCCTGCGCGACGCCGCGGGCAACCCGACCGGGCTGCTGCTCGCGAACCCGAACGCGACGATCCTCTACGCGACGCTCGCGAAGGGGCCGAAGCTGCCGTTCGAATACCAGTACAACTCGACGCGCCACTTCATGCGCGAACTGAACCGTCTCGGCGTGACGGGCGTGATCGATGCGGGCGGCGGTTCGCAGAATTATCCCGACGATTACGAAGTGATCCGCAAGCTGCACGACGCGGGCGAGATGACGATCCGGATCGCGTACAACCTGTTCACGCAGAAGCCGAACGCGGAGAAGGAAGACTTCGTGAACTGGACCAGGAGCGTCAAGTATCACGACGGCACCGACTATTTCCGCAACAACGGTGCCGGCGAGATGCTGGTGTTCTCGGCAGCGGATTTCGAGGACTTCCGCGTTGCACGCCCGGACCTGCCGGCGCAGATGGAAGACGATCTCGAAGGCGTCGTGCGCGTGCTCGCACAGAATCGCTGGCCGTGGCGCATGCATGCCACGTACGACGAAACGATCAGCCGCGCGCTCGACGTGTTCGAAAAGGTGAACCGCGAAATTCCGCTCGACGGGTTGAACTGGTTCTTCGATCATGCGGAGACGATCTCCGAAAAATCGATGGATCGTATTGCGGCGCTGGGCGGCGGTGTTGCGGTGCAGCACCGGATGGCGTACCAGGGGGAATATTTCGTCGAGCGCTACGGTGCACAGGCGGCCGAGGCGACGCCGCCCGTCGCGAAGATGCTCGACAAGGGGCTCAAGGTGTCGGCCGGCACCGACGCAACGCGTGTCGCGTCGTACAACCCGTGGGTGTCGCTCGCATGGCTCGTGACGGGCAAGACGGTCGGCGGGCTGCGCATGTATCCGCAGCGCAACCTGCTCGATCGCGAGACCGCGCTGCGGATGTGGACCGAATACGTGACCTGGTTCTCGAACGAGGAAGGGAAGAAAGGGCGTGTAGCGGTCGGGCAGCTTGCCGACCTGATGGTCCCGGATCGCGATTTCTTCACATGTGCGGAGGACGATATCGTGGATACGACCGCATTGCTGACGGTGGTCGGCGGCAAGATCGTGTGGGGCGCGGGGCCGTTCGCGTCGCACGACGCGCCGATTCCGCCAGCGATGCCGGACTGGTCGCCGGTGCGCGAGTACGGCGGCTACGGCGGCTGGGGCGCGACACAGCGCAACGGCGCACCGCTGCAGCGTGCGGCGGCCGCCGCGATGTGCGGCTGCTCGAGCGCGTGCAACGTGCACGCCCATGCACATGCGAGCGCGTGGGGCAGCGCATTGCCGACGTCGGATGCGAAGGGCTTCTGGGGCGCGTTCGGTTGTTCGTGCTGGGCGGTCTGACATGGCGGCCCCGACCAATTCAGGCGGTTTCGGCAACCCGGCGTGGGTTCGCGCGCTGCTGGCGCAGCCGTGGGTCCTGCCGCTCGTGCGCCTCGCGCTGGTGTCTGCGTACCTGATCGGCGGCGTCGCGAAGGCGCTGGATTTCGGCGGCGAGGTCGCCGAGCAGGCGCATTTCGGCCTGCATCCGGCCGCGCTCTGGGCGGCGCTCGCGATCGCGGTCGAGATTGCCGGCTCGCTGTGCGTGGTGTTGAACCGCTTCACGTGGCTCGGCGCCGGCGCCCTCGGCATGCTGACGCTTGTCGCGATGGCGGTGGCGAACGATTTCTGGAACCGCACGGGCGCCGATCATTTCATGGCGCTCAACAGCTTTTTCGAGCATCTCGGGCTGATCGCCGCACTCGTGCTCGCGACGCTGCTCGCCGATGCGAAGCACACGGCCGGCGACGGCCGTACCACTCGATGACGATGAAACAACAAGGAAATCCTGTGATGAAAACGATTCGTTCCGCCTTGCTCGCGCTTGCGATCGCTGCCGGCCTCGTCGCGGCGCCGGCGGCGTACGCGAAGCCGCCCGTGCCGCCGGCGGCCACGCCGACGCTCGCCGTCGGGCCGCAATACGACACGACGCACGTATACGTCGCCCCCGAGGATTTCGATCGCTTCACCGACAGCTTCGTCGCGACGTTCGGCGGCAGCAAGTCGAAGCAGGGCGTGTTCCAGGTCACGCCGACCCCGAGCCAGACGATGTCGCAACTCGTTTTCACGCCGGCGGGCACGATCTCCGTGTTCGGCTTCAAGACGCCCGTGCCCTGGCCGTTCGGCGCGGAGCGCACGGGTTATCTCGTCACCGACATGGACGCGGCGATGAAGGTGGCGCGCGAGCATGGCGCGGAAGTGATCGTCGACACGTTCCCCGATCCGATCGGCCGCGATGCGGTGATCGCGTGGACGGGCGGCGTGAAGATGCAGCTGTACTGGCACACGCAGGCGCCGAACTACGCGGCGCTGCAGACGATCCCCGAGAACCGCGTGTATGTGTCGCCGCAGAGCGTGCGCAAGTTCGTCCATGATTTCGTCAAGTTCTCGAACGGCAAGGTGGTGTCCGACAACCTCAAGGCGCCCGGCATCGAGATCGGCCGGCCGAACGACACCTATCGCCGCATTCGCATCACGTCGGGCTTCGGCAAGATGACCGTACTCGTGACGGACGGCCAACTGCCTTACCCGTACGGGCACGAGACGACCGGCTACGAAGTGCCGGATCTGGCAGCGACGCTGAAGCAGGCGCAGGCCGCGGGCGTGAACGTGCTCGTGCCGTCGTATACGGCGGACGGGCGCGATGCGGCGCTCGTGCAGTTCCCGGGCGGCTACGTCGCCGAGATCCACGCGAGCGCGGCGCGATGAAGCACGAAGACACGATCCTTTCCGCGGTGGCCGGCTTCGTCGATACGCTGAGCTTCGTCGCGCTGTTCGGACTGTTCACCGCGCACGTGACGGGCAACTTCGTGCTGATCGGCGCGGGCGTCGCGGGGTTCGGGCAGGGCATCCTGCTGAAGCTCAGCGTGTTTCCTGCGTTCGTGTGCGGCGTCGTCGCGAGCAGCCTGATCGCGCGCGCGCTTTCCGCGCGGCCCGCATGGCAGGGCGCGCGAGCCCTGCATACGGTGCAGGCCGTACTGCTGCTCGGCTTCTGCGCGGCCGGCGTGTGGGCGACGCCCGTGACGCAATCCGACAGCCTGCCGGTGCTGGTGGCCGGTTTCGTCGGCACGTTCGCGATGGGCGTGCAGAACGCGCATCCGCGCGTGATCGCGCGCGCCGGCGTGCCGAACACGGTGATGACCGGCAACGTCACGCAGGCGATCCTCGATGTCGTCGACCTGCTGTCCGCCGGCACGGCCGACAGCGTGCGCACGACGGCACGCGCGCGCTTCGCGAAGATGCTGCCGGCGATCGTCGCGTTCGCGCTCGGCGCGATATGCGGCGCGCTGGGCTTTCGCCATATCGGGTTCTGGGCGCTGCTTGTGCCCGCCGGCACGCTCGCGGTGCTGGCGGCATGCGCGGGGGTGTCCGCCCGTGCCGGCACGCAGGAGCATGCATGATCGTGCAGCGTGGAGGGACGCGTCGCGGCGGCGGCGGGCGAGCGGCCCGGATTGACGCAGGCGGTCGCGAACGGATGGCCGCGACAAGCGGGCAGCGTGCCGCGACGACCCGAGGCAGTCGCTTCGACCGGGTTGCCCGCGCGTCGGTTGTCGCGGGGCTGCTGTTCGCCGGTGCCGACGCGGCGATCGCGGAAGCTGCACCGACATCGACACCGACACCGACATCGACATCGACATCGACGTCGGCCGGCGGCACCGCATCGACGTGCACGGCCAAGCGGCCGACCGTGCTGTTCAACCGCTGGCAGGAAGACTGGTCGGTGCTCGCGAATCCATGCGTGCCGCGCGTGCCGCTCGACGGGTTGAAATACATCCCGCTCGGCAACGATCCGTCATCCTATCTTTCGCTCGGCGTGAACCTGCGCGAGCGTCTGGAAACCAACGACGCGCCGTTGTTCGGAATCGGCTCCGCGCAATCGGACACGTACCTGATCCAGCGCGTCGAAGTGCATGCCGATGCGCATATCGGCCAGCACTGGCAGTTCTTCGTGCAGTTGCAGGACGACCGTGCGTTCGGCAAGAACACGATCTCGCCGGTCGACAGGAACCCGCTCGATCTCGAACAGGCATTCGCGACCTACACGGGCGCGCTCGGCGGCGGCACGTTCAAGTTCCGCGTCGGCCGCCAGGAGATGGCGTTCGACTTGCAGCGTTTCATCGCCGCGCGCGACGGCCCGAACGTGCGGCAGGCGTTCGATGCGGTGTGGGCCGACTACGAATATCAAAAGTGGCGCTTCATCGCGTATGCGACGCAGCCCGTGCAGAACCGCACCGTGTCCGCGTTCGACGACGTGTCGAACCGCAACCTCACGTTCAGCGGCGTGCGCTTCGAACGGCAGTCGGTCGGGCCCGGCGACCTGTCGGGCTACTGGTCGCGCTACAACCGCAGCAATGCGCGCTTTCTCGATGCGAGCGGCGCCGAGCGCCGCGACGTGTGGGACCTGCGCTACACGGGCACGCAGGGGCGCTTCGACTGGGATCTCGAAACGATGCTGCAGACGGGGACGGTCGGCAGCAGCTCGATCCGCGCGTGGGCGCTCGGCTCGATCGCCGGCTACCGGCTCGATGCACCGTGGTCGCCGCGCGTCGCGCTGCAGGTCGACGCGGCGTCGGGCGACCGGCATCCGCACGACGGCCGCATCGGCACCTTCAATCCGCTGTTTCCGAACGGCTATTACTTCACGCTCGCGGGCTTCACCGGTTACTCGAACCTGATCCACGTGAAGCCGTCGGTGACGCTGAAGCCGTCGCCGAATCTGGCGCTGCTCGGCGCGCTCGGTTTCCAGTGGCGCGAGACGACCGGCGACGCCGTCTACCAGCAGGGCAACGCCGTGGTGCCGGGCACGGCCGGCAAGGGCGGGTTGTGGACGGGGATGTACGTGCAGCTGCGGGCGGACTGGACGATCGCCGCGAACCTGATCGGCGCGGTCGAGGCCGTGCATTTCCAGGTCGGCGATGCGATCCGGCAGGCGGGCGGGCACAACGCCGACTATGTCGGCGTCGAGCTCAAGTACGGCTGGTGACGAAGGGGCGCGACAACAGCGCGCATTCGTGAAAAAGGGCGGCCGCGAGGCCGCCCTTCGTTCGTCCGGACCGGCAGCGCCGCCGGCCCGTTCGTCGCGATGCCGTTACAGGTTCGGCGACAGCGTGAGCGCGTTCGTCAGGTCGCCCATCGGCTGCGCGCCGTTGGCCTTCAGCGCGTCGTCGCGCTGTTGCAGGCCCGCGAGGCGCGGCAGCGAGTAGCGGCGCGTGATGAAGCGCAGGATCGAGCCCGTGTCGTACTGCGTGTGGTCGACGAAGCCCTTCTTCGCATACGGCGAC
This sequence comes from Burkholderia sp. GbtcB21, assembly GCF_019091065.1. Taxonomy (NCBI): domain Bacteria; kingdom Pseudomonadati; phylum Pseudomonadota; class Betaproteobacteria; order Burkholderiales; family Burkholderiaceae; genus Burkholderia; species Burkholderia sp. GbtcB21. The sequence goes on from NZ_JAGXKA010000012.1 coordinate 89,207, forward strand.
ACGATCAGCGCCGGAATGCGCGTGCCCGGCCCCCAGCGGTCGGCGTTCGGCGGCGCGGCGTGATCCCAGAAGCCGCCGTTTTCGTCGTACGTGACGACCACGACCATGTTCTTCCACTGCGGGCTCGCCTGCAGGTGCGCGATCACGTCGGCGATGTGCTGGTCGCCCGACGTGACGTCCGTGTAGCCCGGGTGCTCGTTCAGGTTGCCCTGCGGCTTGTAGAACGTCACCGCCGGCAGCGTGCCCGCGTCGATCGCCTTGATGAACTCGGCGCCGTTCGCGCCGCCGTCGAGCAGGTGCTGCGCGCGGTTCGCGGTGCCCGGCGCCTGGTTCGCGAAGTAGTTGAACGGCTGGTGGTGCGGCTGGAAGTTCGGCGTCGACAGGTCGGCACCGTAGATCACGTTCGACGTGCCGTTCTGGCTCGCCTGCAGCGCCTGGCCCCACGCGCCGCTATACCATGCCCACGACACGTTCGCATTGGTCAGCAGGTCGCCGATGTTGGTGGCCGTTTGCGGCGGCATCGTCGACGCGTTGGCCGGGTCGGCGAGCAGCGGGTCGCCGCCCGTGGCCGCCTTGTTGCCGCTCGGCTGATACGGCGGCTGCATCGTGTTGACCGCGAAGAAGTCGGGCGTGATCGCGCCGTCGTTGACGAATTTCGGCGGGCCGCTCAGCGCGGACACGGGCGAATTCGCGGCGACCTTCAGCGACTTGCCGTCCGCGTTCAGCACGGCGATCTTGCCGGCCGCGGGGCTCGTGTTCGCGTTCGCGTAGAACGGCGCGCACGCGCAGATCAGGTACTGGTGGTTCAGGAACGAGCCGCCGAACGCGCCCATGAAGAAGTTGTCGGCGAGCACGTACTGCTGCGCGATCTTCCACAGCGGCAGCTTCGACGGGTCCGGCGTGTAGTGGCCCATCGTCAGGCCGCCGGCATCGGTCCACGCGGCGTACATGTCGTTCTTGCCGCCGTTGATCTGCATCTGGTCCTGGTAGAAGCGGTGCACGATGTCGCGCGTCGCGATGCTCATCGGCTGGTTGAAGCCGTTCGGATCGTCGATCGCGAACGGCGCGTTCGGCAGGTTCGCCGTCATCGCCTCGGTGACTGCCGGCGTGATGCCGGTCGCGGTCAGGCCGCCCCAGACCTTCGGCAGCGTCGCCATCGTCGAGCCGTCGCGATCCTTCTGCACCGAATTAGCGGCCGTCGCGTTCTGCAGGCCGTTCGCGCCCGGGAAGTTGCCGTACAGGTTGTCGAAGCTGCGGTTTTCCGCGTAGATCACGACAACGTTCTTGACGGCCGACAGGCCCTGTTGCGTGACGTCGTCGCCGCCGCAGGCGGTCAGGCTGAGCGCGGCCGCGAGGGCGATCGGCGTATAGCGAATCCAGGCGTGCTTCTTCATGCGATGTTCTCTCTTTCGTCGTTGGTCGCGTGTGGGAACCGGGTTGGCGCAGGGCCGGCGCGACAGGCGCTGGGCGCCGACCGGCTGCGCGCATTATCTGGAACCCGTTTGACAGGCGGGTGTAGGGGCGCTTTCAATTGACTGTCGGCGGAACGTCACGCGATGGTCACGGAACTGACATAAGCTCCGGCCGATTGCCCACCGCTACCAAATAGAACGACGATGCCCACCACCCCGAAATCCCTTGCGTCCGCGCGATCGTTGATCCATGCCGCGGCGGCCCTGGCGTTGGCTGCCGGGCTCGCGGCACTGGCCGGTTGCGATGCGCGGCCCGGCGCGAATTCGCCGGCCGCGCCCGCGGTCGCACCGGCCAGCCAGCCGCAGACGCGTGCGCAGGTGTTCGAGGGCGTGAAGCAGATGACGGCGCTCGGCAAGCAACTGTTCTCCGATCCGTCGCTGTCGGGCTCCGGCAAGCTCGCGTGCGCGACGTGCCACAGCGCCGAACATGCGTTCGGGCCGCCGAACGCGCTGTCGGTGCAGCTCGGCGGCGACGACATGCATCGCATCGGGTTCCGCGCGGCGCCGTCGCTGAAGTACTTGCGCGGCATCCCGCCGTTCAGCGAGCACTTCCACGATTCGCCCGACGAGGGCGACGAAAGCATCGACGCGGGCCCGACCGGCGGGCTGACCTGGGACGGCCGCGTCGACACGCGCGACGCGCAGGCGCGCATTCCGCTGCTGTCGCCGTTCGAGATGAGCAGCTCGCCGGCGCGGGTCGCGCAGGCGGTGCGCGCGGCGCCGTATGCGGACGCGTTCCGCAACGCATTCGGCGAGCGGGTGCTCGGCGACGATCAGGCCGCCTTCGACGCGGTGTTGCGTGCGCTCGATGCGTTCCAGCAGCAGCCGGCGCTGTTCGATCCGTACACGAGCAAGTACGACGCGTACCTGGCCGGCCGCGCGCAGCTCACGCCCGCCGAGCTGCACGGTCTGCAACTGTTCAACGACGAGAAGAAGGGCAATTGCGCGAGCTGCCACATCAGCCAGCGCACGCTCGAAGGCGGCCCGCCGCAATTCAGCGATTTCGGGCTGATCGCGATCGCGGTGCCGCGCAACCGCGCGCTGCCCGTCAACCGCGACCCGCGCTTTCACGATCTCGGCGCGTGCGGCCCCGAGCGCACCGACCTGAAGGGCCGCGACGAATTCTGCGGGCTGTTCCGCACGCCGTCGCTGCGCAACGTCGCGCTGCGCAAGACGTTCTTCCACAACGGCGTGTATCACTCGCTCGAGGACGTGATGCGCTTCTACGTCGAGCGCGACATTCATCCGGAGAAGTTCTACCCGGTCGTGCACGGCAAGGTGCAGATCTACGACGACCTGCCGAAGCGCTACTGGCCGAACATCAACCGCGAACCGCCGTTCGACCGCAAGCGCGGCGAGCAGCCGGCGCTGAACGCGGCCGAGATCAAGGACGTGATCGCGTTCCTGGGCACGCTGACTGACGGATATCAACCCGGGTCGACGCAGGCGGCCCGCTAAAAGTGCTGCACGCGGCACGCATGCTATGCTCGCTCGCTGACGGGCGTGGCGCGTGCCGGTTCGCCGGCATGCACCGCGCCGTTCGATCGAACATCCAAGGAGAACAACATGTCGATGCGTGCATCCCTTTCCGTCGTCACGCGTGTGCTGGCCGGCGCCGCGTGCGTTGCCGCGATGCTGCCCGCCCACGCGCAGAACAACCTGAACTTTCTGACCAACACGCCGCTCAGCTATTTCAGCAAGGCCGACACGGCGTCGCTGTCGAAGGCCGCCGAGAAGGTGCGCGACGAAGGCAAGGACGGCGAGACCACGACCTGGCAGAACAGCGGCAACCGTACGCAGATCGAGGCGAAGCTCACGCCGACCACGACCGAGACGGACGGCAAGACCTGCCGCGAAATCACCACCGACATCACCGCGAAGGGCCAGGCGATGACGCTCAAGCCCGTCTACTGCAAGACGGCCGCGGGCAAGTGGCAGTTGCAGAAGCACTGAGCGCGCGTGTGATGAAGCGGGGCGGCGCGCCGCGCGCGGTGTCGTGCGGCGTCGTGATCCTCGATGCGGCCGGCCGCGTGTTCCTCGCGCACGCGACGGATACCACGCACTGGGACATCCCGAAGGGGCAGGGCGAACCCGGCGAGACGCCGGCCGACGCGGCGCTGCGCGAACTGCTCGAGGAAACCGGCATCGAGTTCGCGCCGGCCCGGCTGCTCGATCTCGGCCGCTTCGCGTACCGGCACGACAAGGACCTGCACCTGTTCGCGGTGCAGGTGGCGGACGGCGAGATCGATCCCGCGCTGTGCACGTGCACGTCGCTGTTCCCGAGCCGTCGCGACGGCTCGATGATTCCCGAGATGGATGCGTATCGCTGGACCGCGCCGGGCGATATCGACGCGTATGCGAGCCGCAGCCTCGCGCACTTGTTCCGCACGAAGCTGTCGCTGGCGGAGCTGCATCGGCGGCTGTCGGGCGCGTGAATGAACGCCGTGGCTTCCGCCGCCGCATTGCCTGGCTTCGCTTCGTTGCATGCAATAAAAAAACCGGCCCTCGAGCCGGTTTTTTCATGGTCGCGCGACGTCGGCCCGAGGCCGCGCGCCGCACGCGGAGCAGGCCGTCAGGCCGGCTTGCCCCAGCTGTCGCGCAGCCCGACGATCCGGTTGAACACGGGCTTGCCCGGCTTCGAATCGACGCGGTCGGCAACGAAGTAGCCGTGCCGCTCGAACTGCAGGCGCGTTTCCGGCGCGATGTCGCTGTTGCCCGGCTCGACGTACGCCTGCACGATCTTCTTCGAATCGGGGTTCAGCGCTTCGAGGAAGTTCGCGCCGCCCGCGTCCGGATGCGGCTCCTTGAACAGGCGGTCGTAGATCCGCACTTCGGCCGGCTGCGCATGCTTCGCGCTGACCCAGTGGATGTTGCCCTTGACCTTGTACGTGTTCGCGCCTTCGGTGCCCGACTTGCTGTCCGGGAAGTAGTTGCAGTGCACGGCCGTCACGTTGCCGTCGGCATCCTTGTCGAAGCCCGTGCATTCGATCACGTAGCCGTAGCGCAGGCGCACCTTGTTGCCCGGGAACAGGCGGAAATAGCCCTTCGGCGGGTTCTCGACGAAATCCTCGCGCTCGATCCACAGCTCGCGCGAGATCGGGAACGTGCGCACGCCGCGCTCCGGATGGTGCGGATGCACGGGCGCCGTGCACGCTTCTTCCTGGCCTTCCGGATAGTTGTCGATCACGAGCTTCAGCGGATCGAGCACCGCGACCGTGCGCGCGGCCTTGTCGTCGAGGTCGTCGCGCAGCGCGCCTTCGAAGATGCTCATGTCGATCCACGAATCGATCTTCGTCACGCCGATCCGCTCGCAGAACAGGTGGATGCTTTCCGGCGTGAAGCCGCGGCGGCGCACGCCGACGATCGTCGGCATCCGCGGGTCGTCCCAGCCGTCGACGTGGCCTTCGGTGACGAGCTGCAGCAGCTTGCGCTTGCTGGTGATCGCGTACGTGAGGTTCAGTCGCGAGAACTCGATCTGTTGCGGCAGCGGGCGCGTGAACACGCCGGCTTCCGCGAGTTCGTTCAGCACCCAGTCGTACAGCGGGCGGTGATCCTCGAACTCGAGCGTGCACAGCGAATGCGTGATGCCTTCGAGCGCATCCGAGATGCAGTGCGTGTAGTCGTACATCGGATACACGCACCATGCGTCGCCGGTGCGGTAGTGGTGCGCGTAGCGGATCCGGTAGATCACCGGGTCGCGCATGTTCATGTTCGGCGAAGCCATGTCGATCTTCGCGCGCAGCACGTGCTCGCCTTCCTTGAACTCGCCGGCCTTCATGCGGCGGAACAGGTCGAGGTTCTCGTCGGGCGTGCGGTCGCGGAACGGCGACGGCTTGCCGCCTTCCGTCAGCGAGCCGCGGTTCGCGCGCATTTCGTCGGCGCTCTGGCTGTCGACGTAGGCCTTGCCGCGCTTGATCAGCAGCTCGGCGAATTCGTACAGCTTGTCGTAGTAGTCGCTCGCGAAATACTGGTGATCGACCGCGTCCTTGCGCCAGTCGAAACCGAGCCAGCGCACCGCGTCGACGATCGAGTCGACGTACTCGACGCTTTCCTTTTCCGGGTTCGTGTCGTCGAAGCGCAGGTGGCACACGCCGCCGTAGTCGCGTGCGACGCTGAAGTTCAGGCAGATGCTCTTCGCGTGGCCGATGTGAAGATAACCGTTCGGCTCGGGCGGGAAGCGCGTTTCGACGCGGCCGCCCCATTTGCCGGTGCGGTTGTCGTCGTCGATGATGTTGCGGATGAAGTTGGAAGCCGCGGGGGCGTCGTTGCGTTCGGTGCTCATGCGGTTGGCGTCAGGTTGTGTCGGCGCGTCGCGCCGGTTTAATCCTGTAATTCTACCTGACCGGGGTCCGTCCCGCGCGGCTTGCGGGTGAGGACCGTTGTGTTCGCGATGCGTGCCGCAATATCTCGATAGTGTGTCGGCTGTAACACGACGTAAATCGGATTGCTCGCGCCGTTCGGGTTTTCCTATGATGGCTTCACCGATTCAATGCCGCCATTCGCGTAATTGCGTGGCGGGAGGAAGCCAATAATCATGATGAAGAAGACCACTTTTCTGGTTCGTACCGCGGTGATTGTCGCGGCACTGTCGCAACTCGGCGCATGCGCGATGACGCATACGCAACGCAATGCCGGTATCGGCGCGGCCGCGGGCGGCGCGCTCGGCTACCTGATCACGGGCGGCCCGGTCGGCACGGTTGCCGGCGCGGCGGCAGGCGGCCTGGTCGGCGCCGGCGTACGCTGATCGAAGCCGGCGCGCCTGAGCGCCGGCCGGTCGTGACGCCGTCCCGAGCGCGTCACGACCCGCTGCACATCCTTCCGGTTTTTTTGACAGGCAGCATCAGGGAGAGGAGGGTGTGCGACACTTCGTCGACTTCACAAAACCACACCATTCGTCGACGAATCCTTTCATGAGCGACCCCCTCGTTTTCGTCCTGCCGGGCTACGCCAATTCGGGCCCGCTTCACTGGCAAAGCCGCTGGGAGCGCGCCGATGCGCGCTTCTCGCGCGTCGCGATGCCCGACTGGGACCGCGCGTTCCGCAACGGCTGGTGTCTCGCGCTCGATCGCGCGGTCGAAGCCGCGCGCGGGCCGGTGCTGATCGCCGGCCACAGCCTCGGCACGCTGACCGTCGCGTGGTGGGCGACACGCTATGCGCGCCCGGCGGCGCTCGCGAAAGTGCGCGGCGCGCTGCTCGTCGCGCTGCCCGATCCCGCCGGGCCGGCGTTTCCGGCCGACGCGCACGGCTTCGGGCCGGTGCCGCACGAGCGGCTGCCGTTTCCGACCTGCGTGGTCGCGAGCAGCGACGATCCGTACGGCTCGCTCGCGTTCGCGCGCGGCTGCGCGCATGCGTGGGGCAGTGAATTCCGCGACATCGGCCCGCGCGGCCACATCAACGCGGACAGCGGGCTCGGCGACTGGCCGGCCGCGCGCGGCTGGCTGGACGCGCTCGCGCGGTAGTCGCCGCCGCGCGAGCCGTTGAAGCGGCCGCTCGTCAGATCGCCTGCTTCGCCTTCAACGCCGCGATCCGTTCGTCGTCGTAGCCGAGCATGTCGCGCAGCACGTCGTCGGTCTGCGCGCCGAGCAGCGGCGGGGCCGTGCGCGCGTCGGGCGGCGTCGCGCTCATCCGGATCGGGTTGCGCACGAGCTGCACGTCCGCGCCGCACGGGTGCGGCAGCGACACCTGCATCCCGCGCGCGACGACCTGCTCGTTGTCGAACACTTCCTCCAGATCGTTGATCGGCCCGCACGGCACGCCGGCCGCTTCGAGCACGCCGATCCAGTCGGCCTTGCCGCGCGCCTTCACCATCTCCGCGAGGATCGGCACCAGCGTGTCGCGGTGGCGCACGCGCGACGGGTTCGTCGCGAAACGCTCGTCGTCGGCCAGTTCGGGCCGGCCGCCGGCCTCGACGAACTTGCGGAACTGCCCGTCGTTGCCGACCGCGACGATGATCCACCCGTCGCTCGTCTGGAACGTCTGGTACGGCACGATGTTCGGATGCGCGTTACCCCAGCGCATCGGCGGCTTGCCGCTCGCGAGGAAGTTGGTGTTCATGTTCGCGAGCAGCGCGACCTGCACGTCGAGCAGCGCCATGTCGATGTACTGGCCTTCGCCGGTACGGTCGCGGTGCGCGAGTGCGGCGAGCACGGCGATCGTCGAGTAGAGGCCGGTCGCGAGATCGGCGATCGCGACGCCGGCCTTCTGCGGGCCGCCGCCCGGCTCGCCGTCGCGCTCGCCGGTGATGCTCATGAAGCCGCCGATTCCCTGCACGATGAAGTCGTAGCCCGCGCGGTGCGCGTACGGGCCGGTCTGGCCGAAGCCGGTGACCGAGCAGTAGACGAGATCGGGCTTCACCGCGCGCAGCGATTCGTAATCGAGCCCGTATTTCTTCAACTGGCCGACCTTGTAGTTCTCGAGCACGACGTCGCTTTGCGCGGCGAGTTCGCGCACGATCTGCTGGCCTTCGGGCGTCGCGATGTCGATCGTCACCGAGCGCTTGTTGCGGTTCGCCGCGAGATAGTACGCGGCCTCGGCGGTATCCGCGCCGTCCGCGTCCTTCAGGTACGGCGGCCCCCAGTGGCGCGTGTCGTCGCCGGCGCCGGGGCGCTCGACCTTGATCACGTCCGCGCCGAAATCGGCGAGGGTCTGCGCGCACCACGGGCCCGCGAGCACGCGGGTGAGGTCCAGCACGCGGATATGGCTCAGGGCACCCATCGTCGAATCGTCTCCTTTCATGGCTGGCCTTCCTTGTCGGGCAAGGCCGATTGGCATGAAGCGCATCTTAAGGCGAATCGGCCATCCGGGTGGCCCAGCCGGGCCGGCCGGATGGCCGAGCCGCTTTGCCGGCGCTTTGCCCGGAAGCCGGCTCCGATCCCGTATAATCGATCGTTTCAGAATCCATGCCGCCGCGCGCCCCGCCTGGGGCGCCGGCGTTTGAAGCCGTCTTTGCCAGACTGTCCCCGCACGCCATGAAAGCTGCCGAAATCCGCGAGAAATTCCTCAAATTCTTCGAATCGAAGGGCCACACGATCGTCCGCTCGTCGAGCCTCGTGCCCGGTAACGACCCCACGCTGATGTTCACGAACTCGGGCATGGTCCAGTTCAAGGACGTCTTCCTCGGCACGGACCAGCGCCCGTATTCGCGCGCCACGACGGCGCAGCGCAGCGTGCGCGCGGGCGGCAAGCACAACGACCTCGAGAACGTCGGCTACACGGCGCGCCACCACACCTTCTTCGAGATGCTCGGCAACTTCTCGTTCGGCGACTACTTCAAGCACGACGCGATCCGCTTCGCGTGGGAGCTGCTGACCACGGTCTACCAGCTGCCGAAGGAAAAGCTGTGGGTCACCGTCTACCAGGAAGACGACGAGGCGTACGACATCTGGGCGAAGGAAGTCGGCGTGCCGGCCGAGCGCATCATCCGGATCGGCGACAACAAGGGCGCGCGCTACGCGTCCGACAACTTCTGGACGATGGGCGACACGGGCCCGTGCGGCCCGTGCACGGAAATCTTCTATGACCACGGCCCGGACGTGTGGGGCGGCCCGCCGGGGTCGGCCGAGGAAGACGGCGACCGCTACATCGAGATCTGGAACCTCGTGTTCATGCAGTTCAACCGCGACGCGCAGGGCAACATGACGCGCCTGCCGAAGCAGTCCGTCGACACCGGCATGGGCCTCGAGCGCCTCGCCGCGGTGCTGCAGCACGTGCACAGCAACTACGAGATCGACCTGTTCCAGAACCTGATCAAGGCCGCCGCGCGCGTGACCGAGATCAGCGACCTCACCAACAACTCGCTGAAGGTGATCGCCGATCACATCCGCGCGTGCTCGTTCCTGATCGTCGACGGCGTGATCCCCGGCAACGAAGGCCGCGGCTACGTGCTGCGCCGGATCGTGCGCCGTGCGATTCGCCATGGCTACAAGCTCGGCCGCAAGGGTTCGTTCTTCCACAAGCTGGTGGCCGACCTCGTCGCCGAGATGGGCGTCGCGTATCCGGAGCTGAAGGAAGCCGAACAGCGCGTGACCGACGTGCTGCGCCAGGAAGAAGAGCGCTTCTTCGAAACGATCGAGCACGGGATGTCGATCCTCGAGGGCGCGCTGGCCGACGTCGAGGCGAAGGGCGGCAAGGTGCTCGACGGCGAACTCGCGTTCAAGCTGCACGATACCTACGGCTTCCCGCTCGACCTCACGGCCGACGTGTGCCGCGAGCGCGGCATGACGGTCGACGAGCCGGCATTCGACGACGCGATGGCGCGCCAGCGCGAGCAGGCGCGCGCGGCCGGCAAGTTCAAGGCCACGCAGGGCCTCGAATACACGGGCGCGAAGACCACCTTCCACGGTTACGAGGAAATCGCGTTCGACGACGCGAAGGTCGTCGCGCTGTACGTCGACGGCTCGTCGGTCAATGAAGTGAAGGGCGGCCAGGATGCGGTCGTCGTGCTCGACCACACGCCGTTCTACGCGGAATCGGGCGGCCAGGTCGGCGACCAGGGCGTGCTCGCGAATGCGTCGACGCGCTTCGCGGTGGCCGATACGCTGAAGGTGCAGGCCGACGTGATCGGCCACCACGGCTCGCTCGAACAGGGCACGCTGAAGGTCGGCGACGTGCTGCGCGCGGAAATCGACGCGCACCGCCGCGCGCGCACGCAGCGCAACCACTCGGCGACCCACCTGATGCACAAGGCGCTGCGTGAAGTGCTCGGCGCGCACGTGCAGCAGAAGGGCTCGCTCGTCGATGCCGACAAGACCCGCTTCGACTTCGCGCACAACGCGCCGATGACCGACGACGAAATCCGTCGCGTCGAGCAGATCGTCAACAACGAAATCCTCGCGAACGCGCCGGGCATCGTGCGCGTGATGCCGTACGACGAAGCGGTGAAGGGCGGCGCGATGGCGCTGTTCGGCGAGAAGTACGGCGATGAAGTGCGCGTGCTCGACCTCGGCTTCTCGCGCGAACTGTGCGGCGGCACGCACGTGCACCGCACCGGCGACATCGGCTTCTTCAAGATCGTCGTCGAAGGCGGCGTCGCGGCCGGCATCCGCCGCGTCGAGGCGATCACCGGCGACAACGCGGTGCGCTTCGTGCAGGATCTCGACGCCCGCATGAACGAAGCGGCGGCCGCGCTGAAGGCGCAGCCGTCGGAGCTCACGCAGCGCATCGCGCAGGTGCAGGACCAGGTGAAGTCGCTCGAGAAGGAACTGGGCGCGCTGAAGTCGAAGCTCGCATCGAGCCAGGGCGACGAACTCGCGCAGCAGGCCGTCGAAATCGGCGGCGTGTACGTGCTGGCCGCGACGCTCGACGGCGCCGACGCGAAGACGCTGCGCGAAACGGTCGACAAGCTGAAGGACAAGCTGAAGAGCGCGGCGATCGTGCTGGCGGCCGTCGAAGGCGGCAAGGTCAGCCTGATCGCAGGCGTCACGCCTGACGCGAGCAAGAAGGTCAAGGCCGGCGAGCTCGTGAACTTCGTCGCGCAGCAGGTCGGCGGCAAGGGCGGCGGCCGTCCGGACATGGCGCAGGCTGGCGGCACCGAGCCGGCGAACCTGCCGGGCGCGCTGGCCGGCGTCAAGGGCTGGGTCGAAGAGCGTCTTTGATCGGCCTGGCCGACGCGGCGCCCGCGAGGGCGGAGCGCCGGCCGGCACCGCGCGGTTCTTTTGACGGAATCGCATGAAACGAAACGACCCGATTCGGTCATTGGTCGGTCGGGTCGTTTTGCGTTTGCACGGGGTGCGGGTGGCTGATCCGCCGCCATGCCTGACGTACGAGCGGTAGCCGGCCATGCAGACGGGCGGCGCGCGGGTGCGTCGTCGTGTGTCCGTCGGCGGATCGCGTCAGGCCGGCTGCGCCACGCGCGGCTTCTGCGCCGGGTCCGGCTGCCGCGCGGCTTCCGCAAGCGCGTCGCGCAGCGCGGCAAGCGCCGCCGACGCGTAACCCTGCCGCCACGCGAGCAGCGTATCGATCCCTTCGAGTTCGGGAATCGTGTGCGCGGCGATGTTGCCGGTCTCGGGCTGCAGGTCTAGCACCGAACGCGGCGCGACCGCAATGCCCGCGCCGGCCGCGACGCACGCGACGATCGCGTGATACGAGCCGAGTTCGAGCACGCGCGCCGGCTTCATCCCATGCGCGGCATACCACTGCTCGGCGTACTTGCGATACGCGCAGCCGCGCTCGAACGCGATCAGCGTCGGCAGGATCACGTCGCGCGGCGTGCGCACCGGCGGATGGCCGCGCGGCGTGAGCAGCACCAGATCCTCGCGGAAGACCGGCACCGTCTCGAACGTGTCGGGCAGCGTGTCCGGCGTGGGTGGGCGCGCGAACAGCGCGGCGTCGATCTCGAAGTCGCGCACCTTGCCGATCAGCCAGCCCGTCGTACCCGTCACCAGTTCGAGCGACACGTCGGGCCACGCATGGTGATAGCGCGCGAGCACGGTCGGCAGCCGGCTCGCGGCGGTGCTCTCCATCGTGCCGAGCCGCAGCCGCCCGCGCGGCGTGTCCTCGCGCACCGCGTCGCGCGCCTCGTCGGCGAGCGCCAGCAGGCGCTCCGCATACGGCAGCAGCGTGTGCCCGGCCGGCGTCAGCACGAGCCGGCGGCCGTCGCGCACGAACAGCGCCGCGCCGAGTTCCTCCTCGAGCTGCTTGATGCGCGTCGTGACGTTCGACTGCACGCGATTGAGTTTCGCCGCCGCGCGCGTCACGCCGTTCTCGCGCACGACCGCCCGGAAAATCGCCAGCGCCGCCAGGTCCATGATTCTCTCCAAGCGATGAATGGATTCTTAATTATTCATTTTTCGAGAACGTCTGGTCAAGCTACGATGGACGCATTCCGGTTTCCGATCCGGCCGGCGCGTCGCGCGCCGGCCCATCCCGCCATGTCCCGCTCCGATGCCCCGACCGCCGCCGCCGGCGCGCTTCCGTCCGATCAGGCCGACCGCCGCGCCCGCGCGGCCGCGCTGGCCTGCATGGTCGGCCTCGCCGTCGTGCTCGGCGTCGGCCGTTTCGCGTTCACGCCGCTGCTGCCGTTGATGCTCGCGGACGGTTCGATCGGCCTGAAGGCCGGCGGCTGGCTCGCATCGGCGAACTACGCGGGTTACTTCGCCGGCGCGGTCAGTTGCGCGGCGCTGCGCGTCGCGCCTGCGCGGATGGTCCGCTTCGGGCTCGCGGCCACCGTGCTGCTCACCGCCGCGATGGGCATCGGCCACCTGCTGCCCGCGTGGCTCGCGGTGCGCTTCGTCGCGGGCGTCGTCAGCGCGTGGACGTTCGTGTTCATGTCGCAATGGGGGCTGCGGCGCCTGGCCGAGCTGCACGCGCCCGAGTGGAGCGGGGTGATCTACGCGGGGCCCGGCGTCGGCATCGTGCTGACGGGGCTGATCGGCAGCGCGCTGGCCGGCCGGCCGGCGGCGTCGGGCTGGCTCGGCTTCGCGGCGCTGTCGGCCGTGCTGTCGGTCGCGATCTGGCGCACCTTTGCGGTCACGCCGGTGCAAGCCGTGCCGCCGGCCGGCACCACGCCGCACGCGGCCGCCGCGGCCCCGTCGGCCTCCGCGGCGCCGGCCGACGCGCGCCGCCATCGAGCCGATGCCGCGTGGCTCGTCGTGCTGTACGGAACGCCGGGCTTCGGCTACATCATCACCGCGACGTTCCTGCCCGTGATCGCACGCGCCGTGTTGCCCGCCGGTTCGCCGTGGCCCGACCTGTTCTGGCCGATGTTCGGCGCGGCGCTGATCGTCGGCGCGATCGCCGCCGCGCGGCTGCCCGGGCACTGGGACAACCGGCTGCTGCTGGCGGCCGGCTGCGCGACGCAGGCGCTCGGCATCGCGGCCGGGATCGTGTGGCCGAACGCGCTCGGCTTCTCGGTCGGCAGCGCGCTGCTCGGGCTGCCATTCACCGCGATCACGCTGTTCGCGATGCGCGAGGCGCGGCGCCTGCACGGCGAGCGCGCGGCCGGGCTGATGGGCTATGCGACCGCGTCGTACGGGGTCGGGCAGATTATCGGGCCGCTCGTCGCGGCGCCGCTTGCGGCGCGCTTCGGGTCGTTTTCCCCCGCGCTGTGGGTCGCGGTGGCCGCGTTGCTCGCGGGTGCCGCCGGCTTCGCGGCGATCGCGGCAAAGGGCCGCCCGCGACGCTGACGCTGGCGGGGCCGGATCGTCTGCGGGGCGGGCAAACTCGCTAGAATGAGGCCTTTCCCGCGCCGAGCGGGTGCGCGGGCGGCCGGCAGGCGGCCGCCGCGCGTCCGCCAGATCTCCATCGATGACCACCGCCGACTACCGCTTTTGCCCGCGCTGCGCGAGCCCGCTGACCGAGCGCGCCGATCCCGAACATGAGGGCGGCCGCGTCCGCCAGGCGTGCCCCGACGACACCTGCGGCTATGTTCACTGGAACAACCCGCTGCCCGTCGTCGCCGCGATCGTCGAGCTCGACGGCAAGATCCTGCTCGCGCGCAACGCGGCCTGGCCCGAAGGGATGTTCGCGCTGATCACCGGTTTCCTCGAGAACGGCGAGACGCCCGAGGACGGCATCGCGCGCGAGGTGTTCGAGGAAACGGCGCTGAAGGCCGAGCACGTGTCGCTCGTCGGCGTGTACGAATTCATCCGCAAGAACGAACTGATCATCGCGTACCACGTGCGCGCGTCGGGCACGGTCGCGCTGTCGCCGGAACTGCTCGAATACCGGCTCGTCGATCCGCCGCTGCTGCGCCCGTGGCGCGCCGGCACGGGCGTCGCGCTCGCCGACTGGATGCGCGCGCGCGGCCTCGACTTCGAATTCGTCGACCGGCCGGGGCAGTGACGGGCCGGCCCGTCCGCAGGGTTTCATCCGCCGTGCCGCGCGCGACCGCGACGCGGCGCTTCGCTTGTTGCCGGCGCGCCGTGCCGTACGGCCGCCGCGCTTCGTCTTCATCGTTCCCATCGTCCTGACCGCCATCGCCATGTCCGACAAGCCGCAGCCGCGTTCCCGCGACGCCTACCGCCACTTCCTGCCGATCACGACCCGCTGGATGGACAACGACGTCTACGGGCACGTGAACAACGTCGTCTACTACAGCTACTTCGACACCGTCGTGAACGAGTACCTGATCCGCGCGGGCGTGCTCGACGTCGAGCACGGGCAGACGATCGGGCTGGTCGTCGAGACGCAGTGCAACTACTTCGCGCCGCTGGTGTTTCCGCAGTCGGTCGACGCGGGGCTGCGCGTCGCGAAGCTCGGCACGTCGAGCGTGCGCTACGAGGTCGGGCTGTTTGCGCAAGGCGACGCATCGCCCGCCGCGCAGGGGCATTTCGTGCACGTGTACGTCGATCGCGGCACGCGTCGCCCGGTCGCGCTGCCGGACGCGCTGCGCGCGGCGCTCGAACCGCTCGTCGGCTGACGGGCGCGCGGCGGTGCATGCGTTCGCGCTCCAGGCCTTCAACGGCCTCAGCTACGGTTTGCTGCTGTTCATGCTGTCGGCGGGTCTCACGCTGATCTTCAGCGTGCAGGGCGTGCTGAACTTCGCGCATGCGAGCTTCTACATGCTCGGCGCGTATGTCGGCTACAGCATCGCGGCGCGCGCGGGCTTCTGGCCCGCGCTCGTGCTCGCGCCGCTCGCAGTCGGGCTGCTCGGCGCCGGCTGCGAACGCGCTCTGCTGCGCCGCGTGCAGGCGCGCGGCCACACGAGCGAGCTGCTGCTGACCTTCGGCCTCGCGTACCTGATCGGCGAGGGCGCGAAACTGCTGTGGGGGCTCGCGCCGCTGCCGGCGCCCGTGCCGACGCTGTTCGACGGCGCACCCGTGACCGTATTCGGCCTCGCGCTGCCGCGCTACCGGCTGTTCATGATGGGGATGTCCGCGGCGATGCTGGTCGCGCTCGGCGCACTGCTGCGCGTGTCGCGCATCGGGCTCGTCGTGCGCGCGGCGCTCACGCATCGCGCGGCCGTCGAGGCGCTCGGCTACGACGTGCCGCGCGTGATGACGGCGCTGTTCGGCGCGGGCACCGCGCTCGCGGCGCTGGCCGGCGTGATCGGCGCGCCGCTCGCGGTGATCGAACCCGCGTTGGCCGAGACCGTCGGGTCGGTAGTGTTCGCGGTCGTCGTGATCGGCGGGCTCGGCTCGCTCGGCGGCGCGTTCGCCGCGTCGCTCGCGGTCGGTTTCGCGCAGACCTTCGCGGCCGCGAGCGACACGTCGTTGCGCGATCTCGCGTTATGGGCCGGCGTCTCGCTGCCCGACAGCGTAGCCACGGTGTCGATCGCGCAGCTGGCGCCGCTGGTGCCGTACCTGCTGCTCGTCGCGGTGCTGGTCGCACGGCCGCGCGGGCTGTTCGGCGAGCGTGCCGATGCGTAGCCGCGCGCTCGCCGGCCTTGCGCGCTGGGCGCTGTTCGCCGCGTGCGTCGTGCTGCCCGCGTGGCTGTGGCCGCACGGCGCGGTGCTCGGTTATCTCGCGCAGACGGCCGCGCTCGTCGTGCTCGCGCTGTCGTACAACCTGCAGCTCGGCACGACCGGGCTGCTGTCGTTCGGGCATGCGGCGTTCGCGGGCCTTGGCGCCTTCGCGGCCGCGCACTGGTTCAACCGCTTCGGCGGGCCGCTGCCGCTGCTGCCGCTCGTCGGCGGCATGGCCGGCGCGGCCTTCGGCTTCGTCGCGGGGCTGCTCGCGACGCGCCGTTCAGGCACCGCGTTCGCGATGATCACGCTCGGGCTCGGCGAATGCGTCGCGGCCGCCGCGTGGAGCGTGCCCGCGTGGTTCGGCGGCATCGGCGGCGTGCCGATCGATCGCGCGAGCGGCACGCCGTGGGGCGGCTGGCATTTCGGCGCGCCGGTGCAGGCGTACGCGGTGATCGCCGCATGGTGTGTCGTGTCGGCGTGGGCCATGCACGCGCTGACGCGCACGCCGCTCGCGCGGCTCGCGAACGCGGTGCGCGACAACCCGGAACGCGTCGCCGCGCTCGGCACCGATCCGCGCCGCGTGCGGCTTGCGATGGTCACCTGCGCGTCGTTCTTCGCGGGCATCGCCGGCACGCTGACGCTGATCGACGTCGAAATAGCGACGCCCGACAGCGTGTCGATGGCACGCTCCGCGACCGTGCTGATCGCCGCGGTGATCGGCGGCACCGGCGCGTTCTTCGGGCCGGCGGCCGGCGCGGCGATGCTGACCGCGCTGAGCATCGTCGTCGCGGGCGTGTCGCGCGCGTGGGCGCTGTATCTCGGCGTGTTGTTCGTCGTGATCGTCGTGGCCGCGCCGCGCGGGATCGCGGGCATCGCGCAAGCGCTCGCGCATGCGTTGCGCCGCGGCGCGCCGGCGGCCGAGCGGTGGCGCATGCTGTGCGGCGTCGGCGCGTGCGTGTTCTGGGGCGTCGCGATCGTCTGCGCGGCCGAACTCGGTTATGCATGGCGCTTCGCGCAGGACGACGGCACGGGCTTCGCGTTCGGCGCATGGGGCATCGATGCCGATATGCCGGCCGGCTGGGCCGTCGCATGCTCGGCGGCCGGCATCGGCACGCTGCTGTGGGGCTGGCGCGCGCGGCTCGTACAGGGCACGCAGCCCGGCAAGCGGGAGGACGGGCGATGAACGGCAACGCGATCGCGCTGCATGGCGTCGTGCAGCGCTTCGGTGCGCAGACCGTGCTCGACGGCGTCGAACTGAGCATCGCGGCGGGCGAACGCCATGCGCTGATCGGGCCGAACGGCGCGGGCAAGTCGACGCTGTTCGGCGTGATTGCGGGCGCAACGCGGCCGACGCGCGGGCGCGTCGTGCTGCACGGCGTCGAACTGCGCGGGCGCGGGCCGGTCGTCGCGAGCCGCCTCGGCATCGGCCGCAGTTTCCAGCAGACGAGCGCGTTCGCGCGGCTGACCGTATTCGACAACCTGCGCTGCGCGGCGCTGCATGCGCCGGCCGAGCGGCGGCGCTGGTGGAACCGGCTGCGCGAATCGGCGTCGGTCGATCTCGCGGCCGCGCGCGTGCTGCACGACATCGGTCTCGACGCGCGGCGCGACACGCCGGCCGCCGAGCTGGGCTATGCGGAGCAGCGTGCGCTCGATCTCGGGATCGCGCTCGCGAGCGGTGCGCGCACGCTGCTGCTCGACGAGCCGACGGCCGGCATGAGCCGCGCGCAGGCGGCGCGGATGATCGCACTGATCCGGGCGACGACGCAGGGCCGCACGGTGCTGATGATCGAGCACGACATGGATGCGGTGTTCGGCTTCGCCGAACGCATCACGGTGCTCGTGCGCGGCACGGTGGTCGCGACCGGCGAGCCCGATGCGATCCGTGCCGATCCGGCGGTGCGCGCTGCGTATCTCGGGGAGGGCAGCGTATGACGAGCGCACTGCTCGACATTCGCGACCTGCGCGCGTGGTACGGATTGCAGCCCGTGCTCGACGGCGTCGATCTCGCGCTCGCGCCGGGCGAGACGCTCGCGCTGCTCGGCCGCAACGGCTCGGGGCGCTCGACGCTCGCGAAGGCCGTGATGGGGCTCGTGCGCACGGCCGGCTCGGTGCGCATCGCCGGCGCCGAATGCGCGGGCGCGCGTACGTTCGAGATCGCGCGGCGCGGCGTCGCTTACGTTGCCGAAAGCCGCGACGTGTTTCCGCTGCTGACCGTGCGCGACAACCTGAAGCTCGGGCTGCGCGGCACGCGTGGCGCGGCCGAACGCGCGGCGCTCGACCGCCTGTTCGACCGTTTTCCGCTGCTGTCCGCGCGCGCGGACGTGAAGGCCGGGCGGCTGTCGGGCGGCGAGCAGCAGGTGCTCGCGCTGGTGCGTGCGCTCGCCGGCAGCCCGCGCGTGCTGATCGTCGACGAACCGGCCGAAGGGCTCGCGCCGCTCGCGGTCGACGAAGTCGGTGCGTGCCTCGCCGCGCTGCAGGACGACGGCGTCGCGATCGTGCTGATCGAGCAGCGACTGCAGCTTGCGCCGAGGTTGACGACGCGCGTCGCGGTAATGGGGCGCGGACGGATCGTCTACGACGGCGCGCTCGACGGCCTGGCCGGGGACATCGCCAACGCGTGGCTGAGCGCCGGCTGACGGCGCCGGACCGATTGTTCGGCTGGCCCCGCCAGACAATTCGCGTCGAGCCGCTTTATCGCCGCCGCGCGGCACCTTAAATTGCCACTCATGCCGGGCCGCAACATCGATGCGGCGACCGGCGCCATCCATCGATAGTCATCTGACTGAGGAATGAAATCATGAGCAAGCTGGCAAACAAGGTAGCGATCGTCACGGGCGGATCGAAGGGCATCGGTGCCGCGATCGCGAAGGCGCTGGCCGCGGAAGGCGCGTCGGTCGTCGTCAATTACGCGAGCAGCAAGGCGGGTGCCGACGCGGTGGTGAGCGCGATCGTCGAAGCCGGCGGCCGCGCGGTCGCGGTCGGCGGCGATGTGTCGAAGGCAGCCGACGCGCAGCGCATCGTCGATACGGCGATCGACACGTACGGCCGTCTCGACGTGCTCGTCAACAATTCCGGCGTGTACGAATTCGCGCCGATCGAAGCGATCACCGAAGAGCACTACCGCCGGCAGTTCGATACGAACGTGTTCGGCGTGCTGCTCACGACGCAGGCGGCCGTCAAGCATCTCGGCGAAGGCGCGAGCATCATCAACATCAGCTCGGTGGTGACCAGCATCACGCCGCCCGCCAGTGCCGTCTACAGCGGCACCAAGGGCGCGGTCGACGCGATCACCGGCGTGCTCGCGCTCGAGCTCGGCCCGCGCAAGATCCGTGTGAACGCGATCAACCCGGGCATGGTCGTGACCGAAGGCACGCACAGCGCGGGCATCATCGGTTCCGATCTCGAAGCGCAGGTGCTGGGCCAGACGCCGCTCGGCCGCCTCGGCGAGCCGAACGACATCGCGTCGGTCGCCGTGTTCCTCGCGTCGGACGATGCGCGCTGGATGACCGGCGAACACCTCGTCGTCAGCGGCGGGTTGAACTGATCCCGCGAGTCGGCAAATCGGCGCGATCGGCGAGCATGCGCCGATCGTGCCGATTGCGTCGTCAAGCGATCATCGCCAGCGCGTTCGCGCCGACGTGCCAGCGCAGACTCTCGACGACGAGCGCGTGATTGCGTTCGGAATCGAGCCCCGCGATCGTCATCGCACCGACGAGGCCCGCACCGGCGACTCGCAACGGCACGCCGCCGCCGTCGAGTGCGTAGTCGTCGTCCGACAGGCCCTGCGACCGTAGCGACCAGCCGGCGCGGCGAAACTGCGTGCCGACCTCGAGCGAACTCAAGCCGAAACGGAGCACCGTGTTCTGCCGGCGGCGGATCGCGTCGCTGTCTTCCGCACGGCTGCCGTCGAGCGCGCAGTAGAACAGCGGTGCCGCTTCGCCGACGATGCCGACCGCGATCGGCAGCCCGCGGCGCGATGCGATATTGATCGCGATTTCCCCGAGCCGGCGCGCGACGTCGGCATTGAAGCGCGGTAGCGTCGTGTGCGGCGCGTCGTCGTCGAAGGGCGCGTGATCGATGCGCAGGAAGGTCGTCACCATGGCGGCTCCGTATCGTCGCAAGTCGTGTTCGCGCGCCGGCGTCGCCTCGTCACGGGCCGCGCGCTCGCCCGTCGTTCGTTCAGCGCTTCGGCGCCGCGTCGAGCATCCACTCGTGCGCGGGGTCGTTCTTGAATGCCCACGCGCGGCTCGGCCCGGCCATCACGTTCAGGTAGTACAGGTTGTAGCCGTGCGGCGCGACGACCGGGTGGTAGCCGCGCGGCACCATCACGACGTCGTGGTTCTCCACCGCGCACGCTTCGTCGAGGCTGCGGTCGTCCGTGTACACGCGCTGGAACGCAAAGCCCTGCGGCGGGTCGATCCGGTGGTAATAGGTTTCCTCGAGCGAGGTCTCGTCGGGTGCCGCGTCGCGGTCGTGCTTGTGCGGCGGATAGCTGCTCGAATGGCTGGCCGGCGTGACGACTTCGACGACCAGCAGCCGGTCGGCCGCCGGGTTGTCGCCCATCAGGATGTCGCATACGTAGCGCGTGTTGGTGCCTTGCCCGCGCACCGAACGGCGCATCCGTTCGCCGTCGAGGCGCCGCACCGGCTTGTCGCCGCTCGCGTACGGCGCGGTGCACAGCGCGACTTCCGCATCGCGCGTCGCGACCAGCGTGACGGTCTTGCCGCCCGGCACGTACAACGCGTCCGGCGACACGTCTTCGAATACGCTGTCGCGTTTGCCGAGCGCATCGTAGGTTGCGCCGTCGACGTCCGCGCGCACCGTGCCCGTCAGCACGACGACGCACAGCTCGCGCGCGCCGGTGTCGAGCGTTTCGGTGTCGCCCGCCTTCAGGCGCAGCGCGCGAAAACCGACATGCTTCCAGCCGGCCGACTCGGGCGTGACGTTGCAGATTTCGCGGTCGGCAGATGCCTTGACCAGCAGGGGAGAAATCGTCATGGGGTGGGGCTCCGCAATAGGGTAGGGCTCGAGCGTTCGGGCACTTGCATGCTCACGCGCTCAACCGGTCGACGATCGCGCGCAGCGACTCGTAGCCCTTTTTCGCATACGCGTAGCTCGGCGCGACGGCCGGATCCTGCTCGGCCTCGACGACGAGCCAGCCTTCGTAGCCGGCGTCCTTCAGCGTGCGCAGCGTCGCGTCGTAGTCGAGCGCACCGTCGCCGGGCACCGTGAAGGTGCCGTTGATCACGCCGTTCAGGAAGCTCCAGCCGTCGTTGCGCGCCTGCGTGACGACCTGCGCCCGCACGTCCTTGCAATGCACATGGACCACGCGCGACACATGCTTCTTCAGCAACGTCACCGGGTCGGCCGCGCCGCCGAAATACGCGTGGCCGGTGTCGAACAGCAGGAACACCTTCGCCGGATCGGTCAGCGCCATCAGCCGGTCGACGTCGTCGGGCGACTCGACGTACGCGCCCATGTGGTGGTGGTAGGCGAGCTTGATCCCGTACGTGTCGAGCAGGTGCGCGCCGAATGCGTCGAGGCGCGCCGCGTAGTGCCGCCATGCTGCGTCGTCGACGAAGCGCGGCCGCTTCGCGACCGGCGTGTCGATGCTGCCCTGGATCGTGCCCGCGCATTCGCCGTACACGACCACCTTCACGTCGTTGTATTGAAGCTTCGTCATGTGCGCGCGGCATCGCGCGATTTCTGCGGCGACCGCATCGGCGTCGGTCATGCCCGGTTCGACTTCCGCGAGGAAGCCCGAATACCAGCCCGATACGCACACGAGCCCGAACTCGGCGAGCTTCGCCTTCAGCTCGGGGCCCGTCTTCGGAAACTTGTTGCCGAGCTCGAAGCCCGCATAGCCGATTTCGGCGCCTTCCTTCAGCGCCGTTTCGAGCGGCGTCTCGCCGCCGAGCGACGGCAGGTCGTCGTTCATCCACGACAGGGGATTGATACCGATGCGGACGTTCCAGCTCATGACTTGCTTCCTTGGTTCGAATGTGTTTTTCGCGGGGCGGATGGGCAGGCAGTGCGCGGCATCAGCGCCGTTGCCGGGTCTTTGCGTCGAGATACGCGCGGTGCGCCGCTTCGACGCCGGCGCGCTCGGATACCTGCGGCACCGCGACTTCCCACCACGCGCCGCCGTCGTCGGTCGTGCGCTTGTGCGTGGTGTCGATCACGAGCACCTGGCTCGTCTTCGCCGCGCGGGCGCGCTTCATTTCGCTGCGCAGCTCGCCGACGTCGCGCACATGCACGGCGTCGGCGCCCATCGCGCGCGCATGCATCGCGAAGTCGATCGTCGAGCGCGCGCCGCCTTCCGGCACGCAGTCGTCGAGCATGTTGTTGAAGCTCGCGCCGCCGCAATTCAGCTGCAGCCGCTCGATGCAGCCGTAGCCGCGGTTGTCGAGGATCACGACGATCAGCTTGCGGCCGAGCATCACGGAAGTGGCGAGCTCGGCGTTGAGCATCATGTACGAGCCGTCGCCGACGATCACGATCACTTCGCGTTCGGGCCGCGCAAGCTTCGCGCCGAGGCCACCCGCGACTTCGTAGCCCATGCACGAGTACGCATAGTCCATGTGGTAGTTGCCCGGCACGCCGCTGCGCCACAGCTTGTGCAGCTCGGCCGGCAGCGTGCCGGCCGCGCACACCACGAGATCGTCGCGCGCGCTGTCGCGCCCCGCGTCGGCGGCGGAATCGCGCACCGCGCCGATCACGTCCGCGTCGTACGGCAGCGTGTCCTTCGGCACGCGCGTCGTCAGCTCGGTCACGCGCGCGTTCCACGCGGCGGCCTGGTCGCGGTTGGCGGCCGTCCATGCCGCGTCGGCGCGCCAGCCGGCCAGCGCGGCGGACAATTGGCCGAGGCCCGTGCGCGCATCGGCGACGAGTTGCCGGCCGCGTTTCTTGCCCGCGTCGAACGGCTGCACGTTCAGGCTCAGTAGCGTCGCGTCGCCGTACAGCGCATGCGAGCCGGTCGTGAAGTCCTGCAGCCGCGTGCCGACCGCGAGCACGACGTCGGCCTGCGCGGCGGCGCGGTTCGCGGCGGGCGAACCCGTCACGCCGATCGACCCGAGGTTCAGCGGGTGATCCCACGCGAGGCTGCCCTTGCCGGCCTGCGATTCGGCAACCGGCACGCCGTGCGTGTCGGCGAACGCGCGCAGCGCGTCCCACGCCTGGCTGTACAGCACGCCGCCGCCGGCGACGATCAGCGGCTTCTTCGCGGCCTTCAGCACGTCGAGCGCGTCGGCGAGTTCGAGCGGGTCCGCCGGTGGGCGGCGCATCCGGATCACCGGCGGCGCGAAGAACGCCTCGGGCCAGTCGTAAGCGAAGGTCTGCACGTCCTGCGGCAGCGCGAGACACACGGGGCCGCACTGCGCGGGGTCGGTCATCACCTGGATCGCGCGCGGCAGCGCGACGAGCAGTTGCTCGGGCGACGTGATGCGGTCGAAGTAGCGCGTGACGGGGCGGAAGCAGTCGTTCGCGCTGACGTCGCCCTGTTCGAAATCCTCGACCTGCTGCAGCACGGGGTCGGGCAGCCGCGACACGAACACGTCGCCGGGCAGCAGCAGCAGCGGCAGCCGGCCGACGTGCGCGAGCGCGGCCGACGTCAGCATGTTGGTCGCGCCGGGGCCGATGCTCGACGTCGCGGCCATCATCCGCTGGCGGAAATTTGCTTTCGCGAACGCGACGGCCGCGTTGGCCATCCCTTGCTCGTTATGCGCGCGGAACGTCGGCAGCCGGTCTTTCTCGGCATGCAACGCTTCGCCGAGCCCGGCCACGTTGCCGTGGCCGAAGATGGCGAACACGCCGCCGCAGTACGGCAGGATCTCGGTGCGGCCGTCGGGCTGGACGACTTCGGCGCGCAGGGCGGCCAGGTAGCGCACGAGCGCCTGGCTGACGGTCAGTCTCACGGTAGGGGTCATCGTCGGTCGGTGAAGAAGAATCGGATCGGTCATGACGGGCACGCGCATCAGGCCGCGGCGGCGCGCGCGGCGCCCCGGCGGCCGAGCCACGCGTCCACGAGTTGCGCGAAGTTGCCGGCGACTTCGTCGATCAGCGCCTGGTCGTCGATCCGGCCGGCGAGCCAGTTCAGCGACGCATCGGCCCACAGCGTGCGCCCGACCATGAAGCCCTTGACGATCGGGTTGGTCGCCGAGCGGAAGCTGTCGACGAGATACTGCAGCGGCTGGTTCAGCCCGAGGATCACCGCGCCGCGGCAATGCGGGTCGCGCTCGGCGATCAGCGCAGCGAGCCGCGCCCAGCCGTCGGCGCTCAGCGGCGTGAGCTTCCACCATTCGGGCATCACGCCGAGGTTGTAGAAGCGCGCGACCGCGCGCAGCACCGCATCGTCCTCGGTGCCGGCCGGCGTGACCGCGCGCGGCGGAATGACTTCCAGCAGCAGCTCGTTGCCGCTGGCGCGCGTGGCTTCCCACAGCTCCAGCACGCGCTGCTCCTGCTCGACGCGCAGGTCGACGTCGTCGTCGGGGTGGTAGTGGACCAGGCATTTCACGACCTGCTCGGTCGGCCAGTGCGTGAGCGACGAGCCGACCGAGCGCGTCTCGTCGAAGCGCAGCGGCCGCGAACCCGGCAGCTCGACCGGGCGGCCGACCCACCAGCCGCGCCCGGTGGCCGACGCGAGCGCGTCGCTGCCGTACGCGCCGCCGTCGATCAGCACGCCGACGTGGCCTTCGATATGGCGATCGCGCTCGACCTGTTCGGCCGCGCGCACGAGCAGGCGCTTCAGCGTCTTGATCCGCGCTTCGTCCGCGCCGGCCTGCACCGCGAGTTCGTAGAACTGGCTGCGATGGTCGAACGCCATTACGCACAGGTCGTCCCATTCGCGGCGCGGCACCGTGACGCGATGCAGGTGCGCGAGCGTGCGGTCCGCGTCGACCACGGGATTGCGGCTGCCGTCGAACCAGTGCGCGAGTTCGGCCGGCGTCGGCATCGCGGCCGAGCACGCATGGCGCGACACGACGATCGCGCCGCATGCGTTCGCGATGCGCGTCGATTCGGCCCAGTCGCGGCCGCGCAGCAGCCCCGACAGCAGGCCCGACAGGAATGCGTCGCCCGCGCCGAGCACGTTGAGCACCTCGACGCGTTCGCCGAGGAAGGTCGGCGCAGCGTCGATCCGCGCGGGAATCTCGCCTTCGATCACGCAGCAGCCGAGCGCGCCGCGCTTGACGACCAGCGTGGCGTTCGTGATCCCGCGCACCGCCTGCAACGAACCGATCAGGTCGTGCGGCACGCCGCCCGCGATCAGGAATTCCTCTTCGGTGCCGACCAGCAGGTCGAATTCGCCGAGCACCTGCTGCAACTGCCGCGTCACCTGCGCGTCCGGCACGTAGCGGTTCTCGCCCGCGCCGCGCGCGGTCAGCCCCCACAGCACGGGCCGGTAGTCGATATCGAGGATTCGCACGACGCCGTGGCGGCGCGCGTAGCCGAGCGCGGTCAGCGACGCTTCGCGCGTGGCCGGCGTCGAAAGATGCGTGCCGGTGATCGCGAGCGCACGGCAGCCGGCGATGAAGTCCTCGCGGATCTCGTCGGCGCGCACGGCCATGTCCGCGCAGTTCTCGCGCACGAACAGCAGCGGGAACGTGTCGCGATCCTTCAGCCCGAGCAGCACCAGCGCGGTGAGGCGTTCGCGGTCGGTCTGCAGCTGGCTCGTGTCGCAGCCTTCGCGCTCGAGCGTCTCGCGCAGGAAGCGGCCCATCTGCTCGTCGCCGACGCGCGAGATCATCGCGGTCTTCAGCCCGAGCCGGGCGACGCCGAACGCGACGTTGCCCGACGAGCCGCCGAGATACATCTGGAAGCTGCGCGCGTCCTCCAGGCGGCTGCCGTACTGCTGCGCATAGAGATCCACGGCCACGCGGCCGAGGCAGGCGAGATCGATGGGGCGGTCACTCGGAAAGTTCAGCAGGCTCATATCACGTATCACGCTCGCGGCCGGCGTTCGGCGCTGCCGGCAGTTTAGGGGACCGATCCTCCGGCGGCGGTCCGCAACGTGCGCTGCACGACGCGAGGCTGCCTGCCGCAAGGAATCGGGCTACGGACGCAGTCTAGACTTTTTGGAAATCCAGTTCCCTAGGTGAAATCACGTAGAAATAAATTTCCAAATTTTCGAGGAAGTGATCTACAGTTTCATCCGGATGCTTCAGTCCGTATCGGACTCGGCCCGGCGGCGCGCAACGCGCCGTCTTCCGCCCCCCGGAGATGAGGAGACAGAGTGATCATGAAGACCAAGCTGATGGCCGTCGCGGCCGCCGCGATCCTGGCTGCGCCGCTCGCGCACGCCGAGAAGATCGGCGTGACGATGGCGTCGTTCGACGACACGTTCCTGACGATCCTGCGCAACAGCATCAACGACGCAGCGAAGAAGGACGGTGCGACGGTGCAGATCGAGGACGGCGGCAACGACGTCGGCAAGCAGTTGAGCCAGGTTCAGAACATGATCGCGCAGAAGGTCGACGCGATCATCGTGAACGCGGTCGACACCGATGCGACGCCGAAGATCACGAAGATGGCGACGGCGGCGAAGATCCCGCTCGTCTACGTGAACCGCAAGCCGGTCGATTTCGACAAGCTGCCGGCCGGCGTCGCGGTCGTCGCGTCCGACGAGAAGCAGTCGGGCACGCTGCAGGCGCGCCAGGTGTGCAAGCTGCTCGGCGGCAAGGGCGACCTGCTCGTGCTGATGGGCGAGCTGTCCAACGAATCGGCGCGCGCCCGCACCAAGGACATCGAGGACGTGATCGCGACGAAGGACTGCTCGGGCATGAAGATCGTCGACAAGCGCGAAGGCAAGTGGAGCCGCACGCAGGGCCAGGACATCACGATGAACTGGCTGAGCTCCGGGACCAAGTTCGATGCGATCGTGTCGAACAACGACGAAATGGCGATCGGCGCGATCAACGCGCTGAAGGCCGCGCGCAAGTGGACGCCGAAGACCGTCGTCGCCGGCATCGACGCGACGCCGGACGGCCTCGCATCGATGAAGAGCGGCGAGCTGAAGGTGTCCGTGTACCAGAACGCGATCGGGCAGGGCGCGCAGTCGGTTGCCGCCGCGCTGAAGCTTGCGAAGAAGCAGCCCGTCGACCGTTTCGTGAACGTGCCGTTCGAGCTCGTGACGCCCGAGAACATGAACCAGTACGCCAAGCACTGACCGGCTTTTCCGTTGAACTGCGCGGGCCCGGCCTGGCCGGGCTCGCGCGACTTGTCGAGGAACGTCCATGTTTACAGCCAGGATCGCGCGCCCGATGGCCGGCGTCGACGCGCCGGCCGCTTCATCCGGAGGATCGCCCGGCGCATCCGGGTCGTCCGGCTCGCGGGCTCCTTCCGTGGCCGACTGCGTGCTCGAGGTGCGCGGCGTCGGCAAGTCCTTTCCCGGCGTCGTCGCGCTCGACGGCGTGCAGTTCCGCGTGCGCCGCGGCACCGTCCATGCACTGATGGGCGAGAACGGCGCGGGCAAGTCGACGCTGATGAAGATCATCGCGGGCGTCTACACGCCCGATCAGGGCGAGATCCTGATCAACGGCGAACCCGTCGTGCTGAACGGCCCGCTCGATGCGCTCGACCGCGGGATCGCGATGATCCACCAGGAACTCAACCTGATGCCGTACATGACGGTCGCGGAGAACATCTGGATCCGCCGCGAACCGAAGAACCGTTTCGGCCTGATCGATCACGCGGAGCTGCGCCGCCGCACGGCCGCGCTGTTCGAGCGGCTGTCGATCGACATCGATCCGGAAACCGACGTGCGCACGCTGACGGTCGCGAGCCGGCAGATGGTCGAGATCGCGAAGGCCGTGTCGTTCGACTCGGACGTGCTGATCATGGACGAGCCGACGTCGGCGCTGACCGACAAGGAAGTCACGCACCTGTTCCGGATCATTCGCCAGCTGCGCGAGCAGGGCAAGGGCATCGTCTACATCACGCACAAGATGAACGAGCTGTTCGAGATCGCCGACGAGTTCTCGGTGTTCCGCGACGGCAAGTACATCGGCACGCATGCGTCGAGCGACGTCACGCGCGACGACATCATCCGCATGATGGTCGGGCGCGAGATCACGCAGATGTTCCCGAAGGAAGAGGTGCCGATCGGCGACGTCGTGCTGTCGGTGAAGAATCTCGCCGTCGACGGCGTGTTCCGCGACGTGAGCTTCGAGCTGCGTGCAGGAGAAATTCTCGGCGTCGCGGGCCTGGTCGGCTCGGGGCGCTCGAACGTCGCTGAGGCGCTGTTCGGCGTCGTGCCAGCCACGTCGGGCGAGATCCGGATCGACGGCAAGCCGGTGCGGATCGCGACGCCCGCGCAGGCGATGAAGCACGGGATGGCGTTCCTGACCGAGGACCGCAAGGACAGCGGCTGCTTCCTGAATCTCGACCTGCTCGCGAACATGGAAGCGGCGGTGCTCAGCAACCGCTACGTGAAGTTCAATTTCGTGCAGCAGGCGCAATTGAAGCGCGACTGCGAGGAAATGAGCCGGATGCTGCGCGTGAAATCGCCCGGCCTGCACGAGGAAATCCAGAACCTGTCGGGCGGCAACCAGCAGAAGGTGCTGATCGGGCGCTGGCTGCTCACGCAGCCGCGCATCCTGATCCTCGACGAACCGACGCGCGGCATCGACGTCGGCGCGAAGGCCGAGATCCACCGGCTCGTCAGCGCGCTCGCCGGCAAGGGCGTCGCGGTGCTGATGATCTCGTCGGAGATGCCGGAGGTGCTGGGGATGAGCGACCGCGTGATGGTGATGCACGAAGGGCGCATGACCGGCATCGTCGAACGCAAGGACGCCGACCAGGTCCGCATCATGGATCTCGCGTCGCGTTGAGCCGAAACAAGATTGGAGACAAAGCAATGGGCAACCTGAACCCGGTCGCGGACGCGCAGACCATGACAATCAAGACGCGGCACACGAAGTGGCCGCCCGAGCTGAGCATCTTTCTCGTGCTGGTCGGCATCAGCCTGTTCTTCGAGATCGTCGGCTGGATCGTCGTCGGCCAGAGCTTCCTGCTCAACGCCGAGCGGCTCGAGATCATCGTGCTGCAGATGGCCGTGATCGGCATCATCGCGGTCGGCGTGAACCTCGTGATCATCACCAGCGGGATCGACCTGTCGTCGGGGTCGGTCGTCGCGGCGGCCGCCGTCGTGTCGGCGAGCCTCGCGCAGGTGTCCGACTTCCCGCGCGCGGTGTTCCCGCACCTGACCGACCTGCCGATCATCTGGCCGGTGCTGGCCGGCGTGTGCGTCGGGCTGCTGGTCGGCCTGCTGAACGGTTCGCTGATCGCGATGACGGGCATTCCGCCGTTCATCGCGACGCTCGGCACGATGGTCGCCGCACGCGGGTTCGCGAAATGGTTCACCAACGGGATGCCGGTGTCGATGCTGACCGACCAGTTCGCGGCCATCGGCGCGGGTGCCAATCCGGTGATCATCTTTCTCGTGATCGCCGCGATCTTCCACGTCGTGCTGCGCTACACGCGCTTCGGCAAGTACACCTATGCGATCGGTGCGAACCGCCACGCGGCCGTCGTGTCGGGCATCAACGTCACGCGTCACCTGGTGTTCGTCTATGCGATCGCGGGCCTGTTGAGCGGGATCGCCGGCACCGTGACGGCCGCGCGCGCGATCTCGGGCCAGTCGGGCATGGGCGTGATGTACGAGCTCGATGCGATCGCCGCGGTCGTGATCGGCGGCACGTCGCTGTCGGGCGGCCTCGGCCGCGTGACGGGCACCGTGATCGGCGTGCTGATCCTCGGCGTGATGACGTCGGGCTTCACGTTCATCCGCATCGACGCGTATTACCAGGAGATGGTCAAGGGCGCGATCATCGTCGCGGCCGTGATCGCCGACCAGTATCGCAACAAGAAGAAGCGTCGCTGACCCTGCCTGTCCGACCGGAATCCGATATCGACAAGGATGCCTTATGAAGATCGCGCTGGACCCCTACATGATTCGCCACCTGCCGCTCGACCGGCTGCCGCACGCGGTGGCCGAGCTCGGCTACGACCAGATCGAGCTGTCGCCGCGCAGCGATTTCCTCGACTGGTGGGTGATGCCGCGCGCGACGCGCGAACGCATGGCCGCGTTTCGCCAGGCGATGCGTGCGAGCGGTGTCGGCCTCGCGTCGCTGCAGCCGATGTACCGCTGGGCGAGTCCGTTCGAGGACGAGCGTCAATGGGCCGTGCGCTGCTGGAAGAAGGCGATCGAGGTCGCGGTCGAAATGGAGTGCGCGCTGATGGTGTCCGAGTTCGGGCGCGGCGCGTCGCCGGAGCGCTCGGTCGGCGAGCGGCCGGGCGCGAACCCGAAGGAGCTGTGCGAAGCCGCGTGGTTCCGGTCGATGGACGAGCTGCTGCCGATTCTCGAACGCGAGGGCATCGTGCTGTCGGTCGAGCCGCATCCGGAGGACTGGATCGAGCAGTTGCAGCCGGCGATCGACATCGTGACGAACCTCGGCTCGCCGTCGCTGAAGCTGTCGTATATCGCGCCGCACACGTTCTACTACGGCGACGACATGGCCGCGATGATCGCGCAGGCCGCACCGATCCTCGCGCACGTGCGCGTGGCCGACACCTTCGACCACCGCAAGAGCAGCCAGCTGCGCTACATCGTGAACCCGCCGGGTTCGAACCAGATCCGCGTGCACCAGCATCTCGACATCGGGCAGGGCGAGATCGACTGGGACGTGTTTTTCCGCGCGCTCGGCGCCGCGGGCTTCGACGGCGTGATGTCGTCGTGCGTGTTCGCGTGGGAGGACCGCGCGGAAGCATCGTCGCGCTACATGCGCGACACGATGCAGCGCTACGTCGATCGTCATTTCGATCGCACGGCACGCTGAACGAATACCGACCGGCGCGGCACGGGCCGCGCCGCTGATGAACGACTGGAGACCCCTAGATGACCTTGCAAATCGGCGTGATCGGCTGCGGCGCGATCGGCCAGGACCATATCCGCAGATTGACTCGCACGCTGTCCGGCGCGCGCGTCGTAGCCGTCAACGACATCGATCCGCAGCAGGCGCGCGATGCGGTGACGAAGTACGGGCTCGATGCCGAGATCTACGGCGATGGCCATGAAGTGGTCGCGGCCGCCGACGTGCAGGCCGTGCTCGTCACGTCGTGGGGGCCGACCCACGAAGCGTTCGTGCTCGACGCGATCGCGCACGGCAAGCCCGTGTTCTGCGAGAAGCCGCTCGCCGTGACGGCCGACGGCTGCATGCGGATCGTCGAAGCGGAAGTCGCGCACGGCAAACGGCTCGTGCAGGTCGGCTTCATGCGGCCGTACGACGAAGGTTATCGCGCGCTGAAGCGCGTGATCGACAGCGGCGAGATCGGCGCGCCGCTGATGCTGCATTGCGCGCACCGCAACCAGTCGGTCGGCGAGCGCTACACGACCGACATGGCGATCACCGACACGCTGATCCATGAGCTCGACGTGCTGC
Organism: Burkholderia sp. GbtcB21; assembly: GCF_019091065.1. Classification (NCBI taxonomy): domain Bacteria; kingdom Pseudomonadati; phylum Pseudomonadota; class Betaproteobacteria; order Burkholderiales; family Burkholderiaceae; genus Burkholderia; species Burkholderia sp. GbtcB21. Next base: position 120,458 of record NZ_JAGXKA010000012.1, read on the forward strand.
GCTGGCTGCTCGGCGAGGATTACGCGAGCGCGCAGGTCGTCTATCCGAAGAAGACGCGCCATGCGTCCGCGCATCTCGCCGATCCGCAGATCGTGCTGCTGGAAACCGCGAGCGGCGTGCGCATCGACGTCGAGATCTTCGTGAACTGCCAGTACGGCTACGACATCCAGTGCGAGGTGGTCGGCGAGCAGGGCATCGCGAAGCTGCCGGATCCGCCGGCCGTGGGGCTCAAGCGCGCCGCGCAGCAATCGGTCGACATCATGACCGACTGGAAGGAGCGCTTCATCGCGTCGTACGACGTCGAGCTGCAGGCGTTCATCGACGGCGTGCGGCAGGGTGCGCTGACCGGCCCGTCGGCCTGGGACGGCTACGCGGCGGCGGTCGCGGCCGACGCATGCGTGCGGGCGCAAAAGAGCGGCGCGGTCGAACCGATCGCGATGGCCGAGCGCCCCGCGTTCTATCGCGGCTGAACCGTGGCCGCGTCGCGACAACTCGTGCGGCCGCGCGCCGCTTTCCTGCCGGACTGACCGACATGACGATGAAGATTGGTTGTGCCCCGTGCTGCTGGGGCGTTGACGACGTGAAGAACCCGAACCTGCCGCCGTGGCGGCACGTGCTGGCCGAGGCCGCGCAGGCCGGCTACTCGGGCATCGAGCTCGGGCCGTACGGCTATATCCCGCTCGAGTTCGACGTGGTGAGCGCCGAGCTCGAGCGGCAGCGCCTGAGCATCACCGCCGGCACGATCTTCGACGATCTCGTATCGCCGGAGAACCTGCCGAACCTGCTGCGCCAGACGCGCGAGATCTGCGCGCTGATCACGCGGCTGCCGAAGCTGCCGACGCAGGACGGCCAGCGCTATGCGGCGCCGTACCTGGTCGTGATGGACTGGGGGCACGAGGAACGCGATTATGCGGCCGGCCACGCCGATCGCGCGCCGCGGCTGTCCGGCGAACGCTGGGCGCGGATGGTCGACCACATCCGGCAGATCGCGACGATCGCGCGCGACGAGTTCGGCGTGCGCGCGGTGATCCATCCGCATGCGGGCGGCTACATCGAGTTCGCGGACGAGATCGACCGGATCGTCGCCGACCTGCCGGCCGACACGGTCGGCCTCTGTCTCGACACGGGCCACCTGTACTACTCGGGCATGGACCCGGAAGCCTGGCTGCGCCGCCATGCGGCGCGCGTCGACTACGTGCATTTCAAGGACATCGACAAGGCCGTGTACGACGCGGTGATGGGCGAGCACATCGCATTCTTCGCCGCATGCGCGCGCGGCGTGATGTGCCCGATCGGCACCGGCGTGCTCGACTACCGGTCGATCCGGCGCGCGCTCGACGACATCGGCTACGCGGGCTACATCACGATCGAGCAGGAACGCGATCCGCGCAATGCGGGCACGAGCCTGCGCGACGTCGCCGCGAGCCGCGCGTTTCTCGCGTCGGCCGGCTTCGCATGAACATCCGCATGAACGCCTGAACCACCGAAACCCTGAACACGGACCAGGAACACCACCATCATGATTGACGGACAGATTCTGCTTGGACACTCGATTCGCTGGGGCATGGTCGGCGGCGGGCTCGGCAGCCAGATCGGCTACAGCCACCGGTCGGCCGCGTTGCGCGACGGCAGCTTCGAGCTGGTCGCCGGCGCGTTCGACATCGATCCCGAACGCGGCCGCCAGTTCGGCGTGAAGCTCGGCGTCGCGGCCGAGCGCTGCTATCCCGACTACGCGACGATGTTCGACGCCGAGGCGCGCCGCCCGGACGGCATTCGCGCGGTGTCGATCGCGACGCCCAACAACACGCACTTTGAGATCTGCCGCGCCGCGCTGAACGCGGGGCTGCACGTGGTCTGCGAGAAGCCGCTGTGCTTCACGACCGACGAGGCCGAGACGCTGCAGCGGCTGTCGGTCGAGAAGAACCGGATCGTCGGCGTCGCATACGGCTATTCGGGCCACCAGATGATCGAACAGGCGCGCGAGATGATCGCGCGCGGCGATCTCGGCGAGATCCGCATCGTGCAGATGCAGTTCGCGCACGGTTTCCACAGCGATGGCGTCGAGGCCGCGAGCGCGGCCGCGCGCTGGCGCGTCGACCCGAAGTTCGCGGGCCCGAGCTACGTGCTCGGCGATATCGGCACGCATCCGCTGTACATCTCCGAGGTGATGGCGCCCGAGCTGAAGATCCGGCGGCTGATGTGTTCGCGGCAGAGCTTCGTGAAGAGCCGCGCGCCGCTCGAGGACAACGCGTTCACGATCATGGAATACGACACGGGCGCGATCGGCTACGTGTGGTCGAGCGCGGTGAACGCAGGTTCGATGCACGGCCAGAAGGTGCGCGTGATCGGTTCGAAGGCGAGCGTCGAATGGTGGGACGAGCATCCGAACCAGTTGCGCTACGAAGTGCAGGGGCAGCCCGCGCAGGTGCTCGATCGCGGGATGGGGTATCTGCATCCGAATGCGTTGCGCGAGGATCGCATCGGGGCCGGGCATCCGGAAGGGTTGTTCGAGGCGTGGTCCAATCTCTATCAGCGCTTCGCACTCGCGATGGACGCGGCCGATCGCGGCGACGCCGCGGCGCTGAAGGGCATCCGCTTTCCGGACGTCCACGCGGGCGTCGAGGGCGTCCGATGGGTCGAGAACTGCGTGCGTTCTGCCGACGCGGGCGGCGTATGGGTCGACTATCGTTGAGCAGGGCAGGCCGGATGCGGCGCACTGCGCGCCGCTTCGCGCCGGCCGTCGGCCCCGATAGTCTCGGTAGACACCCTAATCTTTACGACGCCGCGAGAGCGTTGGACAATCGTTTCCAGTCTTGCCGTGGAGCGTGTGCAGGTGATGATCGAGCGCGTGGGAGCGAAACGCGCGGCGCGGGCCGTGCCGCAAACGTGATTAAATTCGCCCTTCATGCATGTATCCAGGTGAGCCTCGGGCCGCGTCCGTCAGCATCGCGCGCGCACCGGGGCCGTCAACTTCGCGCCATCCGATGAGTTCATCCGAGAAACCTCCTGCCACCGTCGAGCAGTTCCTGCAGCACCTGACGCGGGAATACGACGGCCTCAGCAATCGCCTGAAGGTCATTGCGCGCCACGTGGAAACGCATCGGGACCAGTTGGGCCTGGAAGGCATCCAGTCGCTCGCGGAGGCGTGCGGCGTGCAGCCGTCGGCGGTCGTGCGCTTCGCGAAGCATTTCGGTTTCTCCGGCTTCTCCGAGATGCAGCGGCTGTTCCGCGAAGGGCTCGCGCAGCAGATCGCGCCGGGGCGCGCATACAACCTGCGGCTGCGCGACGTGATCGAATCGGGCTCGTCGAGCCTGCAGCCCGAGCAGATCGCCGACGAATTCATCAAGGGCAGCATTGCCGGGATGCAGCAGTTGCGGCAGACGCTCGACCCGCAGGCGCTCGCGCAGGCCGTCGAGCTGCTCGCCGACACGCAGGCGATCTGGATCGCCGGCTCGCGGCGCGCGTTTCCGATCGCCGTGTATCTCGACTACGCGCTGCAGCACACCGACAAGCGCATCGGGCTGTTCAGCGCGCTCGGCAGCATGCATCTCGGGCAGATCCGGTCGGTGCGCAACGGCGACGTGATGATCGTCATCTCGTTCATGCCGTATGCGGACGAGACCGTGCAGGTCGCGCAGCAGGCCGCACAGCGCGGCGCGCGCCTGATCGCGATCACCGACAGCCGGATGAGCCCGCTCGCGCGGGAGGCCGAGGTGACGCTGATGGTGCAGGACAGCGAGACGTTCGGGTTCCGTGCGCTGACGGCCACGATGGGCCTCGCGCAAAGCCTGTTCGTCGCGCTCGCGTACCGGCTCGAGCTGTCGTACCTGCCGACCGCCGACGGTGCGCACGGCAAGAAGGCCGGCTGACGCATTCTGCCGGCGCACCGCCCGCCGATCGATCAGGCGGGCGGCGCACCGGCCGGCTTACTTCGCGGTCGGCATCGCGAATTCGGCGCCCTTGCCGATGCTCGACGACCAGCGCTGCATCACCGACTTCTGGCGCGTGTAGAAGCGCACGCCTTCCTCGCCGTACGCATGCATGTCGCCGAACAGGCTCTTCTTCCAGCCGCCGAAGCCGTGCCATGCCATCGGCACCGGAATCGGCACGTTGATGCCGACCATGCCGACCTGGATGCGCCGCGCGAATTCGCGCGCGATGCCGCCGTCGCTCGTGAAGCACGACACACCGTTGCCGAATTCGTGCGCGTTGATCAGGTCGACCGCTGCGCCGAAATCCTTCACGCGCACGCAGCCGAGCACGGGCCCGAAGATTTCTTCCTTGTAGATCCGCATGTCGGGCGTCACGTGATCGAACAGCGTGCCGCCGGTGAAGAAGCCTGCCTCGCGGCCCGGCACGCGCAGCCCGCGCCCGTCGACCACCAGTTGCGCGCCTTCGCTCACGCCTTGCTCGATATAGCCTTCGATGCGCTTCAGCGCTTCGCCGGTGACGATCGGGCCCATCTCGACTTCCGGCTGCATGCCGTCGCCGATCACCAGCTTGCGTGCGCGCTCGGCGACCGCCGGCACGATCCGGTCGGCCACGTCGCCGACCAGCACCGCGATGCTGATCGCCATGCAGCGTTCGCCGGCCGAGCCGTACGCGGCGCCGATCAGCGCGTCGACCGCCTGCTCGATGTTCGCATCGGGCATCACGACGAGATGGTTCTTCGCGCCGCCGAGCGCCTGCACGCGCTTGCCCGACTGCACCGCGCGCTGCTGCACGTAGGCCGCGATCGGCGTCGAGCCGACGAAGCTGACGGCTTGCACGTCCGGGTGGTCGAGCAATGCGTCGACCGCGCCCTTGTCGCCCTGCACGACGTTGAACACGCCGGCCGGCAGCCCGGCCTGCGTGAGCAGGTCGGCGATGAACAGCGCCGCCGACGGGTCGCGCTCGCTCGGCTTCAGCACGAACGTGTTGCCCGTCGCGATCGCGACCGGGAACATCCAGCACGGCACCATGCACGGGAAGTTGAACGGCGTGATGCCCGCGACCACGCCGAGCGGCTGGCGCATCGTCCAGTTGTCGATGCCGGTGCTGACCTGGTCGGTGAAGTCGCCCTTCAGCAGCTGCGGCACGCCGCACGCGAATTCGACGATGTCGATGCCGCGCGCGACTTCGCCCTGCGCGTCGGAGAACACCTTGCCGTGCTCGGCCGTGATGATCGCCGCGAGCGTGTCGCGGTGCTCGTTCATCAACTGCAGGAAGCGGTGCAGCACGCGCGCGCGGCGGATCGGCGGCGTCTCGGCCCAGGCCGGGAACGCGGCGTGGGCCGATGCGACGGCCCGCTGCACTTCGCTGTTGTCCGCGAGCGCCACGCGGCGCACCGCGCGGCCGAGCGCCGGGTTGAGGACGTCCTGGAAGCGGCCGCTGCGGCCGGCGACGGGCGCGCCGTCGACATAGTGGCCGACGTCGGCGTCGGACGTGTACGCGGGAACCGGATTCATCGTGTCTCCTGGGGATGAGGGGGAACGGAACCTAGTCTAGGGAAACCTGCGGCGCGGGAGAAGGCCGCGAAACTTGATTCACTGTTCAGAATTCTGAATAATCGACGGATGAATCAGCAAAATGTCCAGGCGCTCTGGCCGCATATCCATTCGCTGACGGTACTCGCCGCGGCCGGCAGTTTCACGGCCGCCGCGCAGCGGCTCGGCATCAGCAAGGCCGCGATGAGCCAGCGCATCGCCGATCTCGAAAAGGCGGCCGGCGTGCCGCTCGTGCGCCGCACGACGCGCAGCGTGCGGCTTACCGACGCGGGCCAGACGCTCGTCGACAGCACGCGCGACGCGTTCGAGTCGATCGGGCAGCATTTCGCGCGCGTGAAGGACCTGGCCGGCGAGCCGCGCGGCCTGCTGCGCGTGACGGCGCCGGTCGCGCTCGGGCGCCAGCAGGTCGTGCCGCACCTGCCCGATTTCCTGCGGCAGCATCCGGGCGTGCACATCGAGCTCGACCTGTCGGATCGGCTGCATTCGCTGACGCAGGAAGGCTTCGACCTCGCGATCCGCCATACGACCACCGCGCCGCAGACCCACGTCGCGTGGAAGCTGTGCGACACGCGCTCGCTGCTCGTCGCGAGCCGCGACTACCTCGACGCGCGCGCCGCGCCGCGGCACCCGAGCGAACTCGTCGACCACAGCTGCCTGTGCTACCTGCGCGACAACGAACCGGCCGCATGGAGCTTCGAGCCGGACGGCCGGCGGCGCCAGCGCGTGAGCGTGCCGGTGCGCGGCAGCTTCGCGGCGAACAACAGCGAGGCGATGCGCGAGGCCGCGCTCGGCGGGCTCGGCATCGCGCTGCTGCCCGATTTCAGCGCGCGGCGCGATCTCGACGCCGGCCGGCTCGTCGCGCTGCTCGACGGCTGGCGGCCGTCGGGCGCGTTCGGCGACCACATCTTCGCGATCCGCCCGTACAGCCCGGTCGTGCCGAGCGCGGTGCGCGCGCTCGTGCGGCACCTGCGCGACCGGCTCGCGGGCGGCTTCTCAGGCACGTGACGCCGGTGCCCGCGGCGCCGGGCCGCGGGCTACCCGGGCGGGCAGGGCGGCGCTGCGGTAAAATCGCGGCTTCCTCCCGCGCCTCGTGTGGCGTGACATTCGAAGGTCGACAGCCGATGCAGATTCACAAGGAAGTGGACGCGCGCGGGCTCAATTGCCCGTTGCCGATCCTGCGTGCCAAGAAAGCGCTTGCCGATATGGAAAGCGGGCAGATCCTCAAGGTGCTCGCGACCGATCCCGGCTCGCAGCGCGATTTCGCCGCGTTCGCGAAGCAGACGGGCAACGAGATCGTCGAATCGACGACGCAGGACAAGACCTTCGTGTTCCTGATGCGCCGCCGCTGACGGCCCGCATCGCGCGCCCGGCCGCGGCGTCCGCTCGCGGTGCGCGGGCCGGCAACGCCCGGCGCCGGCCGGTCGAGCCTCTGACAATTCTTAAACCTCGCTTCGTGACTGGCTGCGTATACTGACCCGGCCGGTCGTCCGCTCCCAGCGGAGGTGTCGGCCGCGGTACGTCGTATGGCGGGCACGGGGGCCATGCCTGACGCTGCCGTCGTACAACGGGGAGAGGACATGTCCTTCAGACCAGGGACCCTTCGAAGTCCGTCCGGAGCGGAATGCATTGCGCCCGAGCGTGCGTCGGAATTGAGCCGTATCGAGCTCGATCCGCAGCAGGATCGCCACGCGCGTGCCGCGCTGGAGGCCTACGCGGATTCGGCCGCGGCCGAGATGCCGTGGCTGGCCGAGTGGCTCGACGAACGGCTGCGCGATGCCGCACAGGACGACGGCTCGGGCCTGACCTACTGCGGTGCGACGATCGAACGCGTGTTCGATCTGGCGCAGGCATGGGCGGCGGGCCAGCCGGACTACGCGGCCAGCGCGTGGGAGCGCGTGCGCGGGCAGTTGCAGCGGATGCTTGCGCAACCGGCGCTGTCGCAACCGCTGGTGCAACGCTTGTCGACCGACGATTTCACCGAAACGGTGGCGGGCGCCGATTAGGCGTCAGATTGCGCGACAGGAAGGATTATTCGAAGAAAGAACGGTAGTCCGCGCAATTTCTTGGCGAATTTCATACTACTATGATGAAATCGCCGGTTCGTCCGCGCCCCGTTTTTGAGATATTTAGCCGGGGTCGCCGGTTTGCGCAGGTGGCGCGAGCGGCGAACGACGGCTCGCCGGCCCGTATCCGGAAGGAAGCCGCGCGCGTTGCGCTGCGAGGTGGGTGCGGGGAGCTGAACTGGACGAATCGATTTCGATTTGCGGGGTGCTATGAGAATTGCTGTACTGGATGACGATCCGGCCCAGACGGATTTCGTCAGTCAAACGCTGACGGCCGTTGGCCATACGTGCTACGCGTTCAAGGAAGGCAAGGCCCTGAAGAAGCGTCTGCAGCGCGAAACGTTCGATCTGCTGGTGCTCGACTGGAACGTGCCCGACATGTCCGGCGAGGAAGTGCTCAAGTGGGTGCGCGCCAACCAGACCGAGCACAGCCTGCCGATCATCTTCATGACGAGCCGCGACGACGAGGCGGGGATCACGCAGATCCTCAACGCCGGCGCCGACGACTACGTGGTCAAGCCCGTGTCGGGCCCGATCCTGCGCGCGCGCATCGGCTCGCTGCTGCGCCGCGCGTATCCGGTCAACGCCGAGGCGACCGTTCGCGAATTCGATCAATTCCGTTTCGACGTGAACCTGAAGCAGGCCTACGTCGGCGACAAGCCCGTGAGCCTGACGCAGAAGGAATTCGAACTCGCGCTGCTGCTGTTCCAGCATCTCGACCGGCCGCTGTCGCGCGCACACATTCTCGATCTCGTGTGGAAGCAGGCAACCGACATCCCGTCGCGCACGATGGATACGCACATCTCGATGCTGCGCACCAAGCTCGGCCTGCGGCCCGAAAACGGCTATCGCCTCGCGCCGATCTACGGCTACGGCTACCGGCTCGAGCGGGTCGGCCAGGGAGAACCGGAGTGACCGCGGGAATCTCGCAGCGTACGGCAAACCTGCGCACGATGGCGCTGCGCACGGCCTGCGCGGTCACGTTTGCAGTCGCCGCGCAGCATGCGGCCGCGCAGCCGCCCGCTGCGGCGGGCAAGATGGTCGTCTACCGCACGCAGGCGGGCGACACGCTGTACGACGTCGCCGCGCGCTACCTGCAGGGCGCGGACGACTGGCAACTGCTCCAGCAGATCAACGGCGTGCCCGCGCCGAAGCACCTGCAGCCCGGCATCGCGCTGAAGCTGCCGGTCGCGCGCCTGCGCAAGGAAAAGCTGACCGCGCGCGTCGTCGCGGTGCAGGGCACGGCAGAGCGCGCGTCCGGCGACGCGTACGCGCCGCTGGCGAACGATGCGACGCTCGTCGAGGGCGACCGCGTGCGCACGGGTGCGAATGGCTTCGTAACGCTCGAACTCGCCGACGGCACGCACATGAGCCTGCCGCCCGACAGCCAGCTCGACTTGAAGGCGCTGCGCCGCACCGTGCTGACCGGCGCGCTCGATCGCCAGTTCGAACTCACGCGCGGCTCGGTCGACAGCGAAGTCACTCATCTGAAGAAACGCGACGACCGCTTCCAGATCCGCTCGCCGTCGGTCGTGGCCGGCGTGCGCGGCACGCGCTTTCGTGTGAACTACGACGCGGCCGGCAATGCGTCGACGCGCGTCGAAGTGCTCGACGGCACCGTCGGCGTCGCGGGCGGCCGGCAATCGGCCAAGCCGACGCTCGTGCATGCGAACTTCGGCAGCGTCGCGACGTCGTCCGGTGCGGTCGGCGCGCCCGTCGCGCTGCCGGCCGCGCCGGCGCTCGCGCATCCCGACAAGGTGCAGGACGAACCCGACGTCGCGTTCGACGTCGTGCCGCAGGCGAACGCGCATGCGTATCGCGTGCAGCTCGCGCACGATGCGGGGCTGCTCGACCTGTTCCGCGAAACGCGTACCGATTCGCCGCGCGCGGTCTTCCGCGACGTACCGAACGGGAACTACTTCGTGCGGATCGCCGCGATCGATGCCAACGGCCTCGAGGGGCTGCCGCGCACCTATGCGTTCGAGCGTCGCGTGATGGGGCTCGACGCGAGCGCGTCGCCCGGTGCGGATGGCTACGAGTTCCGCTGGTCGCCGAACGGTTCGGGCAAGGACGCGCGCTACCGGTTCGTGCTGTCGCGCTCGAAGGACCTGAGCGCGCCGGTCGTCGACCAGGTCGGCCTGCATGCGCGCCAGATCACCGTCGCGCACCTGCCGCCGGGCGATTATTTCTGGGCGGTGACCGTCGAGGAGTTCGAAGGCGGCAAGTTCTACGAGAAGACCAGTCCGGTCAGCGCGTTCACGCTGTCGCGCTGACCCGCGGCGCATGAAACCCGGCTCCGTTTCCCCACGGCGGCACCTCGGCCGCCGCTTCCTGATCGAATGGATCGCGATCGGCTGCCTCGGGATCGCGGTGATCCTCGCGTGTGCGCTCGGCCGCCTGTCGTCGAGCGTCGACGGGCTGATCTACGACCGGCTGCTGATGCTGCGCAGCCTGCCGCTGTCGCCCGACGTGGTCGTCGTCGACATCGACAACCAGAGCGTATCGGCGCTCGGCCGCTGGCCGTGGCCGCGCGACGTGCATGCGCGGCTGCTCGACACGCTGGCGCGCGCGCAGCCGGCCGCCGTCGTCTACGACGTGCTGTTTACCGAACCGTCGTCGGAGGATCGCGCGTTCGCGGACGCGATGAGCCACGTGCCGACCTTCCTGCCGGTGCTGCTGAGCCCCGAGCAGGCGGACGGCACGCGTACCGTCGATCCGCCGGTGGCCGCGCTCGCGGCGCGCGCGACGGGGCTCGGTCACATCAATCTCGAAGTCGATCGCGACGGCATCGTGCGCAGCGTCGCGCTGTTCGAAAGCGACGGCCGCGTGCGCTGGCCGCAACTGATGGTGCCCGTGTACCGCGCGATCCAGGCCGGCCGGCTGCATCCGGCCGGCGGCGCGCCGGGCGCGAACGCGCACGACCTGTCGCGCGACGCGGCCGGCGAGGGCCGCTACCTGATTCCGTTCAGCCGCAACACGCCCGAGTATCCGACGCTGTCGTTCGACGACGTGCTCGAAGGGCGCGTGAAACCCGACGCGCTGCGCGGCAAGATCGTCGTCGTCGGCGTGACCGCTTCCGGGCTGTACGACCGCTTCGCGACGCCCGTATCCGGCGATTTCGGCCCGCTCGCCGGCGTGTATATCCACGCCAACGTGCTCGACATGCTGGCGACCGGCAGCGCGATCTCGCCGGCATCGCGCGCGGGGCTGTTCGCCGCGTCGCTGCTGCCGCTCGCCGCGCTGCTGGGCGGCTTCCTGATGCTGTCGCCGTGGCGCGCGCTGCTGCTGACGCTGAGCCTCGCCGCGCTCGCCGTCGTCGCGAGCATGGCGCTGCTGTTCGAGGCGCGCATCTGGCTGTCGCCGGCGCCGGCGATCTTCGGGCTGATCGCCGTCTACCCGATCTGGAACTGGCGGCGCCTCGAAATGACGATGTCGTACCTGCGCCGCGAACTGCAGCGGCTCGCCGACGAGCCGCACCTGCTGCCCGAGGCGCCGCGCACGCGCAGCGTCGGCGGCGACGTGCTCGAGCGCCAGATGGCGCTGATGGCGCAAGCCGCGCAGCGCGTGCAGGACATGAAGCGCTTCGTGTGGGACAGCCTCGACAGCATGCCCGAGCCGATCTTCGTGACCGACCTGGCCGGCACCGTGCTGATCGCGAACCATGCGGCGAAGCGCTACGGGTCGCGGCTTGCGCTGCCGCTGCCGGAAGGGCGGCCGCTGCGCACCGCACTCGGCGAGCTGACGTTCATGAAGACCGTCGACGGCAACGCCGAACACGATGCGGCGATCCGCGAGCACTGGCCGGCCGCGCTCGACCCGACGCTCGAGGCCGAGCACGACGCGATGGCGCGCGGCATCGAGGTGCGCGACCGCGACGGGCTCGACCATCTGTTACGCTACGCCGCCTGCACGAATGCGCAGGGCCGCGTGACGGGCTGGATTGCCGGCCTCGTCGACGTGACCGAACTGCACGCGGCCGAGCGGCATCGCGAGGAAGCGCTGCACCTGCTGTCGCACGACATGCGCTCGCCGCAGGCTTCGATCCTCGCGCTCGTCGAGATCGAGCGCGACCGCGTCGAGACCGATGCGATGCGCGGGCTGCTCGCGCGGGTCGAGCGCTACGCGCACCGCGCGCTGTCGCTTGCCGACGAGTTCGTGCAGCTGGCGCGCGCGGAGTCGCAGGCGTACCAGCTCGAAGTGACGAGCCTCGTCGACGTGCTGATCGATGCAAGCGACGAGGTATGGCCACAGGCGCAGGCGAAGCACATCCGCATCGACACCGAGGTCGGCACCGACATGTGCTGGGTGCGCGCGGACCGCTCGCTGATCACGCGCGCGTTCGTGAACCTGCTGAACAACGCAGTCAAATACAGTCCGTCCGACACCGTGATCACGTGTACGCTGACGGTCGAGCACGCGTCGAAGCGGATGTTCTGTACGATTCGCGATCAGGGGTACGGCATTGCGCCGGAAGATCAGCGGCATCTGTTCGAGCGTTTCAAGCGGTTCCATGCCGGCGAGCGGCCCGAGATCCCGGGTTCCGGGCTCGGCATGGCATTCGTGAAGACGGTCGTCACGCGCCATGGGGGCAGCGTGTCGGTCGACAGCGAAGTGGGTGTCGGCACCGCGGTGACGGTGTCGCTGCCCGCGATCGACGAGCCGTCCGCCTGACAGGGCCGGGCGCGACGGCAGGACTGGGGAAAGCCATGAGAAAGGAATGGGCAGCGACCGCGCTGGCGGCGTCGTTGTTGACGGGTTGCGCCGGCGTGACGAGCGGCGTGAGTGCGGTCGGGCAGCCGAATGCATTTGCAGCCGGCGCGCACGGCTACGATTTCGTCCGGACGGCCGCGCAGGCCGACGATGCCGAATACCGGCAGGTCGAGGCGCTCGTGCGCGACGAACTCGCGCGCCGCGGCTTCGACGCGCAGCCGCTCAAGGACGCGCGCTACCGGCTGTCGATCGCCTATGCGACGCAGCCGGCGGCGGTCGCGGCCATCGCCGACCAGTGCGGCGCCGCGAGCAGCGCGTGCGTGACGGTGGACGGGCCGTCGCCGTTCGCGCTGCCGTTCGCGGGTGGCGTGTATCGCCACGTGCTGACGCTGCGTTTCGTCGATGCGCAATCGGGCGCCGACGTCTATCGCGTGACGGCCGCGCTGCGCGATCGCGAACCGGGCACGCAGCAGGCCGCGCCGGCGCTCGTGAAGAGCGCGCTCGCGAAGGTGCCGTTCGGCGATGGCGGCGGCTGGCTCGTGAAGACGAAAAAAGACGACGCGGGCGGGATGCCGGGCGTCGTCTCGGTGAAGCCGGCCGAAGCGCGCTGAGCGCCGGCCGGTGAGGTGAGGGCGGGCCCGCCGGGGCGAGCCCTTGCCGCGCTCAGGCGGCCGGTTGCGCGCCGCCGCGCGTGCGCAGGTATTCGTCGAATTCCGCGCCGACTTCCGGATGGCGCAGTGCGAATTCGACCGTCGCCTTCAGGTAGCCGAGCTTGCTGCCGCAGTCGTAGCGCGTGCCCTGGTACTTGTAGGCCAGCACCTGTTCGTCGGCGAGCAGTGCCTGGATCGCGTCGGTGAGCTGCAGTTCGCCGCCCGCGCCCGGCTTCAGCGCGCGCAGGTGTTCGAAGATCCGCGGCTTCAGGATGTAGCGGCCGACCACGCCGAGGTTCGACGGCGCGACTTCCGGCGCGGGCTTCTCGACGATCGCCGACATCTTGACGATCGACTCTTCCCATTCCTTGCCGTCGACGATCCCGTACGACTTCGTTTCCGACGGCGGGATCTCTTCGACGCCGATCACCGAGCTGTGATAGTGGTCGAACACGTCGACCATCTGCTTCATCACGGGCGGGTTGCCGTCGAGCAGGTCGTCCGCGAGGATCACCGCGAACGGGTTGTCGGCCACCAGCTTCTCCGCGCACAGCACCGCATGGCCGAGGCCGAGCGCTTCCGGCTGACGCACGTAGAAGCAGTCGACATGGCTCGGCTTGATGCTGCGCACGAGCTCGAGCAGCTTTTCCTTGCCGCGTGCCTCGAGTTCGGCTTCGACCTCGTACGACTTGTCGAAATGATCCTCGATCGCGCGCTTGCTGCGCCCGGTGACGAAAATCATCTCGGTGATGCCCGCGGCGATCGCTTCCTCGACTGCGTACTGGATCAGCGGCTTGTCGACGACCGGCAGCATTTCCTTCGGGCTCGCCTTCGTTGCCGGCAGGAACCGCGTGCCGAGGCCGGCAACGGGGAATACCGCCTTGGTGACTTTCAACATGATCGAACCTTTATTCCTGTAATCGACTTGTCAGACGATGTATGTTCACGTCCGCATTATAGTGAACGCAAACGGCCTTACGGTTTGTTACGCAGGCAACCGATCGAGCTGCGCACGCAGTTTCTCGAGCGTGCTCTGGAATTCGGCGACGCGCTTCTGCTCCTGTTCGACCACGGCCGGCGGCGCTTTCGCGACGAATGCCTCGTTGCCGAGCTTCGCGTTGCACTTCGCGATCTCGCCCGTCAGGCGCGCGATTTCCTTCGACAGGCGCTCGCGTTCGGCCGCGACGTCGATTTCCACCTTCAGCACCAGCTTGTTCGGGCCGACGATCGCGATCGGCGCGCCGTGCGCTTCCTTGTCGAGCGTCGCTTCGTCCGCGAGGATCTGCACTTCCGACAGGCGCGCGAGCGCCTGGACGTACGGCGCGAACGAGCGCAGGCGCTCGGCATCGCCGGCCGCGAGCAGCGGCACCTTCGTCGCCGGCGACAGGTTCATCTCGCCGCGCAGGTTGCGGCATGCGTCGACGATCGCCTTCAGGTCGGCCGCCCACTGCTCGGACGCCTCGTCGATCTTCTGCAGGTTGGCAACCGGATACGCCTGCGTCATCAGCGACGCTTCGCCCTCGGCCTTGCCTTGCGGATAGCGGCCCGCGAGCGGCGCGACCTTCTGCCAGAGCGCTTCGGTGATGAACGGGATGACCGGGTGCGCGAGACGCAGCACCGTCTCGAGCACGCGCAGCAGCGTGCGGCGCGTGGCGCGCTGCTGTTCTGGCGTGCCGTTCTGGATCTGCACCTTCGCGAGTTCGAGATACCAGTCGCAGTACTCGTCCCACACGAACTTGTAGATGCTGGTCGCGACGTTGTCGAAGCGGTAGTCGGCAAAGCCCTTCGCGATATCGGCCTCGGTACGCTGCAGCAGCGACACGATCCAGCGGTCGGCCGCCGAGAAGTCGAGGTAGCCGCCGGGGCCGCAGTCGCCCGCGCCGCAGACTTCCGGCTTGTCGGCGCCGCAGTCGTGGCCTTCGCAGTTCATCAGCACGAAGCGCGTCGCGTTCCACAGCTTGTTGCAGAAGTTGCGATAGCCTTCGCAGCGCGCGAGGTCGAAGTTCACGTTGCGGCCGAGCGTCGCCATCGACGCCATCGTGAAGCGCAGCGCGTCGGTGCCGAACGCGGGAATGCCGTCCGGGAATTCCTTGCGCGTCTTCTTCTCGATCGTCGCGGCCTGCTTCGGATTCATCAGGCCCGTCGTGCGCTTCGCGACCAGCGTCTCGAGATCGATGCCGTCGACGATGTCGATCGGGTCGAGCGTATTGCCCTTGCTCTTCGACATCTTCTGGCCTTCCGCGTCGCGCACGAGGCCGTGCACGTAGACGGTGTGGAACGGCACCTTGCCGGTGAAGTGCGTGGTCATCATCACCATCCGGGCGACCCAGAAGAAGATGATGTCGAAGCCCGTGACGAGCACCGACGACGGCAGGAAGTGCTTCAGTTCAGGCGTCTCGTTCGGCCAGCCGAGCGACGAGAACGGCACCAGCGCCGACGAGAACCACGTGTCGAGCACGTCTTCGTCGCGCTTCAGCGCACCCGTGTAGCCCTGCGCGGCGGCCTTCGCGCGCGCGTCTTCCTCGCTGCGCGCGACGAACACCTCGCCGTTCTCGCCGTACCACGCGGGAATCTGGTGGCCCCACCACAGCTGGCGCGAGATGCACCAGTCCTGGATGTTCTCGAGCCACTGGTAGTAGGTGGTCGTCCAGTTTTCCGGGACGAACTTGATCTGGCCGTTGCGCACGACGTCGAGCGACGTTTCGGTGATCGACTTGCCGGGATTGAACGTGCCTTCCGGTGCCGGCTTCGTCATCGCGACGAACCACTGGTCGGTCAGCATCGGCTCGATCACGACGCCCGTGCGGTCGCCGCGCGGCACCATCAGCTTGTGCGGCTTCACGGAGTCGAGGAAACCCAGCGCGTCGAGATCGGCGACGATCGCCTTGCGCGCGTCGAAGCGGTCGAGGCCGCGATACTGCTCCGGGCCGTTGTCGTTGATCTTCGCGTCGAGCGTCAGGATCTCGATCGGCGCGAGGTTGTGGCGCAGGCCGACCTGGTAGTCGTTGAAGTCGTGCGCGGGCGTGACCTTCACGACGCCCGTGCCGAACTCGCGGTCGACGTAGTCGTCGGCGATCACCGGGATCTCGCGGCCGGTCAGCGGCAGCGTGACGAGCTTGCCGATCAGGTGTGCGTAGCGCTCGTCTTCCGGATGAACCATCAGCGCGACGTCGCCGAGCATCGTCTCGGGGCGGGTGGTCGCGACGGTCAGCGTGCCCGAGCCGTCGACGAGCGGGTAGCGGATGTGCCACAGGTGGCCGTTTTCCTCTTCGCTCGCGACTTCGAGATCCGACACCGCGGTGAGCAGCACCGGATCCCAGTTGACGAGGCGCTTGCCGCGGTAGATCAGGCCCTGTTCATGGAGCGTGACGAACACGTCGCGCACGGCGGCCGACATCTTGTCGTCCATCGTGAAGTATTCGCGCGACCAGTCGGTCGATGCGCCGAGGCGGCGCACCTGGCCCGTGATCGTCGAACCGGACTGCTGCTTCCATTCCCACACGCGCTCGACGAATTTCTCGCGACCGAGGTCGTGGCGCGACACGCCCTGCGCGTCGAGCTGGCGTTCGACGACGATCTGGGTGGCGATCCCCGCGTGGTCGGTGCCGGGCACCCACAGAGTGTTCTCGCCGAGCATCCGGTGATAGCGGGCGAGGCCGTCCATGATCGTCTGGTTGAACGCATGGCCCATGTGCAGCGTGCCCGTCACGTTCGGCGGCGGCAACTGGATCGCGAAATCGGGGCGGGACGGATCGAACGCCGGGGCGGCATAGCCGCGTTTTTCCCACTCCGGCCCCCATTGGGACTCGATGGTATGGGGCTCGAAGCTCTTCGCAAGCGTGTTGTCGCTCATGTTGGAAATCTGCCGAAAAATGCGTGAATTGGATGCCGAATCCGACAATTATAAATGGATGCACATCGACCAGCCATCGCATTGCCGGCGCAGGCTTGTCGCGAAGCGGCCGCAACGCGCTCGAGGCGCTCGACCGAACGGATCGGGAACGGCATCGCGCCGCCGACTTATAATGTCGGGTCCGCATTTTTCTCGCCCGTCCGCCGCCGCTCCATGCCCGATCTGCTCGCCAATCTGAACCCCGAACAACACGCCGCCGTCACGTTGCCGAACGAACCGGCGCTGATCCTCGCAGGGGCGGGCAGCGGCAAGACCCGCGTGCTGATCACGCGCATCGCATGGCTGATCCAGCAGGGCTACGCGTCGCCGCCCACCGTGCTCGCCGTCACCTTCACGAACAAGGCCGCGCGCGAGATGATGGCGCGCCTGTCGGCGATGATGCCGATCGACACGCGCGGGATGTGGATCGGCACGTTCCACGGCCTGTGCAACCGGATGCTGCGCACGCACTGGCGCGATGCCGGCCTGCCGCAGACCTTCCAGATCCTCGATACGGCCGACCAGCTGTCCGCGATCAAGCGGCTGATGAAGGCGGCGAACGTCGACGACGAGAAGTACCCGCCGAAGAACGTCCAGTACTTCATCAACAACGCGAAGGAGCAGGGGCTGCGTCCCGACAAGGTCGACGCGACCGACAGCTTCAACCGCAAGTTCGTCGAGCTGTACCAGGCGTACGACCAGCAGTGCCAGCGCGAGGGCGTCGTCGATTTCCCCGAGCTGCTGCTGCGCTGCTACGAGCTGCTGGCGTACAACGCGCCGCTGCGCGCGCACTACCAGGCGCGCTTCAAGCACATCCTCGTCGACGAGTTCCAGGACACCAACAAGCTGCAATACGCGTGGCTCAAGATGCTCGCGGGCGGCCAGAACGCGATCTTCGCGGTCGGCGACGACGACCAGTCGATCTACGCGTTCCGCGGCGCGAACGTCGGCAACATGCGCGATTTCGAAGACGAATTCCGCGTGCGCAACCTGATCAAGCTCGAGCAGAACTACCGGTCGCACGGCAACATCCTCGATGCGGCGAACCAGCTGATCTCGAACAACGCGCACCGCCTCGGCAAGAACCTGCGCACCGACGCGGGCCACGGCGAGCCCGTGCGCGTGTACGAGGCCAGCACCGATTCGCAGGAAGCCGGCTGGATCGTCGAAGAGATTCGCTCGCTGATCAACACCGGGATGGCGCGCAGCGAAGTGGCCGTCCTGTACCGCAGCAACGCGCAGTCGCGCTCGATCGAGCACACGCTGATGTCGTCGGGCATCCCGTACCGCGTGTACGGCGGCCTGCGCTTCTTCGAGCGTCAGGAAGTGAAGCATGCGCTCGCGTACCTGCGCCTGATCGACAACCCGAACGACGACACGGCGTTCGTGCGCGTGGTGAACTTCCCGACCCGCGGGATCGGCGCGCGCTCGATCGAGCAGCTCGCCGACGCCGCGCGCCTGTACGGCTGCTCGATGGCCGCTGCGATTCCGTACGTGACGGGCAAGGCCGGCACGAGTCTCGGCGGGTTCGCGAACCTGGTCGCGAAGATGCGCGCCGACACGCAGCAGATGAATTTGCCGGACACGGTCGAGTACGTCGTGCGCGCGAGCGGCCTCGCCGATTTCTACCAGGGCGAGCGTGAAGGGCAGGACCGTCTCGAAAACTTGCAGGAACTCGTGAACGCGGCGACCGCATTCGTCGCGGAGGAAGGCTACGGGCTCGACACGCCGGCCCGCTCGATCCCGCTGCGCGCGGGCGCGATCGCGGCGCCCGAACTCGGCGCGGCGACGGACGATCCGGCGGTCGACGTACTCGATCCCGCGTCGCCCGGCGATCCGGCGCAGAACCCCGACACGATGACGCCGCTCGCCGGCTTCCTGTCGCATGCGTCGCTGGAGGCCGGCGACAACCAGGCGCAGGCCGGGCAGGACGCCGTGCAGCTGATGACGGTGCACGCGGCGAAGGGGCTCGAATTCTCGGCCGTGTTCATCACGGGCCTCGAGGAAGGGCTGTTCCCGCACGAGAACAGCGTGCTCGAATCGGACGGCCTCGAGGAGGAGCGCCGGCTGATGTACGTCGCGATCACGCGCGCGAAGGAGCGGCTCTATCTGTCGTTCGCGCAGAGCCGGATGCTGCACGGCCAGACGCGCTACAACGTGCGCTCGCGCTTCTTCGACGAATTGCCGGAGCACGTGCTGAAGTGGCTGACGCCGAAGGTCGAGGCCGGTTCGCGCTGGGGCGGGCGTTCGGACAACGCGGGATACGGGCGCGACTGGTTCGCGCGGCCGGGCGGCGGCAGCCGCGAGCAGATCGTCGATGCGGCGGTGTCCGCGCCACTGCCGGCGTTCGCGGACAAGCAGCGCGCGGCCGGCGCCGGCTTTCGGGTCGGCCAGCAGGTGTTCCATACCAAGTTCGGCGAAGGCACGGTCACCGCGCTCGAAGGCAGCGGCACCGATGCGAAGGCGCAGGTGAAGTTCAAGCGGCACGGCGAGAAGTGGCTCGCGCTCGCGGTCGCGAAACTGCAGGCGGTGGAATGATGAGCATCGACATGGTTGATATGCCTGCGACGCGCCCGCTCGGCATTCTGGCCGCGCTGCCCGAGGAACTCGGCGACCTGATCGCCGCGATGCGCGCCGACGGCGCGATGAAGACGATCACGTTCGGCCGCCGCGATTACCACGTCGGCACCGTGCACGGCGCGGCCTGCGTCGTCACGCTCGCGCGGGTCGGCAAGGTCGCGGCCGCCGCGACGGTCAGTGCGCTGATCCATGTGTTCGGCGTGGCGGGCGTCGTGTTTACCGGCGTCGCGGGCGGTGTGTCGAGCGCGGTGCGCGTCGGCGACGTCGTCGTGGCCGACATGCTGCTGCAGCACGATCTCGACGCATCGCCGCTCTTTCCGCGCTACGAGGTGCCGCTGCTCGGCATCACGCGCTTCGCGACCGACGCGGCACTGACGGCCCGTCTCAGGGCCGCGTGCATGCTGTTCGTCGCGGAAGAGGGCGCGTTGTTCGCCGAGCGCTTCGGGCTCGCCGGCGCGACGCTGCACGCAGGGCTCGTCATCAGCGGCGACCGCTTCGTGTCGAGCGAGCGCGAGGTCGTCACGCTGCGCGATGCGCTGCCGGACGCGCTCGCGGTCGAAATGGAAGGCGCGGCGATCGCGCAGGTGTGCGCGGAGCACGACGTGCCGTTCGCGCTGGTGCGCACGATCTCCGATACGGCCGACGATCATGCGACGCAGTCGTTCTCGCACTTCCTGTCGGCGATCGCGAGCAGCTATTCGTCCGGCATCCTCAAGCGTTTCCTGACGCTGCATGCGGCGACGGCGGCCTGAAGCCGCCGTCGTTTTCTCCGTACAAGCCTTTGAGCCGGCCGCGGCGAGCACGCCGCGGCCGGCTTGTCACGCCTTCTTGCGCCGGCTGCTTTCGAGGTTCGGCAGGAACACCGTCAGCACGCCGATCAGCGGCAGGAACGAACACACCTTGTAGACGAACGTGATGCTCGTCGCGTCGGCGAGCTGGCCGAGCACGGCCGCGCCGACGCCGCCGAGGCCGAACGCGAAGCCGAAGAACAGGCCCGCGACCATCCCGACCTTGCCGGGCATCAGTTCCGTCGCATAGACGAGGATCGCGGCGAACGCCGACGCCAGCACGATGCCGATGATCACGGTCAGCACGCTCGTCCAGAACAGGTTCGCGTACGGCAGCAGCAGCGTGAACGGCGCGACGCCGAGGATCGACACCCAGATCACGTACTTGCGGCCGATCCGGTCGCCGACCGGCCCGCCGATCAGCGTGCCGGCCGCCACGGCCGAGAGGAACACGAACAGGTGGATCTGCGCGGCCTGCACCGACAGGTGGAACTTGTCGATCAGGTAGAACGTGAAATAGCTGTTGATGCTCGCGAGGTAGAAGTACTTCGAGAACACGAGCAGCACCAGCACGCCGATCGCGCCGATCACGCGGCCGCGCGACAGCGTCGGGTGGCCGGCCGCCGCGGCCTTCTTCTTCATCGACGGATGCTTCTTGTACCAGTGGCCGATCTGCGTGAGCACGACCATCGCGACGAGCGCGGCCGCGGAGAACCACGCGATGCTGTGCTGGCCGTGCGGAATGATCACGAGCGCGGCGAGCAGCGGCCCGAGCGCGGAACCCGCGTTGCCGCCGACCTGGAACACCGACTGCGCGAGCCCGTGCTGGCCGCCCGACGCCATCCGCGCGACGCGCGACGATTCGGGATGGAACACCGACGAGCCGCAGCCGACCAGCGCCGCGGCCGCCAGCAGCATCGGAAAGCTCGTCGCGACCGACATCAGCAGCAGCCCCGCGAGCGTGAAGCCCATGCCGACCGGCAGCGAATACGGCTTCGGACGCTTGTCGGTATAGAGGCCGATGAGCGGCTGCAGCAGCGACGCGGTGATCTGGTAGGTGAGCGTGATCAGGCCGATCTGCGCGAACGACAGCGCGAACTGGCTCTTGAGCATCGGATAGATCGCGAGGATCAACGACTGGATCATGTCGTTGAGCATGTGCGAGAAGCTGATCGCGCCGAGCACCGGATAGACGGTGCGCGATGCGGGGGGCGCGGACGGCTGCGCGGCGGCTGCGCCGGCGGCTCCGGTGTCGAGGCTGGTTTCCATGTGAGCTGAACGAGTTGAGGTAACGGGCGCGCTCTGATGGGGATCGGCGCGTTTGGAATCGTTGATGCGTCAAAGAAGTGTAATGTGGCGCATCAGGAATGTCAGGCCAAGTTTTATCGCGAATCGGACATTCATCCGACAGATCGGCCGTTACCCGTTTTTTTGACCGGGTATAACGCTGGCGGCGCGTCTGCCTGATTGCGAGGCCGCGCCGGAGCCCGGTTGCGTGTTTTACCGGACTCAAGAAACGGCGGTGGCGGCCGTAGAACGACCCAATGACCACAGGTGCGCCGCGCCCGGCACCGGCTATCCGCCGTGCAGGCGCAGGACGCGCGGCATGGCCTGCCATCGCGGAACGCCGGAACCGACCTTTCCGGCAGCGTGATCCATACGGGGATATATCGATGAAAGCAGCATCATTGCATCCGCGGCCGGGTGCGGCCGCCGCCGCACCCGACGTTGCCGCCGGTCGCGCCGCACGGCGCCCGCGCGCGGCGCGTCGTGAGCGTCGTGAGCGCCGGCCGTGGACCGTCAAGGCGACCTTGCGCGCCGCGTTCGCGATCCTGCTGGCCGGTACGCTCGCGATCGGCGTGTTTTCGCTGTGGCAGATCAGCCGGCTGAACGCGTCGATCTCGTCGGTCTACGAGCAGGGCCACGTCGCGAGCCGCGCGGCGCAGGAAGTCCGGGCCGAGGTGCTGCGGGCGAGCCGTGCGCAGAAGATGCTGCTGACCGCGACCACCGCGAAGGAGCGCGACGAGCTGGGCGCGGAGGTCGGCGCGGGGCTCGCGTCGATCGGCCAGGCGCTCGGCACGCTGCAGCGCTACGCGGATCCGGCCGACGCCGGCGATTCGGCGCGGTTGCGCGCGTTCTCGACGGCCGTCGGCACGTGGAGCGCGCATCTGCGCGATTTCGTCGCGCTCGTGCGCGCGCAGCCGCTCGACCTGTCGCAGATGAACTGGCAGGTCGGCACGCAGGACGTGTCGCTGCTGGTCGAAACCGGCAAGCTCGAAAAACTCGTCGCCGAACTCGTGAAGACGCGCGGCGAGAAATCGAAGGCGACGCTCGATGCGTCTGCCACCATCTTCTCGTCGTCGTTCGCGATGATCGCGATCATGACGGCCGCGCTGATCGTGCTCGCGATCGCGATCGCCGAACGCGTCGTGCGGCGCCTCGCGTCGCAGCTCGGCGGCGAGCCCGCGCACGCGAAGGCGATTGCCGCCGACATCGCGCGCGGCGACCTGACGCGGCCGATCGCGCTCGGCCGGCACGACCGCGACAGCATGGTGCGCGCGCTGGCCGAGATGCAGACGGGGCTCGCGGCGACCGTCGGCGAGATCGCCGTCAGCGCCGAGGCCATCGCGGCCGCGTCCGGCGAGATCTCGACCGGCAATCTCGACCTGTCGCGGCGCACCGAGCAGCAGGCCGTCGCGCTCGAACGCACCGCGGCCAGCATGGAGCAGCTCACGTCGACCGTGCGGCAGAACGCCGAGAACGCGCGGCAGGCGAGCACGCTCGCGGCCAATGCGTCGGCCGTTGCGGAAACGGGCGGTGAAGTCGTCGGGCGCGTGGTCGCGACGATGAGCGAGATCGACGACAGCGCGAAGAACATTCGCGAGATCATCGGCACGATCGAGGGTATCGCGTTCCAGACCAACATTCTCGCGTTGAATGCGGCGGTCGAGGCCGCGCGCGCCGGCGAACAGGGGCGCGGCTTCTCGGTGGTCGCGGGCGAGGTGCGCCTGCTCGCGCAGCGCGCGGCGACCGCGGCGAAGGAGATCCGCGCGCTGATCGGCGCATCGGTGGAGCGCGTCGCGAACGGCGCGGCGCTCGCGCACGACGCGGGCCGCACGATGGACGACGTCGTGCGCGCGGTCAAGCGCGTGACGGACATCATCGGCGAGATTTCCGCGGCATCGGACGAGCAGAGCGCCGGGATCGAAGAGATCGGCCGCGCGGTCACGCAGATGGACGCCGGCACGCAGCAGAATGCGGCGCTCGTCGAACAGGCGGCGGCGGCCGCGAACGCGCTCGACGAACAGGCGCAGGCGCTGAAGTCGCTGGTCGGGCGTTTTCGCATCGCGGCCTGAGCGCGCCCGGCCGCTCCGCGCTTACGATTTCTTCTGCTTGATCGGATCGATGATGACCGTGCAGGTCGTGCCCGCCGACAGCACCACGTCGGCCGGCACTTCGTCGATCCGGATGCGCACCGGCACGCGCTGCGCGAGGCGCACCCAGTTGAAGGTCGGGTTCACGTCCGCGACGAGGTCGCGGCTCTGCGGGTTGTCGCGATCGTAGATGCCGCGCGAGATGCTTTCGACGTGGCCCTTCATCACGCCGCCGCTCATCAGCCGCATCTCGGCCGGCGCGCCGATCTTCACGCGCGGCAGCTTGGTTTCCTCGAAATAGCCGTAGACCCAGAACGAGTGGCTGTCGACGATCGCGAGCTTCGCCTGGCCGGCCACCGCGTAGTTGCCCTTGAACGTCTGCAGGTTCGTGATGTAGCCGTCGACCGGCGCGACGACGCGCGTGCGTTCGAGATTGAGCTTCGCGGCGTCGAGCGCGGCGATTGCCTGCTGGTACTGCGCATCGGCGCTCGACGCGCTGTGCGCTGCGTTCTCGCGGTTTTCCTTCGATACGACGAGCGCATCGAGATCGGCGCGGCGGGCCGCGTCGTCGCGGCGCATCTGCAGTTCCGCGCGGCGGGCGGCGACGGCCGCCTGCGCCTGCTCGACCGCGATCTGGTAGTGCGACGGGTCGATCTGCATGATCAGGTCGCCTTTTTTCACGAGCTGGTTGTCATGCACGGGCAGCTCGACGATCGCGCCCGACACGTCCGGCGCGACGTTGACGATCTCGGCGCGCACGCGCCCGTCGCGCGTCCACGGATCGTCCATGTAGTGCACCCACAGCGAGCGCCCGATCAGGATCGCGACGAGAAGGATGACGGCGGTCGCGACGAAGCCGAAGAGTTTTCTGAGAATCATGATGGTTCGGAATCAACGGTAAACGGCAAGACTCAGTCCGCCGCAAATGCAGACGAGAAGGCAGGCCCGGAACAGCGACGGGTGCCAGACCAGACGGTAGAGGCCTGTATAGGCGAGCAGGCGGTCGACGGCCCAGGTCGCGAGCGCGCCGAGGACGAACATCAGCACCACCGTGGGCATGTAGGCATCGAGAATGGCGATTTCACGCGGCATCATGACGAGGCTCCTGGTTGGGGACGCACGGGGCGGTTGCGGTTGAGCGGCTCGAGCGGCGATTCCGGATCGAGCAGCGCGGTGCGCACGAAATGCAGATGGCTCAGGATGCGCTGCAGCCGGTGGCGCTCGTCGCGCGTCGGCTCGAACGCGTCGAGCGTCTGCCGGGTCGCATCGATCGCCGCATTGGTCGCGGCGAGCGTCGCATCGAAGCGCGCGGCGCTCGGTTTCGCGAACAGCGTCGACAGCGAGCCGCGCATCGTCTCGATCGCGCGACGCCACGGCATCGCCGGCGCATAGCGCGGGTCGGACGGCAGCGTCGCCAGCTCGTGGCGCAGGTCGATCGCCGCGTTGCCGGTTTCGAGCACCGCGAACATCCAGCGCAGCGCGTCGCGCTGCACGTCGGGCTGGTCGGCCGACAGCGTGTGGGCCTGGTACATCAGGTCGCGCGCGCCGCTCTCGAAGCGCGTGCGCAAGCCGGCGAGCCGCGCGTGGCAGGCCGCGACGGCCTGGTGGCGCAGGTCGGCGAACAGCCGCTTCTTGAGCCACGGCGCGGTCGGCGGGAACAGCACCGCGAACGCGATCGCCGACGCCAGCATCGACAGCACGAGCGCGAGCGCGTCGTTCATGAAGCTGGTCGGATCGTAGTGCGTGATGTTGTCCGGGCCGGCGAGGAAGCTGAAGAAGATCAGGTAGCCCATCCCGTAGCCCGCGAGCTTCGGCTTCAGCGTCATGAAGATGCCGATCGCAAGCAGCGGCGCGAGCGCGACGCACAGCAGCGGGAAGCCGTCGATGTGCGGATAGATGCCGAACGTCAGCAGGAAACCCGTGCACACGGCGAGTGCCGTTCCCATGCCCATCTGCGCGGACATCGCGGTCGGGCGCGGCGTCGACGACGCGAGCGCGCAGGTGGCCGCCGCCGTCAGCGTGAGCGTCACGCCGCTCGGCCATGCGCTCTCGATCCAGAACCAGCCGAGCACCAGGATCACGGTCGCGGTGCGAATCGCCGCGATCACCATCGCCGTCATGTTGGTGCGCGGCTCGTAGCGTTCGATCCAGCGCTCGCGTTCGTGCGTCGCGGTCGACAGCGACGCATAGGTCGCCGCGTACTCGTGCAGGTCGGTGATGAAGCGGTACAGCAGTTCGGCGGCCGTATCGAAGTCGAGCAGCGGAAAGTCCGGCTGCGTTTCGAGCGCCGCACGGGTCGCGCGGATGCGGCGCGGCAGCGCGTCGCGCCATGCGAGCAGTTGCTCGGCCGCGTGCCCCGCGTCGGTCGACGAGCGCACGGGTTCGCCCGTGGGCGTCAGCAGCAGCGGCGCGATCTCGCGGAAGTACGGCTCGATCGCGTCGATCGCGGCCTGCGCGCCGGCCGCATGCAGCCGGTTCATCAACTGGTGCAGCGCATGGAAACGGCTCGATGCGCTCATGAACTCGCTGTTCAGCCGCGCGAGGCGGCCGCTGCGCATCCGCGTATCCGGATCCTCGAATACGGCCATGCTGCGCGCGGCCTCGAATCCGACCACGTCGGCGACGAAGCGCGTATGGATGGTTTCGATATGCGCGCGGTCGAGCTTGCCCGACAGCGCCGAAGCGACATAGTCGACGAAGCTGCCGAAGCGCTTGCGCACCGTCGTGCGCATCTGCTCGCCCGTGTACTGCGGAAACACGAGCGCGCTGACCACGCCGGCCGACACGATCCCGACCATGATTTCGGCAACGCGCGTCAGTGCGCTCATGAACGCGCCGTCCGGGTGCTGCGAAGCGGGCAGCCCGATCAGCGCGGTCGTGTAGCCGGCCAGCAGGAAGCCGTAGCTGCGGAAGTTGCGGTTGCGTGCGGCGCCGGCCGTGCACAGCGCGACCCACAGTGCGACCGCCAGCAGGAACAGCTGCGGCTGCTGCGGAAACAAGCCGACGAACGTGAGCGTCGCGATGAGCCCGAAGATCGTGCCGGCGACGCGGTAGAAGCTCTTCGCGAGCACCGCGCCGCTTTGCGGCTGCATCACGATGAACACCGTGGTCATCGCCGTTTTCGGCGCGGGCAGGTCGAGCCGCATCGATACGCCGGTCGCGATGAACGCGGCGAGCAGCGCCTTGAACAGGTAGAGCCACGCGGCGCCGTCGCTGCGGGCCCAGTCGCCGAACGCGGCGGACCAGGCCGCGAGCGGACCGCCGGCGTGCGTGGAAGCGGGGGAGGAGGCTGACATGGCGGTCGCTCCGCGTTACCGTGCGGCCGGCGTGCCGGTCGCGGCGACCTGCGCGGGCCGGGCAACGGCCGCCGCGGGCTTCGCGTCCGACGGGTTGGCACCGTCGGCGGGTTGGTCGTCCGCCGGAACGTCTTCGCCCGTCTCGACGCCGCCGCCGAGCGCGGCCATCAGCTGCGCGTGCGCGGCGAGGCGTTCCGCATCGATGCGGGCCGCCGTCTCCTGCGCGCGCAGCAACTGCTGTTGCGCGATCAGCACGTTCACGTAATCGGTCAGCCCGCGGCGGAAGCCCTCGCGCGACAACTGGTAGCTGCGGTCGTTGGCGGCCACCGAGCGCGCGGCGTCCTTCTTCTGCGTATCGAGCGAGCGGATTCGCACGACCTGGTCGGCAATGTCCTTGAGCGCGCCGACGATCGTCTGGTTGTAGCGCTCGACCGCCTGGTCGTAGCCGGCATTCGCCGCGCCGAGCTGCGCGCGCAGCCGGCCGCCTTCGAAGATCGGCAGCGTCAGCGCGGGGCCGGCCGTCCAGCCGCCGTTCATCGCGCGCAGGAAGTCGGTGAACGGCGCGGTCACGCCGAAGCCGCCGACCGTCGCGAGCAGGTCGATGTTCGGGTAGAACGAGGCCTTTGCGACATCGATGCCGCGCGCCTGCGCGTCGACCGTCCAGCGCGCCGCGACCACATCGGGGCGGCGGCCGAGCAGGTCGGCCGGCAGCGCCGACGGCAGGCCGGCCGGCGCGTCGAGCGCAAGCTGCGGCCGCTTGATCGCGTCGCCGGCGCCCGGGCCCTTGCCGGCCAGTGCGGCGAGCTGGTGGCGCGCGAGCTGGATCGCTTCTTCATAGCTGTCGATCTGGCGCTCGTAGTCGGGCAGCGTCGATTCCGCCTGGCTCACTTCGAGCTGCGTGCCGAGGCCGGCCTGCAGCCGCTTGCGCGCGAGATCGGCGAGCGAGCGCTGGCGTTCGAACGTTTCGTGCGCGAGGTCGAGCAGCGCATAGTTCATCGACATGCCGACGTACGCGCGCACGACGTTGACTTCGAGTTCGAGCTTCGCCGCGCGCGCGTCGGCGGCGGTCGCATGCGCGGTGTCGAGCGCGCGTTCGGTCGTGTTCTTGTCCTTGCCCCACAGGTCGAGGTGGTACGACAGGCTGAGCGTGCCGGTGTTGTTCCAGGTATCGGCGTTCGCGAGCGGGCCCGGGCCGTAGAACACGTTGTCGGGCCAGTGCTCGCGCATCAGCGAAAGATTGCCGTTGATCTGCGGCAGTTCGGCCGAGCGGGCGACGCGCGCCATCGCCTGCGCTTCGCGCACGCGTGCCTCGGCGGCCGCGAGTGTCGGGTTGCCGGCCTGGGCGGCGGCGATCCAGGAATCGAGTTGCGGATCGCGGTAGGCGCGCCACCAGTCGGCCGCGGGCCAGCCCGCGTCGCGGTCGGCTGCGCGGATCGCGGCGCCGGCGTCGAGCGCGTTCGCTTCGATGCGGGCCGACTGCGGCTTGTTGTCGCCCATGCTCGCGCATCCGGCCATTATTAATGAGACTGCAAGAACCGCCAGTGCGAGCGTCCCTTTTGTCGCCGGAGACTGCACGATTTTCTCCCTTTCGGATATAGATGAGTCGGATGCGATTATATTTTTCAGTGATTCCTGAATAAACGGACAACGGTGCAAGTCATTTTTACGAATCCTGAGACAATACTTGTTCGCCTCTGTGCAACAATCCGTCCGGATTCAAACGGGTAATCGGATGGATACGTTACAAAACATGCGGGTATTCGTCCGCGTGGTCGACGCGGGGAGCTTTACCGCGGCCGCCCAGCAGATGAATTCGACCACCGCCTATGCGTCGCGCGCGGTCTCGGATCTCGAGGCGCACCTGCGCACGCGTCTCCTGAACCGCACGACGCGCCGGATCGCGCTGACCGAAGCCGGCGAGCGCTACCTGCAGCGCTGCGAGCAGATCCTCGCGTACGTCGACCAGGCCGAAGCCGAGGCCGGCGACGCGCACGCGCGCCCGTCCGGCAAGCTGAAGGTCCATTGCTTCACGAGCCTCGGCCAGCACTACCTGGTGCCGGCCATTGCGCGCTATCGCGAGCGCTATCCGGACGTGCACGTCGAGCTGACGCTCGCGCAGCGGATGCCCGACCTGCTCGACGAGGGGTACGACGTTGCAATCGTCGTCGGCCGCGACCTGCCCGATTCGGGGCTCGTGTCGCAGCGGCTCGGCGAGAGCTACAGCGTCGTGTGTGCGTCGCCCGGCTACGTCGAGGCGCACGGCGTGCCGCAGCGGCCGGCGGATCTCGCGCAGCACGTGTGCCTCGGGATGGTCGCGCCGGGCTTTCACTACGACGAATGGGCGCTGGCGGGGCCGAACGGCGAAGAAGTCGTTCCGATCACGGCGCCGCCGTTTCGCGTGAACGTCGCCGAGGCGCTCGCGGTGGCCGTGCGGGAGGGGATGGGGATCGGCGGGCTGCCGCTTTATTCGGCGATCGGCTGGCTGCGCAGCGGGCATATCGTGCGCGTGATGCCCGAATACCGGTCGCACGTGATGAACATCTACGCGCTCTATCCGTCGCGTCAGTACCTCGACGCGAAAATCCGTACCTGGGTCGATTTCCTGCGTGACGAACTGCCGTCCACGCTCGCCGCCGACGAAGCCGCGCTCGAGCAGTACACGCGTGCGACATGAGCGCGCGGTTGACTGCAATCTGACGAGATTTGTCCTTCACGCAACATTTTTTTACGAACGCGTGTCTGACAGTTTGATACTGTTAAAGTAATCGATATACGTCACCCCGGAGTAGCAATGGATACGCACCTGATGATCGGCCTTGGAGTCCTGCTTGGCGCGGCCGCTGCCGCCGCGGCGACCCGCGACCTGCTGCGTGCGATGAAGGCGAAGGCACGGATGAAGCCGGTGCCGGTGCGCGTGCGCGCGGCACAGCACGGATCGCGCCGCAGCGACCGCTGATCGGGCCATATCGGCCCGTACGACCCGTATCAGTCCCGGTCGGAGAAGGCCGCGCAACGCGGCCGGGCGGGCTTGGCGTTCAGCCGAGCTCGACGACCTTGTCCCACGCGAACGCGGTATTTTCCAGTTCGCCGGTGCGCCGGCGGATGTAGCCGCGCGGATTGCACACCACGCGCGTGCCGCCGTCCGCAACATAGTCGAATGACGTATGCGTGTGGCCGTGGATCCACAAATCCACCGGCGGCCGCACGAGTTCAGCCATATCCGTGACAAACCCCGCCGACGCAAGGTCTTCCGCATAGCGTTCCGCCAGCGAGCGCCGGTGCGGCGCATGATGGGTGACGACGATCGTCCGCCCTGCGAACGGCACCGCGAGCTGCGCTTCCAGCCACGCGCGGCCTTGCCGATGCAGCGCGATCGCGTCGGCCGGCGAGAAATCCCGTTCCGCCGCGCCCGGTGCCGCATGCAGCGCCGCGTCGTGCGGCCAGGTCACCTGGATCAATCCCTTGAAATCGAGCATCACGCGCAGCGCGGCTTCGATTGAGGTGGCGATGCTGGCTTCGTCGCTGCCGAACAGCGAGAAATCGGCCCACAGCGTCGTGCCGAGCACGCGGAAGCGCTGTTCGGGATCGACGTAGACGCCGTTGTTCAGGTAATGCACGTTGTCGAGCGCATGCGCCGCGTCGCGCATCGCCGCCTCCAGCGCGCCGAATTCCCCGTCGTAGTACTCGTGGTTGCCCGGCACGTAGATCACCGGCACGGCCGGGTCGAACGTCTCGGCGGCCCAGCGCAGGCCTTCCGCGTGATTGTGGATGTCGCCGGCGAGCACGACGAGATCCGCGTCGGCATGCGCGATTACGTCGGGCTGGTTGCTTTCGAGATGCAGGTCGGACAGGATGCGGACTTTCACGGGCTTCGCTCCGGAGTGGGCGGCTTCAGCGCAGGACCTTGCCGGGATTCATCAGGCCGCGCGGGTCGAGCGCGGTCTTCAGCGTGCGCATCAGCGTCGTTTCGACCGGCGACTTGTAGCGCTGCGCGTCGTCGATCTTCAACTGGCCGATCCCGTGTTCCGCGCTGATCGTGCCGTGGTGGCGGTGCACGTTGTCGTAGACGATCCGGTTGATC
Organism: Burkholderia sp. GbtcB21; assembly: GCF_019091065.1. Classification (NCBI taxonomy): domain Bacteria; kingdom Pseudomonadati; phylum Pseudomonadota; class Betaproteobacteria; order Burkholderiales; family Burkholderiaceae; genus Burkholderia; species Burkholderia sp. GbtcB21. Next base: position 151,378 of record NZ_JAGXKA010000012.1, read on the forward strand.
GGCGCCTGGAACGCGGCGAGGAACGCCTTCGGATCGCCGCCTTCGGGCATCTGCACGTTGTAGTGAAGGTTGCCGTCGCCGAGGTGGCCGAACGTGACCATCCGCGCGCCCGGCGCGGCCTGCTGGATCGCCGCGTCGGTCTCGTCGATGAACCGCGCGACCGACGAGATCGGCACCGCGATGTCGTGCTTGATGTTGAGACCCTCGTTGGCCTGCGCGAGCGGGATGTGCTCGCGCAGGTCCCAGAACGCGCGCGACTGCGCGAGATTCTCCGCGACCACCGCGTCGACCACGAGCCCGGCCTCGAACGCTTCTTCCATCAGTTTCTCGAACAGCGCGCGCGCATGCGCTTCGCTTTCGTTGTCGGACAGTTCGAGCAGCACCGTCTGCGAATGCGTCTGCGCGAACGGGTAGCGCAGTTGCGGGTAGTGCTTGCCGACCAGTTGCATGCAGAAATCCGACATCAGCTCGAAGCCGGTCAGCAGCGGCCCGGCCGCACGCTGCGCGAGCGCGAGGAAGTCGAGCGCCGCGTGCGGCGATTCGAGCGCGGCGAGCGCCGTGACCTGCGCGGCCGGCAGCGGATGCAGCTTCATCACGGCAGCGGTAATGATCCCGAGCGTGCCTTCCGCGCCGATGAACAGGTCGCGCAGGTCGTAGCCGGTGTTGTCCTTGCGCAGCCCGCGCAGGCCGTCCCAGATCTCGCCCTGCGGCGTCACGACCTCGAGCCCGAGGCACAGCTCGCGCGCGTTGCCGTAGCGCAGCACCGCGGTGCCGCCAGCATTGGTCGACAGGTTGCCGCCGATCGTGCAGCTGCCTTCCGCCGCGAGGCTCAGCGCGAACAGCCGGCCGCCTTCGCGGGCGCGTGCCTGCACGTCGGCGAGGATCACGCCGGCTTCGACGGTGATCGTGTTGTTGTGCGGATCGAGCGCACGCACGCGGTTCAGGCGCGCGACGCTCAGCACGGCCTGGCTGCCGCTCGCGTCGGGCGTCGCGCCGCCGGCGAGGCCCGTGTTGCCGCCTTGCGGCACGAGCGCGATGCCGTGCGCGTTGGCCAGCTTGACGAGCGCGGCGACTTCGGCCGTGTTCGCGGGTTTCAGCACCGCGCACGCGGCACCCTTGTAGCGGCGGCGCCAGTCGGTCAGGAACGGTTCGGTATCGTGCGGATCGGTCAGCACATGGTCGGCGCCGATCGCGTCGCGGCACGCGGAAACGAAAGCTTCGGAGGACATCATTACCTTGTCGCGTAAGGGTCAGGACGCGGCGCGCGACTTTTTCGCCGCGCGTTTGAACGGCGCGACGTACGCCAGCGCCGCCACGAAGAAGCCGACGGCAAGCGCGGTCTCGCACCAGCCGAGCGTTGCGGACAACCCGCGATCGGACATGCCGCGCACGATGCCTTCGGCGAAATAGACGAGAATCAGCATGCTCGCCCACTGCATCGTATAGATGTTACGCCGCCAGACGCCGGGCAGTGCGAGCGCGAGCGGCACGGCCTTCAGCATCAGCGCGGAGCCGCCCGGGCGCAGCGGCGCGAGCCACAGCTCCCACGCGAGCGACAGTGCGATCAGTGCGACGAGGCACGCGACGGCGGCCAGCGCGCAGCGCGGCCGGGCAGCGACGGCGGGGCGGGCGGGCGCGTTCATGCGGCGTCGGCGGCCTGGGCGTTGGAGAGGGCGGCCGCCGCGCGTGCGAGCCGCACGCCGAGCGCGGCCGCGAGCGCCTTTTCGTCCGCCGACAGCCTTTCGGGGTCGGCGCGGCCGTGCTGCGCGACATGCGACGCGCCGTACGGCGTGCCGCCGGTGCGGGTCGTGCTGAGCGCGGATTCGGTGTACGGGATCCCGACGATCATCATCCCGTGATGCAGCAGCGGCAGCATCATCGACAGCAGCGTCGATTCCTGGCCGCCGTGCAGGCTGCCGGTCGACGTGAACACGCTCGCCGGCTTGCCGGTCAGCGCGCCCGACAGCCATTGCGGCGTCGTGCCGTCGAGGAAATACTTGAGCGCGGCGGCCATGTTGCCGAAGCGGGTCGGCGAGCCGAGCGCGAGGCCCGCGCATTCCTCGAGGTCGCGCAGTTCCGCATAGGGCGGACCGTCGGCGGGAATGTCGGGGGCGCTGGCTTCGCAGACCGTCGACACGGGCGGCACGGTGCGGATGCGTGCCTGCATGCCCGGCACGCTGTCGATTCCGTTGGCGATCGCGAGCGCGAGATCGCGCGTGGCGCCGTGACGGCTGTAATAGAGGACGAGGATGTCTTTCATGGGCTACGGAACCGCGTGCGGCCGCGCGCGTGCCCGGTGCAGTCGGCCCCTGCTGGATCGAGCGGCTATTATAGGGGCTGAAGCCGTCGCGCAGCGCGGCGGCGGCGCGCCTGCGGGCGCGCGGCATCAAGAAGGAGAAGCCGTTTGCCGAAGTTGAACGTCGATCTCGACACCATCAAGCGCCTCGCGCAGTTCGCGGCCCGGCGCAGCGCCGAGGATCGCATTCCGCAAGTGGCGGGCAGCCTCACGTTCACGACGATGCTGGCGCTCGTGCCGCTCGTGACGGTCGCGTTCGCGCTGTTCACCGCGTTCCCGATGTTCGCGTCGTTCCAGCTGTCGCTGCAGGGGTTCCTCGCGGATCACCTGATGCCCGCGCAGTTCAACATCCAGATCTTCAAGTACCTGAACCAGTTCGCGTCGAAGGCCAAGGGGCTGACGACGGCCGGCCTGATCGTGCTCGTCGTCACGTCGGTGATGACGATGATGACCATCGAATCGGCGTTCAACCTGATCTGGCGGGTGCGCAAGCCGCGGCCGTTCGCGCAGCGCGTGCTCGCGTACTGGGCGCTGATCACGCTTGGGCCCTTGCTGTTCGGCGTGAGCCTGTCGATCTCGTCGTACCTGTTCACGCAGTCGCTGGCGTTCACCGGCGCCGCGCCGTCGACGTCGATCGTCGAGTGGCTGCTCGCGCTCGCGTCGCTGCCGCTGACGGTGCTCGCGTTCACGCTGCTGTACGTGTACCTGCCGAACTGCACGGTCGCGTGGCGCGACGCGGTGATCGGCGGGCTGTTCGCGGCCGTCGCGTTCGAACTCGCGAAGCGCGGCTTCGGCTACTACGTGCGGCGCATTCCGACCTATACGGCCGTGTACGGCGCATTCGCGGCGCTGCCGGTGTTCCTGCTGTGGGTGTATCTCAGCTGGTTCGTCGCGCTGCTCGGTGCGATGGTGACCTCCGCGCTGCCGGCGATCCGCGTCGGCCAGTTCCATCGCATCCACTATCCGGGCAGCGACCTGCTCGATGCGCTCGAACTGCTCGCGCGGCTTGCCGAGGCGCGCGCGGCCGGCAAGCCCGGGTACGCGGCGCTGCGGCTCGCGGCGATGCTGCGCTGCGACATGGAAACCGCGCAACGGCTGCTGACGACCATGGAGGAACGCGAATGGGTCGCGCGGCTGGACGGCGGCGATGCCGCGCCGCGCTATGTCCTGCTGGCGAACCCGGAGCAGCTGACCCTGGCGCAACTGTTCGACGTGCTGGTGATCGACCGCACGGAGCTGACTTACCAGCTGCAGCGGCGGCGCAGCCATGTCGACGGTGCGGCGCTGCTCGAGGTGCTGTCGAACGAGCGGTTCGACGTGTCGCTCGCGTCGCTGATCGCCGCGCACCGGCTCGCGGGCGCACAGCCGACGGGTATCCCGGGGCAGGCGCCGGACGGCGTGCCCGACCCGCACGCACGGCCGCCGCGGCCCGCGTGAGTGCGGGGCCGGCGGCTACAGTGAAATCTTGCCGATGCAGATGTCCTTGAACATCACCCAGTCGCCCATCAGGCTGTAGATCGGGTGCCGGAACGTGGCCGGGCGATTCTTCTCGAAGAAGAAGTGTCCGACCCACGCGAACCCGTAGCCGCAGACGACAGCTGCCGGCAGCCACAACCAGTGGCCTGTCGCGATCGCCATCGCGACGCAGCCGATCACGCCGAGCGAGCCGATGAAGTGCAGCCGCCGCGACGTCAGGTTCTGGTGTTCGTTCAGGTAATACGGGTAGAAATCAGCGAAGCTGGCGAATTGCTCCGAATGCGTATGCGCCATGGCCGTCTCCTCGGGCCGCTGTTCATGCGGCCATTGTGCGGCCGGCGGCCGGTGTCCGCAAGCGGGGCGGCGCGCCGCGCCGGCCCGTGCTTTCCTTTTGACAGGCTTTCCGATAGGATCGAAAGAGGTTTTGCATTCAAGCATGAGGGGACTACGATGCGCGTCAGCGATATTCTGAAAGTGAAGGGCAACACGCTGTTTACGGTGACGCCCGATAAGCCGCTGCGCGAAGCGGTCGATACGATGGCCGAGCACGACATCGGTTCGCTCGTCGTGATGGAGTACGGCGATCTCGTCGGGATGCTGACGTTCCGCGAGATCATCCTGCGCCTGCACGTCAACGGCGGTGCGATCGGCGACGTGCAGGTGCGCAAGGTGATGGACGAGCCGCTCACGTGCACGCCGGAAACGGACGTCAACGAAGTGCGCCGGATGATGCTCGAGCGCCACGCGCGCTACATGCCCGTGCTCGACAAGAAGGTGCTGATGGGCGTCATTTCGTTCTACGACGTCGCGAAGACGGTCGTCGAGGCGCAGAGCTTCGAGAACCGGATGCTGAAGGCGTACATCCGCGACTGGCCGGAATCGGAAGCCGAAGCGCACAAGCCGTGAACCACGCCGCGCCCGGCGCCCTGACGCGCGGGCGTCGCCATCCGGCACGCGGCGGCGCAGGTTTGTCCTGCGCCGCCGTTTTTTCAACGACAACACAACAAGGCCCGCGCAGCTTCGCCAAGACGACGCGCGCGTATTCCGCATGAGCGATCAAACGCAAGCCACTTCGGGGCGGCGCGACGAACGGCGCGCCCACGCATCGCAGTTCGACCTGCTGCGCGAGCGCCGTTTCGCACCGTTCTTCACGACCCAGTTCCTCGGCGCGCTGAACGACAACGTCTTCAAGATCGGCTTCACGTCGCTCGTCACCTATCACACAGCACGGTTCTCCGGCGTCGACGCGAAGACCGCCGCATTCCTGATTTCCGCGATCTTCATCCTGCCGTTCGTGCTGTTCTCGGCGACGTCCGGCCAGATCGCCGACAAGTACGACAAGGCGACCCTCACGCGCTTCGTGAAGACCTTCGAGATCGTGCTGATGCTGGTCGGCGCGGCCGGCTTCGTCACGCACAGCGCGGCCCTGCTGTATCTGTGCACGTTCATGATGGGGATGCACTCGACGCTGTTCGGGCCCGTCAAGTATTCGTACCTGCCGCAACATCTCGGCGAGCACGAACTGGTCGGCGGCAACGGTCTCGTCGAGATGGGCACGTTCATCGCGATCCTGATCGGCACGATCATCGGCGGCGCGGCCGCTGGCATCGAGGGCAGCGGCGAGCGCGTGCTCGCGGTGAGCGTCGTCGTCATCGCGATCGCGGGGCGGCTCGTCTCGCAGCGCGTGCCGTCCACGCCGGCGCCGCAGCCCGATCTCGCGATCAACTGGAATCCGTTCAGCGAGACCTGGCGCAACCTCGGGCTCGCGCGGCAGAACCGCACCGTGTTCCTGAGCCTGCTCGGCATCTCGTGGCTGTGGTTCGTCGGCGCGACGTTCCTCACGTCGTTCTTCAATTTCGCGAAGGACGTGCTGTCCGCGAGCCCCGACGTCGTCACGATCCTGCTCGCGACGTTCTCGGTCGGCATCGGCCTCGGTTCGCTGCTGTGCGAGCGCCTGTCGCAGCGGCGCGTCGAGATCGGCCTCGTGCCGCTCGGCTCGATCGGCATCAGCGTGTTCGCGATCGAACTGTATTTCGCGAGCCACGCGCTGCCGTCGCCCGGCCACCTGCTGTCGGTCGGTGAATTCCTGGCCGGCGCGCGCCACTGGCGCATCCTCGCCGACCTGTTCCTGCTCGCGATGTTCGGCGGCTTCTACAGCGTGCCGCTGTACGCGCTGATCCAGAGCCGCAGCGCACCGACGCACCGTGCGCGGATCATCGCCGCGAACAACATCCTGAACGCGCTGTTCATGATCCTGTCGGCCGTGATGGCGATGGGGCTGACCAAGGCCGGCGTCGGCATCCCGGGCCTGTTCCTCGTCACCGCGCTGCTGAACGTCATCGTCGCCGCGTATATCTACCTGCTCGTGCCCGAGTTCCTGCTGCGCTTCGTCGCGTGGGTGCTCGTGCACACCTTCTACCGGATTCGCCTCGTGCACGCGGAGCGGATTCCGGCGGAGGGTGCGGCCGTGCTCGTCTGCAACCATGTCAGCTATGTCGATGCGCTCGTGCTGGCCGCCGCGAGTCCGCGCCCGATCCGTTTCGTGATGGATCACCGGATCTTCAAGACGCGCTTCGCGAGCTGGGTGTTCCGGCATGCGAAGGCGATCCCGATCGCGCCGCGTCACGAGGACCCCGGGATGCTCGCGCGCGCGTACGACGCGTGCGAGGCCGCGCTGAAGGACGGCGAACTCGTGTGTATCTTCCCCGAGGGCAAGCTGACGAAGACGGGCGACATCAACACGTTCCACCACGGCATCACCGAGATCCTGAGCCGCACGCCGGCGCCGGTGATTCCGATGGCGCTGCGTGGATTGTGGGGCAGCTATTTTTCGCGGCATTCCGATGCGCGGATGCCGCGGCCCATCAAGCGCGGCGTGATGAGCCGGCTGACGCTGGCGGTCGGCGAGCCGATTCCGGCGTCGGTCGCGACGCCCGAATCGCTGCAGGCCGCGGTGACCGAGCTGCGCGGCGCTCGGAAGTAGGCGGGCGGGGTGCCCGCCGGTATCGCGCCGGGCGAGTATTTCGCCTGGAAGCGGGCCGGAACGGGCTTCCGGCCGCACCGACGGGGCTGCGCGTGCACGTACCGTGCGCCCGGCCTGCGTCTCATGCGGCACGCTCTGTCGGGACGGCTGGCATAATAGCGGCTTACCTCTTTTTCTCGACCGGCAAACGATCGACCTGCCTGCGGCCCGGGCGGCGCATCGGTTTGCTCATTTCTCTTTGGGCGGTTCCATCATGTCCGGCAATACCCTCGGCACGCTTTTCACTGTCACGACCTTCGGCGAATCGCACGGTCCCGCGATCGGCTGCGTGATCGACGGCTGCCCGCCGGGGATGGGGCTGACCGAAGCCGACATCCAGGTCGAGCTCGATCGCCGCAAGCCCGGCACGTCGCGGCACGTGACGCAACGGCAGGAGGCCGACGAGGTCGAGATCCTGTCGGGCGTGTTCGAAGGCGTGACGACCGGCACGCCGATCGCGCTGCTGATCCGTAACACCGACCAGCGCAGCAAGGACTACGGCAACATCGTCGAGACGTTCCGTCCCGGCCATGCCGATTACACGTACTGGCAGAAGTACGGCATCCGCGACTACCGCGGCGGCGGCCGCTCGTCTGCACGCCTGACCGCGCCGATCGTCGGCGCGGGCGCGGTCGCGAAGAAGTGGCTGCGCGAGCGCTTCGGTGTCGAGGTGCGCGGCTACATGAGCGGCCTCGGCGAGATCGACGTGCCGTTCGTCGACTGGTCGCACGTGCGCGAGAATCCGTTCTTCTCGCCGAACGCGGCGATCGTTCCCGAGCTCGAGGCCTACATGGATGCGCTGCGCAAGGATGGCGATTCGATCGGCGCGCGCATCGACGTCGTCGCGTCGGGCGTGCCGGTCGGCTGGGGCGAACCCGTGTTCGACCGTCTCGATGCGGACATCGCGAAGGCGATGATGAGCATCAACGCGGTGAAGGGCGTCGAGATCGGCGCGGGCTTCGACAGCGTCGCGCAACGCGGCTCCGTGCACGGCGACGAGCTGACGCCGAGCGGCTTCGTCGGCAACCATGCGGGCGGCGTGCTCGGCGGGATCTCGACGGGACAGGACATCACCGTGTCGATCGCGATCAAGCCGACGTCGAGCATTCGCACGCCGCGCCGCTCGATCACGAAGGCCGGAGAGGAGGCTACGGTGGAAACCTTCGGTCGCCACGATCCGTGCGTCGGCATCCGCGCGACGCCGATCGCCGAGTCGATGCTCGCACTGGTGCTGATCGACCATGCATTGCGCCATCGTGCGCAGTGCGGCGACGTCGAGACGACGACGCCGAAGATCGCGGGCAGCGCGACCTGACGCAAGCGGGCGGGGCGCGGTGCGCCTCGTCTCGACCGTCGAGCGACGAATGCAAACGGGGCGCTGCGTGATGCAGCGCCCCGTTTCGTTTGCAGCAGTGTGCAGCGGCCCAAAAAACGCGCCGCTCGTGGCGGCGCGTTCCGGCAGGTTACATGTTCGGATAATTCGGCCCGCCGCCGCCTTCGGGCGTGACCCACACGATGTTCTGCGTCGGGTCCTTGATGTCGCAGGTCTTGCAGTGCACGCAGTTCTGCGCGTTGATCACCAGCCGATCGCTGCCGTCGTCGTTCTTCACGAACTCGTACACCGCCGCCGGGCAGAAGCGCCCCTCCGGCCCCGCGTACGTGCGCAGGTTCACGTTCACCGGCACGCTCGCATCCTTCAGCGTCAGGTGCGCCGGCTGGTTCTCCTCGTGGTTCGTGTTCGAGATGAACACCGACGACAGACGGTCGAACGTCAGCTTGCCGTCCGGCTTCGGATACTCGATCGGCTCGCACTGCGACGCCGGCTTCAGCGTCTCGTGGTCTGCGTGCTGGTGATGCAGCGTCCACGGCACGTTGCCGCCCATCACCTTCTGCTCGAGCCCGACCATCAGCGTGCCGAGATACAGCCCCTTCGCCATCCACTGCTTGAAGTTGCGCGCGCGGTACAGCTCCGTGTACAGCCACGACTGCTTGAAGGCGTCCGGGTACGCGTTGAGTTCATCGCTCTGACGGCCGGCCTGCACCGCGTCGAACGCGGCGTCCGCCGCCAGCATGCCGGTCTTGATCGCCGCGTGGCTGCCCTTGATCCGCGATGCGTTCAGGAAGCCCGCGTCGTCGCCGATCAGCGCGCCGCCCGGGAACACCGTCTTCGGCAGCGACAGCAGGCCGCCCGCGGTGATCGCGCGCGCACCGTACGACACGCGCTTGCCGCCTTCCAGGAACGCGCGGATCGACGGATGCGTCTTGTAGCGCTGGAATTCCTCGAACGGCGACAGGTACGGGTTCGTGTAGCCGAGGCCCACCACGAAGCCGACCACGACCTGGTTGTTGTCCATGTGATACAGGAACGAGCCGCCGTAGGTATCCGACTTCAGCGGCCAGCCGGCCGTGTGGATCACGAGGCCCGGCTTGTGCTTCGCGGGATCGATTTCCCACAGCTCCTTGATGCCGATCCCGTACGCCTGCGGATCGGCGTTCGCGTCGAGCTTGAACTTCGAGATCAGCTGGCGGCCGAGGTGGCCGCGGCAGCCTTCGGCGAACAGCGTGTACTTCGCGTGCAGTTCCATGCCGAGCTGGAAGTTCTCGGTCGGCTCGCCGTTCTTGCCCACGCCCATGTTGCCGGTGGCGACGCCCTTCACCGAGCCGTCGTCGTTGTAGAGAATCTCCGCGGCCGGGAAGCCCGGGAAGATCTCGACGCCCAGCGCCTCAGCCTGCGTGCCGAGCCAGCGCGTGACGTTGCCCAGCGAGATCACGTAGTTGCCGTGGTTCTTGAAGTTCTCGGGCAGCGCCCAGTTCGGCGTCGTCACCGCGCTCTTCTCGGACAGGAACAGGAAGCGGTCTTCCGTCACCTCGACGGTGAGCGGCGCGCCCTGTTCCTTCCAGTCGGGGAACAGTTCGGTGATCGCGCGCGGGTCCATCACCGCGCCCGACAGGATGTGCGCGCCGATCTCGGAACCCTTCTCGAGCACGCACACGCCGATCTCGGTGCCTTTCTCGGCGGCCAGCTGCTTGAGCCGGATCGCCGCCGACAGCCCGGCGGGGCCGCCGCCGACGATCACGACGTCGTATTCCATCGATTCGCGCGGGCCGTATTGCTCGATGAGGCTTGCGGGGGTCATTGGCGTTCCTCTAACCGTTAGAATGCTTTTATTCGGGAGCGTATTGTCTGCGAAACGAAACGCTTGCCGCAACAGCATGCGTCTAGATTAGCACGATCGTTCTATTTTTTGTGCTAGGGTTATGTCGGCCGGGCCGTGTTGCCCGGGCTGGCGAAATGACATCGAAAGGGGATGTGCAAATGGGTCGATCGATCAATCTGGAAGGCAAGGTTGCGCTGGTCACGGGCGCGTCGAGCGGCCTCGGGCAGCGTTTTGCGCAGGTGCTGTCGCAGGCCGGCGCGAAGGTCGTGCTCGCGAGCCGACGCGTGGAGCGCCTGAAGGAACTGCGCGCGGAGATCGAGGCGGCGGGCGGTGCAGCGCACGTCGTGTCGCTCGACGTCACCGACGTCCAGAGCATCAAGGCGGCGGTCGCGCACGCGGAGACGGAAGCCGGCACGATCGACATCCTCGTGAACAATTCCGGCGTGTCGACGATGCAGAAGCTCGTCGACGTGACGCCGGCCGATTTCGAGTTCGTGTTCGATACCAACACGCGCGGCGCGTTTTTCGTCGCGCAGGAAGTCGCGAAGCGGATGATCATGCGCGCGAACGGCAACGGTAACGGCAAGCCGCCGTGCCGGATCATCAACATCGCGTCGGTGGCCGGCCTGCGCGTGTTTCCGCAGATCGGGCTGTACGCGATGAGCAAGGCCGCGGTCGTGCAGATGACGCGCGCGATGGCACTCGAATGGGGGCGCCACGGGATCAACGTCAACGCGATCTGTCCGGGCTATATCGATACCGAAATCAATCATTACCTGTGGGAAACCGAGCAGGGCCAGAAGCTGCAGTCGATGCTGCCGCGCCGGCGCGTCGGCAAGCCGCAGGATCTCGACGGGCTGTTGTTGCTGCTCGCGGCCGACGAGTCGCAGTTCATCAATGGTTCGATCATCTCCGCCGACGACGGCTTCGGCCTCGCCTGAGCGGATGACATTCAGCAACAAAGAAGACTGCAATGAGCGCAACAAGCGATTACTCACCCGTTTTTGAGATGTCGATGCCGATCCGCTGGGGCGACATGGACGCGTTCGGCCACGTGAACAACACGGTCTATTTCCGCTACATGGAGCAGGCACGGATCTCGTGGTTCGAGGAACTCGGCATCGCCGGCGGCAACGGCGAGGGGCAGGGGCCCGTCATCGTCACGGCGTCGATGGAATTCCTCAAGCAACTGCATTATCCGGGCGACGTGATCGCGAAGATGTCGGCCGCGAAACCCGGCCGAAGCAGCTTCGACACCGGTTTCGAGCTCACGCGTGCGGACGATCCGCAGCACGTCTATGCGCGCGGCAACGCGCGCTGCGTGTGGGTCGATTACGCGCTCGGCAAGTCGGTGCCGCTGCCGCAACTGTTGCGCGACACGATCGAGCGCGCGCTCGCGACGAAAATCGTCTGAGCGCCGATACGGCGAGACCGGCGCCGTCGCGCCGGTGAGTCGCGATGCCCGTTTGTTACCCGAATCGGCCGCCATGCGCGGCCGATTGTCATCCGGGCGCCGCCATTCACTGCCCGTTCATTGCCCCAGCAGGCGCTGCACCAGCTCCGGCGTGTTGTTCGTCCCGTACTTGCGCATCAGCCGTGCGCGGTAGATGTCGACCGTGCGCGAACTGATGTCGAGCACGCGCCCGATCTGCTTGCTGGTCTTGCCGGTCGCGAGTTGCGCGGCGATCTCGCGCTCGCGCGGAGTCAGTTCGACCGCGACGCGGCGCGTCGCGCTCAAGTCCTCGAAGGTCCAGACGCCGTCCGCGAGCGGCGCGGTGCGGTCGAGCGCACGGCCCGTCACGTGGCACCAGAACAGCTCGCCGTCGGCCCGTTTCATGATTCTGTCGTCCGAATAGATGCCGTTTGCGGCCATCACGCGCGAGATGCGCTCGCCGATTCGCTGGAATTCGTCCGTCGACGGGTAGAGCACCTCGTACGATTTTCCGATCAGGTCGGCCCGCGCGCAGCGGAAGATCGACGCGAGCGCGTCGTTGCAGTCCTCGATTACGCGGTCGCGCGACATCACGAGGCCGAGCGGCGCGAGGTGGAAGGCAGTCTGGTAATCGAGAGCGGGCATGGCGCAGGCAACCGGAGGCAAACGCTTATGTATTTTTGCGTATTGTGCCGCATCCGCGCCGCATCGTACCCTTTCAGGCATCTCGCGGCAGTTCGCCGCGACATAAAAACAGCGCGCCTCGACGCACGCATCGCCGCGCATGCATAGAATGATGCGGCGGGCTTGCGGCCCACGTGGGCGCGTGAACCGGTTTTGCTGGTTTCCATAAAGGAAGGGACAACAGATGAACAAAGTCTATCCAAGCGCGGCTGCCGCGCTGGAAGGGATCGTCCGCGACGGACAGACCTTCGCGGTGGGCGGCTTCGGCCTGTGCGGGATTCCGGAGGCGCTGATCGCGGCGTTGCGCGATTCGGGCGTCAAGGGCATCACCTGCATCAGCAACAACGCGGGCGTCGACGGTTTCGGTCTCGGCCTGCTGCTGGAAACGCGCCAGATCAAGAAGATGATCTCGTCGTATGTCGGCGAGAACAAGGAGTTCGAGCGCCAGTACCTGGCCGGCGAACTCGAGCTCGAATTCACACCGCAGGGCACGCTCGCGGAAAAGCTGCGCGCGGGCGGCGCGGGCATCCCCGCGTTCTTCACGAATACCGGCTACGGCACCGTGATCGCGGAAGGCAAGGAAACGCGCCAGTTCGGCGATCGTCACTACGTGCTCGAGCCGTCGCTGACGGCCGACGTCGCGCTCGTGAAGGCGTGGAAGGCCGACAAGTCCGGCAACCTGATCTATCGCCGCACCGCGCGCAACTTCAACCCGATGTGCGCGATGGCCGGCAAGATCACCGTGGTGGAGGTCGAGGAGATCGTCGAGAACGGCACACTCGATCCGGACCAGGTTCATACGCCGGGGATTTTCGTGCAGCGCATCGTGCTGAACGCGACGCCGGAAAAACGCATCGAACAACGCGTCGTACGCGCGAAAGGAGACTGACATGGCCTGGAATCGTGACCAGATGGCCGCGCGCGCGGCGCAGGAACTGCAGGACGGCTTCTACGTGAACCTCGGCATCGGCCTGCCGACGCTCGTCGCGAACCACGTGCCGGAAGGCGTCGAGGTGTGGCTGCAGTCGGAGAACGGGCTGCTCGGCATCGGCCCGTCGCCGACCGAAGATGAAGTCGATGCCGATCTCATCAACGCCGGCAAGCAGACCGTCACGACGCTGCCGGGTTCGTCGATTTTCTCGTCGGCCGACTCGTTCGCAATGATCCGCGGCGGCCACATCAACCTCGCGATCCTCGGTGCGATGCAGGTCAGCAAGCAGGGCGACCTCGCGAACTGGATGATCCCGGGCAAGATGATCAAGGGGATGGGCGGCGCGATGGACCTCGTCGCGGGCGTGAAGCGCGTCGTCGTGCTGATGGAGCACGTCGCGAAGGGCGATCAGCACAAGATTCTCGACGAGTGCAACCTGCCGCTGACGGGTGTCGGCGTGGTCGACCTGATCATCACCGATCTCGGTGTGATCGAAGTGACGCCGGCCGGCCTGAAGGTCCTCGAGCTCGCCGACGGCGTGAGCGCCGACGAGATCCAGGCGAAGACGGGCGCACCGCTCGACGTGAGCGCGGTCGCGTAAGCCGACGGAGCTTGGCGCCGCGCGCTGTTGCGCGGCTGCGGCGCCCCGCATGCTTCGATGCATGCGGGGCGCTGTCTTTTGGCGCGCGGGAATGCGCGTTTTTATGGCGGTCGCGCCCGTGTCACGGACCTTTCTCGATGTATTACGCGATTGCGCCGCCGCCGTCGACGAGTACGGTCGAACCGGTCGAGTACGGCGTCGCCGCCAGATAGACGATCGCGTTCGCGACATCCTCGGGCCGGCCCACGCGGCGCGCCGGCAACCGCTGCGCGGCGCCGGCGAACATGGCGTCGCGCGCGTCGGTCGTGAGCTTGTCCCACAGCGGCGTGGCGATCAGGCCGGGCGACGCCGTGTTGACGCGTACCGGGGCCAGTTCGAGTGCCAGGCCGCGGGCCAGTGCATCGAGTGCCGCATTGATCGCGCCCTGCAGCACCGACGACGCACTCGGTCGCACGCCGAGAAACCCCGACACGAACGTCAGCGAGCCGCCCGGGACGATGTCGATTGCCCGCGCGATGCGATACGCGCCCCAGAACTTGCTGTCCATCGCGGCCTGCGCGGCGTCGAGTGCGAGCGAGCGGACCGGGCCCGTTGCGGTTTGGGCGGCGGAAATCACGACGTGGTCGAACCGGCCGGCGCGTGCGCAGAATGCGTCGACTTCGTCGGTTCGCGTGATGTCGAGCGGTGCGAAGCGCGTGCCGCGGCCGATTGCGGCCGCGATCGCCTCGCCCTTGCGTGCGTCGCGCGAAGCGATCGTCACGCGTGCGCCGCGTTGCGCGAATGCCTGCGCGGCCGCCGCGCCGATCCCGGAGCTCCCGCCGACCACGAGCACCGCGTTGCCATTGAATGAATCGTTCATGATGGTTCGTTTCCGTTGAGAAGAAAGAAATCCGGTCAGATCGTCTCGGTTTCGCGCAGTGTCGCCGCGCTGCCGAGCGCGTAACGCGCGATCTCGTCCTTGCGCATGAACGCGACACCCGGATGCGATCGCGCGTAGCGCAGGAATTCGTCCCACGCACGGACCATCTGCGGCGTGCCGCTGATCCGGTCGTGTGCGCTGATCGACATCAGCCTGCGTCGCTGCCCGGCCTCCGCGTAGAGCTGGTCGAAATCGAGCTTGATCTGCTCCAAGAACATCGTCGGCGAGTAATTGCGGCCTTCGATCAGCAGGATGTCGTTGTTGCGCAGCGTGTACGGGACGACCACGAAATCGTGCCCGTTCACGGTCTCGATGAACGGCTCGTCGCGGCTGACGTCGTCGATGTGATAGACGTAGCCGAGTTCCTGCAGCAACGACAGCGTGTTTGGCCCGCGCCGCAACCAGTTGCAGTTGTAGCCGATCGGCCTCGTGCCGGTCACCGCCTCGACCATGTCGCGCGCTTCGGTCAGGAAGCGTCGCTCGTCGTCGCGGCTCATTGCGAACTGCGAGCGCCAGGTCGGGCCGTGCGCGGCCGCTTCGTGGCCGCGCGCGACGATCTCGCGGGCCAGTTCGGGATGGCGGCGCGCGGCTTCCCCGATCATGTGCGACGTGACTTTCACGTCGTGGCGGTCCCACAGGTCGAGAAGGCGCGGAATCCCTTCCCGGTAGCCGTATGCGAACCAGGTGGCTGACGCGAGATCGACCGGCACGGACGGTGGAAACGCGACTGGCGGGAAGGGGCTGTCCGCGCCCTTGGGCGGTTGCCCGCCGGCTTCGAATTGCATCGAGATCGAGATCGCCAGGCGGATGTCGTCCGGCCAGAACTTGCCGTCCGCGGCGGTCGGCGCGGCGAGCGGCCCGGCCGTTGCGGCGCTTGCGCCCCGCGCTGCGCTGCCGAGTACCGCGCCGGCGGCGGCCAGCCCGGCGCCGGCACCGGCCTGTGCGAGGAACGCGCGGCGGGCCGTGCGCATCGAAGGATCGAAGTTCGTCATCGGCCGGGCCCTCAGTTTGCGACGCCGAGTTGGCGCATCAGTGTCAGGTTGTCTTCGATGTGCCAGTTCTCGGCGATCCGGCCGGCCGCGATCCGGTAGATGTCGGTCGCGATGAAATCGACTGCCTGTCCATGACCGGTCGTGTTACCGAAGACCGCGGTGAAATGCCCGCGAAACCGCAGGTGGACGACGACGCGATCGCCGGCGACGATCATCTGCTCGATCTCGCAATGCAGGTCGGGAATCGCCGCGCGCATCGTTCGTGATGCCGCGAGCGGCCCCGGCAGGCCCTGGGCGCGTCCGGCCGGCAGCGTGCGATCCGTGAAGTCGGCAGCGAGTGCCGCGCGCGCAAGCGTCTCGTCTCCGGTGTCCCAGAACGTGGCGTAGCGGCGCGCCGCAAGGATCTGGTCGTTCGCCTGCGCGGCAGGCAGTCCGGCCGCGACCGTCAGGTGCAGCGGAGCCGCGAGATCGGCCGCATTGGCGGTGACAGGCGGTAGCGCGACTGCGGCAAACGTCGTCGCGAGCGTGCCGGCAATCGAGCGGCGCAGGAATCGTTGCAACGCAGACATCGGATTCTCCTTTTTCATGATGGTGCGCCTGGATGGCGCAGTGACGTCATGGTAGGTTTCCGAATTCGATATAAATACCAAGGGGAATCGAATGGATTATTCGAAAAAAAGAAAGGGTGGCGGCTCGAGGATGCTCGAATGCTGATCGACGACCTGCCCGCGCTGGAAACCTTCTCGATCGTCGTCGCGGCGGGCAGCCTGTCGGCGGCGGCGCGGGAGCAGGACTTGTCGCTGTCGGTAATCAGCAAACGGCTTGCGCACCTGGAGGCACGGCTCGGCGTGCGCCTGCTGCACCGGACGACTCGCCGGCAGACGCTGACCGACGAGGGCGCGCTGTTCCATGCACAGGTGCTGCGCATCCTCGCCGAAGTCGACCTGGCGGAAACGCTGATGCAGGATCGCCGCGGCACGGTGAGCGGCCTGCTGCGCGTGACCGCGCCGGGCGACATCGGGCGCCTGCGGATCGCGCCGCTCGTCGCCGAGTTCCGGCGCCGGCATCCGCAGGTGTGCGTGCAACTGATTCTGACCGACACGGTCATCGATCTGCTCGCGCACGAGATCGACGTCGCGGTGCGGATCGGCAGTCTCGCCGATTCGTCGATGATCGCGCGGGAACTGGCGCCGAACCGCCGCGTGCTGTGCGCGTCGCCGGCATACGTGGCCGAATGCGGCTTACCGGTGCATCCCGGCGAGCTGCGTGCGCACCGTTGCATCGTGATGGGCGAGCAACTGCAGGCGGAATGGCGGTTCGATGGCTTGGACGGCCCGATCGCGGTCGAGGTCGCGGCGGCGGTGCTGACAAACGACGGGGGCGCGGCGCGCATGCTTGCGCTCGACGGCGCGGGCATTGCGTTGAAGTCGATCTGGGACGTCGCGTCCGATCTCGAGGCGGGCCGGCTCGTGCGGGTGCTGCCTGCGTATGCGGCGCCAGCGGCGCCGCTGCATGCGGTCTATCCGGGCGGGCGGCATCTCGCGTTGCGCGTGCGGACGTTCGTCGACTTCATGCGCGAGCGCTTGCAGGCGGCGTGGCACTGGGACGAGAGCTGACGTTGCGCGCGATTGTGCGGATCGTTTCGTCGAAAGAGGGCGCCCGGCGAACATCACGCGCGCAGCATTCCGCGGCACGGATGGCCGGTGGCAGACCGTGTCGGGCCGCGCCGCGCGACCGAAGCGGTTTACAATCGTCTGCATTGGGCCGCACCAGCGTTGCCTCGCTGCGCGCCCCCGTTCGACAGGATGCCAACGATGCCAACGACCCAAGCGAATCCCCCGGTTCCTCGCCAGCGGCGCGTGCAGTGTGCGAGCGCTGCCGGCCTTCATCACGTCGCCTACACCGAATGGGGCGACCCCGCCAACCCGCGCGTGCTGGTCTGCGTGCATGGCCTGACCCGTTCCGGGCGCGATTTCGACAGGCTCGCCGCCGCGCTGTCCGATACCTATCGCGTCGTTTGCCCCGATGTCGTCGGGCGCGGCCGGTCCGGCTGGCTCGCCGATCCGCGGCTCTATGCGATCCCGCAATACGTGGCCGACATGGTGACGCTGATCGCGCGGCTCGACGTCGAATCGGTCGACTGGTTCGGCACGTCGATGGGCGGCCTGATCGGCATCGCGTTCGCGGGCCTGCCCGGTTCGCCGCTGCGGCGGATGATCGTCAACGACGTCGGCCCGCGCATCGAGCCCGATTCGCTGACGCGCATCGGCGAGTATCTCGGCGTGCAGCCGCGCTTTGCGACCGAACAGGAGGGTGTCGACTATCTGACGTCGTTGTCGCTGCCGTTCGGCGCGCTGACCGCCGACGAGTGGCGCGAGCTCAACGGGCCGCTGCTGCGCGAACTGCCCGAAGGCGGCTGGACGATGCGCTACGATCCGCGCATCGCCGAGCCGTTCAAGGCGACGACGCCCGAACTGGCCGCGCTCGGCGAGGCCGCACTGTGGCACGCCATCGAGACGACGGACGCGGCGCTGCTCGTCGTGCGCGGCGAGACGTCCGACCTGCTGTCGCGCGAGACGGTGGCCGACATGGTGCGTCGCGGCCGGCATGTGACGCAGGTCGAGATTCCGGGTGCGGGTCACGCGCCGGCGTTCATCGGCGCCGACCAGATTGCGCTCGCGCGGCGGTTTTTCGTCGAAGGCGACGCATAAACGCGTCATAATATGCGGTTCGGCGGCACGCGGGCCGTGCCGTCGTCCGATTCTTCACCCACTCAAGACCGGAACATTCCATGGCAGTCATTCGTCATCACGTCGGGGCCCGTCTCTCCGAAACCGCGATCCACAACGGTACCGTGTATCTGGCCGGCCAGATCGCCGAAGACACCGCGCAGGACATCAGGGGCCAGACGCGCGAAGTGCTCGGCCACATCGACCGCCTGCTCGCCGAAGCGAACAGCGACAAGGCGCATCTGCTGTCGGTGCAGATCTACATCTCGGATCTGGCGAACTTCGAAGGCATGAATGCGGAGTGGGACGCATGGGTCGCGCAGGGCAACACGCCGCCGCGCGCCACCGTCGAGGCGAAGCTCGCGGATCCGGCGCTGCTCGTCGAGATCGTGGTCGTCGCCGCGCAGCGGAGCTGAGCCGCGCTGAGTTGAGCATTAACCGACGATGACCGCATTCCGTCAGGCCGTGCAATGACCGAGTCCGTTTCCACTTCCCCCGTCGCGGCACCGTCGTTCGACGACGTGCTCGCGTTCGTGCGCGAGCGGGCCGGCGACGCACGGCTGTCGTCCGGCGAACTGCTCGCCGATCACTCGGCGGGCACGGCGTCGATCATGCGCACGCTGAACGTCGATCCGTCCGCGATGCAGGCCGCCGCACTGTTCGTACTGACGCCGCACCTGAACGACCCGGAGCGCGAGCTCACCGAACGTTTCGGCGACGAAGTGGCGCGGCTCGTGTCGGACGTGCGCAAGCTGTTGCGGCTCGGCACCGTCAGCCTGCGCGCCGCGCAGAACGCGGTGCCCGACGCCGGGCGCGACGCGGCGGAAGAGCGGCGCACGCAGATCGAGGCGCTGCGCAAGATGCTGCTCGCGTTTGCGCAGGACATCCGCGTGGTGCTGATCCGGCTCGCGTCGCGGTTGCAGTCGCTGCGCTACTACGCGGCCGCGAAGATCGACCCGCCGCCCGACGTCGCGCGCGAGACGCTCGAGATCTATGCGCCGCTCGCGAACCGCCTCGGGATCTGGCAACTGAAGTGGGAGCTCGAGGATCTCGCGTTCCGCTTCGAGGATCCCGTCACCTACAAGCGGATCGCGAAGCTGCTCGACGAGAAGCGCATCGAACGCGAGGCGTACGTCACGCAGGCGATCGGTCGGCTGCAGCACGAGCTGGCGGACGCGCACATCCAGGCCGACGTGAGCGGCCGGCCGAAGCATATCTACAGCATCTGGCGCAAGATGCGCGGCAAGGAGCTCGATTTCGCCGAGCTGTACGACGTGCGCGCGTTTCGCGTGATCGTGCCCGACATCAAGGATTGCTACGCGGTGCTCGGCATCGTGCATCACCTGTGGCAGCCGGTACCGAAGGAGTTCGACGACTACATCTCGCGGCCGAAGCCGAACGGCTACAAGTCGCTGCATACGGTCGTGATCGGCGACGACGGCCGTGCGTTCGAAGTGCAGATCCGCACGCAGGAGATGCACCGCTTCGCGGAGTACGGCGTTGCCGCGCACTGGCGCTACAAGGAGGCCGGCGCGCGCGGCTACGGCGGCCAGTTCTCGGCGAGCGACAAGTACGACGAGAAGATCGCGTGGCTGCGTCAGTTGCTCGCATGGAAGGACGATGTCGAGGACGGCCCGGGGGTATCGGGCGACCAGGCGTGGGCGCAATTGCGCGAGACGTCGCTCGACGACGATCACATCTACGTGCTGACGCCGCAGGCGCGCGTGATCGCGCTGCCGCAGGGCGCGACGCCGGTCGATTTCGCGTACCACCTGCACAGCGAGCTCGGTCATCGTTGCCGCGGCGCGCGCGTCGACGGCGTGATGGTGCCGCTGAACACGCCGCTCGCGAACGGCCAGACGGTCGAGATCGTCGCGGTGAAGGAGGGCGGGCCGTCGCGCGACTGGCTGAACCTGCAGCTCGGTTACCTGAAGAGCTCGCGCGCGCGCCAGAAGGTGCGGGCGTGGTTCAACTCGATCGAGCAGGAAGAAAATGTTGCGCATGGCCGGGCGCTCGTCGAAAAGACGCTGCAGCGCGAGGGCAAGACGTCGGTCAACCTGGACAACCTCGCCGCGAAGCTCGGCTTCAAGTCGCCCGAGGAGTTGTTCTCGGTCGTCGGCAAGGAAGAATTCAGCCTGCGCAATGTCGAGCACGCGCTGTCCGATGCGCCGCCGCCTGAACCTGCGCCCGAGGCGCCTGCCGATTTCGAAAAGCGCAGCAGCGGCGCGAGCGTTGCGCACGGTGCGTCGACCGGCGTGCTGGTGGTGGGCGTCGACGCGCTGCTGACCCAGCTCGCGCGTTGCTGCCGGCCGGCACCGCCCGATCCGATCAGCGGCTTCGTCACGCGCGGCAAGGGGATGTCGATCCATCGGAGCGACTGCCCGACGTTTCGCCGGATGGTCGAGCGCGCGCCGGAACGCGTGCTGCAGACGACCTGGTCAGCCGACGTGCTGGGCGGGCGCGGCGCATCCGTCTATCCGGTCGACCTGATGATCGAGGCGAGCGACCGGCAAGGATTGTTGCGCGACATCTCCGAAGTGTTCGCACGCGAAAAGATCAACGTGGTGGGCGTGAAGACGCAGAGTCGCCGCAATGCGGCATTCATGCAGTTCACGGTCGAGGTGTCGAACTCGGCGCAAGTCCAGCGCGCCTGTACGCTGCTCGGTGAGGTGCAGGGCGTGGTGCGGGCCGGTCGCAAGGCATGATGGGGTTGGAGCACCGTTATTTTGCTGCGACCGCATAAAAACGCTTGCCAAACCGATAGCAGCTCCATATAATTTCAGCTTCTCTAGGCTCGTAGCTCAGCTGGTTAGAGCACCACCTTGACATGGTGGGGGTCGTTGGTTCGAGTCCAATCGAGCCTACCAACGAATTGAGAATGCCCGGTCTCCGGGTGTTCGATGCAGTAAATAGCTCAACGCGAACAAGGCGAATACGGTTATGACACCGCGAACGTTGACCGAAACCACTTCGGAGCGACGCTAGTCGAGGAACGTTTTCGCCCTTTCAGTTTGAGTGAAGTATCGAATGCGGCCCCTCGAAAGCGGGGCCGCATTTTTTTTGTCGCGAAAATTCCGCGCGTGACTTTTACATCGCGTGCCTGGTCTGCCGCCCACTGTCGGCATCACGGAGATTGGTATGGTTTCGATACGCTTGCCTGACGGCTCAGTTCGACAATACGAGCATCCGGTGACAGTTGCCGAGGTTGCAGCCTCGATCGGTCCCGGCCTTGCGAAGGCTGCGCTTGGTGGCAAGCTCGACGGCGAACTCGTCGATACGTCCACGGTGATCGACCGCGACGCGTCGCTCGCCATCGTCACGGACAAGGATGCCGACGGCCTCGACATCATCCGTCACTCGACGGCGCACTTGCTCGCATACGCGGTGAAGGACCTGTATCCGGATGCGCAGGTGACGATCGGCCCCGTGATCGACAACGGCTTCTATTACGACTTCTCGTATAACCGTCCGTTTACGCCGGAAGATCTGGAAAAGATCGAAAAGCGCATGCAGGAACTCGTGAAGAAGGACGAGCCCGTGACGCGCCGTGTCGTGTCGCGCGACGAGGCCGCGGGTTATTTCCGCAGTCTCGGCGAGAAGTACAAGGCCGAGATCATCGAGTCGATTCCGCAGAGCGACGAAATCAAGCTGTATTCGCACGGCGGCTTCACCGATCTGTGCCGCGGACCGCACGTGCCGTCGACCGGCAAGCTGAAGGTCTTCAAGCTGATGAAGGTCGCGGGCGCGTACTGGCGCGGCGATTCGAAGAACGAGCAGCTGCAGCGCATCTACGGCACGGCCTGGACCAAGAAGGAAGACCAGGATCAGTATCTGCACATGCTCGAGGAAGCGGAAAAGCGCGACCACCGCAAGCTCGGCAAGCAGCTCGATCTGTTCCACATGCAGGAAGAGTCGCCGGGCATGGTGTTCTGGCATCCGAAGGGCTGGGCGCTGTGGCAGCAGGTCGAGCAGTACATGCGCCGCCGCGTGAACGAAGCCGGCTACCTCGAGATCAAGACGCCGATGATCATGGACCGCTCGCTGTGGGAAGCGTCGGGCCACTGGCAGAACTATCGCGAGAACATGTTCACGACGGAGTCGGAGAAGCGCGACTACGCGATCAAGCCGATGAACTGTCCGGGGCACGTCCAGGTGTTCAAGCACGGCCTGCGTTCGTACCGCGACCTGCCGTTGCGTTACGCGGAATTCGGCTCGTGCCACCGCAACGAGGCGTCGGGCGCGCTGCACGGCCTGATGCGCGTGCGCGGCTTCGTGCAGGACGATGCGCACATCTTCTGTACGGAAGACCAGATCATTGCCGAGTCGATCGCGTTCAACAAGCTCGCGATGAGCGTGTACGGCGATTTCGGCTTCGACCACATCGACATCAAGCTGTCGCTGCGTCCGGAGCAGCGCATGGGTTCCGACGAAACGTGGGATCGTGCCGAGCAGGGCCTGCGTGAAGCGCTGACGGCGTGCGGCCTCCAGTGGGAAGAGCTGCCGGGCGAAGGTGCGTTCTACGGTCCGAAGATCGAGTACCACATCAAGGACGCGCTCGGCCGTTCGTGGCAGTGCGGCACGCTGCAGCTCGACATGATGCTGCCGGAACGCCTCGGCGCCGAGTACGTGGCGGAAGACAACAGCCGTCGCCGGCCCGTGATGCTGCACCGTGCGATCGTCGGTTCGATGGAGCGATTCCTCGGCATTTTGATCGAGCACCACGCTGGTGCGATGCCGGTCTGGCTCGCGCCGATGCAGGCTGTTGTGCTCAATATCGCCGAAAGTCAGGTCGAATATGCGCAATCTCTGGCCCAATCGTTGCAAAAACAAGGGGTTAGAGTGACGGCGGATTTGCGCAACGAGAAGATTAGCTATAAAATACGCGAGCACACGCTGGAAAAGGTGCCTTATCTCCTCGTCGTGGGCGATAAGGAGCGTGATGCGCAAACGGTAGCCGTGCGTGCCCGTGGCGGCGTCGATCTTGGCGTGATGCCGGTCGATGCCTTCGTTGAGCGTCTGCAGGAAGACCTGCGCTCGTTCAAGTAACCACCCTGGCAGCGCGGCTCGTTTTTTTAATTTTTAGAGGAAACGTAACATCGCTACTGATAAGTCGTCGCATCGCATCAACGGTGAAATCACTGCGCCGGAAGTGCGTCTGGTCGGGATCGAGAACGAACCGCTCGGTATCGTAAAACTCGCTGATGCTTTCCGTAAATCGGAAGAACTGGATGTTGACCTGGTGGAAATCGCGCCGCAAGCGGTTCCCCCGGTTTGCCGTCTGATGGATTACGGCAAGTTCAAGTACCAGGAATCGAAGAAGCAGCACGAAGCGAAGCTGAAGCAGAAGGTCATCCAGGTCAAGGAAGTCAAGTTCCGCCCGGGTACCGATGACGGGGATTACAACGTCAAGCTCCGCAATCTCGTGCGCTTCCTCGAAGAGGGCGACAAGACGAAGATCACGTTGCGTTTCCGCGGTCGCGAAATGGCTCACCAGGAAATCGGTATGCGGATGCTTGAGCGTCTGCGCACAGATCTCGAGGAAGTCGGCCAGGTCGAGCAGATGCCGAAGATGGAAGGGCGCCAGATGATCATGGTGCTCTCGCCGAAGAAAAAGAAGTAACGGGCTCGCGCGCTTCGCGCGCAGGTTCGGAAGTGGTTCGGCGCGTTGCCCGGTCAGGGCGGCGCGCCAACAATGACGGCGGCTGCGCAAGCGGTACGCCGTACACAAGTGGACTGGGTTTCGAAGGGCGGGTCAAGGGCGCAAGCCAACCGCACACCCATCGCCATCTAATAAACTGGAGTTGTTCGTCATGCCTAAGATGAAGACCAAGAAGAGCGCTGCAAAGCGCTTCGTGGTGCGTCCGGGCGGTACCGTCAAGCGCGGTCAAGCCTTCAAGCGCCACATCCTGACCAAGAAAACCACGAAGAACAAGCGCCATCTGCGCGGCGCAACGGCAGTTCATGATTCCGATCTGAACTCCGTCCGCGCGATGCTCCCGTTCGCGTAACCCCTCAATCGATACTCTAAGGAGAGAAACATGCCTCGAGTCAAACGTGGGGTAACCGCACGGGCCCGCCACAAGAAGATCATCAACCTGGCCAAGGGTTATCGCGGCCGCCGCAATAACGTCTACCGCATCGCCAAGCAGGCGGTGATGCGCGCTGGTCAGTACGCGTACCGCGATCGCCGCAACAAGAAGCGTGTGTTCCGCGCACTGTGGATCACGCGTATCAACGCGGCAGTTCGCCAGCACGACATGACCTACAGCGTGTTCATCAACGGCCTGAAGAAGGCGTCGATCGAACTCGACCGTAAGGTGCTGGCCGACATGGCGGTGTTCGACAAGGCTGCTTTTGCTGCGATCGTCAAGCAGGTGAAAGCCGCCGTTGCAGCCTAATTGCGAAATTAGCACTGCGTGGTTAGTTGCAGCGATGATCCGGTAGTCTCGGCCGCTGCAGCGAAAACGGGGCTCTTCCGAGCCCCTTTTTTTATCGGCCCTCGCTGGGCCGCCCCAAGAGGGCCGATCGCCCCCTCGGGGGGCAGCGAAAGAAGAGAGCGTGGGGGCCGTTTTTTGTTGGTGGGCGATTTCGCTCGCCAAGACCGAATGACGTTGGAAATGATGGGATCTATGGATCTGGACCAGATTGTCGCCGACGCGCAGCAGTCCTTCGAACAGGCTGCCGACATCACCACGCTCGAAAACGAGAAAGCACGATTTCTCGGCAAGTCGGGTGCGCTGACCGAGTTGCTGAAGGGCCTCGGCAAGCTCGATCCCGAAGCACGCAAGACCGAAGGCGCACGCATCAACGTCGTGAAGCAGCAGGTCGAAGCCGCGCTGACCGCACGTCGCCAGGCGCTGGCCGACGCGCTGTTGAACCAGCGCCTCGCCGCCGAGGCGATCGACGTGACGTTGCCGGGCCGCGGCGCCGGTGCAGGCAGCCTGCACCCCGTGATGCGCACGTGGGAGCGCGTCGAACAGATTTTCCGCTCGATCGGTTTCGACGTGGCCGACGGTCCCGAAATCGAGACCGACTGGTACAACTTCACGTCGCTGAACAGCCCGGAGAACCATCCGGCGCGTTCGATGCAGGACACCTTCTACGTCGAAGGCAAGGACGCCGACGGCCGCCAGCTGCTGCTGCGCACGCACACGAGCCCGATGCAGGTGCGTTACGCGCGCATGAACCGTCCGCCGATCAAGGTGATCGCGCCGGGACGCACGTATCGCGTCGACAGCGATGCGACCCACTCGCCGATGTTCAATCAGGTCGAGGGGCTGTGGATCGACGAGAACATCAGTTTCGCCGACCTCAAGGGCGTCTATACCGACTTCCTGAAAAAATTCTTCGAGCGCGACGACATCCTCGTGCGCTTCCGTCCGTCGTATTTCCCGTTCACGGAACCGTCGGCCGAAATCGACATGATGTTCGAGCAAGGCAAGAACGCCGGCAAATGGCTCGAGATCTCCGGCTCGGGGCAGGTGCATCCGACCGTGATTCGCAACATGGGCCTCGATCCCGAGCGCTACATCGGCTTCGCGTTCGGCAGCGGCCTCGAGCGCCTGACGATGCTGCGCTACGGCGTCCAGGATCTCCGGCTGTTCTTCGAGAACGACCTGCGTTTCCTGCGCCAGTTCGCATAACGCCGCTCGCCGCGCCGACCTGTGCCCGCGCACGCCCCGACGGACGATCCGATGGGGCCCCGGGCGTCGATCTAACCTGTTTCGAACGTAGACATCCATGCAATTCCCTGAATCCTGGTTGAGAACCTTTGTCGACCCGCAGCTCACGACCGACGAACTGTCGCACGCGCTGACGATGGCGGGGCTCGAAGTCGAATCGCTGAGCAAGGCTGCGCCGCCGACGTCGAAGATCGTCGTCGGCCGCGTGCTCGAAGTCGTCAAGCATCCGGATGCGGACAAGCTCAATGTCTGCCAGGTCGACGCCGGCACCGGCGCGACGCTGAACATCGTCTGCGGCGCGCCGAACGTGGCGCCCGGCATCAAGGTGCCGGTCGCGCTGGTCGGCGCGGAACTGCCGCCGGCGGAAGAGGGCGGCAAGCCGTTCGCGATCAAGCTGTCGAAGCTGCGCGGCGTGGAGAGCCAGGGGATGCTGTGCTCGGCGCGCGAGCTGAAGTTGTCCGAGGATCACAGCGGCCTGCTGATCCTGCCGGAAGACACGCCGGTCGGTCAGGACATCCGCGAGACGCTCAATCTCGACGATACGATCTTCGAAATCAAGCTGACGCCGAACAAGGCCGACTGCCTGTCCGTGTTCGGCATCGCGCGCGAGACGGCTGCGATCACCGGCGCGCCGCTGACGCCGGTCGACATCCGCCCGGTGCGCGTCGAGCTCGACGAAACGCTGCCGGTGCGCATTGCCGCCCCGGATCTGTGCGGCCGCTTCTCGGGTCGCGTGATCCGCGGCGTGAACGCGCATGCGAAGACGCCGCAGTGGATGGTCGAGCGCCTCGAGCGTTCGGGCCAGCGCAGCGTGTCCGCGCTCGTCGACATCTCGAACTACGTGATGTTCGAGCTCGGCCGCCCGTCGCACGTGTTCGATCTCGACAAGATCCACGGTGGCATCGAGGTGCGCTGGGGCAAGCGCGGCGAATCGCTGAAGCTGCTCAATGGCAATACGGTCGAACTCGACGAAACGGTCGGCGTGATTTCGGACGACCGCCAGGTCGAAAGCCTGGCCGGCATCATGGGCGGCGACAGCACGGCCGTCACGCTCGACACGACCAACATCTACCTGGAAGCCGCGTTCTGGTGGCCGGACAGCATCCGCGGCCGTGCGCGCAAGTACAACTTCTCGACCGATGCGGCGCATCGCTTCGAGCGCGGTGTCGATTACGCGACGACCGTCGAGCACGTCGAGCGCATCACGCAGCTGATTCTCGAGATCTGCGGCGGCAAGGCCGGCCCGGTCGACGATCAGTCCGTGAACCTGCCGCAGCGCGCGCCGGTGAAGATGCGCGTGTCGCGCGCGAACCGCATCATCGGCGTGAAGATCGGCGCCGACGAGATCGCCAGCATCTTCACGCGCCTCGGCCTGCCGTTCGAGCGTGAAGACGACGCGTTCCTCGTTACGCCGCCGTCGCACCGCTTCGACATCGAGATCGAGGAAGACCTGATCGAGGAAGTGGCGCGTATCTACGGCTTCGAGAAGATCCCCGCGCGTCCGCCGGTCGCGACGAGCGAAATGCGTGCGACCAACGAAACGCGGCGCTCGATTCACGACATCCGTCACGCACTCGCCGCGCGCGACTATGCGGAAACCGTCAACTTCAGCTTCGTCGATGCGGAGTGGGAGCACGATTTCGCCGGCAACGACAACCCGATCCGGCTGCTGAACCCGATCGCGAGCCAGCTTTCGGTGATGCGCACGACGTTGTTCGGTAGCCTGATCGCCGTGCTGCGTCACAACCTGAACCGGCGTGCCGATCGCGTGCGCGTGTTCGAGTCGGGCCGCGTGTTCCTCGCCGATTCGTCGGTGAAGGCCGGCGAGCTGGCCGTCGAAGGTCATGCGCAGCCGAAGCGTGTCGGCGCGCTTGCGTACGGTCCGGCACTCGACGAGCAGTGGGGCGCAGCGACCCGCGCAGTCGATTTCTTCGACGTGAAGGGCGATCTGGAGGCGCTGCTCGCGCCCGCGGCCGCACGTTTCGTGAAGGCAGAGCATCCGGCCCTCCATCCGGGCCGCAGCGCGCGCATCGAGGTCGATGGCCGCGCGGTCGGCTGGATCGGCGAGCTGCACCCGCGCCTGATGCAGAAGTACGAGCTGCCGCACGCGCCGGTGATGTTCGAGATCGATGCGGACGCGCTGATTACGCGTGCGCTGCCCGCGCCGACCGACGTGTCGAAATTCCCGCCGGTACGTCGCGATATCGCCGTTGTCGTCGATCAGGCGGTCGAGGTTCAGGCACTTTTCGACGAAATGAAGAAGGCGCTTGCCGAAGAAGCCTGCCGATTCGTTCAGAAGGTTGTACTCTTCGACGAATTTCGTGCAAAATCAAATACTTCCGGTGGTCTTGCCGCGCACGAGAAGAGCCTTGCCTTCCGCGTGACGCTGCAGGACGCGGCTGGCACGCTACAGGACGAGGTCGTCGATCAGGCGATCCAGACGCTGGTCGAGCGGATGGCTCGTGCCGGTGCGCGCCTGCGCGGCTAAGGAGAGGGCCCGCCCGCTTGCGGGCGGCTTTTTCCCATCGTAAGTTTTGATTCAACGCGCTGTATGGCAGATATGAACGACATGACCTCGAGTGAATTCGAAGCCCTCCTGACGGCGCAACGCAGCGCCATGAACCGCGACGCTTCGGCGCCGGCGTCCGCCGAGACGCCCACGCTGACGAAGGCGGAACTGGCGGAGCTGCTGTTCGACAGCGTCGGGCTGAACAAGCGTGAAGCGAAGGACATGGTCGAGGCGTTTTTCGAGGTGATCCGCGACGCGCTTGAAAACGGCGAAAGCGTCAAGCTGTCGGGGTTCGGCAATTTCCAGCTGCGCGACAAGCCGCAGCGTCCGGGCCGCAATCCGAAGACGGGCGAGGCGATTCCGATCGCGGCCCGCCGGGTGGTAACCTTCCACGCGAGCCAGAAGCTGAAGGCGCTGGTCGAAAACGGCGCGGAGTAAGCCCCGCGCGCTGACGTCTCCGCGCGGCCGCCGCGCACCCTTTACCGACGGTTAACCGACGATGACCACCACGGTTGAGAAAGTCGTTTTGCCTCCGATTCCCGCGAAGCGCTACTTCACGATCGGCGAAGTCAGCGAACTGTGCGGGGTCAAGCCGCATGTGCTGCGTTATTGGGAACAGGAATTCACTCAGTTGCGGCCGGTGAAGCGGCGCGGCAATCGTCGGTATTACCAGCATCACGAAGTGCTGCTGATCCGGCGGATTCGCGAGTTGCTGTACGAGCAGGGATTCACGATCAACGGTGCACGCAATCGGCTCGATTCGCCGAGCGGCGGGCGGGCTGCGGCGGAACCGGTCGAATCCGCCGAGGAGCAGGCCACCGACGCGCGTGTGCCCGGCAAGCCGGGCGCAACCGTCGACGTCATCGCGTTGCGGCAGGCGCTGCTCGACGTGATCGACGGACTGAAGCACGACTGAAGCGCGAAGTACGAAGGACGAAATGAAAAGCCCGGTTGGCGAAGCGCCACCGGGCTTTTTTCATGCGTGTCGCGCGCGCGGATCAGCGCGACGCGAGTGGGTTCTTCTGTCCCATGTCGACGACCAGCGTGCCGTCCGGCAGCATTCTCACCGAGCCTTGCGCGACCTGGCTGCGATAGCCGTACAGGTCGAAACGCATCGGGCCGGCCTCGGCCGAATTCCGGATCAGCGCGCGCACGTTCAGTTCGAGCACGTTGAACATCTTCATGTCGCCGCCTTCCATCCACATGTAGCTCGGCGCATCGATCTGCGGCCGCTTCGGCGCGGGCGCGCCCGCCGCCCGCCGGAACGTGAGGCGCAGCCCGTCGCGCTCGACCGTTGCCTGCCCGAGCTTGCCGTTCAGCACCGGCGGCGGGAACACGGTGTACTGGTCGAGCACGAGCGTGTCGCCGCGCAGTTCCGCGCCGCGACGCTGCAGCGGCGTCAGCGAAGCGAGCTCGATGCCGAGCGAGCGCAGCAGCTTCGCCTGCGGAATGCCGAGCACCGACACCTCGGATGGCTTGAACGCGAGGTGCCGGTCGTCGAGTACCGTCAGCGAGCCCTTCATGTCGGTCGGCAGCCAGACGCCCGGCACGTGATTCCACAGCTTGATGCCGCCCTGGACGCGCAGGTTCTGGCCGTCCGCACTGAGCTGCAGGTCGTTCAGCGAACGTGGCGAGTAGTCGAGCAGGTAGTTGTTGAAGAGCGCGGACATCGCCTTCCACGACTCGACGACCGTGCCGCCGAGAATGCGGATGTCGTACTGGTTCGGATCGTCGAGGTCGACGGGCTCGACGGGCCGCTTCGACACGAGTTCGACGTCGAGATCTTCGACATGAAAGCCGATATCGCCAGATAGGTTGAAGTCGACGTTGCGCAGATGGATCGTCGGGTTGCGGTTCGACACGTGCCGCTCGTTGAACGGCGTGGTCGACGTGCGCCGCATCGCGACCTTCTGCATGCCCGGTCGTGCGGTGTCCGCCGCGAGCGCGTAGGCTTCCCAGTGCTGGCGCACATCGCGCAGCGCATTCTGCTGCGCGGCGAGGAAGCTGTCGTTCAGGCGTGCGGCCGCATTGCCGAGCAGCGCGCCGCTGGCGGGGCCCGTGTACGAAGGCATGCGGATGGCCATCGCACCGCTTTCGTCGAAATTGAAGTAGCCGGCCGACACCTGGTCGCGATAGTGATACAGGTCGAACACGAAATTCTGGTCGCGCTTCGTCGAATCGACCGGACCGATCAAAATGTCGGCGTTCATCGGCATCGAGCGCATGAACTTCACGTCGCCGCCGCGGATGACCATCGCCTGCTGCGGCGCGTTCGCAGGCATCGCGAAGCCCGCATGCGTGCCGTCGTCGAGCGTAAGGTCGAGGCCGGCCGGCGTCACGCGCAGCGCGGTGATCGTGATTTTCAGGCGCGGCGGCGGCATCAGCTTGTCGACCGACATCACGAGGTCGTCGCCGGCGAGCTGCGCGATCGGCGTCTGGACTTTCAGCAGGTCGGCCATCTTCACGTTGGCTGCGCGCATCACCGGCTGCGCGTTGATGCCCGACACGCGCACGCCGGTCGGGTGGAACACGAGCTGACTGCCGTCGCGGATCGCGAGGGTGCCGGTCAGCGAGAACGGCACCCAGCCGTCGCGCTGCATTTCGCCCTGCAGGTGGATCACGCCGTCGCCGGCCGACACGGCGAGCTTGCGCAGCGGTGCGTTGCGGTAACCGAAGATATAGGTATTGAAGAGGGCGGTCAGCTTCGCGTTGTCGAGCGTGACCGTGCCTTCGTGCACGTCGATCTCGAAGCTCGTCGGATCGTCGAACACGATCGGCGCGCCGGCCTGCGTCGGCACGAGCGTGGCCGACAACTGATGGATAAAGAAGCCGAGGTTGTTGACGATGCGGAAATCGACGTCGCGCAGGAACGTCATCGCGCCGTTCTGGCCCGAGTCGCGCAGCGTGAACGGGCGCGGTTGCGTGAGGCTGATCGACGCGAGCGACGGCACGGTGCGCGCGATCTGCTGCTCGCGGGCGAGGCGTTCGGCTTTGGTGCGCTCGATCTTCGTCGACGCGACCGACGCGTTGCCGGCGCGCTGCGCGGACGATTCCGCACAGCCGGTGCAGAGCAGCGCGAGCGCCAGCGCGCCGCAGCCGAACACGCGGGCTGTCTTGTGCGAGACCGGGGCGGCCGCGCGTCGCGGGCCGGAAATCCAGTCGAAAATTGCCAAAGGCGAGCGATGGCCGCGCCGGACCGCATTCCGCATCGTCTGTCTCCATGTCTTGTCGTGATCGACGGCGGCGCGCGCCACGGTACTGCACGGCGCGAGCGTCGATGCCGTGCAGTGTGTCATAGCGCGCTAGAGCGGCGTTACCAAACAACGGGCGCCCGGGCACGGCGAGCCGACGGGCTGCGGGGCAATGGATTCGGGGTGGCGGGGCGGCCGGATCAAACGGTCGTTTGGTTTGTGCGGGCCCTCGGCCGACGTGTTTCTGGACGAACGGGCGAATCCGCTGCCAGCCTTGGCCGGCGCGGGTTTTCACCGGATTCGCGACGCGTCGGTCGAGGCGGTCGAAGCAAGCGGGCGATCCGGCCCCGTCGTGCTCGCCTGCGGGGCCGATCAGACCAGCATGCGCCGCCGGATTGCGTTCAGCGTCGCCTGGTCGAGTTGTAGTCCGTTCACGATGTACGACGTCATCGAGCCGTACGACGCGGTGACCTGATCGAATGTCGCCCGCAGATGATTGGCGTGCGCGCGTTGCAGCGCGGTCATCATGTCTGCCGCATTTTGCCCGCCGGCTTTTTGAGCCTGGGCGACAGACGCGGCAATTCCGGATGCGCTATATACGTTGGTCAGCAGGTAGTCCGCGAAAATCGTTTACCGACAGAGGCCGAGGATCGTATGCAGAATCGCGGTCGTCCAGCCGGTGCGATCCTTCCCGGCCGTGCGGCGTCGACAGGTACGATCGGCGGCAACGGCGAGGTAAGATCAGCTTTATGGCTGTACGGATCAAAACACTTGGCCATCACGGGGAAGCGTCATGGATCTGAAGGAAGTCGACGTATTGGGTGCGGGTGTGGGCGATCACTGGTACTACGCGTCGAAGGCGAGCGCGATCCGTCGGTTCCTGGGCGGGGCGGGCGCGAACCGGATACTCGACGTCGGTGCAGGCTCCGGCTTCTTCTCGAAACACTTGCTCGAACGCACGCAGGCGACGGAAGCGTGGTGTGTCGATACGAGCTACGCCGACGATACCGACGAAGAGACGGCCGGCAAACCCATCCACTTTCGACGGTCCGTCGAGCGATTCGATGCCGATCTCGTTCTGCTGATGGACGTGCTCGAGCATGTCGACGACGACGTCGGGCTGCTGGCGCAGTATGTGAAGGGGGCGCCTCCGGGCAGCCGGTTCCTGATCACGGTTCCCGCGTTCCAGTTCCTCTGGAGCGGCCATGACGATTTTCTCGAGCACAAGCGCAGGTATACGCTCGGCGGTCTCGAGGATGTGGTTCGTCGTGCGGGGCTCGACGTCGAGCGCGGCGCCTATTACTTCGGCCTCACGTTTCCGCTTGCGGCAGCGCTGCGGCTGGGCGAGCGGGCGCGTCGGCATCCGCGCGAGCCGGCGTCGCAATTGCGCCGGCACCATCCGCTCGTCAACGGCTTGCTCAAGACGATCTGTCGCGTCGAGTTGCCGATGTTCCGGTTCAACCGCGTTGCCGGCCTGACGGTCATCTGCGTTGCGCGCAAGCGGTGAATGCGATGCGGGCGCCGTGCAGTGGGAGCGCAGATCGCGCCAGCATGCGCGGCTTCACTCGTATCGGCACCGTCACGCCAAAAAATTTCACAAGAACATTCACAAAATGCATGCGACCCGATTCTAAATCTGAAAAGTGTCTGTTATACTTTTCTTCTTTCGGGGCGTAGCGCAGCCTGGTAGCGTACCTGCATGGGGTGCAGGTGGTCGGAGGTTCAAATCCTCTCGCCCCGACCAGACAAGAACCCGCGTCAGTTCATGCTGACGCGGGTTTTTTCTTGCCGGTCGCTTTTTTGCACATCGCGGCGCGGCCCCGGTAAAATGCAAGGTTGATCCACGGAAAGCGCCGTGATTTAGCGGAAGAGGATTCCCCGAACATGACTGATCTTCGTCTTACCATGCGGTTCGCTGCAGTGCTCGCCACTGGCGCGCTCGTCGCCGGTTGCGGTACGTCGTCGCCCACGAAAGTGGACTACAAGAGCGATTCGAAATCGAAGGAAGCGTCGCTCGCAGTGCCGCCCAACATGCTCGACGAGACGGCCGATCAGCGTTCGCTGCCGCCCCAGGGCGGCGCGACTTCCCTGTCTGCGCTTCAGCAGGTCCAGCAGGCAGCGCCTGCGCTGGACACCGTCGCGCCAGCCGTGGCCGGCATGCATATCCAGCGCGACGGCACCGAGAGCTGGCTCGTGATCGACGGCAAGCAGCCGGCCGCCATCTGGCCGCAGGTGCGTCGTTTCTGGCAGGAGCAGGGCTTCCTGCTCGTCGTCGACCAGCGCGACAAGGGCGTGATGGAAACCGACTGGAACGAAACCCATCCGCAGATCAACGACGGCCTGATCCGCAGCGTGATCTCGAAGGCAATGGGCAACTCGTACGTGACGGCCGAGCGCAACAAGTACCGCACGCGTCTCGATTCGGCACCGAACGGCGGCACCTACGTGTTCATCAGCCAGAAGGGGATGCGCGAGGCGATCACCGGCGCGAACAACGATTCGAGCAAGTGGGAACCGAAGCCGAACGATCCGGCGCTCGAGACCGAATACCTGAAGCGGCTGATGGCCGTGCTCGCGCAGAACGAGCAGCGCGCGAAGAACGGCGAGCCGCCGATCGCGAACATCAAGGACAACGCGGTGCCGAAGGACAAGAAGGCCGACGCCGACGCATCGTCGAAGGCTGCCGCCGCGATCGCCGCGCAGAATGTCTCGCGCACGTCGGCGCAGGGTAACGATGCGGCCGACGCGGCCGTGCCGTCCGAAGTCACGCTCGGCGAGCCGTACGACC
The DNA here is from genome assembly GCF_019091065.1 of Burkholderia sp. GbtcB21. Classification (NCBI taxonomy): domain Bacteria; kingdom Pseudomonadati; phylum Pseudomonadota; class Betaproteobacteria; order Burkholderiales; family Burkholderiaceae; genus Burkholderia; species Burkholderia sp. GbtcB21. The sequence continues at coordinate 185,788 of NZ_JAGXKA010000012.1, forward strand.
GATCGTGGCTGCACGTCGGTCTCGCGCTCGATCGCGCGAACTTCACGGTCGACGATCGCGATCGCTCGAAGGGGTTGTATTTCGTGCGCTATGTCGATCCGAAGGACCTGAGTTCGGCCGAGCAGGGCTTCTGGAGCCAGCTGTTCCACGGCAAGAAGGAAAAGCAGGCGAAGCAGTACCGCGTCAACGTGAAGGCACTCACGGCCGACCAGACGCGCGTCGCGGTCGTCGACGATTCGGGTTCGATCGACACGTCGTCGCCGGCTCGTCAGATCATGGGGCTGCTCGTGAATCAGCTCCGCTGATCCCGACGCTTCTCCGCATCCGTGCAAAGCCCGCCGAATGGCGGGCTTTTTTTATGGCCGCTCGCCGGCGTGCGGCTTGCGTGCGCATGTGCGAGAGGTTCGGTCCCTCATCGTGACGTTACGTAACATCCGTGCGTTACGGCGGCAGAACACGTGTCACATTGTTGTCGACCGAAAAATTGTCCTTATGAATCAATGGTATGACCGGTGTTCAACGCTTGGCACGCAAACTGCTTTATATGTTGGAATCGTTGGAGCAGGGAGGATGGCGTCAGATGCCGGGCGTGCGTCGCGAGCGCTCGATCAACGGTCTCGACGTTTTCAAATGCCGGCACGACAAGTGCCGGCGCAACTGATGACGATCCGTGCGCCAGCGCGCGGATCTCGATGGCCCCGTCGCCTATCCTCGTAGGGCGACGGTTTCGCCCGCGCTTCTCCGAAGCGCGGGCTATTTTTTTGGCCGTCGTGCAGTGCTGCATCGGCGTGGCCGATGCGCGATGCGTGATTCGCGTATTCTCGGAATTTTCTGGATGAAGGAGTCGGGAATGGCGGAAATAGCAGTCGTGGCGCTGATCGTCGCGAAGCCGGGCGCCGAGGACAAGCTGCGCACCGCGCTCGAAGGGATCGTCGAGCCGACCCGCAACGAAGCCGGTGCATTGCAGTACGACCTGCACCGGGATCTGAAGGAGCCCGTTCGGTTCGTGTTCGTCGAGCGCTGGGAGAGCGAGGAGGCGCTGGCCGCCCATGCGCGTTCCGCGCACATTCTCGCTTATCGCGAAGCGGCCGCGGACTGGATCGAAAGTGCCGAAATCCGCGTGCTGTCGAAGCTCGTCTGAGCAGGGGGGGGGCGACCGGACGTGTCCGGTCGCAGTAGCGCGTCAGTGCGACGTGCCGGGTACGTCGAGGATCAGGATGATCGTCCAGTCGGCGTCGCCGTCGTGATGATACTGGCGCTCGGCGACGATGAACGGTTGCTGCTTGCCTTGCGGGCCGAGGAAGAGCACGTCGCCTTCCATCGGCAGGCACTCGATCGGCGGCAGCGCGAGGAATGCGTCGGCCGAGCCGCGGGGCATCAGTTGCTTGATCTGGCGAGTGGCGGCTTCGGTCCACTCGATGTCGAGTTGAATGTTGCTCATGCTGTCCTCCGCACCGGGGTGCGCACGGGTGGAAAATTTCGGTGCGCGACTTTAGCACAGCGCGCGGGCACCGCAACCAAAAAAGCCGAACCCGGTTACCCGGATTCGGCTTTTCGCTTGTGCGGTACCGCCGAACTTACTGGCTGGCAGCTTCTGCCGGAGCGGCCTTGGCAGCCTTCTTGCCGGCCTTCTTCGCAGCAGCCTTGTGGTGAGCAGCCTTCTTGCCGTGGTGATGCTCTTCCTGCATCGCCGGCTGAGCGGCTTCGGCCGCTTGTTGCTGCTGCAGCGCCTGTGCGCGCTGCTCGATCTCGGAGATCTTGGCCGGATCGGTAATGGTCTTGATTTCCGTGCTCTCTTGCGCATACGCTGCGCCAGTCAGCGCCGACATCGCTACCAGGATAGCCAGGGACGTCTTCTTCATTGCTTTACCTCCGCTAAGTGGTGATGAACCCGAATGTTGCCGTTTTGTCTGGCGACTGCAAACGAGTGCGTGTCGAGTGTAACAAAAGTGACGGATCAATGTGCACCGGATCGTGGCGCGACGCAAGGCCGCGTTGAAGTCGCGCAACACTTCGCGCACTTCGTCACGCGCCTGCCATCCTGGGCAGTACTGCCATTCCGCTCCCGTTTTCGCGCAGTCGTCAGAACCATCCGAGCCATCGGTAGACGTGGAATTGCGCGATGCCGACCAGCTCGTGCAGCGCCTGCTCGGCGTTGGCCACGTTGCGCCAGCGTGGCAGCCAGCCCGTTTGCGCACGCCGGCGATTCGCATAAACGGGCTGCGGATCGATGCCGAATCGGCGGAAATCGAGCAGGGCACGGCGCATCTGATACGACGAGGTGACGAGAATGCGTGCGTCGTCATACTGTGGGCGTAGTATAGACGCAGTGAATTTCGCGTTTTCGTAGGTTGTGCGGCTGTTCGGTTCGAGAACGAGGTCGCCGGGGGCGACGCCTTCCTCGATGAGCTGGCGGCCGTATACGGCTGCCTCGGTTTCGCCGTGATGCTGCGGGTCGCCGCCCGACATCAATACGGTGCAGCGCTCGGCCTGCTGCCGGCACACGCGATAAAGCGCCGCCACCTTGTGGATGCGCGCGATGCCATCGGGCGGCGGCTGCAGCCCGGAGTCGGTGCGGCGCGTGCCGGTGCCGAGCAGAATCAGCGTGGTTCGCCCATGCATGTCCGGGTGCTCGACCGGCACGACGCCCGCCTCGCTCCACGCGATCAGCGGCGCGGTGAGCCAGCCTGTCGCGAGCAGCCAGAACAGCGCAACGGCGGCGATCGAGATGACTCGTCGCCGCTTGCGGCAGAGCATGAAACAGATGAAGAGAAGTACAAATGAATCGAACAGAATCAATTTGATTGGGGTATGGTGTCTTTTTATGGACGGCTGACGATCCGGCCCTGAAGCGACGCCGAACGTCGGCCTCCAGAATCGGTGGCGGTATCGGCGGGCGGAGACCCTGCCCGGCGCACCGCTTCGCATTGTCGCTGCACTTTAAGAAAGAATCGAGATGGCCACGTATTCCAACGAAGCGGTGCTCGACGCATTGAGACGAGTGCAGTACCGCCAGGTACCGTGGGCACGCCGCCCGGGCGTGTTCGAGTATCTCCGTTCGCTCGGGCTGATGGACACGGTCAGGCAGAAGACCGTTGCCCCCGCGCCGGGTTTTCACGCACCGGTGGACATCGCCGTGCTGACCGACAGTGGTCGAGCCGAATTTTCGCGCCTCGAGCGCGACGAGAAATTACTTTCCTGGACCGATCGCCGCATGGACGACTACGCATTGAGCGAAGCCAGCGCCGTGGCGATTCTCGAAAGCCGCCTGTAGCGGCGGACCATCCCGCCTCGGGCGTCGCCGCGCAAGCCGGCGACGTCAAAAAAAAGCCCGTATCGCGAGGATACGGGCGTACCGGATACTTTTGCTGTTGCCACGCTGTGCTCATGGCAACGATGTGACTCGTCGCATGCGGCGCAGTTCCCGAAAGCGGGCATTTTCTTCGACGATATCCTGAAATTGGCAGGACTACGGATGACGCGGCATGTCGGACGGCTGCGAGCCGATGCGCGCACGCGCATTGCTGGCGATGTCGCCGCGCAGGTCGCCGCGCGGCACGGTTTGCCGGCCGGACGGGGCTGCAGACGGCGGCTGGCGGAGAGTATTGCGGTGATCCTGCTGGCGATGAGGCGGTTTTGCGCGATCGTCGGCGTGAGCTGGAGCGGTCAGTGCCAGGGAAATGACAATGCCGCATGCGACGAGCAGTGACATTGGTCTCATGGCGGGGCTCCCTTCAAGCCGTCGGTGCGGCCTGTTGATATTTCGCTAAGGTAAGCGTGGGAGTGCAGGCTTGCTGTAAATATTGGTAAATAGTTGTATCGCGGCACGACAACGGTATTCGACAGCAACGCAGGCGTCGCGAAAAGATCGCGTCGCGGAAAGAAACCGGGCGGCCGAAGCCGCCCGATCGAGCATTCGTTACGCCATCTTGACGGGGGCGCGCCAGGATTCCGGATTGGTCCAGAAGGCGCCGCGCAGCCGGTCGCGGCTCGGCGGTGCGGGCGGCTTCGCGGCGCTCGCGCCGATGCGCCCGCGCAGCGAAATCTGCCGGCCGCTCGTGCCGAGTCGCTTCACGATTTCGGCGAGCGTGCCATCCGCCTGCCATTCGTCGAAGCGACGGCGGCAGGTCGGCGGCGACGGATAGCGGCCCGGCAGCTTCGACCAGCCTTCACCCGTCGACAGCACCCACAACACGGCGTTTACCACCGAGCGTGCTTCCACTCGGGGGCGGCCGCGCCGCTCACTCCGTGCGGGTTCCGAGCAAAACAGACCTTCGACCAGCGCCCACTCGTTATCTCTCAAATCGTCGAACAGCATCATGTCCTCACCTCAGCGAAGCTAACTCCGGTGCGCTGCCCTGCGCCGCGCACTCTTCAAGCACTCGATCGTCGAGTGCCGGGTGGGGGCGTCCGGTTGGCCGGCAGCGGCGTTTCTGCCTTTCCATCCGACGAAACCTACGCCCTGTGCGCCAGGTAATGCACGAAGCGTGCCACGTCGGAGGCGAATCCCTCGAGAGCCGCTTGGCAGCGAGCTAACGGCTAAGTCAGCTAGGGGCGTATAAGACGCCAAAATAACCCGCCAGCAAATCGGGACAATCACCAATCTTGTGCAGTTCGCCCGTGCTGCGTGCGTTTGCTTGTGTATTGCACCGCAGCGAAACATGTGCGACCGGTGCCGGATTCGCGCATCGAAGCCGGATTCACGCATTAAAATCGTGCATCGATATCGACGATTGATGAGGTCAGGAGATGAACGTCACGCTGCGCCAGCTTCGCGTATTCATCGAGGTAGCGCGGCTCAAGAGCTTCAGTCGCGCGGGCGACGAGATCGGGCTCACGCAGTCCGCGGTCAGCCGCTGCGTGCGGGAGCTCGAGGCCGAGCTTGGGCTGAAGTTGATCGACCGCACGACGCGCGACGTGCAACTCACCGACGTCGGCGCGAACCTGATCGCGAGCGTGTCGCGTCTGATCGACGATCTCGACGACACGCTGCGCGAGATTCGCGAGATCGGCGAGCAGCGCCGCGGGCGCGTGATCGTCGCGGCGAGCCCGACGATCGCCTGCAGGCTGATGCCGCGCGTGGTTGCATCGTGCGAGCGCCAGTTTCCGTTCGTGACGCTTGGCCTGCGAGACGACGTGCAGAGCGACGTGCTGCGCAAGGTGAAGTCGAGCGAAGTCGATTTCGGCGTCGTGATCGGGCCGCTTACGGTCGCCGATCTCGTCTGCGAACCGCTGATGACCGATTCGTTTTGCCTCGTCGCGCGTGCCGATCATCCGCTCGCGGCGCGTTCCGAGGTGCCGTGGACGGCGCTGGACGGCGAGCGCCTCGTGCTCCTCGATCACGCGTCGGGAAGCCGGCCGCTGATCGATGCCGCGCTGGCCGCCCATCATGTCAATGCGACGGTGATGCAGGAACTCGGGCATTCGGCGACCGTGTTCGGGCTCGTCGAGGCCGGCGTCGGCGTGAGCGTGCAGCCGTGGCTGTCGCTGCCGCTGCCGGCCGGCTCGACACTCGTCGCGCGGCCGCTCACGCCGCGCACCGAGCGCACGGTCGAACTGGTGCGCCGCCGCGACCGGTCGTTGTCGCCCGCGGCGCAGGCGATCTGGGAACTCGTGCGGCAGATGCCGGCGAGGGCGGAAGACCTCGACTGACGTGCGCGGAAGCGACGCGGCCCGGCTTGCGGGTCGGTACACTACGTGGATCGTGTTCCTGGGCGGTGGTTCTCGATGACGCATTCCGCAGGTTTTTCCCCGACGACCGACGAGCCGGCGGCGCGCGCCGCGGTGCACGCGCTGCGTCCGTCGCTGATCCGTGAGGTGGCGAACGCCGGCTTCGGCGTGCCGGACATGCTGCCGTTCTGGTTCGGCGAGTCCGACCGCGTGACGCCGGATTTCATCCGCGACGCCGCGGCAGCGGCGCTGCGCGACGGCGCGACCTTCTACACGCACAACCTCGGCACTGCGCCGCTGCGCGACGCGATTGCGGCCTACGTGAGCGCGCGTCATGGTGCGACGGCGGCCGACACGGTCGCCGTGACGAGTTCGGGCGTGAACGCGCTGATGCTGGCCGCGCAGATGCTGGTCGGCCCGGGCGAGCGTGTCGTCGCGGTCACGCCGCTGTGGCCGAATCTCGTCGAGATTCCGAAGATCCTCGGCGCGCAGGTCGAATGCGTGCCGCTCGGCTATGGCGACGCGGGCTGGCAGCTCGATGTCGACCGGCTGCTCGACGCGCTGACGCCCGATACGCGGATGCTGCTGGTCAACTCGCCGAACAATCCGACCGGCTGGACGATGTCGCGCGACGATCAGCGGGCCGTGCTTGCCCATTGTCGGCGTCACGGCATCTGGCTGGTCGCCGACGAGGTGTACGAACGGCTTGCGTTCGGCGACGGCGGCGCGCCGTCGTTCCTCGATATCGCATCGCGCGACGAGCGGGTCGTTGTCGTGAATTCGTTCTCGAAGGCATGGGCGATGACGGGCTGGCGGCTGGGATGGCTCATTGCGCCGGCATCGGTGATGGGCGATCTGTCGAAGCTCGTCGAATACAACACGTCGTGCGCGCCGGGCTTCGTGCAGGCCGCGGGCGAGGTCGCGCTGCGCGACGGCGAGCCGTTCGTGCGGTCGTTCGTCGCGGCGCTGCGCGAAGCGCGCGATCACCTGGTCGCCGCGCTGCGGACGCTGCCGGGCGTCGAGGTGCCGCCTCCGCCGGGCGCGATGTACTTGTTCCTGCGCCTGCCGGGCGCGGCCGACAGTCTCGCGTTCTGCAAGACGCTGGTGCGCGATGCGGGGCTCGGCCTTGCGCCCGGGCGGGCATTCGGCCCGGAGGGGGAAGGATTCGTGCGCTGGTGCTACGCATGCGATCCGGCACGACTCGACGCGGGCGTCGAGCGGCTGCGCCGGTTCCTCGCGCACGGCGCGGCTGCCCGCTGAAGCAGGGCCGGAGCGGGCGCGGCGCACTGGCGGCGGGCCGATCTGCTCATCTTTACGCACCGGGCAATTTTGCGTAATATGGCGCTCAGTCACGCGGTTCCGTCGTTGAGCCGTGCTGTTCCGTCCGGTTTGGGCCTGGCCTGAAGTTGGTTCGCCGCCCCCGGTTCGTGCTCCCATCAATATGACCGATCAGAATCGGGCGAGCGCGTCTTCCGTTCCTTTCGTCTGTTTGTTGATCCGGTTCGTTTGACCACAGGGTCTGGCCTAGCTGCATGAATACCCAAGAGGCGAAGATCGTCCTCGAGACTGCTTTGATCTGCGCGCAGGAACCGCTGAAGCTCGGCGATTTGCGCAAGCTCTTTGCCGACGGCGTGTCGGCTGACACGGTCCGCACGTTGCTCGAAGATCTGAAACAGGATTGGTCCGGCCGCGGCGTCGAACTGGTGGCGCTGGCGACCGGATGGCGCTTCCAGAGCAAGCCGGCGATGCGTCACTATCTGGATCGCCTGCATCCCGAGAAGCCGCCGAAATATTCGCGCGCGGTGCTCGAAACGCTCGCGATCATCGCGTACCGGCAGCCCGTCACGCGCGGCGACATCGAAGAGATTCGCGGCGTCACGGTCAATACGCAGGTGGTCAAGCAACTCGAGGATCGCGGCTGGATCGAGGTGATCGGTCATCGTGACGTGCCGGGGCGTCCGGCGCTGTATGCGACGACCAAGCAGTTCCTCGACGATCTCGGCCTGAAGGCGCTCGACGAGCTGCCGGCGCTCGAGGAGCCGGCAGCGAACATCGAGGCCGCGCTGCTTGCGCAGCACGCAATGGACTTCGACGGCGCCGTACCGGTTGCCGACGACACGCCGCAAGCCGGTGACGCAGCAGACGACGTGCCGCAGGCGCAGGCGGATGAAGCGTCCGCCGGCCAATTGGCCGAATTGCCGGGGGATGTCGCGACCGATGTCGCGTCGACGCAGGAAATGCCGAACCGCGATACGCTCGATGCTGATCGCCGGCAAACGGAACAAACGGAACAGGTTGGCGCCGAAGCAGTGCCGACCGATGTGCAGCCCGAGCCGCTGCGCGCGGATCGGAGCGAGGAAGATCGCAAGCCGGCCGCCGAAGCGGCTGCCGGAGACGGAGCGGAAGCGGCCGGCGACATGCCCGGCGAGGTTGGCCAGGCCGACGCCTCCCGTTCCCGTCCCGCGGACGGCGAGATGCTGGACGACACGTCCGACAGTCTCGCCGATGCCGTACGAAGCGCCAGTGCGCCCATCGGCGCCGACGCGCTGCCGGACGACGAAGCAGAACCCGAACAGCGTCGCGCCTGAACGCGGCCAACTTCTTGCCGCGCCCGCGCCGGGCGCGAGACCTGACATTTTGAGGTTGTTTTGACAGATATCCACGATATTGAATCGTCCGCGCCTGCCGTGCAGGCAGCGCGTGCCGACGATGCACCGGAGCAGGACGCTTCGGCCGCGGGTGGCGACGAGCGTCCCCGCCGCGGTCTGCGGCGAGGCCCGCGCAGCCTGATCGCGCGGCGTCGCGCGGCGGCCAAGTCGAAGGGCGCCGAAGGCGAGCCGCAGGGCGGCGAAGGCGCGGACGCGCAGCCGGCCGAGGCCGTCGAAGCGCAGCCCGCGCGCGCGCCGCGCAAGGAAGGCGCCGCCAAGGGCGGCCGCAAGCCGGCCGGCAAGCGCGAAGGCGCTGCCAAGGGCGGCCAGGGTGCACAAGGCGGCCAGGGCGGCCAAGGCCGCCGTGGCGGCGCACCGAAGGCTGAAGGCAGCCCGGCCAAGGCGGAGGGCGATGCGTCCCAGGACGAACTGTTCGCATACGTGACGTCGCCCGCATTCGACGCGGACAACTCCGCGGGCGGCAGCGGCGTGCGTGCGCCGATGCTGCGTCGCGGCCGCAGCCAGCCGGCGAACAAGCGCGTGCTGTCGCCGGACGACGACGCGCCGAAGCTGCACAAGGTGCTGGCGGAAGCGGGCATGGGCTCGCGTCGCGAAATGGAAGAGCTGATCGTCGCCGGCCGCGTGTCGGTGAACGGCGAGCCCGCGCACATCGGCCAGCGCATCATGCCGACCGACCAGGTGCGGATCAACGGCAAGCCGGTCAAGCGCAAGCTGCCGAACAAGCCGCCGCGCGTGCTGCTGTACCACAAGCCGACGGGCGAAATCGTCAGCCATGCGGATCCGGAAGGCCGTCCGTCGGTGTTCGACCGCCTGCCGCCGATGAAGACGGCGAAATGGCTTGCGGTGGGCCGCCTCGACTTCAATACCGAAGGTCTGCTGATGCTGACGACGTCGGGCGACCTCGCGAACCGCTTCATGCATCCGCGCTACAGCGTCGAGCGTGAGTACGCGGTGCGGGTGGTCGGCGAGCTCACCGAAGGCAACCGGCAAAAGCTGCTGCACGGCGTCGAGCTGGACGACGGCCCCGCCAATTTCCTGCGCATCCGCGATGGCGGCGGCGAAGGCACGAACCACTGGTATCACGTCGCGCTGGCCGAAGGCCGCAACCGCGAAGTGCGCCGGATGTTCGAGGCGGCCGGCCTGATGGTGAGCCGCCTGATCCGTACGCGTCACGGCCCGATCCCGCTGCCGCGCGGTCTGAAGCGCGGCCGCTGGGAGGAGCTCGACGACGCGCAGGTGCGCAAGCTGATGGCGACCGTCGGCCTGAAGGCACCGTCCGAGGAGAAAGGCAAGCGTGGCGGTGCCGGCCAGGCAGAGCGCCGCCAGCCCGATCCGATGCTGACGTCGATGGGCTTCATCAGTCGCGAGCCGGTGCTGACGACGCACGGGCAGCTCGACCAGCCGCGCCGTGGCGGTGGCCGTCGCGGCGGGCCGGGTCTGCCGGGCCTGAGCGGCTACGGCAGCCTGCCGGTTGCGCCGTCGGGCTACGGCAACCGTGCTGGCGGCGGCCGCGACGGCAACCGCTCGGGCGGCGGCGGCCGAGATGGCAACCGCGCTGGCGGCGGCCGTGATGTCGACGGCAACCGCGCGTCGTACGGCGCGGGCCCCAAGCGTGAGGGCCCGGCGGGCGGCAAGCGAGGCGGCGGCAAGGGCGGCAATCGCAATCCGAACGGTAATCGTACCGAAGGCGCCGGCAACGGCGGCGGCCCGCGCGGCGGTAGCCCGCGTCCGCAGCGCAGCCGCACGCGCAGCCGCTAAGCGTATCGCGGCATGCGGCGGCGCAAAGCCGCCGGCGTGCCGGCAGGATCGGCATCCGTCCGGTTTTGTCGGCGCGACGCGTTGCGTTTCTTGATTTCGACTGTATATATATGCCGCGTGCCGCTGGATGGCAGCCGGCATGCCCGATCTCCGGTGCGGCCGGATTGCGCCGGTTGATCGGGTAGCCCGATTTCGCATTTTCGGTCCGTAAAGGCAGTCGAAACGCTGCTTTCACCGGCTGGCTTGGCGTTTGCGCCAAAAATCGCTATAATCGCGGAGTCGCTGGGCGTACGGATTCAATGTGCGGCTCAGGTGCGACCACCAGTAAGAAAGATGGGCGTTCCGCCCATTTTTTTTTGCTGAAACGGTTAGGCATCTCGGGTAGCGCTTCCTGCGCCGGCTAAGGCGCGCGCCCGCGGGTGAATCGCGAGCGGCGGGCGCGAACACCTGAGAGGACACTGTGCAACTGACGGAACTGATAGAAACCACGGTCACCGGGCTCGGCTACGAGCTGGTGGATCTCGAGCGCACCGGGCGCGGCATGCTTTGCATCTATATCGATCAGCCTGCCGGCATCTCGCTCGAAGATTGCGAAAAGGTCACGCGTCAGCTCCAGCACGTCTTGACGGTCGAAAACATCGATTACGAACGGCTCGAAGTCTCGTCCCCGGGGCTCGACCGCCCGTTGAAGAAGCTGGCCGACTTCGAGCGCTTCGCCGGCAGCGAAGTTTCCGTGACCTTGAAAAAGCCGCTGGACGGGCGCAAGACGTACCGGGGCATTCTGCACGCGCCGAATGGCGAAACGATCGGTTTGGAATTTGAAGGGAAGAAGGGCGAGGCGGCCATGCTGGATTTCACGCTGGCCGATATCGACAAAGCCCGCCTGATTCCGCAAGTTGACTTTAGGAGCCGCAAATAATGAGTCGCGAAGTGTTGATGCTGGTGGATGCGCTGGCGCGCGAGAAAAACGTCGACAAGGATGTGGTGCTGGGCGCCCTCGAGGCTGCGCTCGCGTCCGCTTCCAAGAAGCTGTTCGACGAAGGCGCCGAAATCCGCGTCCATATCGATCGCGAAAGCGGCGAGCACGAAACCTTCCGTCGCTGGCTCGTCGTGCCCGACGAGGCAGGCTTGCAGGAGCCGGATCGCGAGATCCTGCTGTTCGAAGCACGTGAGCAGAAGCCCGACGTCGAAGTCGGCGAATATGTCGAGGAACCCGTACCGTCGATCGAGTTCGGTCGCATCGGCGCGCAGGCCGCGAAGCAGGTGATCCTGCAGAAGGTGCGCGACGCGGAGCGCGAGCAGATCCTGAACGATTACCTCGAGCGCGGCGAAAAGATCATGACGGGCACGGTGAAGCGCCTCGACAAGGGCAACTTCATCGTCGAATCGGGCCGTGTCGAAGCGCTGCTGCGCCGCGACCAGCTGATCCCGAAGGAAAACCTGCGCGTGGGCGACCGCGTGCGCGCGTACATCGCGAAGGTCGACCGCACCGCGCGCGGCCCGCAGATCGAGCTGTCGCGCACGGCGCCCGAGTTCCTGATGAAGCTGTTCGAGATGGAAGTGCCGGAAATCGAGCAGGGCCTGCTCGAGATCAAGGCGGCGGCCCGCGACCCGGGCGTGCGCGCGAAGATCGGCGTCATCGCGTACGACAAGCGGATCGATCCGATCGGCACCTGCGTCGGCATTCGCGGCTCGCGCGTGCAGGCCGTGCGCAACGAGCTCGGTGGCGAAAACATCGACATCGTGCTATGGTCGGAGGATCCCGCCCAGTTCGTGATCGGCGCGCTCGCGCCGGCAGCTGTCCAGTCGATCGTCGTCGATGAAGAAAAGCATTCGATGGACGTCGTCGTCGACGAGAACGAGCTGGCTGTCGCGATCGGCCGCAGCGGTCAGAACGTTCGCCTTGCCGGCGAGTTGACCGGCTGGCAGATCAACATCATGACGCCGGACGAATCCGCCCTGAAGCAGGGTGAAGAGCGCGACCGGCTGCGTGCGCTGTTCATGGCGCGTCTCGACGTCGACGAAGAAGTTGCCGACATCCTGATCGACGAAGGCTTCACGAGCCTCGAAGAGATCGCTTACGTGCCGCTCAACGAAATGCTCGAAATCGAGGCGTTCGACGAGGACACCGTGCACGAACTGCGCAACCGCGCACGCGATGCGCTGTTGACGATGGCGATCGCGAACGAAGAAAAGGTCGAGAACGCAGCGCTGGATCTGAAGAGCCTCGACGGCGTCACGCCGGAGCTGCTCGCGAAGCTGGCCGAACATGGTGTGCAGACGCGAGACGATCTCGCCGAGCTTGCAGTGGATGAACTGGTCGACCTGACCGGGATGGAAGAGGATGCCGCTAAGGCGTTGATCATGAAAGCACGTGAACACTGGTTCCAGTGAGAAATGACCATGGCGCACTGATTTGATGGCGGCCGTATGGCCTGACCCGATGCTAACAGCAAGGAATCGGTCCTTGCACTAAGAGGAATGAATGGCGAGTAACAACGTAGCCCAATTTGCCGCGGAACTGAAAATGCCTGCTGGTGTGCTGCTCGAACAGCTGCAGGCAGCGGGCGTCCAGAAAGCGAGTGAAGACGATGCGCTGTCCGAAGCGGACAAGGCGCGTCTGCTCGATCATTTGCGCAAGTCGCACGGCGCAACCGACGGCGACAAGCGCAAGATCACGCTGACCCGCAAGCATACGTCGGAGATCAAGCAATCTGACGCGACGGGCAAGGCTCGCACCATTCAGGTCGAGGTCCGCAAGAAGCGCACGTTCGTCAAGCGCGACGACGTGAGCGATGGCGCGGAACAGGGTCAGGCGCAGGCCGCAGAAGCGGACGACGATGCAGAACTGAAGCGTCGCGAGGAAGAAGCGCGCCGCGAGGCCGAGCTGCTCGAAAAGCAGGCTCAGGAACTGCGCGAGCGCCAGGAGCGCCTCGAGCGCGAGGAAGCCGAGCGCCGCGCTCGCGAGGAAGCGGCTGAAGCCGAGCGCCGTCGCGCCGAGGAAGAAGCTGCGGCGAAGCGTGCTGCGGCCGAAGCCGCAGCGGCACAGCAGCAGGCGGCAGCGCAGCAGGCCGCCGCGGCCGAGCCGGAAGCACCGAGTGCGCAGTCCGCGCAGGACGAAGCGCGCGCGGCCGCCGAAGCCCGTGCGGCTGCCGAACGTGCGGCGCAGCGCGAAGCGGCGAAGAAGGCCGAGGATGCTGCCCGCGAGGCGGCGGACAAGGCGCGCGCCGAGCAGGAAGAGATCAGCAAGCGCCGTGCGGCCGCCGAGGCCGAAGCGCGCGCGATCCGCGAAATGATGAACACACCGCGCAAGGCCGTGGTCAAGGCAGTCGAGCCGCCGAAGCCGGTCGAGCCGCCGAAGCCGGCCGAAGCGAAGGGCACGCTGCACAAGCCGGCGAAGCCTGAAGGCGCGCAGGCGCGTCCGGCAGTGAAGAAGCCGGCCGGCGCAGCACCGGCCACGACGCAGGCACCGGCAGGCGCGGGCGACCGCAACAAGAAGCCGGGCGCAGGCAAGGGCGGCTGGCAGGACGACGCAGCGAAGCGCCGCGGCATCAAGACGCGCGGCGATTCGAGCGGCGGCGTCGACCGCGGCTGGCGCGGCGGCCCGAAGGGCCGTGGCCGCCACCAGGACAGCGCATCGTCGTTCCAGGCGCCGACCGAGCCGATCGTGCGTGAAGTGCACGTGCCGGAAACCGTGTCGGTTGCCGATCTCGCGCACAAGATGTCGATCAAGGCCTCGGAAGTCATCAAGGTGATGATGAAGATGGGCCAGATGGTCACGATCAACCAGGTGCTGGACCAGGAAACGGCGATGATCGTCGTCGAGGAACTGGGCCACCGCGCGGTCGCCGCGAAGCTGGACGATCCGGAAGCGCTGCTCGTCGAAGGCGAAACGACCACCGACGCGGAGCAACTGCCGCGTCCGCCGGTCGTCACGGTGATGGGTCACGTCGACCACGGCAAGACCTCGCTGCTCGACCACATCCGCCGCGCGAAGGTTGCCGCGGGCGAAGCGGGCGGCATTACGCAGCACATCGGTGCATATCACGTCGATACGCCGCGCGGCGTCATCACGTTCCTCGATACGCCGGGTCACGAGGCGTTCACGGCAATGCGTGCACGCGGCGCGAAGGCGACCGACATCGTGGTGCTGGTGGTGGCGGCCGACGACGGCGTGATGCCGCAGACGAAGGAAGCAATCGCCCACGCGAAGGCGGGTGGCGTGCCGATCGTCGTCGCGATCAACAAGATCGACAAGCCGGATGCGAACCCCGAGCGCGTCAAGCAGGAGCTGGTCGCGGAAGGCGTCGTGCCGGAAGAGTACGGCGGCGATTCGCCGTTCGTGCCGGTGTCGGCGAAGACGGGTGCCGGCATCGACGATCTGCTCGAGAACGTGCTGCTGCAGGCCGAAGTGCTGGAACTGAAGGCACCGGTCGAAGCGCCGGCCAAGGGCATCGTGATCGAAGCGAAGCTCGACAAGGGCAAGGGCCCGGTCGCGACGATCCTCGTGCAGTCCGGTACGCTGAACCGCGGCGACATCGTGCTGGCGGGTACGGCCTATGGCCGCGTGCGCGCGATGCTCGACGAGAACGGCAAGCCGACGAAGGAAGCCGGCCCGTCGATCCCGGTCGAAATCCAGGGTCTGTCGGAAGTGCCGGGTGCGGGCGAGGAAGTGATCGTGCTGCCGGACGAGCGCAAGGCACGGGAAATCGCGCTGTTCCGTCAGGGCAAGTTCCGTGACGTGAAGCTTGCGAAGCAGCAGGCCGCGAAGCTGGAAAGCATGCTCGAGCAGATGGGCGAAGGCGAAGTACAGAACCTGCCGCTCATCATCAAGGCAGACGTGCAGGGTTCGCAGGAAGCGCTCGTGCAGTCGCTGCTCAAGCTGTCGACCGACGAAGTGCGCGTGCAGATCGTGCACAGCGCGGTGGGCGGCATCAGCGAAAACGACGTCAACCTCGCGACGGCATCGAAGGCGGTCATCATCGGCTTCAACACGCGTGCGGATGCACAGGCGCGCAAGCTGGCCGAGTCGAACGGCATCGACATCCGCTACTACAACATCATCTACGACGCAGTGGATGAGGTGAAGGCGGCAATGTCGGGCATGCTGGCGCCGGAGAAGCGCGAAGTCATCACCGGCATGGTCGAGGTGCGCCAGGTCTTCAAGGTACCGAAGGTCGGCACGGTCGCCGGCTGTATGGTGACGGACGGTATCGTCAAGCGCTCGTCGTCGGTTCGCGTGCTGCGCAACAACGTCGTGATCTTCACGGGCGAACTCGAATCGCTGAAGCGCTTCAAGGACGACGTGAAGGAAGTTAAGCAAGGCTTCGAGTGCGGTATGTCGGTGAAGAACTTCAACGACGTCATCGAAGGCGACCAGTTCGAAGTCTTCGAAGTGACCGAAGTCGCGCGTACGCTGTAACCGTCGCGCATCGGCTCATGGGCGGGGCAGGCTTGGGCCTGTCCCGCCCATTTTCATAGTGGCGCGCCAACAATGGCCCGCCGCTTCATCCTGATAAACGGATCACGGATCGATCATGTCCAGGAAACGGACTTCTCCCAATCGCAACGTTCAGATCGCCGACCAGATTCAGCGCGATCTGTCCGAACTCATCATGCGCGAGGTCAAAGACCCGCGCATCGGCATCGTGACCATCCAGAGCGTGGAGCTCACGCCGGACTACGCGCACGCGAAGGTCTACTTCACGGCGCTCACCGGCGATCCGGAAAAGACGCAGGACGCGCTGAACCATGCGTCGGGTCACCTGCACAACCTGCTGTTCAAGCGTCTGCACATTCATACGGTGCCGACACTGCACTTCCATTACGACCAGACGATCGAGAAGGCCGTGGAAATGTCGCGCCTGATCAAGGAAGCGAATTCGACGCGTGCGAAGGACGACGACGAAGCCGACGCGCCGACCAAGGACGACTGAACTCGGCCGACCTATGACGAATGCAGCATCCCAACGCCCGCGCGTGCCCCGGCGCGCGCTGGACGGTGTCCTCCTGCTCGACAAGCCGGTCGGCCTGTCGAGCAACGATGCGCTGATTCGCGCGAAGCGGCTGCTTCTCGCGAAGAAAGCCGGCCACACCGGCACGCTCGATCCGCTGGCTTCGGGCCTGCTGCCGCTGTGTTTCGGCGAGGCGACGAAGTTCTCGCAGGATCTGCTCGAGGCCGACAAGACCTACGAGGCGACGATGCGCCTCGGTGTGCGCACGGCCACCGGCGACGCGGAGGGCGAAGTGATCGACACGCGGCCGGTCGAATGCGACCGCGCAGCGGTGGAGGCCGCGCTCGCGCGCTTCACCGGCGAGATCGTGCAGGTGCCGCCGATGTATTCGGCGCTCAAGCGCGATGGCAAGCCGCTGTACGAATATGCACGCGCGGGCCAGACCGTCGAGCGCGAAGGCCGCAACGTGACGATCCATGCGCTCGACCTGCTTGCCTGCGAGATGCCCGACGTGACGTTTCGCGTGACCTGCAGCAAGGGCACTTACGTGCGCACGCTGGCGGAGGATATCGGCGAGGCGCTCGGTTGCGGTGCGCATCTGACGATGCTGCGTCGCACGGGCGTCGGCGCGCTGACGCTCGAGCATGCGGTGACGCTCGATGCGCTGTCGGACGCCGATGAATCGGCGCGCGATGCGTGGCTCCAGCCGGTCGATGCATTGTTGTCGACGTTTCCGTCCGTTCGTCTCGACGATGCGTGCGCGAAGCGGTTCCTGCATGGTCAGCGCCTGCCGCTGTCGGAGCTCGGGCCGATCGATGCGGCCGACGGCGAGCGCGTGCGCGTCTACGACGCAACGCGGCTGCTCGGCGTGGCGCGCAAGGCGAATGGCGTGCTCGCACCGGAACGGCTCGTCGTGACGGCCGCCTGACGCAGCGGCGCGAGCGCGCCGTCGGAGCAACAAAAAGCCCGGTCGATTTCGACCGGGCTTTTTGTTTGGCGCGCGGTGGCGCGGTGTCGGTCGGCGCTCAGTGTGCCGCCGACGCTGCCGCACCGGCATCGCCGCCGCCCGCGCGTTCGGGCTTCGTGATCCAGATCAGCGCAATCAGCAGCACGAAGATCACGGCCGAGATGTAGAACAGGTCGTTCACGCCGAGCTGCGCGGCCTGTTGCGTGGCCTGGTTGTTGATGAGGCCATGCGCCTGGTTCTGCGTCAGCCCGAGATTGCCCATCTGCGTAACGGCCTGATTGAACGTCGGGTTGTACACGTTCGCCTGTTCGACCAGTTGCGCGTGATGGAAGTTGTTGCGGTGATCCCATGCGGTCTGGAAGATCGACGTGCCGATACCGCCGCACATGATCCGCACGAAGTTCGACAAGCCGGAAGCCGCGGGAATGCGGTGGCCGGGCAGGCCGGACAACGTGATCGACACGAGTGGAATGAAGAAGCCGGCCATTGCGATGCCCTGCACGAGCGTCGGCAGCGTCAGCGACCATTCGTCGACGCCCGTCGTGTAGCGCGAGCGCATCCAGAAGCACAGTGCGAACGTGAGGAACGCGGCGGTCGCGATGTAGCGCGGATCGGTGCGCGGCAGGAACTTGCCGGTCAGCGGCGACAGCAGGATCGCGAACAGCCCGACCGGCGCCATCACGAGGCCGGCGTCGGTCGCCGTGTAGCCGATCTGGGTCTGCAGCCACAGCGGTAGCAGCACGAGGTTGCCGAAGTAGAGCCCGTAACCGACCGCAAGCGCGACCGTACCGCCCGTGAAGTTGCGAATACGGAACAGCGAAAGATCGACGACGGGGTGCTCGGCGGTCAGTTCCCAGATCACGAAGAACGCGAACGAGATGATCGCGATCAGCGCGAGCGCGACGATCGTCGTCGATGCGAACCAGTCGAGATCCTTGCCCTTGTCGAGCATGATCTGCAGCGAGCCGACCCACAGCACCAGCAGCGCGAGACCGACGCCGTCGATCGGGGCGCGGCGCACCGTCGATTCGCGCGAGCGGTAGATCGACCACGTGGCGAGTGCCGCGGCTATGCCGACCGGGATGTTCACGTAGAAGATCCACGGCCACGAGTAGTTGTCCGAGATCCAGCCGCCGAGGATCGGGCCCGCGACCGGTGCAATCAGCGTCGTCATCGACCACAACGCGAGCGCCATCGGCGCCTTCGCGCGCGGATAGCTCGACAGCAGCAGCGATTGCGACAGCGGAATCATCGGGCCCGCGACCGCACCCTGCAGCACGCGCGACGCGAGCAGGAACGGCAGCGTCGGCGCGAGGCCGCACATCCAGGACGAGATGACGAACAGGATGATCGACGCGAGGAACAGGCGGACCTGCCCGAAACGGTCGGTCAGCCAGCCCGTCAGCGGCACCGAGATCGCGTTCGCGACCGCGAACGACGTGATGACCCACGTGCCCTGGTCGGACGACACGCCGAGGTCGCCCGAGATGGTCGGGATCGCGACGTTCGCGATGGACGTGTCGAGCACGTTCATGAACACCGCGAGCGACACCGCGATCGTCCCGAGCACGAGTTGCCCGCCCTGCAAGGGCGGGTAGGAGACAGGAGCCTGTGCCATTTCGGTTGTTTTTCCGGAGTCGGAACGGTTACATCATCTTCGCGGCGCTGCCTTGCTTCGCCGCGGCCGGCACTGCCGACGCGTTGCTGCCCGCGTTCTCGGCGATGACGCGCGCGATTTCGGCATCGGCTTCGTCGCCGTACTTCGCGAACACGTTGGTCTCGTAGACGGTGTTCGGCGCGTTGACGAGCTGGTTGCCGCGTTCGTCCTTGATGTCCACGTCGACCTGCATCGACAGGCCGATGCGCAGCGGATGCTTGTCGAGATCCTTCGGATCGAGCTCGATACGCACCGGCAGGCGCTGCACGACCTTGATCCAGTTGCCGGTCGCGTTCTGCGCCGGCAGCAGCGAAAACGCCGAGCCCGTGCCGGCCGAGAAGCCGACGACCTTGCCGTGGTAGACGGCCGACGAGCCGTAGATGTCGGCCGTCAGCTCGACCGGCTGGCCGATGCGCATGTGCTTGAGCTGGACTTCCTTGAAGTTCGCGTCGACCCACACGGCATTCAGCGGCACCACCGACATCAGCGGCGTGCCCGGCGACACGCGCTGGCCGACCTGCACCGAGCGCTTCGCGACGTAGCCCGTCACAGGCGCCGGCAGCACGTTGCGCGCGTTCGCGAGATACGCGTCGCGAACCTTCGCTGCCGCGGCCATCACGTTCGGGTGCGACGCGATCGTCGTGTTCGCAGTCAGCGCGCGGTTCGATGCGAGCTGCTGCTGCGCGCCATCGAGCGACGCTTGCGCGGCCTTCACGGCGTCACGTGCGTGTGAGATCTCTTCCTGCGACACGGCGCCCGTCTGCGCGACGGCCACGCGGCGGCGCAGGTCGTCCTCGGCCTTCGACAGGTCGGACTGGCGCAGCGCGACCTGCGCGCGGTACTGGTCGTCGTTGACGAACAGGCCGCGCACCTGGCGCACCGTCTGCGCGAGGTTGGCTTCCGCCTGCTGCAGCGCGACCTGCGAATCGGCCGGGTCGAGCACGACCAGCGGATCGCCGGCCTTGACCGTCTGCGTATCGTCGGCCTTCACGGCGATCACGGTGCCGGTGACCTGCGGCGTGATCTGCACGACGTTGCCGTTCACGTACGCATCGTCGGTCCCTTCATGGAAGCGGGCGACGAGGAAGTAGTACAGGCCGTACGCGATGGCCGCGATCACGATGACCGCGACGAGCAGCGTCATCATCCGCTTGCGCTTCCCGTTGTTTTGCGACTGTGCGCTGGCGGCGTTTTGTTGAGGGTCGCTCATGGCGATTTTCTCCGTCCGTTATTTCGAGTGTCTGCGTAGTGGTGGCGCCGGATCAGTTGGCGGCCTGTTTGGTCGGCTTGTCGGCGTCGGGCGCGGCGAGCGGCGTGCCGGTCGCATCGAACCCGCCGCCCAGCGCCTTGATCAGCGCGAGCTGCATGTCGCGCCGGCGCATCTTCAGGTTGGTCACCGTCTGCTCCGAGGCGAGGCGGTTGCTGTCCGCGGTCAGCACCTGCAGTTGCGGCGACAGGCCGGCCTTGTAGCGGATCACGGCGAGATCGTAGGCGCGCGTCGACGCGTCGAGCGCACGTTGCGCGTCGCCCATCTGGCGATCGACCGCGCGGATCGACGCGACTTGCGTCGCGACGTCGTTCAGCGCGCCGATCAGCGTCTGGTTGTAGTTCGCCACCGACAGGTCGAAGTCCGCGTAGCGGCCCTTGAGCTGGGCACGCAGTGCGCCGGCGTCGAAGATCGGCAGGTGGATCGCCGGGCCGAACTGTGCCTGGCGGCTCGCGAAGTTCAGGAATTTGCCCCAGCCGAACGCATCGAAGCCGAAGCCGGCCGCGAGGTTCACGTCGGGATAGAACTCGGCCTTCGCTTCCTTCACGTCGTGCATCGCGGCTTCGACCTGCCAGCGTGCGGCGACGATGTCGGGGCGGCGCGAGACGAGATCGGCCGGCAGGTTGCCGGGCAGTGCGACTTCGCCGCTCGGGTTCATCACGGGCGCCGCAATCTGCAGCCCGCGATCAGGCCCCTTGCCGAGCAGCGCGGCGAGCTGGTAGCGCACCGTCGTGATCTGGCCGTCGAGATCCGACAGCGAAGCCTGGGTCGTCGCGATATTGCCGCGGGCCGTCTGGCGTTCGACGTTGGTGTCGAGGCCTGCCGATACGCGGCCGTCGGTGATCTTGCCGACCGTCTCGCGGTTGGTGATCTCGCGTTGCGCGATATCGCGCAACGCATAGAGCTGCGCGAGCGAGTTATAGGTGCGCGCGACCGACGAAGCGAGCGTGATGCGTGCCTGCTGCATGTCGGCTTCGGCCGCTTTTTCCTGCGACACGGCGGTGTGCAGGCGTTCGCGGTTCTTGCCCCACAGGTCGAGTTCCCACGACGCACTCGCGAGCGCGTTGTTCTCGCTGTACCACTGGCCGCCGTACGGGGGCGGGAACAGTGCGTTCGACGAATACAGCTCGCGCGTCCACGAGTAGCTGGCTTCGGCTTTCGGCAGCAGGTTCGAGCGCGACGATTCGATGTACGACGATGCCTTCGCGATGCGCGCCTGAGCCTGCGCGATCGACGGATTGCCCTGAAGGGCCTCGTCGATCAGCTTCGGCAACTGCGGATCGCCGAACTGGCTGGCCCAGTCGAGCGCCGGCCATTGGCCGCCCTGGGCCGGCAGGCTTTGCGCGGATTCGAATTGCGACGCGGGGGCGATCTGCTTGTCGCTCTTGATGCCGATGTAATTCGCGCAGCCCGCCAGCGCCAGTGCGGCGACCGCGGCAGCGACGGCGGCGCGGCACGACCCGGCGCGCACGGACAACGGGGAGGATTTCATCGCGCTGACCCCTGACTCGGAATGAATGATGGACACTGCAAGGATTTCCTTACATTAATCTGTCAAAAGTAATTGTTATGGCAACTATTACGTGATGCTGCCGCCGGCCGTCTCGCAATAGTTGCTGAGAATGCGGCGCAGCATGCTCTTCAGGAACCCGACTTCTTCCGGCGTAAATCCGTCCAGAACCTGGTCGAGCACGCTGCGGAAAATGGGCGGCAGCCGTTCGGCAAGCGCGCGGCCTTCGTCGGTCAGTTCGAGGCGCACGACGCGCCGATCCTCGATGCTGCGCACGCGGGACAGCAGGCCGCGTTTCTCGACCCGGTCGAGCAGGCGCGTAACCGCGCTCGCGTCGATCCCGTATTCGCGAGCGAGCTCGGCGGCCGTCGAGCACTTGCCGACCGCGATCATGAACAGCATGCTCGCCTGCGTGCCCGTGATGCCGAGCTCTTCCTGCGTACGTTGCGTGACGAGGTTGGTCATCACCGACTTCACGCGCGACATCAGATAACCGACGCTGTCGTTCATCTGATACGAAGACAGCGGTGAAACGGGCGGTTGGGTAGGAGAATCCGACATAAAACCCTGAAGCTGCAATAGTTGACTAGGCAGCAGTATAGGTACAATTGCTTGCCGCGGCAAATGTTAATCGAACGGCAGGGGGCGTGCTTCGCGTTGCAAGAATCCCTTATCACGACAAGGGTTTTCGGTCTGCCGGCGGCGGCGCCTTCGGCAGGTCCGCGTGTTCGTGGAAAGGCCGGGCCGGCCCGGCTTGCTGCGTTGCAACGTGCCAGCCAGCTTTCGACACTCGCACGTGCTATAATTTGAGGCTTTCCCAGCTGCAACGCGCGCGCCCGTGAAAAACGAGCGGGCGCGCTTGCGCGTTCAAACGATTTCCAGGTTTCTATGACCCGCGCCCTTCGCAACATCGCCATCATCGCCCACGTCGACCACGGCAAGACTACGCTCGTCGACCAACTGCTCCGCCAGTCCGGCACCTTCCGCGAGAACCAGCAGATTGCGGAGCGGGTGATGGACTCGAACGACATCGAAAAGGAGCGCGGGATCACGATTCTCGCGAAGAACTGCGCGGTCGAGTACGAAGGCACGCACATCAACATCGTCGACACGCCGGGGCACGCGGACTTCGGTGGCGAGGTGGAGCGCGTGCTGTCGATGGTCGACTCGGTGCTGCTGCTCGTCGACGCGGTCGAGGGCCCGATGCCGCAGACGCGCTTCGTCACGAAGAAGGCGCTCGCGCTCGGCCTGAAGCCGATCGTCGTCGTCAACAAGATCGACCGCCCGGGCGCGCGGATCGACTGGGTCATCAACCAGACGTTCGACCTGTTCGACAAGCTCGGCGCGACGGAAGAGCAGCTCGACTTCCCGATCGTCTATGCATCGGGCCTGAATGGCTATGCGTCGCTCGACCCGGCCACGCGCGAAGGCGACATGCGTCCGCTGTTCGAGGCGATCCTCGCGCACGTGCCGGTCCGCCCGGCCGACCCGGAAGCGCCGCTGCAGCTTCAGATCACGTCGCTCGACTATTCGACGTACGTCGGCCGGATCGGCGTCGGCCGCATCACGCGCGGCCGCATCAAGCCGGGCCAGCCGGTCGTGATGCGCTTCGGCCCGGAAGGCGACGTGCTGAGCCGCAAGATCAACCAGGTGCTGTCGTTCAAGGGTCTCGAGCGCGTGCAGGTCGACTCGGCCGAAGCCGGCGACATCGTGCTGATCAACGGTATTGAAGATGTCGGTATCGGCGCGACGATCTGCGCGGTGGATACGCCGGAAGCGCTGCCGATGATCACCGTCGACGAGCCGACGCTGACGATGAACTTCCTCGTCAACTCGTCGCCGCTCGCAGGCCGCGAAGGCAAGTTCGTGACGAGCCGCCAGATCCGCGACCGCCTGATGAAGGAACTGAACCACAACGTCGCGCTGCGCGTGAAGGACACCGGCGACGAAACGGTGTTCGAAGTGTCGGGCCGCGGCGAACTGCACCTGACGATTCTCGTCGAGAACATGCGTCGCGAAGGCTACGAGCTGGCCGTGTCGCGTCCGCGCGTCGTGATGCAGGAAATCGACGGCGCGAAGCACGAGCCGTACGAACTGCTGACGGTCGACGTCGAGGACGAACACCAGGGCGGCGTGATGGAAGAGCTCGGTCGCCGCAAGGGCGAGATGCTCGACATGGCGTCGGACGGTCGCGGCCGCACGCGTCTGGAATACAAGATCTCGGCGCGCGGCCTGATCGGCTTCCAGAGCGAATTCCTGACGCTCACGCGCGGCACGGGCCTGATGAGCCACATCTTCGACTCGTACGCACCGGTCAAGGACGGCTCGGTCGGCGAGCGCCGCAACGGCGTGCTGATCTCGCAGGACGACGGCGCGGCCGTGGCATACGCACTGTGGAAGCTGCAGGATCGCGGCCGCATGTTCGTGAAGCCGGGCGATGCGCTGTATGAGGGCATGATCATCGGCATCCACAGCCGCGACAACGATCTCGTCGTGAACCCGATCAAGGGCAAGCAGCTGACCAACGTGCGCGCGTCGGGCACCGACGAAGCCGTGCGTCTCGTTCCGCCGGTCCAGATGTCGCTGGAATACGCGGTCGAGTTCATCGATGACGACGAGCTCGTCGAGGTGACGCCGCAGTCGATCCGCCTGCGCAAGCGCTTCCTGAAGGAGCACGAGCGTCGCCGCGCGAGCCGCGAAGGCGCGGTCGACTGAGCGTTTCGACCGTTCCCGTGCTTGACAAAGAAGGCTGCCTCCGGGCGGCCTTTTTTGCGTCTGCGCGGCGCGCAACCGGGTTGTCGGCAAAACACTGTTCCCGCGGGGCGTGGCAATCCGGCAAAACCCCGTCGCGCGGTGCTTTCGGGCACATTTCGCCGTGAACTCCGGTATCGGTTCTGTGATATGCTGCGCGCACGCAAGTTTTAGGTCCTTCCAAGCAAGACTTGATTCGCAATCCGCTAAACGGTCAGGCCGTGTCGCGGAAGGTTGAGTAACCCGCTATTTCTCGAGAAGCTCGAAGAAAGGTGAGCGTAAAATGTCAGATGTAATGAAGCAGTTTCAGCTGAACTCTTATCTGTTCGGCGGCAATGCTTCGTACGTTGAAGAACTGTACGATGCATACCTCAACAATCCGGCGTCGGTGCCGGAGAATTGGCGAGAGTATTTCGACGCGCTGCAGAATGTGCCTGCAACGGACGGTTCGAATGCCAATGACGTCGCACATTTCCCGATCGTCGAATCGTTTGCCGAGCGTGCGAAGGCCAATGCCTTCATCCCGCGCGAAAGCGGCACCAATCTGGCTGCGGCGCGCAAGCAGGTTCACGTCCAGTCCCTCATCAGCGCCTATCGCTTCCTTGGCTCGCAATGGGCCAATCTGGATCCCCTGAAGCGTCGCGAACGTCCCGCCATTCCCGAACTCGAACCCGCGTTCTACGACTTCTCCGAAGGCGACCTCGACCAGACCTACAGCGCGAGCAACCTGTATTTCGGTTTCGACCAGGCTTCGCTGCGCGATATCGTCAAGGGCCTGCGCGACACGTACTGCGGCACGATCGGCGCCGAGTACATGTACATCAGCGACCCGGAACAGAAGCGCTGGTGGCAGGAGCGCCTGGAGTCGACCCGCGCGACGCCGAACTTCTCGGCAGACGAGAAGAAGCACATCCTGAATCGCCTGACGGCCGCTGAAGGCCTCGAGCGCTACCTGCACACCAAGTACGTCGGCCAGAAGCGCTTCTCGCTCGAAGGCGGCGAAAGCTTCATCGCGGCGATGGACGAAGTCGTCCAGCACGCGGGCAAGCGCGGCGTGCAGGAAATCATCATCGGCATGGCCCACCGTGGCCGCCTGAACGTGCTCGTCAACACGCTCGGCAAGATGCCGGCCGACCTGTTCGCCGAATTCGAAGGCAAGCACGTCGACGACCTGCCGGCAGGCGACGTGAAGTACCACAAGGGCTTCTCGTCGGACGTGTCGACGGAAGGCGGCCCGGTCCACCTGTCGCTGGCATTCAACCCGTCGCACCTCGAAATCGTGAACCCGGTGGTCGAAGGTTCCGCGAAGGCGCGGATGGACCGCCGCGGCGACGAAGACGGCCTGCAGGTGCTGCCGGTGCAGATCCACGGCGACGCGGCCTTCGCGGGCCAGGGCGTCGTGATGGAAACGCTGAACCTCGCGCAGACGCGCGGTTACGGCACGCACGGCACGCTGCACATCGTCATCAACAACCAGATCGGCTTCACGACGTCCGACCCGCGCGACGCGCGCTCGACGCTGTACTGTACCGACGTCGTCAAGATGATCGAGGCGCCGGTTCTGCACGTGAACGGCGACGATCCGGAAGCGGTGATCCTCGCGACGCAGATCGCGATCGACTACCGGATGCAGTTCCACAAGGATGTCGTGATCGACATCGTTTGCTTCCGCAAGCTGGGTCACAACGAGCAGGACACGCCGGCCGTCACGCAGCCGCTGATGTACAAGAAGATCGCGCAGCACCCGGGCACCCGTGCGCTGTACGCCGAGAAGCTCGTGCAGCAGGGCGTGATCACCGCGGAAGACGCCGACAACTACGTGAAGGCGTACCGCAAGGCGATGGACGACGGTCACCACACGGTCGACCCGGTCCTGTCGAACTACAAGAGCAAGTACGCGGTCGACTGGGTTCCGTTCCTGAACCGCAAGTGGACGGATGCCGCCGACACGGCCGTGCCGCTCGCCGAACTGAAGCGCCTCGGCGAACGCATCACGACGGTCCCGGAAAACTTCAAGGTCCACCCGCTCGTCGAGCGCGTGATCAACGACCGCCGCAACATGGCGCGCGGCGACCAGCCGCTCGACTGGGGCATGGGCGAGCACCTCGCGTTCGCTTCGCTCGTCGCATCGGGCTACTCGGTGCGCCTGACGGGCCAGGACTCGGGCCGCGGCACGTTCACGCACCGTCACGCGGTGCTGCACGACCAGAACCGCGAGCGCTGGAACGACGGCACGTACGTGCCGCTGCAGAACATCGCCGAAGGCCAGGCGAAGTTCACGGTGATCGACTCGGTGCTGTCGGAAGAAGCGGTGCTGGGCTTCGAATACGGTTACTCGACCGCCGAGCCGAACACGCTCGTGCTGTGGGAAGCGCAGTTCGGCGACTTCGTCAACGGCGCGCAGGTCGTGATCGACCAGTTCATCTCGTCGGGCGAAGTGAAGTGGGGTCGCGTGTCGGGCCTGACGATGCTGCTGCCGCACGGCTATGAAGGCCAGGGTCCGGAACACTCGTCGACCCGTATCGAGCGTTTCCTGCAGCTGTGCGCGGATCACAACATGCAGGTCGTCCAGCCGACGACGCCGGCGCAGATCTTCCACCTGCTGCGTCGCCAGATGATCCGCCTGTTCCGCAAGCCGCTGATCGTCGCTACGCCGAAGTCGCTGCTGCGTCACAAGGAAGCGGTGTCGGACCTGTCGGAACTGGCGAAGGGTTCGTTCCAGCCGGTGATCGGCGAAACCGACGGCGGCATCGACGCGAAGAAGGTCAAGCGCGTGCTGGCATGCTCGGGTCGCGTGTATTACGACCTCGTCGCACACCGCCGCGAAGCGAAGGCGAACGACGTCGCGATCATCCGTATCGAGCAGCTGTATCCGTTCGCGCACAAGCAGTTCGAAGCCGAAATGAAGAAGTACGAGAACGCGACTGAAGTGGTCTGGGTGCAGGACGAGCCGCAGAACCAGGGCCCCTGGTTCTACGTCGAGCACCATCTGAAGGAAGGCATGAAGGAAGGGCAGAAGCTGGCATACAGCGGCCGTCCGGCCTCGGCCTCGCCGGCGGTTGGCTACTACGCGAAGCACTACGAGCAGCAGAAGGCCCTGATCGAAGGTGCTTTCGGCCGCCTGAAGAGCGCATCGATCGCGAAATAACCGACGGAAGCGAAACGGGAAGGCGCGCGGCGCTTTCCCGTCTCCTTTGGCCCGCCGGGCGCGTCGCGCGCCGCATCGGCCGAAGGAATCGCACGAACCTCGTCACACCCCAGATTAAGCATCCAGGAAAATCACATGGCTATCGTAGAAGTCAAAGTCCCCCAGCTTTCGGAGTCGGTTTCGGAAGCCACCATGCTGCAGTGGAAGAAGAAGCCGGGCGAAGCAGTCGCGCAAGACGAAATCCTGATCGAACTCGAGACCGACAAGGTCGTGCTCGAAGTGCCGGCGCCGGCCGCGGGCGTGCTCGCGCAAGTGCTGCAGAACGACGGTGACACGGTGGTTGCCGATCAGCTGATCGCGACGATCGACACCGAAGCGAAGGCAGGTGCGGCCGAAGCAGCGGCGGGCGCCGCCGAAGTCAAGCCGGCAGCAGCGCCTGCTGCAGCCGCACCGGCAGCACAGCCGGTTGCCGCAACGGCATCGAGCTCGGCCACCGCATCGCCGGCCGCATCGAAGCTGCTGGCCGAGAAGGGCCTGTCGGCAGGCGACGTCGCAGGTTCGGGCCGCGACGGCCGCGTCACGAAGGGCGACGCGCTGGCAGCAGGCAGCGCACCGAAGGCCGCTCCGGCCGCCGCACCGGCCAAGGCCGCTGCGAAGCCGTCGCTGCCGGAAGTGAAGGTGCCGGCGTCGGCGACGACCTGGCTGAACGACCGTCCGGAACAGCGTGTGCCGATGTCGCGCCTGCGTGCGCGTATCGCCGAGCGTCTGCTCGAATCGCAGCAGACCAACGCGATCCTGACGACGTTCAACGAAGTCAACATGGCTCCGGTCATGGAACTGCGCAACAAGTACAAGGACAAGTTCGAGAAGGAACATGGCGTGAAGCTCGGCTTCATGTCGTTCTTCGTGAAGGCGGCCGTGCACGCGCTGAAGAAGTTCCCGCTCGTGAACGCGTCGATCGACGGTAACGACATCGTCTACCACGGCTACTTCGACATCGGTATCGCCGTCGGCTCGCCGCGCGGCCTCGTCGTGCCGATCCTGCGCAACGCGGATCAACTGAGCCTCGCCGACATCGAGAAGAAGATCGCCGAATTCGGCCAGAAGGCGAAGGACGGCAAGCTGTCGATCGAGGAAATGACGGGCGGTACGTTCTCGATCTCGAACGGCGGCGTGTTCGGCTCGATGCTGTCGACCCCGATCATCAACCCGCCGCAGTCGGCAATCCTCGGCGTGCACGCGACGAAGGAGCGTCCGGTCGTCGAAAACGGCCAGATCGTGATCCGTCCGATCAACTATCTCGCGCTGTCGTACGACCACCGGATCATCGACGGCCGCGAAGCGGTGCTGTCGCTCGTCGCGATGAAGGATGCGCTCGAGGATCCGGCACGCCTGCTGCTCGACCTGTAAGCCGAGTTTCACCGCATTGACCCGCTCCGCACGGGCGCGCGAAACGCGCGACCGTGCGGATGCACAAGAAGAAAGGATTGTCATGTCCAAGGAATTTGACGTCGTCGTGATCGGCGCCGGCCCCGGCGGCTACATCGCAGCGATCCGCGCCGCGCAGCTCGGCAAGACCGTTGCCTGTATCGAGAAGTGGAAGAACCCGGCCGGCGCGCTGAAGCTCGGCGGCACCTGCCTGAACGTGGGCTGCATCCCGTCGAAGGCGCTGCTCGCGTCGTCGGAAGAGTTCGAGAACACGTCGCATCACCTGGCCGACCACGGCATCACCGTCGACGGCGTGAAGATCGACATCGCGAAGATGATCGGCCGCAAGGACGCGATCGTCGAGAAGATGACGAGCGGGATCGAGTTCCTGTTCAAGAAGAACAAGATCACCTGGCTGAAGGGCCATGGCAAGTTCGCCGGCAAGACCGACGCCGGCGTGCAGATCGAAGTGAGCGGCGAGGGTGAAACCGAAGTCGTCACCGCGAAGAACGTGATCATCGCGACGGGCTCGAAGGCGCGTCACCTGCCGGGCATCCCGGTCGACAACAAGATCGTGTCGGATAACGAAGGTGCGCTGACGTTCGACTCGGTGCCGAAGAAGCTCGCCGTGATCGGCGCAGGCGTGATCGGCCTCGAACTCGGCTCGGTGTGGCGTCGCCTGGGTGCCGAAGTGACGGTGCTCGAAGCGCTGCCGGCGTTTCTCGGCGCAGCCGACGAAGCGCTCGCGAAGGAAGCGGCCAAGCTGTTCAAGAAGCAGGGCCTCGACATCCATCTCGGCGTGAAGATCGGCGAAGTGAAGACGACCGCGAACGGCGTGTCGATCGCCTACACGGACAAGGACGGCAACGCGCAGACGCTCGACGCCGACCGCCTGATCGTGTCGGTCGGCCGCGTGCCGAACACCGACAACCTCGGCCTCGAGGCAATCGGCCTGAAGGCGAACGAGCGCGGCTTCATCGACGTCGACGACCACTGCCGCACGGCGGTGCCGAACGTGTACGCGATCGGCGACGTGGTGCGCGGCCCGATGCTTGCGCACAAGGCGGAAGATGAAGGCGTGCTGGTCGCGGAAGTGATCGACGGCCAGAAGCCGCACATCGACTACAACTGCATTCCGTGGGTGATCTACACGTACCCGGAAATTGCGTGGGTCGGCAAGACGGAGCAGCAACTGAAGGCGGAAGGCCGCGAGATCAAGTCGGGCAAGTTCCCGTTCTCGATCAACGGCCGCGCGCTCGGCATGAACGCACCGGACGGTTTCGTGAAGATGATCGCGGACGCGAAGACCGACGAACTGCTCGGCGTGCACGTGATCGGCGCGAACGCGTCGGACCTGATCGCGGAAGCCGTGGTGGCGATGGAATTCAAGGCGGCGTCGGAAGACATCGCCCGCATCTGCCATCCGCACCCGTCGATGTCGGAAGTGATGCGCGAAGCGGCGCTCGCCGTCGACAAGCGCTCGCTGAATAGCTGAGCGCGGTAAGCGCCAGCCGGCCCTCGGCCGGCGCAGCCGTCTCATGACGAAGGCGGGCGGGGTTTCCCGCTCGCCTTCGTTCTTTCCGGTTTGCCCGATGAACGTCACCGAATACTACACGCGCGAACTGACCACGCGCGGCTATCAGTCCGACCCCGCGCAGCGCGCCGCGGTCGATCGCCTGCAGCGCTGTTTCGACGAGTGGGTCGAATACAAGGCGCGCCGCTCGAACGCGTTCAAGAAGCTCATCATTCATCCGGACCTGCCGCGCGGCGTCTACATGTGGGGCGGTGTCGGTCGCGGCAAGAGCTTCCTGATGGACAGCTTCTACGCGGTCGTACCCGTGCAGCGCAAGACGCGGCTGCATTTCCACGAATTCATGCGCGAAGTGCACCGCGAGCTCGAGGAACTGAAAGGGCAGGCCGATCCGCTCGACGAACTCGCGCGACGCATCGCGAAGCGCTACCGGCTGATCTGCTTCGACGAGTTCCACGTGTCGGACATTGCCGACGCGATGATCCTGTACCGTCTGCTCGACCGCCTGTTCAACAACGGCGTGCAGTTCGTGATGACGTCCAACTACGATCCCGACGACCTGTATCCGGACGGACTGCACCGCGACCGCATGCTGCCGGCGATCGCGCTGATCAAGGAAAAGCTCGACGTGCTCAACGTCGACGCGGGCGTCGACTATCGCCAGCGCACGCTCGCGCAGGTGCAGATGTATCACACGCCGCTTGGCGCCGACGCCGATCGCGAACTGCGCCATGCGTTCGCGAAGCTCGCCGCGGTACCCGACGAAAGCCCGATCCTGCATATCGAGAAGCGCGAGCTGAAGGCGCTGCGCAAGGCGGACGGCGTCGTATGGTTCGACTTCGCGACGCTGTGCGGCGGCCCGCGATCGCAGAACGACTATCTCGAACTCGCGAGCCGCTTCCATGCGATCGTGCTGTCCGAGGTGCCGCAGATGTCGCCGCGGATGGCGTCCGAGGCGCGCCGCTTTACCTGGCTGATCGACGTGCTGTACGACCACAAGGTCAAGCTGCTGATGTCCGCGGCGGTGCCGGCGGAGCAGTTGTACGTCGAAGGCCCGATGGCGAACGAATTCGCGCGCACGGTCTCGCGTATCGTCGAGATGCAGTCGAAGGAGTATCTTGAAACGCCGCGCCGTATCGTCGATACTTCGCTGACCTGATTGCGATGCTCGGTAATTGGCGCGATTCAAACGTCAATTCCGGTCAAATCCATGCAATCTCGGGGTATTTTCGGATTTGTCTTATATTCATTGTTGAGGTGAGCCGATATCGTTGTGTCATGGTTACCAAGGCTGGAGATGTCCATGACACCGTATCGCGATCTGACCGACCACGAGTGGCGCTGCGTCGCGCCGCTTCTGCCCGAAATGCAGCCGCGCACCGAGTTGCGCGGCCGACCGTTAGCCAATACGCGTGCCGTGCTGAACGGCGTGCTCTGGGTGATCTACAGCGGCGCAACATGGTCCGCCATGCCGCGCCGTTACCCTTCGTATCAGACATGCCATCGCCGCTTCAAGGTATGGCACGAGACGGGCACGTTGTTGAGCGTGATGCGTGAGCTCTATGGCGATTCGGGCGTGAGTCTGTGCAACGAATTGTCCACACGGATGCGCAAGCATACGCAATCGAAGGCGGCGGAGGCGCGTAGCAGTATCGCGCCCGCGTGTCGCGCGCCGAGCGGCTATGCATCTGACACGTTGAAGCACGCGGCGTGATGTCCGTCATTTGCTTCTGCGACCGCACCAAAAGAAAATCGGCCTGACGACTTTGTCGCAGGCCGATTTTTTATCGAGCACGCGCGTTTCAGCGCGTGCTGCGTTATTGCTGGCGTACCCAGGTCTGCGAACGGCCGAGCAGCGACACGCCGATGTAACCGCGCACGACGAGCTTCTGGCCGCCGTCTTCAAGCGTCATCTTGCACTTGTAGACCTTGCCGTTTTCCGGGTCGAGAATGTTGCCGCCGTCCCAGTGGTCGCCTTCCTTCTTCATCGCCTTGATGATCGTCATGCCCTTGATGAGCTGATCCTTGCGCTCGTCCGTGCAGGCGGTGCAGCGGCGATCGGGTGTATCGTTCGCGCCGAGGCCCTTGACGACCTTGCCCGACAGCGAACCGTCGCCGTCCTCGGCGATCTGCACGAGTGCCTTCGGCTGATGGGTGTTGTCGTCGATCGTCTGCCACATGCCGACGGGGTTGTCGGCTTGAGCGAACGTGGGTGCTGCGCAGGCGAGCAGTACGCCGGCGACGGCGATTGCACGCAACGGACGGGTCAGTTGAATCATTGTCATCCTCCTTGTTTTGCATGTCGTGTTCGATTCGCCCGCACGACCGCCTGCATGGGGCGGGCATGTTGCGAGCTTCGCCAGAATACGTGAAACCGCGCGCCACGTTTGATAGAGGGGACTCTATTCGAAACAGCCCGCGTGACGCGAGCTGTTTGCTGACCGATCAGTTGAGCTGATACGAGAATGCGGCGTTAATGCGCGGGCTGCGCGACGCGCTTTCGACCGGCGCGTCGCCAACCGGTTTTGCGACGTTCAGGTCGAGACTGTAATAACGGCTGTCCGTGAACCGCACGCC
Source organism: Burkholderia sp. GbtcB21 (assembly GCF_019091065.1). Lineage (NCBI taxonomy): Bacteria > Pseudomonadati > Pseudomonadota > Betaproteobacteria > Burkholderiales > Burkholderiaceae > Burkholderia > Burkholderia sp. GbtcB21. The sequence continues at coordinate 218,675 of NZ_JAGXKA010000012.1, forward strand.
GATGCCGACCGACGACATGCGGTTCGGCGACGGCGTGCCTGCGTGCAGGTACACGCGCGCCATGTCATACGCGATGTACGGCGTGACGGATTTCAGATACGTCCAGCCCGGCGAGAAGCCGCGGTTGACCTCGAGCGACATCCCCCAGCCCGAGTCGCCCGACGTTTCGCCTGGCTGGTAGCCGAGCGCGTAGCGGGTCGATCCGAACGAGATCTGTTCGGACGTCGGCAGCGAGTCGGGGCTGTATTGCCCGGTCAGCGAAACCGACGTGCCGATCCGGAACGGCCATTCGTTCGTTTGCGTGAAGGTCGCGCCGGTGCGGACGAAGGTCAGCGAAATCGGGCTGTCCACCGAGGTCGTCGTCGTGCCGACGGTCACGTCCTGCGCTTTCGACGCGCCGAGGATGTTGAACCCCTTCGCGACGTTGACGCTCAGCTTCTGTACCTGTTTCGGCGAAACGCTCGTGTAGTCGAGCTGCATCTGCAGCACGCGGACCTGCGAGCGCGTGTCGAGCGTCGCGCCGTTGATCTGGTTCTGATAACGGTCTTCGTTATGCGATGCGTAGCCTGAAACAGTGCCGAGCAGGCTGCGCTGGTTGTTCAGCAGCAACGGATAGGATGCCGAAAGACCGAGCTTCTCGTTTTTGACGGTGCGTTCGACATATGACGGTAGCCCCGGGTTGTTGGTCGGCTTGCCGCGATAGGTGCTTGCGTCGAGGCGTGTGATCAGGCCGCTGCTGCCGACGGGTACCGCGCCGCTGAACGCGAAGTAGGTCTGCTTGTCACGCCCCGGCGGCGCCAGCGCGGAGATGCTCAGTTGTTCGCCGAACGACGTCAGGCCGTTCTCGGTCGCGGTGATGAGGCCCTGGACGCCCGGGTGGTTGAAGTCGATACCGGTGCTGACGTTGAACGGCTTGCGGTCGACCGCAAGTTCGAGCGTCGTTGCGCCGTCGGTGGTTTGCGGCGGCGGCACGTTCGCCTTCACCGTGAGGCCGGGCAGCAGGCCGAACGTGTTCACGTAGCGCTCGAACGTCGCGCGGCGCAGCGGGCGATCGGCCGTGATATGCGCAGCGATCGCGCGAATCTTCGGTTCCATTGCGCCGGGCTTGCCGGTGACCTTGACGTCCGACACATAGCCTTCGACGACCGTGATTCGCACGACGCCGTTCTCGAACGTCTGCGCGGGAACGAACGCGAACGACAGCGCGTAGCCGCGATCCTGGTACAGCTTCGTCACGCCGTTGGCGGTTTCGATCAACTCGCCGATCGTGATGTCCTTGCCGACGAGGGGCGTGAAGCGACGCGAGATTTCCTCGAACGGCACCGACTTCACGCCTTCGACCTGGAACGTCGTCGGCGTCAGATGTCGCGACAGCAGCTCCTGCAGTTGCGGTGCCTGGGGTGCGACCTGCACGGTGACGTTCGGGCCGGTCTTCGGTGCGTTGATCTGGGGAAGGGAGTCGAGCGGGTTACCCGCGACGCGCGTTTGTGCATGTGCCGTGCTTGCTGCCGCGATGGCGAGCAGCATCATCCATCTGTCGAGTCTGGATTTCATTGTTCTTCCTCGTAGGCCTTTCTTTTCGTCTTCTTTCTAATGCTGTCGCGCGACACCTGGGTGTCGCGCGACGCGTGCCGCTATGCCGGGTGTATTTATACGGCCGCGCCATCCGCACCGGCTGCGAAGGTGCGACCGTCCTCCTTACTTGCCAACGCTACCCAGCGTGCCCAGCAACCCCGTTACCGGTGCGAGCAGCCCCGTCGAACCGCCACCCGACGATGCCGTCCCCGACACGCCGCCGACCAGCGACGTGACCGGTGCAAGCGGGCTCGAGCCCCCGGACCCTGCTGCACCGCCGACTGCTCCGGTGACAGTATTCAGCAAACCGGTGACAGGCGCGAGAGGGTTTGCACTGCCTGCGCCACCCGTTGCGCCGCCGAGCGTTCCCGTGACCGTCGATACGAGATTCGTGACCGGAGCGAGCGGGCCGCTGCTCGTGCCGCCCGTTGCGCCGCCGAGTCCGCCCGTGAGCGAGCCGAGCGGCGTCGAGCCGAGACCCGACAGCAGGCCGCCGAGCGGGTTCGTCGAACCGGAGCCTGACGACGTGCCGTTCTGGACGCCAGCTGTCGAGCCGCCGACGAGGCTCGTGATCAGGCCGGGGATCGGTGCTGCACCGTTCGGGCCGTTCGGGTTGACGAGACCACCCGCGTTGGTCACGGTGTTGCCGACCGCGGTCACGAGTTGACCGACATCGCCGACGAGCGGTTGGTTCGACGTGCTACCGACCTGCTTGCCGGCCGAGCTGATCGCGCCGCCGACCTGGCCGAGCAGGCCCGAGACGGGTTGGCCGAGGCCGGTCGTCGTGCCGACCTGTTGCGTGACCTGGCCGGCGGTGATCACGAGCGGCGTGATCGCCGAGCTGAGCGGCTGCGTGACCTGCTGCACGGCACCCGACGACAGCGTCGAACCGATCGTCGTGCCGGCGGCCGTCAGGCCGTTGGCGACCGTGTCGAGCACGGTGCCGACCGGGGTCGTGACGGGAGCGAGCGGCGCGAGCGGGCCCGTGCCGAGCGCCTTGACCGTCGAACTCAGGCCGGACACCGTATTGCTCGTCGCGCCGACGACATTGCCGAGACCGGCAACCGTCGTGCCGACCGGATCCTTCGTCGAGCCGATCTGTCCCAGCCCGTTGCTCACCGCATCGGCGGCTGCGCCGACGATCGTGCCGGTGCTGGCGACCGTGCTGCCGATACCCTTTGTTACGCCGTCGCCGAGGCCCGGCAGGCTGATGTTGCCGACCGTGCTGCCGAGGTCGGTGGCCGTCTGGCCGACCGTGCTGACGACACCTTTGGTGCCGGTGGTCGTGCCGCTGGTGCCGCTCGTGCCGGACGTACCGCTCGTGCCGCTGGACGAGCCGCCATTGTTGCTGGTCGGCGGCGAGCTGACGCCGCCGCCGCCGCAGGCGGCCAGCAGGCAGGCTGCAGCGAAAGCGGTGAGGGGCATGCGCCACTGGCGCAGGGTGGCCGTCGTGAGAGAACGTTGCTGGGACATGGTGAACTCCTCGCTGTCTTGTCGATGAATGGATATCGGTTTATTTGCCGTGCGTGCCGCCGAGCAGGCCGCCGATCAGCGACGTGACAGGCGCGAGCAGATTCGACGACGAGCCCGAACTCGTGACTGCGCCCGTGCCGCCGGTCAGTGCCGGTGCACCGACCGTGCTGGTGACCGTGGACACCGCGTTCGTCACCGGTGCGAGCGGGCTGCCGCCGCCTGCGCCGCCCGTCGCGCCGCCGAGTGCGCCCGTGACTGTGCCGAGGAGACCCGTGACCGGCGCGAGCGGGCTTCCGCTCGTACCGCCCGTTGCACCGCCGAGCGCGCCCGTGATCGTCGAAACGAGGCCCGTGACCGGCGCGAGCGGGCTGCCGCTGCCGCCCGTTGCGCCACCGAGTGCGCCGGTGACCGTCGAGACGAGGCCGGTGACCGGTGCGAGCGGGCCGCCGCTGCCGCCCGTTGCGCCGCCGAGTGTGCCGGTGACCGTGGAGACGAGGCCGGTGACCGGTGCAAGCGGGCCGCTGCCGCCACCCGTTGCGCCACCGAGAGCGCCGGTAACCGTCGAGACGAGGCCAGTGAGCGGTGCGAGCGGGTTGGTCACACCGCCGGTGCCGCCCGTGAGCAGGCCTCCGACGGCCTTCACGGTATTGCCCGTCGCCGAGACGGTGTTGCCGAGGCCCGTCGTGACAGGGTTGCCGCCTGCCGACGCGAGCAGCGCGCCGGCCTGGTTCAGGCCGTTGCCGATCGTGCCGAGCAGCGTGTTGACGGGTGCGCCGAGGCCGGTTGCCGTGCCGATCGTCTGGGTCGTTTGGCCGATCATCGTCGTGATCGGTGTGATGGCCGAGCTGACCGTCTGCGTGACCTGCTGGATCGGGCCGGTCGACAGCGCGTTGGTGAGGGTGGTGCCGCCGTTCGACACGGCGCCGCCGAGTGTCGACACGAGGCCACCGACGGCACCCGTGACCGGTGCGAGCGGCGACAGCGGGCCGCTGCCGAGACTCGTGACCAGGTTGCCGGTCTGCGTGACTGCGCCGCCGAGCTGGTTGACCACGCCACCCGTGCTGGCAACCGTGGTGCCGATCGGATCCTTTGTCGCGCCGAGCTGGCCGAGACCATTGCCGAGGCCGTTGCCGAGCGCGGTGACTGCGCCGCCGACGCTCTGCACGATGCCGCCCGCGGCTTGCGTGGTGGCCGGGTTGACACCCGGCAGCGACTGGTTGGCGATGACGGTGCCGAGGCCCGAGACGGTTCCGCCGACACCCGTGACGAGATTGCTGCCGTTTGCGAGGACACTTCCCACCGCGTTCGACGACACACCCGAGGTGCCGCTCGTGCCGCTGGTCGTTCCGCTCGTCGAGCCGCTGGTGCTGCCGCTCGTCGATCCGCTCGTGCTGCCGCTGGTCGAGCCGCTGGTGCTGCCCGACGTGCTGCCGCTCGTCGAACCCGACGTGCCGCCGGAGGTGCCGCCACCCGACGTTGAGATCGAATCGCCGCCGCCCGAGCTCGAGCCGCCACCGCCAAGGCCCTGGCTGATGGAACCGGAGCCGCCGCACGCGGAGAGGGAAAGCATGGCTGCAACGGTGGCCGCGATCAGAGTCGTCCGGAACACGCCATGAGGGATAACCTTAATGTCCATGTTGTCCTCGCATTAAAAATGTGTTGTGAACTGCCGTTGTGTTGAGTGATGCGAGGACTACTCTGCAACTGTCGTGCCATTTCGATGGCCGACGGTTCGACAACAGGTTTTAAACGAGGCAATTCCTTGTCGGAAAAGGAAGTTCTGGAAATTGAAAGATTGTTGAATCTGTTTAAGCGCAGATGAATGAGAACGGTTTCGGCCGTTTCGTAACGTAACGTCACAACATTGGCGTTACGCGTGCGACGTAACGTGGGGCCCACGCAGGCTTGGTGGACGAGGCAATTGTTTTACTGGTGGATTAGGTGTGCACATCTAACCTATCGTAAATCCTATGTGTAAGACGTACCGAAACACCGTACAAATACGTCGTGCTCACGGTCATTTTTTTCGATCCGAGCCGCTAAAAGAGGTTGGAAGTTAAATAGGATCGGATATAGAATCCGGAGCAGATGTAAGCAAATGTACGGTTCGGTACACAACGTTCGAGGAGGGTTGCTATCGCGAATGTTAACTTGCATCAAATCATGAGACATGCCCTTTTGGGCGATATATAAAGAAAGCGCACCCGGTTGTCGTTACAGCAGATGTGGCGAATGGCGCGGGGCAACGGCCAGATATGCGGGGATGTATACGTATAAAAGGCCAAAGAACGTAAATACAGGCACGAGGAATAAAATGAAAGCAATGATGATTCGCTTCCTTCGCGAAGAAGACGGGGTTACCGCGATCGAGTATGGTCTGATTGCGGGTCTGATTGCTGTCGCGATCGTCGCCGGTGTGACGTCGATCGGCGGCAGTCTCGGGACTATGTTCACCAATCTCGGCACTTGCGTGACTACACGTACGGCTGCCGCCTGTTCGGCAGCTACCATCTGGGGCTGACCTCCCGTAAATAAATTAGAACGATCTCATCACTTCGTGAAGGTCGTTTTGGTTCGGTAGCGAGCGGATTGCCTTGGCAATCCGCTCGCACCGACATTTGCGGTGGGCAGTTGCGCGATGGCATATCTAATTTTCAGCGGGGCATTCCTGGCTTGGGTGACGTTTGTCGCGGCCAGTGATATCCGATTTCGGCGCATTTCGAATTCGCTCGTTCTGACGGGGTTGATCGTTGGGTTCGGGGGGGCGACTTTCAACGCGAACCCATTCGGAATCTCCCTGTTCCAAGCAATGCTCGGCATGCTGGCCGGGCTGGTCGGCCTTTTCCCATTTTTCATGCTGCGCCTGATGGGCGCGGCAGACGTAAAGATATTCGCCGTGCTCGGCGCATGGTGCGGTGCGCACGCGCTGCTCTGGCTCTGGGTTGCCGCGAGCCTTGCTGCCGGCGTTCATGCAATTGTCCTAATTCTGCTGTCGCGCACGTCGCTCGGCACATTGTGGCGCCGCGGAGAACCCGCGCTGGTGCTCGGCAAATATCGGGCGACGCCCTATGCGGCATGTCTCGCGATACCGGCTGCCGCGTGGCTCGTCTATCTGGTTGCAACGGAGGGCGTGCGATGAAGCGACCGAGGCAGCCACGGGGATACCGGAGGCAGAGCGGGGCGACGGCGGTCGAATTCGCAATCGTTTTTCCGCTGTTCTTCATGATTCTCTACGCGATCCTCAGTTTCGGGATGATCTTCGTCATTCAGCAAAGCTTGACGCTGGCAGCCAGCGAAGGCGCGCGTGCGGGCTTGAATTACGCACCGACCCTGGCCGCGCGTGTGACGAACGCTACGACCGCCGCACAGAATGTCTTGGGCTGGCTGAATATCAGCCCGCCGCAGGTGGCTGCTCCACAGTGCAGTTACGACACGACGAATCCGCCGACGCTGTATTGCCTGACGGTCACGGTGAGCTACTCGCCGGAAGCATGGGTCACGACCATGCCATTCCTGGGGACCATCATCACCAAACCGTTGACGGGTACGGCAGTCGTGCAGATCCCGCAGTCCATCCTGTGAGAGGGGCTTCGTGACGCGACGGGGCCGCGAGCACATGAATCGAGCAACAGGAAAAACTTACTCGGACTTTTATTCCGGCATCCATACCAAAACATGGCCAACAACCTAACCAAGATCATCGCGGGGCTGCTGATTGCGATCGCTGTTCTGCTCGGAATCTATGCGTGGATGCTCGGGCGTAGTTCGCCGGCTCCCGTGCCGGCGCAGCAGATCGCGGTGGCAAATCCGGTGTCGGTCGTGATCGCGGCGCGCACGTTGCCGGCGGGTCAGCCGATTACCGCCGACGCGTTGAAGGTTCAACCGACCGCGCCGATGCCGGTCGGTGCGTTCGGCAATCCGGGCGAGCTCGTCGGCCGTGTGCCGACGCGGGACATTCCAGTCTCGTCGCCAGTTGTCTCGGGCGCATTGGTGTCGGGCCTTGCCGAAGACGTGCAGCCAGGCGAGCGCGCGATCGCAGTTCGCGTCGACGAGACCAACGCGGTCGGCAACCGGCTGCGTCCCGGCAATTTCGTCGACGTATTCCTGAACCTTAAGCGCGAGGCCAGTTCGTCGATGTTTGACGGGGAAATCTCGCAGACGCAGGCACGACTGCTGTTGTCGAAGGTGCGTGTGCTGTCATTCGGCGATGCGACGTCCGAACGCGACAGCGGCAACAACACGAACGGCAATAACGGCCAGCCATCGAATGTGCGCATCGCGGTGCTTGCGGTGCCGACCGCGCAGGTTGATGCGCTAACACTCGGCGAGGCGAGCGGCCGGTTGACACTCGCATTGCGCAACCCGCGCGACGACGAGCTTGCGATGCAGACGGTTGCGGTGCGCACGGACAACAAGCTGTCGCCGTCGGGGCTCGCGGCAGCAGGCATTTCGCTGCAGCAACTGTCCGGCACGCAGCGCAATGCGGTGGCCAACGTGAACGTGCCGCCGCTGCCGTCGCGCTTGCCGCCGTCGGTGCGGCCGGGCGGTGGTGGCGGTGGTATCGAGGTGATTCGCGGCGGCCGGTCGGAAACGGTTGCTTATTGAAAGGCATCGACGGTCATCGATATCAGCGACGACAAGTAAAAGGCCGAGAGACGGTCCAACGAACAATGAAAAACACACTGATTGCATTCGCGATTGCTATCTGGACCATGACATTTTCATCGCTCGCCAGCGCGAGCGGCACGATCGAACTCGCCGTTGGCGCGCAACGGCAGATTTCGGCCGGCCGCGCGCTGCAGCGCGTTGCGGTGGGCGATCCGGCGGTCGCCGACGTGCTGATCATGAAAGGCAGCCGTTCCGGATCGGTGCTGCTGATCGCGAAGGCGCCGGGTGCGACGAACGTGATGCTGTGGGAGCGCGGCCGCGACGAGCCGACGGTCTGGAATGTCGAAGTCGTCGATGCGTCCGCGCATGCGGTGCTCGACGGCTCCACGCCGCGCGTGAATGCGTACGGCGGAACGGCGGTGCTGCGGGGAGCGTCGGCATCGCTCGATGCGCACGACCGCGCAGTCGCGGTCGGCAAGAACATGAGCGCGAAAGGGAGCATGATCGATCGCTCGACGATCGCCGGCAAGAATGTCGTGCAGGTCGATGTGCGCGTCGTCGAATTCAGCCGCTCGGTGCTCAAGCAGGTTGGCTTCAACTTCTTCAAGCAAAGCAACGGGTTTTCGTTCGGCTCGTTTTCTCCGGGCGGTGTGCAGTCATATAACGGCGGAGCGGGCCCCGGTACAGCCGGGTACATTCCGACGCTCGGTGCGCCCGTAGCGTCGGCCTTCAATCTGGTCGTGAACGCAGCCGGGCGGGGGATCTTCGCCGACCTGTCGTTGCTCGAGGCCAACAATCTCGCTCGTGTGCTCGCGGAGCCGACGCTCGTCGCGCTGTCCGGGCAGAGCGCGAGCTTCCTCGCGGGCGGCGAGATTCCCGTACCGTCGCCGCAAGGGCTCGGCTCGACGGCGATCCAGTGGAAGCAATACGGAGTCGGACTCTCGCTGACGCCGACGGTGCTGAGCCCGCAGCGGATCGCGCTGAAAGTCGCGCCCGAGTCGAGCCAGCTCGATTTCGTGAACAGCGTGACGATCAGCGGCGTCGCGGTGCCGGGTATCACGACCCGCCGTGCGGATACGACGGTCGAGCTCGGTGACGGCGAGAGCTTCGTGATCGGCGGCCTGATCGATCGCCAGACGATGTCGAACGTGAGCAAGGTGCCGTTGCTGGGCGATCTGCCGATCATCGGCACGTTCTTCAAGAACCTGAACTATCAGCAAAATGACAAAGAGCTGCTGATCATCGTGACGCCGCATCTCGTCGCGCCTATCGCGAAGGGCGCGGTGCTGCCTGCAACGCCTGGTGAGCTGTCCGAACAGCGCAACGGGCCGGTCTGGCAGTCGTATCTGGGCGGCGCCGCATCGCCGGACGCTGCACCGGGGTTTTCGAAATGAGTGCGAAGCATCGCGCGTTGCGGTGCATCGGCACGCCTTGCTTAATCGGGGGTGTTCAACATGAACGCGCGAATCCAATCATTGTGTGAACCCGCCGTGACCGACTATTTCATTTGCGCGTCGCAACAGGAGGCGCATGTCCGCTGGCTGGCCGATACGCTGGTGTCGGCCGGTGCTGTCGAGGCCGCATCGCTCGAGCCTGGCGTGCTTGCACAGCGCATCACGGGCCTCAATCCGGCGCTCGTCTTCATCGATTTCTCGGACGGCAGCACGGCAGCGAGCATTGCCGCCGCCGCGGTCCGCGCCACGCATCCGGGGTTGCCGATCGTCGCGCTCGGTTCGCTCGCACGGCCGGAGAGCACGCTCGCCGCACTGCGCGCCGGCGTTCGCGATTTCATCGACGTGTCGGCACCCGCCGAGGAGGCGTTGCGCACGACGCGCGGGCTGCTTGCGAACGTCGCCGAGCCGGCGAGCCGCCACGGCAAGCTCGTCGCGTTGCTCGGTGCGCGTGCCGGCATGGGTGTGAGCACGCTCGCGACGAATCTCGCCGTATGGCTGCAGAAGCGCGCGGCGAGCCCGGGGGCGGGCGGTGCGCCGAACGGTGGCACCCCGGCCGGCCGCCAGACCGCGCTCGTCGACCTGGGACTGCCGGCAGGCGATGGCGCGCTGTTCCTGAATACCCGCTGCGAATTCCATTTCATCGATGCGGTTCACAATCTGCGCCGCATCGACCGGACCTTCGTGAATACTGCGCTGACCCGGCATGAGAGCGGCGTCGCATTGACGACGCTGCCGGCCGATCTCGGCGGGCTGCGCGACGTCTCATACGCGTCGTGTGCCGGTTTGCTGAACCGGTTTCGCGCATTCTTCGATCAGCAGATCGTCGATCTCGGCGGCTTTTCGAACCGCGAGTTCGTCGCCCAAATCACGAGCTCGGCCGACGAAGCGTGGCTCGTCTGCGATCAGGGCGTCGCGTCGATCGTATCGGCAGCCGATCTGCTTACCGGGCTGCGCGACGCGGGCGTCGATACCGATCGCGTACGGCTCGTCGTCAACCAGTACGACCCTGCACTCGACCTGACGGCCGCGCAGATCGCCGAGCGCCTCGGCTTGTCGCTGGTCGGCACCTTGCCGTCGCGCCGCGTCGCGATCGGACGTGCGGCGAACCAGGGCCGGCTCATCGTCGATATGGCGGAGCGCGATCCATACGTGCGCGCGCTCGAGTCGCTCGCCGCGCGGCTGCCAGGCGTGTCGGTCAGATCGGCGGCACCGCGTTCTGCATCCGGCCTGTCCGCGCTGAAGCGTTTCATTCAACCCTCGTCCAAGCGGTCGTAAGCGATGGCACACGACATTCAATTTGCCGACGGCGCAGCGCCGTTCTCCCAGACGCAGCAATTCCACGACATCAAGAATGCCGCGCACGAGCACTTGCTGACGCGCATCGAAGAACTGGGCGCCGAGTTCGGCCGATGGTCCCGCCAGGCGATCAACCAGTTCGTCGATCTCGAGATCGACAGCTTCGTGCGCCTGCGCCGCATTCCGCTCAACGAGAACGAGGTGCGCGCGATCGCCGAGGCGCTGACGAAGGAACTCGCGGGCTTCGGGCCGATCGAGGACCTGCTCGCGGATCCGGCTGTCGAGGACATCCTGATCAACGGCTACAACGACGTGTACGTGTCGCGTCACGGGATCCTCGCGAGGCTGCCGGTGCGCTTCACCGACAACGCGCACCTGTTGCGGATCGTGCGGCGCATCCTCGCGCCGATCGGCCGCCGTCTCGACGAGTCGAACCCGATGGTCGATGCGCGGCTGCCCGATGGTGGCCGCGTGAACGTCGTGATCGAGCCGCTGTCGATCGATGGTCCGGTCGTATCGATCCGGAAATTCCGCAAGGATCCGCTGAAGCCGTCCGACCTGCTCGCCAACGGGACCTTCAACGAAGAGATCAACACACTGCTCCAGGCGGCGGTCGAGGCACGCTGCAACATTCTCGTGTCGGGCGGTACGAGTTCCGGCAAGACGTCGCTGCTCAACGCGCTCGCGTTCCACATTCCCGAGATCGAGCGTGTCGTGACGATCGAGGATACGGCGGAACTGTCGTTGAACCACCCGCACGTCGTGCGGCTCGAGAGCCGGCCGGGCGGCTTCGACGGCACCGGCATCGTGTCGATTCGCGATCTGCTGCGCAATACGCTGCGGATGCGCCCGGACCGTATCATCGTCGGCGAAGTGCGCGGCGGCGAAGTACTGGAAATGCTGCAGGCGATGAACACAGGTCACGACGGCTCGATGGGCACCGTGCACGCGAGTTCGCCGCGCGAGTGCCTGTACCGTCTCGAGATGCTGGCGGGCTTCGCGGGCTTCCAGGGCACCGAGTCGAGCCTGCGCCGGCAGATCGCGAACGCGATCGACTTCATCGTGCAGATCGGACGCCTGTCGAACGGGCGGCGGCGGATCCTGTCGATCACCGAAGTTACCGGGTTGTCCGACAACATCATCGCGACGCAGGAGCTTTACCGCTACGAAGCGCGCGTGACGCCGGAGGGCGAGGAGGTCGACCACTGGGAAACGCTGGGCATTCATCCGCATTCGCCGAAGCTTGCGCGCTTCCGTCAGACGCTGACGAGCGGCGGCTTCGGCGATGGCGGGTTTGGCGGCGGCTTCGGCGGTGGCGGGTTCGGCCGCGGCGGCGGGGGCTTCAATGTATAGCGCGATGATATGGGTGCTGGCGTGCGCGATGCTGTGCGTCGCGGCGGCGATGATGCTGTGGCGTCACGCGGAGACCCGGCGCGTGCGAACCGACGCGAAGCGCTTCATCGACAGCCGGCTCGAACCCGGCGCGCGTGCCGGCGTCGCTGCGCAGGCGGCACGGCAGTCCGCGGCAGGTGCTGCGCGTGCCGTGGCGCAGCCGGGCGCGGCGCGGAACGTATCGTCCGACGCATTTTGGGCGCACTGGTATGCGACGGCATCCGAGTATCTGGCGAACCTCGCGAGTCGCGCCGGGATCGAGGATGCGCGCGGCAAGACGCTCGTCGCGCTTGCCGTGCTGGTTGTTGTCGCGGCGTTCGCGGGCAGTCGCGGTGGCGCGCTTGCGTGCTTCGCGGCGCTCGCGTGCGGCAGCTCGATGCTCGGCGTCTGGCTCGCGTCGCGAATTCAGCGGCGCAGGCTGAAGATTGTCCGGCAGATCCCGTCGTTCCTCGACGGGATCGTGCGTCTCGTGACGCTCGGCAACAGCGTGCCAGCGGCGTTCCAGTCGTCGCTGCTGACGACCGAGGAGCCGCTGCGCGGCTGTCTCGATCTCGTGTCGCGGATGCTGCGCGGAGGTATCGAGATCGACCGCGCAATGATGCACATCGCGAAGATCTACCGGACCGAAGAGTTCGAACTCGTGGGCTCGGTGCTGCGCTTGTCCGTCAAATACGGTGGCCGTGCGGACGTAATGCTCGAACGGATGGCCGTGTTCATGCGCGATCTGGAGCAGGCCGAGCGGGAATTGACCGCGATGTCGTCGGAGACGCGGCTGTCGGCGTTCGTCCTCGTCATGCTGCCGATCGCAATCGGCAGCTTTGTCGTGATGACGAACCCGAAGTATCTGCACGGAATGTGGAACGATCCGAGCGGGCGAACGCTCCTCATGATCGCGTTCCTGATGCAATTGACCGGCAGCGTATGGCTGTATCGAATGGCTCGGCTCAGGTGATGCGATGACAGCGACTCAAATCGGAGCGATTGCGTTGGCGGTGGGCGCGCTCGGGGTGCTGCTGCTCGGCATGGTTGCCATGTTGCGCGCGAGTGCCGCGACGCGTGCCGAACGCGCGCTGGTCGACGCGCTGGACCGACGCATGGCCGCGCTCGCGGCAGCGAAAGCGCGAACCGCGCCGGATGGCGATGCGCCTGCGAAGCCCGACGTGCGTGGCGGGCAGCGCGTCGAACGTTTTCTCGACAGGCTGTCGGCGGCAGGCGTGCGCTGGCTCGATACCGGGTTCGGCAAATACGTTGTCGCGGAAGAGGATCGCCGCCTGCTCGAGCAATGCGGCTATGTCGACGCGCGCACGCGCGGGCTGTTCCTGAGCGCGCGGGTCGCGTGCGGGATCGGGCTGCCGCTGCTGTTCGCTATCTTCGCGAGCGGGCGCATGAAGGGTGGTATCTGGATGGTCGGCATGTTCGCCGCCTTCGGGCTCGGCTTCATGTTGCCGAAGCTCTACGTGCAGCGCCGTGCGGCGGCGCGGCGGCAGAGCGTGGTCGACGAACTGCCGTTATTCGTCGACATGCTGCGCTTGCTGCAAGGGGTTGGACTGTCGCTGGACCAGAGCCTGCAAGTCGTGACGAACGATTTTCGCGGGATGTTGCCGGTGCTGTCGTCGGAGGTGGGAGTCGCGCAGCGCCAGTTCGCTGCGGGCCGCACGCGCGAGCAGTCGCTGCAGCGGCTGTCCGTCGGATTCGACAACGAGGATTTGCGCGCGATCGTGCGATTGATGATCCAGGTCGACAAGCATGGCGGCGCGGTGCAGGAGCCGCTCAAGCAGTTCGGGGACCGGCTGCGCGAAACGCGTCGGGCCATGCTGCGCGAGCGGATCGGCCGGTTGACCGTGAAGATGACCGGGGTAATGGTGCTGACGCTGTTGCCCGCGCTGTTGATCGTGACGGCCGGGCCCGGCATGTTGGCGGTGATGCACGCGTTGTCGAAGCATCATTGAAGGACGGAAGGAAAGACGATGAAGCGGATCGGCGGAATGGCGACACGGGCGGGTGCGGTAGCGGCGGTGCTGCTGCTGGGCGCGTGCGCGACCAAGGACAGCGGTTATGGCGTAAACGCGCAGACGGAGCGCGCGGCGCTGATACAGGCGGCTGACCAGAAGCAGGCCGTGCCGGATACGCCGGGCATGTACCTCGGCCTGATCCAGCGGATGCAGTCGCAGGGGCTCTATTACGCGTCGCTCGCGCACATCGACGCGTACGACAAGACCTACGGCATCGTGCCGGAGTCGGTCCTGCTGCGTGCGGACGCGCTGCGGATGACCGACCAGCCGGCCGCGAGCGCGGCCGCCTACACGCAGTTGCTGAAGACGCCGCTCGCCGCGCGCGGCTATCGCGGGCTCGGGTTGCTCGCGGGTGCGGCAGGCGATTTCGACCGCGCGGCGCAGACACTGACGCAGGCGTCGGAACTGGCGCCGACCGATGCGTCGATGCTGTCCGATCTCGCATACGCGAAGCTGCGCAGCGGCGATGTTGTCGGCGCGCGCGTGCCTTTGATGAAGGCGGCCGAACTGGATCAGCGCAATCCGAAAATCGTCAGCAATCTCGTGCTTTACCTGTTTGCAGCAGGGCGTACGCAGGACGCGCAGAGGCTGATGAACCAGCAGCACCTGCCGGCGGATATCCGCAAGGACATCGTTAGCGATGCAGCGAAGATTACGGCGGCGGCGCGTGCGCAGCAACGCGCGGTTGCGATGCCGCCGGTCGTGTCACGGCGCGGTACTGCCGCGCCGATCACGCCGATGGCGAACAATTTTGGCTACGATCAGACCGTGCCGCTCCTGCAACGGTTTGCACAATGAACGGGCGTCGGGGAACGACATGAACGACAACAAAAATCATCGAAGCGTACACGCGCACCGGGCGGCGGTGCTGACCGCGATCGTTTGCATGGTGGCCGGTTCCGCCGCGGCATACGGTCAAGAGACCGTAACAGCGGGCGCGGCCGACGTCGGCCGCTCGACAAGAGACTGGCTCACGATGCAACGCGACAATCGCGCGGCGGCACCGACGCAGCCGATGCTCGGCGACGTCGCGTCGCTCGTCTACCAGCGCTATCTCGATTCGTTCAAGAACAAGATCCCGAATTCAATGAGCCCGCAGCTCGGTTCCGCCAGCGGCATGTCGGGCGGTGGTCAGGGCATGCAGTAAGCGGGACGGCGATGCACGCAGATCAATCACACGTAGCGCAGAGGCGCCGCGCGGCCGGCGGTCCGGGGCGGCAGCGCCAGCGCCAGCGCGGCGCCGTTGCGGTCATGGCCGCGATCTGGGTGTCGGTCGCATTCATCATGCTGGGTGCGATCGACATCGGCCGTTTCTATTCCGAACGGCGCAGCATGCAGGCGGCTGCCGATCTGGCCGCGCTTTCGGCGGTGTCGCAAATTACTGCTGATTCGACCTGCACGGCGGCGACGACGGCAGCCAATCGAATCGCGAATCCGGCGGCGAATCCGCTGCCGGCCAACTCGACCGTTTCCGTGACGTGCGGTGTCTGGACCGCACCTCAAGGCAGCGGCAATCCGCTGTTTACGCCGACCTCTGGCGCAGCAACCAACGGCCAATGCGCAGGCTTGTCGCCCGGAACGATTAATGGTCAATCGGTCAACGCCGTATGCGTGACGGTTTCCGAGCCGGTCTCGGGCATTTTTCGCAGCGGGACCACCATCGGCGCGTCGGCCATTGCCAAGAGCGTGCCGACTGATACCTTTACGCTGACCACGTCGCTTGCGTCGCTGAACGGTGGACTGGCCAATCAGTTGCTCAAGGCGCTGACGGGTTCGCCCAATGCGCTGAGTCTGCAGGCTGTCGATTATCAGGGGCTCGCGCAAGTTAACCTGAAACTGGCCGGCATTCTCGCCAATCTGCCGATCGGCACGAGCACGTCCGTATTGAACGGCAACGTGACGCTCGGCCAACTGGCCAATGCGACGTTGCAGGCGGCGACGCAGCAGAATGTGGCTGCAGCGAATCTGAACGTTCTGAATGCGCTCGTCGTCGCGCTTTGTTCGAACAGCATCTGTGGCGGGCCGCAGATCGCGCTCGGCCAGCTGGTTTCCGCCGCAACCGCTACGGGAACTTCCGCCGTCAACGCCAGCGTCAATGCGCTTGGATTGTTGTCGACGGCATTGCAGATCGCGAACGGCACGAATTCAGTGAGCATTCCCAGTGTCACGGTCCAGACGCCTACTTTGCTCGCACCGTTACTCAACGTGACCGTGTCGGGTTCCGTCAAGTTGGGGGCGAATCCTCCGTCCACCGCGAGTGGTCCTCCCGGACCGGCGAATTGCGGGACGTCCGATTGCACGACCAACACGTCGACCGCGCAGGGGAACGTGTTCCTCAATACGTCGATCTCGCTGCTGTCGACGTGCTCCAACGGCTCGCTGGTCTTTCCGGGCGGCAGTTGTCCGTCCGGCAGTGCGACGCCGCTTGCAGCGGTGCAATTGCCGATCACCGCCTATGTGGCTCCCGCGAAGGCGGGCCTGACGTCCGTCACCTGCACCGCGGACGGCACGAAAAGCGCGCAGGTAAACGTGCAGACCGGGGTAGTGGCCGTATACATCGGCGGCGCGGCGAATACGCCGATCAATCTCAATGCGCCCAGCGGATATGTTCCCGACGGCAGCGCTGCACCGATCACGCTTGTGTCCGTCAACCTGCAGAGCCTGCTCAACCTGTTGAACCTTGGCGGTCTGGTTTCCGGACTGACGACGTTGGTCAAAACCCTGACGTTAGGAATCGTCGACCTGACCGATATCTCGATCAACATCAACCTGTTGCCCGGACAACTGACGGTTCCCGTCGCCAGTCAAAATCCGACGCCGTTGGTGTACACATATCCCGGGCCCGGGTCGTCCGCTTCGCCGAACCCGGCATCGCCGTACATGCTGAGCACGGGAACGGATCAGTTCCTGTCGCCCGCCGTTCAAGGTATCTTGAACAGCGGCCTGTCATTGCAACTGTCGGCGAACAGCGGTTTGCTGTCGTGGCTGGGCGTCATAGTGAATCCCATACTGAGCGTCGTGACCGGGCCGATCCTGTCCGCGCTGGCGACCACACTCGTTCCGCTACTCCTGCAACCGATCGATTCGCTTCTGACCTCGGTCACGGGCCTGCTCGGTTTGAGCCTGGGGAACGCCTATGTCACGAACACACCGGACTCGATCAAATGCGGCAATCCCATGCTGGTTCAATGAATGCCTGAACGTTCCGTTATCGAAGCGGGCGGCGTCGCTGCCGTCCGCAACCGGTCACTGACCTGCAACACCGAGCAACTCGTCAATAACTGAAGCCGCACCCGAATCATGAGAACCACGCCCGCAATCGCAGAACTCGACCTCTACGTCTGGGAAGGCAAAGCGGACATCGTCGACCGCGTCGCCCGCTGCATGGCGAGCTTCGACGTCGAAGTGATCCGTGCCGACAACGCGGAGATCTCGCCCGAACGCGCCGCGTTGCGGCCATCGCTGGCGATCATCAGCGTGTCGATGATCGAAACCGGCGCGGCGTTCCTGCGCGACTGGCAGGCCAACATCGGCATGCCGGTCGTCTGGGTCGGCGCGGCGCGCGACCACGACGCGTCGCAGTATCCGCCCGAGTATTCGCACATCCTGCCGCTCGACTTCACGTGCGCCGAACTGCGCGGCATGATCGGCAAGCTCGTCACGCAACTGCGTGCGCATGCGGCCGAAACGTTACAGCCGTCCGAACTCGTCGCGCACTCGGAATCGATGCAGGCGCTGCTGCACGAAGTCGATACGTTCGCCGACTGCGACACCAACGTGTTGCTGCACGGCGAAACCGGCGTCGGCAAGGAGCGCATCGCGCAACTGCTGCACGAAAAACATTCGCGCTACCGGCACGGCGAATTCGTACCGGTGAACTGCGGCGCGATTCCGGACGGCCTGTTCGAATCGCTGTTCTTCGGCCATGCGAAAGGCTCGTTCACAGGCGCGGTTGTTGCGCATAAAGGCTATTTCGAGCAGGCGGCGGGCGGCACGCTGTTCCTCGACGAAGTCGGCGATCTGCCGCTGTATCAGCAGGTCAAGCTGCTGCGCGTGCTCGAGGACGGCGCGGTGCTGCGCGTCGGCGCGGCGACGTCGGTCAAGGTCGATTTCCGCCTGGTCGCGGCGAGCAACAAGAAGCTGCCGCAGCTCGTGAAGGAAGGCCTGTTCCGCGCGGATCTCTACTACCGGCTCGCGGTGATCGAGCTGA
The DNA here is from genome assembly GCF_019091065.1 of Burkholderia sp. GbtcB21. Lineage (NCBI taxonomy): Bacteria > Pseudomonadati > Pseudomonadota > Betaproteobacteria > Burkholderiales > Burkholderiaceae > Burkholderia > Burkholderia sp. GbtcB21. The sequence goes on from NZ_JAGXKA010000012.1 coordinate 236,695, forward strand.
GCATTCCGTCGCTGGAAGAGCGCGGCGCGGTCGACAAGATCGCGCTGTTCAAGTCGTTCGTCGCGCAGGTCGTCGGCGAGGACCGGCTCGCCGAGTTGTCGGATCTGCCGTACTGGCTGACGGATTCGGTCGCGGACAGCTATTTCCCCGGCAACGTGCGCGAATTGCGCAATCTCGCGGAGCGTGTCGGCGTGACGGTGCGGCAGACGGGCGGGTGGGATGCCGCGCGGCTGCAGCGGCTGATTGCGCACGCGCGCAGCTCGGCGCAGCCGGTGCCGGCGGAAAGTGCGGCCGAGGTCTTCGTCGATCGCAGCAAGTGGGATATGAACGAGCGCAATCGCGTCATCGCGGCGCTCGACGCAAACGGTTGGCGGCGTCAGGACACGGCGCAGCAGCTCGGCATCAGCCGCAAGGTGTTGTGGGAAAAAATGCGCAAATATCAGATCTTCGACGAAGAGCCCGAGACACGCGAAAGCGAATAATTAATGAGATAAAATCGCGCTGGATTACAACGACTCGGGCGGGGAATAAAAACTTCATGAGCCATATGACGGGGTTGGGGCGGGCGTGTGTGTTGTTCGCCATGGTGGGGGGCATGCAGGGCGCTTACGCGCAGGGGCTGGCAGGCAGCGATTCGCCGGCGGTGCAGCAGGCGTCGGCGCCGGTGGCAGCGATTCCGGTGATCGATTCGCAGGTCCAGACGTCGGTGCAGCCGCAGGCGGGCGAGACGACGGGGCCGAGCACGGTCGACGACCTGCAGCGCCAGATCCAGGCGCACACGCTGACGGAAATGCGCACGAGCTACAACGGCAGCTACGGTGCGAGCCTGCTGTTCAACGTGAAGGACGGAGCGTACTTCGTCGCGCTGTTCCAGCAGAAGGCGTTCTGGCGCGTGATCAAGACTCACGACGAAACGCGCGCGGAAGCGATCTATCGCGATTTCTCGCATCAGGCGGAGCGGCTGGCCGTCAACGAACTGCGAGCGACGAAGCTGGAGTCGCAGAAGGCGCAAATGGACAAGCAGATCGAAGTCACGCAGGACCGTGCGCGGCGTCTGCAGGCCGATATCTCGATTGCACGCCAGCAGCAGGCAGCGGTCGCGGATCGCCAGAAGAGCGTACGCAGCGAGACGGTCGCGTTGCAGGCGCAGCAGGCCGAACTCCAGTCGCAACTGCGCGCGTTGCAGCAGCAGGTGCGTTCGCTGCAGCGCGAGGCCGACGCGGGCCTGCCGAGGACGGCACGCTGAACCGAGAGTGGCGGTGCGGCGACTTGCCGCGCCGGCCGCACAAGAGAAAAGGGCAAGCCCGTTGGCTTGCCCTTTTGTTTTACTGGCCGTCCGGCACGATTCGCCGGCGGCGGGTGACGATCACCGGCCCGTTGCCGCCGCGTGCATCCGACGGCGACGTGTTGCCGGATGCGTCACCGGTGTCGCGCGGCGCGCCGTAGCTTTCGCGCGGTTCGCGGGGTTCGCGCGGTGCGCCATAGCCTTCGCGCGGTTCACGCGAGCCGTAGCCTTCGCGCGGCTCGCGGGAGCCATAGCCTTCACGCGGTTCGCGGGAACCGTAGCCGCCGCCGTCGCCACGCGATTCGCGCGGGCCGCCGTGCGAGCCGTACGGGCTGTGACCGCCGCCTTCACGGCCGCCGGGGCGCCCACCGGTGCGCGGGCCGCGGGGGCCGCCGCCGCCCGGGCGCGAGCCGCCCGTGTCGAGCTGGATCGTGGAAATCGCGCGCTTGTAGATGCCTTGCAGACCCACGGGGGTGCGCAGCATCACCAGGTACTGGTCGAACGACTCGATACATCCCGTCAGACGAATGCCGTTGACGAGATAGATTTCAACGCGCTTACGTTCCTTGCGCGCCGAATTGATGAAGTCGTTTTGCGGATGGGATTCTGCGGGATTGGCCATTGAGGTGCGGCAGGAGCCTGCGTCAGAGAATATGTTGTGCGTGTGTGGCGTGTTGGTCCACAAGGCGTTTGGCGGAATTCTACCCTGTTCGATAGGGAAGCGCGCAGTCGTGATTGTGTCGAACCGTAACCCACTATAGACGTTCCGGCGCATTTTCGCGATTCGGCCGAACGGCCAAAGCCGTTTCGTTACGTCGCGTTACGACTCTCGCAGCGCCGTATCACCTCGGTGCGCGCGCTGTGCCTACATTACTCGCGCGAGCCGGATGGGCCGGCATATCAGGGATCCAGAACATGAACAAGAGGCGATGGGCAGGGTGGGTCGGCGGCGTGGCGTTGCTGGCTTCCGGCAGTGCAATGGCGGGGCATGTCGACCTGTCGGTCGGCATCGGCGTACCGGTCGCGCCGGTCTATGTCGAGCCGGCACCTGTCTATGTGGCGCCGCAGCCCGCGGTGGTCGCCTATCCGGGCTACGGATACGGCTATTACGGCGATGACGACGACGATCGCTACCGCAAGTGGCGCAAGCACTATTACAAGCATTGGCGCAAGCACCACGGCGACGACGATGACGATTGAACCCGAGGTCGGCCCCGCCGGCGCGCATCAGAACGCGTAGTCGGGGTTTTTCGGGTCGAATGCGGTGTCGTCGAGCGTCGCCGGCGCGATTTTCTCGATGATGATCCGCTCGAAGATCCTGCCGTCGTTGTCGTAGGACTCGACGGTCCGGAAATAGGGCGCGTGCAGGTCGAGCCCGAGGACTTCCTTCTTCGCGTAGAACTGCGGCCGGCCGGTCGGCGTTTCGTAGGTGAGCGCGACGACGCGCACGCCGCCGATCGTTTTGGCCTCCACCCGGGTCGGCCGCTGCACGCCGGCTTCCTGGTATTTCTTCCCTTCGGTCAGGTACAGGTTCGTGATGAACTCGGTGCCGAGATCCTTCACCTGGTGATTCGACTGGGCGCGCGCGAGTGCGCCGTCGAGCGCCGTCCACAACGGAATCTTGCCGAGCAGGCCGCCGAGATGGCCGTACATCTCGTCCTTGCGCTGCGTCGTGTCGTAGATCGTCTCCTGTCCGGCATGCGCGCCGCCCGGCAGCCATTTCGCATACACCCGCAGCGGCTCGCGGGTGGTTTTCACGAGCATGTGGTCGGGCGTGTCGGACCATTTCCCGCTGATGCGCTCCTGACGCACCATCGTGAACTGGTACGACGGATAGCCGTTAGGGCCATTACGGATATAGAGCGGCACGGCGAGCGGGTCGAGCGCCTTGAAGAGCGTCGTGAGCGTCGCGTCGTCCAGCTGCGCGAGCGTGCCGCGCTGCGCGGCCGTGCGCAGCCAGCGCGCCTGTTGCGCGACCGGGTCGCGCGTGATTTTCGCCAGGTCCGCCGGCAGTGCGACCTCCTGTGCCGCGCTTGCGGCGTCGGCCATTTCCTGCGCATGCGGCAGTCCCGGCCGAGCGAGCGACAGCATGCACGCGACCGCCGCGGCGGCAGCGTGCCACGCGCTGCGCTTCTTTCCTGCGTTCATCGACAGCATCTCCCGGAGCGATGGATCGTTCAGTCTTGCTTCGCGGTCTTGATCCTGGCGAGTTCCTCGTCGCGCAGCGCGCGGCGCAGGATCTTGCCGACGTTCGTCTGCGGCAGTGCGTCGCGGAACTCGACGAATTTCGGCATCTTGTAGCCGGTCAGGTTCTTGCGGCAGTGCGCGAGCACGTCGTCGACGGTGAGCGACGGGTCGCGGCGCACGACGAACACCTTGATCCGTTCGCCCTGCACCTCGTCGGGAATGCCGATCGCGGCGGCCTCGCTGATGCCCGGATGCATCACGAGCACTTCCTCGATCTCGTTCGGATACACGTTGAAGCCCGACACGAGGATCATGTCCTTCTTGCGGTCGATGAGGCGGATGAAGCCGCGTTCGTCCATCACGCCGATGTCGCCGGTGCCGAGCCAGCCGTCGGCGTCGATCGCCTTGGCCGTCTCGTCTGGGCGCTGCCAGTAGCCGCGCATCACCTGCGGACCGTGCACGCACAGCTCGCCCGGCTCGCCGATCGCGGCCCAGGTACCGTCCTCGCGGCGAAAGCGCACGACGGTGGACGGCGCGGGCAGGCCGATCGAACCGCTGAACGAGGCCATGTCGTTCAGGTCGACGGGATTCATCGTGACGATCGGCGAGCATTCGGTAAGCCCGTAGCCTTCGACCACCGGCCGGCCCGTCACCTGCTGGAAGCGCTCCGCGACCGCACGCTGCATCGCCATCCCGCCCGCCATCGCGAGCTTGAGCTTCGAGAAGTCGCGCTTGCGGAATTCCTCGTTGTCGAGGAACGCGTTGTACAGCGTGTTGATGCCGGTGATCCCCGTGAACGTTTCGTTGCGGATGATCTTCATCACCATCTTCATGTCGCGCGGGTTCGCGATCAGGATGTTGCGCCCGCCGAGCCCCATGAAGATGAACGCATTCACCGTCAGCGAATAGATGTGATAGAGCGGCAGCGGCGTGAGCACGGTTTCGACGTCGCCCGAGACCTGGTCGGCGATCCATGCCTTCGCCTGCAGCAGGTTCGCGATCAGGTTGCCGTGCGTGAGCATCGCGCCTTTCGCGACGCCGGTCGTGCCGCCCGTGTATTGCAGGAACGCGAGGTCGTCGCGCGTGATCTGCACCGGCTGCGGTTTGCCGCGCGCGCCGAGCGCAAGTGCGGAGCGCAGCCGGATCGCCTGCGGCAGGTGGTAGGCCGGCACGAGCTTCTTCACGTGCTTCAGCACGAAATTGATCAGGCGTCCTTTCGCATTGAAGCCGTCGGCGAGCAGGTCGCCGAGCGCGGTGACGACGATGTTCTTCACCTGCGTTTCCGGCAGCGCCTCCTGCAGCGTGCTCGCGAAGTTCTCGAACACGACGATCGTCTGCGCACCGCTGTCCTTCAACTGGTGCGCGAGTTCGCGCGCGGTGTAGAGCGGGTTCACGTTGACGACGATCGCGCCGGCCTTCAGCGTGCCGAACAGCGCGACCGGATACTGGAACGTATTCGGCAGCATGATCGCGACGCGGTCGCCGGGCTTCACGCCGAGGCTTTGCAGATACGACGCGAACGCGTCGACTTTCTGCGCGAGCGTGCGATAGGTCATCGATGCGCCTGCGCTCACGTAGGCGACGCGCTCGGCGAAGCGTGTCGTGCATTCGTCGAAGAACTGCACGAGCGATGCGTATTGAGTGACGTCGATTTCGTGCGGTACGCCGGGCGGGTACGACGCGTACCAGATACCGTCGGTGTTCGGCGGAACCTGGGCCGCTGCGGTTGCTGCGGAAGATGACATGACGTGTCTCCGGTCTTTGCTTTCGGCGCGGGCAGGCGCTTCGATGCCTGCCCGTGCCCCATGCTTCACGGGCGATCAACACGGGCGCCTCGATGCGCCGCATGACCCCGCGTATCAATCAAATCGTGAACAGGAAGTCGCGTGTGGCCCCGCGCGCTCAGTTCGCGGAATGCAGCGTCGCCGTATCGGCGGCTGCCGCACTCGACGGCAGCCCGAACGCTTCGCTCGCTCCCGCGTCGTCGAGTACCGCCGCGAAGATCGACAGTTGGGCACTGTCGGGCATCGGTGCCTTCAGCGCGGCGACGATCAGCGACGACAGCCGCGCGATCATCTGCACGTCGTTCATCGTGCGGCCTTGCGAGAACTCGTCGATCAGGCTTTCCGTCTCGGCACCCGCGAGCGCGCCGGACAGCGCGCCGATCGCGAAGTGCAACCGCCAGCCGAGCTCCGTGCGCGGCAGGTGCGGCAACGCGCGCTGGAAGGCGTCGAAGAAGCGGCCCGCGACGCTCGCGTAGTGCGCGGTCAGGAAGTTGCGCACGAACGGCGACGGATCGGTGTACGCGCGGCCGATCAGCCGGAGGAACCCGGGCCCGCCGCGTTCCGGGTTGCGCGACGCCTTCAGCGCGGGAATGAACATCGCGCCGAGCACGTGCTCGCAGGTGATGTGCGAGCCGAGCTGCGCATCGAAGCGGTCGAGGATGCCGAGGCGTTCCTGGTTGAGCTGATCGAGCCGGCGCGACAGCATCGCGTGGATCAACGCTTCCTTGCTGCCGAAGTGGTAGTTGACCGCCGCGAGGTTGACCGCCGCGCGCGACGTGATCTGCCGCATCGACATCGCCTCGAAGCCATGCTCGATGAACAGGTCCTCGGCCGCATCGAGGATGCGCGCCTTCGTCCCGCCGGTCTGCCGAGGGCCGGATGATCGCGCCCCGGACGGCCGTCCCGCGGATGGCCGCCCCTCCTGACTTACTGCCATGTTCCGCCTCCCATGCCGGTCGCCCGGCCGCGAACAGGTGATTTGATTGTCTGATTCAAACAGTCGTTTTTATTAAGATAAAAAAACGCGGGCGGAGCGGGCAAGCGGGGAATCTGGACAAATTCCTCTAGTTCGATGTGCAACTGCGGCAAGCGTGGCGCGCGTCCCCGAGGGGCGGGGCGCGCGCGATGGTGCGATGCGTCAATGTGCGGGTTCAGCCGACCGTGCTACGCGTATTGACCGATTGCGTCATGTCGATGCCGCGCCGCTCGCGGCTGAACAGGATCAGCACGGCGATCGCGACGGCGACGATGCCGGCCACGAGCGCGAGCGCGAAGCTGTAATTGTTGTCGTGCGACACGGCGAGCGATGCCTGCATCGTCGCGTTGCCGGACGCGAGCAGGTTGCCGAGCTGGTAGACGACGCCGGGGAAGGTCGCGCGGATTTCGTCGGGCGAAATCTCGTTCAGGTGGACCGGGATCACGCCCCACGCGCCCTGTACCGAGATCTGCATCAGGAACGCGCCCGCGGCGAGGGCAACCGGGCCGCTCGAGAACGCCCACAGCGGCAGCACGGGCAGTGCGATCAGCGCGGCGATGAAGATCGTGCGGCGCCGGCCGATCCGTTCCGAGATCGCACCGAACGACAGTCCGCCGACGATTGCGCCGATGTTCAGCACGATCGTGATCCACGACACGGTATGCGGATCGAAGTGATGCTGTTCGCGCAGGAACGTCGGATAGAGATCCTGCGTGCCGTGCGAGAAGAAGTTGAACGCGGTCATCAGCACGATCGCGTAGATCGTGAGCTTCCAGTTCTGCTTCAGCGTGGTCCCGAGGCTCGGGCGCGGGCGTTTCTCCATCAGTTTCCACGCCGGCGATTCGGGCACGTGCGTGCGCACGTACAGCACGAGCAGCGCGGGCAGCACGCCGACCATGAACATGCCGCGCCAGCCGATGTACTGGTAGAAGAGGCCGAACACGACGGACGCGAGCAGATAGCCGCTCGGATAGCCGGCCTGCAGCAGCCCCGATACGAAGCCGCGCGCATGGGTCGGCACGGTTTCCATCGTCAGCGCGGAGCCGACGCCCCATTCGCCGCCCATCGCGATGCCGAACAGCGCGCGCAGCACCAGCAGCGCGGTCAGGCTCGGCGCGAAACCCGACGCGAGTTCGAGCAGCGAATAACACGCGATGTTGACCATCAGCGTCGGGCGGCGGCCGAAGCGGTCGGCGAGCCGGCCGAAGATCAGTGCGCCGAGCGGGCGCATCGCGAGCGTCAGCGTGAGCGCGAACGCAACGGCGGGGATCGTCGACGCGAATTCGGCGGCGATGTCCTTCAGCACGAAAACCATCAGGAAAAAATCGAACGCATCGAGCGTCCAGCCCAGGTAGGCGGCGATCGTGACGTTGCGTTGTTCGCGGGTCCAGCTCATGTCCGAGGTCTCCTCGTTGGCTTGCGCGCTCACGATGTGCATGCGGATGCCGGCCCGCTTGCGCACGGTGCGCGGGCACTGATCGAGTGTAGGCCGCGGCGCCGCGCGATGTGGGGCGCGATAACGCCGAATCGGGAATAATCCCTACGAAATGATCTGTTTCGGAAATGGAAACGAAGCCGCGCCGGACCGGCGACAGGCATCTGTATCATTCCGGAAGGCGTTTTGTATTTGTTCTGTAATGCGCTCGATGCGCATCGTCACCGAATCAGGAGTCCCGATGAACGAACGTTCCGATGCTGCGCTGCCCGTGCTCGAAACCGCCAGGCTGTGGCTGCGTCCGCGCGTGCTGGCCGATCTCGACGCGTGCATCGCGATGGATCGCGATCCCGAGGTCACGCGGCATATCGCGGGCCCGTGGCACGATCCCGTCGAGCATCGCCGCTTCGTCACGCACCGGATCACGCGCGACTATCCGCCGGGACTCGGCTACTGGTCGATCTTCGAGAAGGCCGCACCCGATACGTTCATCGGCTGGGTCCTGCTGATTCCCGACTATGCGGACGGTGCACGCGACGTCGAGATCGGCTGGCGGCTCGTGCGCACGACCTGGGGCCGCGGCATCGCGAGCGAGGCCGCGGCGGCGGTCGTGCGGCATGCATTCGATACCGTGCGCCTGCCGCGCGTGATCGCCGATATCGCCGAGGCCAACAGCGGTTCGCTGAACGTCGCGCGCAAGCTCGGGATGCGTCGCGTGAGCGTCGTGCACGACGGCATTCCTTATATCCGCCATCGTCTCGAGCGCAACGATCTGCGCGCGTAGCACGGCATCGTGCGCACGCGTGCGCAGTTGTCGGAGATCGTCAATCGCCGGCGTATCGAGGTCATGACGTATTAACGGCTCGCGCGATCAGGAGTATCGTTGCCGGAATTTCGCAACATGGGGTACGACCATGACACTCGGCCGCGACGTTCATCTCATTCCCGTCAGGCTCGACGCGCTGCGTCCGACGCAGATGACGGTTGGTTATCGCGAAGTCAAGGCGAAGCGCAAGCACTGGAAGGCACTCGACAAGCGCGCGCGCAAGGCCGCGATCGAATCGCACTGGTTCCCGGCGGTCCTCGGCCCGGACGGGCTGCACTACATCACCGATCACCATCATCTCGGCCTCGCGCTGATTGAGGAGGGCGAGTCGCGCGTGAACGCGATGCTGCTGAAGGATCTGTCGTGGCTCGATGACACGATTTTCTGGCGGATGATGGAGCACAACCAGTGGGTGCATCCGTTCGGCGCGGACGGGTCGCGCCGCGACTACGCGAATTTGCCGAAGGCGCTGACGGGGCTCGTGGACGATCCGTACCGCAGCCTTGCAGGCGAACTGCGCACGGCGGGCGGCTATGCGAAGGACGCGACGCCGTTCAGCGAATTCCTGTGGGCCGATTACCTGCGCCAGCACGTGTCGCTCGACCAGATTCGCAAGAACTTCGCGAAAGCGCTCGACGTCGCGCTGCACCGCGCGCACGACCAGGATGCGCGCTATCTGCCCGGCTGGTCGGGCGTCATCGCCGTCAAACCCTGACCGGCGCACAGCGCCGACCGCCTCATGACGATCGCCCCGATCCGCCCCGATGCCGGCCCGCAGCATGCCGACCATTTTTCAGCGCTCGACGCGGCCTCGCCGCCGCCCGCGCGGCGCATCGGCCTCGATGCACTGGCCGGCCTGTCGATCGCGGGCCTGCTGATTCCCGAGGCGGTCGCGTATGCCGGGCTGGCCAACCTGCCGCCGCAGGCCGGTCTCATCGCGCTGCTGGCGGGGCTCGTCATCTATGCGCTCACGGGCAGCAGCCGCTTCGCGATCGTGTCGTCGACGTCGTCTTCGGCTGCCGTGCTCGCGGCGACCGTGCTCGCGGAATCGGGGATGGCGCTTGCCGAACAGCTCGCGCTGGCGGCGGCGCTGGTTGCGATGACGGGCGTGCTGTTCATCCTGGCGGGCGCCGCGCGGCTCGGCGGCATGTCGGACTTCGTCGCGCGGCCCGTGCTGCGCGGCTTCACGTTCGGGCTCGCACTGACGATCGTCATCAAGCAGTTGCCGAAGATTCTCGCGATTTCCGTGCAGCACAGCGATGCGCCGCATGTCACGCTCGACCTGATCACCGGCGCGCCGCATGCGAACCTCGCGAGTGCCGTGCTCGGCGCAACCGCGCTGGCGCTGCTGTTCGTGCTCGGGCGCCGCTCGCGCGTGCCCGCGACGCTCGTCGTGATCGTGCTGTCGATCGCGGTCGGCTATGCGATCGACTGGCAGCGATACGGGATCGCGATCGTCGGCCACATCGATTTCCGGCACATCGAATTCGGCCTGCCGCAGCTCGACCGCAACGCGTGGATGCAGACGGTCGAGCTCGCGTTCGCGCTGATGCTGATCCTGTACGCGGAGTCGTACGGATCGATCCGAAACTTCGCGCTGAAGCATGGCGACAGCGTGTCGCCGAACCGCGACCTCGTCGCGCTCGGCTGCGCGAACCTCGTGTCGGGCCTGCTGCACGGGATGCCGGTCGGCGCCGGCTATTCGGCGACGTCGGCGAACGAAGCGGCCGGCGCGCAGTCGCGCTTCGCCGGCCTGTGGGCAGCCGGCGTGGTCGCGCTGATCGTCTGGCTGCTGCTGCCGCAACTCGCGCGCACGCCGGAGCCCGTGCTTGCGGCGATCGTGATCTTCGCGGTCAGCCACTCGCTGCATCCGACCGTATTCCGGCCATACTGGGACTGGCATCGCGACCGGCTCGTCGTGATCGCGGCGTTGCTTGCGGTGCTCGTGCTCGGCGTGCTGCACGGGCTGCTGGCGGCCATCGGCGTGAGCCTGCTGCTGACGCTGCGCAAGCTGTCCGAGCCGAACGTCAGCGTGCTCGGCCGGCTGCGCGACAGCCATGACTTCGTCGACGTCGCGAGCCATGCCGACGCGAAGCCGGTGCCGGGCGTGCTGATCGTGCGGCCCGAGGCGCAGCTGTTCTTCGCGAACGCGGACCGGATGCTGAATCGCGTGCGCGCGCTGATGAAGGCCGCGCCGGACACGCATGCCGTGATGCTGAGCCTTGAGGAAACGCCGGATGTCGACGGCACGACGATCGAATCGTTGCGCACGTTCGCGGCCGAATGCACGGCACGCGGGCTGCGGCTCGCGATCGTGAGGCTCAAGATGCATGCGCTGCATGCATTGCGCCGCGCGGCCGACGATACGCTGCGTGAGGATGCGATGTCCGAACTGAGCGTCGACGAAAGTCTTCAACTGCTGCAGGCCGGTATGCCGCCGGACGGCGGCGACGGAACGACCGCCGCGTGACGAGGCGGTGCGGCGGCGCGGTCTATTGCGAAAGCACGGCGTCGGCAGCGCGATCGATCATATCGGCCACTTCCGCGGCCGTCGGCGCATAGGCGCCTGCGTGAGCGCAGGCGACCGCCGCGCACGCGGCCGCGTAACGCAGATGCTCGGCGGGCGATGCATCGGGCCGTGCAAGCTGGCTCGCGAGCCAGCCGCCGACGCTGGCGTCGCCGCAGCCGACCGTGTCGGCGACCTCGGTCGGGAACGCGGGCTGGAACAGCACGGTGTCGCGATGCAGGAGCTGCATGCCGGATGCGCCGCGCGTGACGAGCATCGTCGCGTCGGGCGACCACGCGCGCAGTTGCGCGAGTGCGGCCGTTTCGTCGAGTTCGGGAAACAGCCCGTGAAGATCCTCGTCGGACACCTTGATCCAGTCGGCGAGCGCGACCAGCCGGCGCAGCGTGTCGCGATACGACGGCGCGGCCATCGGCGCACGGTAGTTCGGATCGAACGAGATTCGCTTGCCGGCCGCGCGCGCGGCCTGCGCCACCTCGATCAGGCGTGACGCGAGCGGCTCGCGCACGACGCCGAGCGAGCCGATGTGCACGATCTCGGCCGTGTCGAGTGCGCCGGCGGGCAGGTCCGCCGGATCGAACGCGAGATCGGCGCTGTTCTCGCCGATGAAGAAATAGTGGGGCGGCTGCTTCGATACGACCATCGCGAGCAGCGGCGCGCGGTCGACCTGCCGGATGAAACGCATGTCGAGCCCCGCGTCGGCGCTCTTGCGCATCAGTTCGTCGCCGAAGATGTCGCGGCTGACCGTGCCGGCAAAGGCCGTCGGCGCGCCGAGTCGCGCGCCGACGCGCGCAACGTTCCAGCATGAGCCGCCGGCGACGCTGTGCCAGCGCTGTGCGTCGTCGCGGATGAAATCGGTCAGCGCTTCGCCGAATACGATCAGGCGGGGGAACGTCGTCGTCATGTTGATGCCCGGTGGCCGGGCCGTGCAGCGGTTGATGCGAGCGGGCGGCGCCGGCCGTCGCGCGCGGCGACGCGGCCCGGCACCGCCCGGTTCAGTGGACGGGAGGCGCGATCAGCGCGGGGAGCTCCAGCCCTTGTAGGTCTTCACGTTGTCGCGCGTGATGAGCGTCGGCTCGATCAGGATCATCGGATTGGCCGGCTTCTGGCCGTTCATGATCCCGTAGCCGACGTTGACGGCCTGCTGCGCCATCGCCCACGGGTCCTGGCTCGACGACGCCTGCACGAGCGTGTTGGACTTGAGCGCGACCTCGATATCGGGTGCGCCGTCGACCGACGTGATCACGATGCCCGGACGGTTCAGCTGCTTCGCGGCGAGATCGCTGCCGATCGCCTGCGGGTCGTTGATCGTGAACACCGCATCGAGCTTCGGAAAGCGCGTCAGGTAGCCCTGCATCGCGTTCATCCCGCCTTCGCGCGAGCCCTTGCCGTCCTGGTCGCTCGACAGCAACTTGATGCCCGCGTTTTTCGCGAGCACGGTCTTGCAGCCGTTGACGCGATCGATCACGGCCGACACCTGCGGGCCGTTCTCGATGATCACGTTGCCCTTGCCGTTGAGTTTCTTCGCGATGTAGTCGCACGCGAGCTCGCCGGCCTTCACGTTGTTGGTCTGCACGGTCGCATTCGCGCCGGCCGCCGCGACGTCGACCGCGACGACGGTGATACCGGCCGCCTGCGCCTTCTTCACCGCCGGCTCGATCGCCTTCGGATCGGTCGCGTTGAGCAGGATCATGTCGACGTGCGCGGAGATGAAGTTGTCGATCTGCGTGAACTGCTTGTTCAGGTCGTAGTCGGCCGACACGGCCGTGACTTTCGCGTTCGGGTTGAGCTGCTTGGCGCGCGCCTCGGCGCCCTTGACGATCGTGACGAAGTACGGGTTGCCGAGCGACCCGACCGTGATGCCGATCGATTTGAGCGGCTTGTCGGCCGCGTGCGCGACGGAAGCGCCGAATGCGAGTGCGCAGGCGACGGCGGTCAGGGCGGCTTTGTGCTTGAACATGTCGTTGTGTCTCCGTGAGGTTGGTTGGTAGACGGGCGCAGGCGTGCCTGCCTGCGCCGCAAGGTTGAATGGACGGGAACGGTGGTGTCAGGTGCGCGCCGAATCGCGCTGGCGGTAGCGATCGAGCGCGACGGCGCCGATGATCACGAGCCCCTTGATGATGTATTGCCAGATGTCGGACACGCCGAGCAGCACGAGTCCGTTCGTCAGTACCGCGATGATCAGTGCGCCGATCAGCGTGCCGACGATCGAGCCGACGCCGCCGACGAAGCTCGTGCCGCCGAGGATCACCGCGGCGATCGCGTCGAGTTCGTAGGACTGGCCGAGCTGCAGGCCGTTGGCCGCATAGAGCCGCGCGGCCGACATCACCGCGCCGAGGCCCGCGAGCAGCCCCGACGCCGCATACACGAACATCTGGATCGCCCGCACGTTGATGCCCGACAGGCGTGCGGCTTCCGGATTGCCGCCGACCGAATAGATCCGCATCCCGAGCACCGTGCGGCGCAGGATGAACCACGAGATCGCGATCACCGCGCACGCGATCACGACGAGCCACGGCACACCGAGGATCGTGCCGTTGCCGATGAACGCGAACGGCAGCTGCGGATTGAACACGGTGGTGTCGTTGCCGATCAGGCGCGCGACGCCGCGCACGGCCGTCATCGCACCGAGCGTGACGATGAACGGCGGCAGGCGCAGGAACGAGATCAGCCCGCCGTTGATCGCGCCGAACACGAGGCCGACGACGAGCGCGAAGGGCACGCCGAGCCAGCCCCAGCCGGGAATGGTCGACGCGATCAGCGCGGCGACGGCCGCGGCGGCGAGCACCGAGCCGACCGACAGGTCGATGCCGCCCGTCAGGATCACGAAGGTCATGCCGGCGGCGAGCACGATGTTGATCGACGCCTGCTGCGTGACGATCGACAGGTTCTGCAGCGTGAAGAAGCCGTCGGTCAGGAAGCCGAAGCCGACGCACAGGACCAGCAGCACCGGCAGCATGCCGGCGGTGCGTATCAGCGACTGCATGCGTGCGCGATGATCGGCGGTGCGCAACTGGGGAGTACGATCGCCCACCGGATGGGCCGTCGCGGAAGCGAGGTTCCGCTGCTTGGTCGGGTTGATCATTTCGGTAACCTGAATTGTAAGAGTCGAATGAAAGAGCGCGGCTCAGTGCGCGTCGGCGAGTTCGGCCTGGGAGCCGGTCGCGAGCGCGATGATGGCTTCCTGCGTGATGGGCGTGTGCGTGTGGCCGCCGAGTTCGCCCGCGATCTCGCCTTCGCGCATCACGAGCACGCGGTCGGCGACGCCGATGATTTCCGGCAGCTCGCTCGAGATCACGATCACGCCCACGCCGGCACGGGCCAGTTCGTTGATGATCCGGTAGATCTCGGATTTCGCGCCGATGTCGACGCCGCGCGTCGGTTCGTCGAGGATCAGCACGCGCGGTTTCGTTTCCAGCAGGCGCGACAGCAGCACCTTCTGCTGGTTGCCGCCCGACAGCGCGCCGACGTTGACGTTCGCGTGGGGTACGCGGATCGACAGCGAGGAAATCGCGTCGCGCGCGCGTTCGGCGCCGCGTGCGAGGTCGAGCGCGCCGAGCCGTGCATCGCGGTTGCAGACGGAAATGTTGATGTTGTCGCGCACGCTCATGTCGAGGAACAGGCCCTGGCGCTTGCGGTCTTCGGTCAGGTAGACGAGGCCCGCGTCGATTGCGTCGCGCGGCGAGTGTGCGCCGAACGGGCGGTCGCCCAGTTTCACGTCGCCGCGCACGCGCGGTTCGGCGCCGAAGATCAGCCGCGCGAGTTCGGTGCGGCCCGCGCCGACGAGCCCGGCGATGCCGAGCACCTCGCCGGCATGCAGGTCGAGGCTGCAGCCGCGCACGCGTGCGCCGTCGGCGATGTCGCGTACCGACAGCAGCAGGTGGCCGGGGTCGTACGGCGCGTGTTCCTTCTTGTAGAAGCCGGAGATGTCGCGGCCGACCATCATCGCGACGAGACGCTCGGCCGACAGCGATTCGCGTTCGAGCGTGCCGACGTATGCGCCGTCGCGCAGCACCGACACGCGGTCGGACAGTTCGTAGATCTCCGCCATCCGGTGGCTGATGTAGATGATCGCGAGACCTTCCTCGCGCAACTGGCGGATCAGGCGGAACAGGTGCTCGGTTTCGCGCGACGACAGCGGCGTCGTCGGCTCGTCCATCACCAGGATGCGGGCGCGGGTGTGCACGGCGCGCGCGATCTCGACGAGCTGCTGTTCGGCGATCGACAGCGTGTCGACGAGCGTTTCGGGGCCGAACGATGCGCCGAGGCGCGCGAGCACGTCCTGGCAGCCGCGCGCCATCGCCGCGCGGTCGATCGTGCCCCAGCGCCGGTTGCCTCGCCGCAGTTCGCGGCCGACGTAGATGTTTTCCGCGACGGTCAGGTTCGGCGACAGGCACAGCTCCTGGTAGATCACCGCGACGCCCGCATCGCGCGCGGCGAGCGGCCCGTCGATGTCGATGCGTTCGCCGTCGATCAGGATCTCGCCGCCGGCGTCGGCGCGGTATGCGCCCGACAGGATCTTCATCAGCGTCGATTTACCGGCGCCGTTCTCGCCCATCAGCGAGTGGATCTCGCCCGGATAGACGGTCAGGCTGACATTGTCCAGCGCGCGCACGGCCGGGAACGTCTTGCTGATCCGGCGCATTTCGAGCAGCGGGCGGGGCGACTCAGACCGCGACATGGTTGACCTCCTGCGAGTCGGTGCGGGCGCCCTTGAGGATGCCGGCCCGCGGGGAAAAGTTGAAGAACATCGGTAGCGTGGCCGCGCCGATCGCGCCGGCGTCGGCGCCGAACGTGCCGCGCACGAGCGTCGGCGTGCCGCGCGCTTCGGGCGCGGTGGCAACCAGTGCCGAGCGCAGGCGCGTCGTGACCGCGTCGAGCAGGCCCGCGTCGGTATCGGCGTCGATCACGACTACCGGCGCATCGATCACGCACAGCACCGCGCGCAATGCCGGCGCGAGCGCGTCGACGCAGTCGTCGATCCATTCGTCGACGGCCGGCAGGCCGCGGGCAATGCAGGCTTCGAGGTCGGCGCGGTTCTCGACCGTCTCGCCGTGATGGCGCAGATGGCGTACAAGCGCGTGCAGCGAGGCGCGCGCGAGCAGGATGTCCCACGGGCCGCGCGGCGGTGGCGCGGATGCCAGCCGGCTCGGCGGCACGGGAATCACGGCGATGTCGCCTGCATTGCCGGTCACACCGCGCAGGCAATCGCCGTCGATCGCGATGCCGCCGCCGATCGCCGGCCCGATGAATAGGTAGACGAAGTCGTCGCACTGCCGGCCGTATCCGTAGAACAGCTCGGCGATCGCGGCCGCGTTGCCGTCGTTTTCGCCGAACACGGGCAGCGACAGCGCGCGACCGAGGTCGCTCGCGAAATCGACGTCTTCCCATGCGCGGAACGTATCGGGCGCGAGGCCGAGTTCGCGCATCCACGCGCCGAGGTTGTAAGGCTGTGCGACGCCGACGCCGGTCAGGCGGGCGCGTTCGTGGTCGGGGAGCAGGGCCTGCATCGCGTCGATGTCGTGACGCACGATTTCGAGCACGTCGGCAGGAGGGGGCAGCAGCGTGTCGTGCGAGCGGCGGCCGAGCACGTCGCCTGCGAAGTTGACGAGCGCGGTTTCGATGCGCATCCGGTCGAGATGGACGCCGATGCCGAATGCACCGCGCGGGTCGAGGCGGATCAACGACGCCGGCTGGCCGCGCTGGCCTTCGGTACGGCCCGCGAATTCGATCAGCTTCGCATCGGCGAGCGATGCGATGATGCTGCCGACCGCCGTGCCCGTCATGCTCGCGAGACGCGCAAGGTCGGCCTTCGACGCGCTGCCTGCGCGGCGCAGCGTCTTCAGCAGCAGGCGCTCGTTGTAACGGCGCACGTTGGCCGAATTACTTCCCTGGCCGATGTGCGGGCTTCTCATGGCGTCTCCTTCCATGTTGCGCCATGCGGCAGCGCATTAAATAAATCACGTTGATTTATTTAACCGCGTGAGCGCCGTCATGTCAGCCTAGGGAAATCCCGGTTTTTGCCGTGGATGAGAGTTGGCAGGGTGGGTCTCGGGAAATGGGGATGGGTCGCGGAACCGGGGGCGAAAACTTTGGAATTCGCGTGGCAGGCGCGTGTTCGCTGCGGACGCGACGACGATTTGTCCGTCCGGAGGATGGTGAGACGGGGTTTGTCACACCATGCGGATCAACGTGGCGGTGTGAATGATGCGGGACCGGAAATGAAAAAAGGCCGGCTAGAAGCCGACCTTTTCAAAAACAGATGGTGCCCAGGAGAGGACTCGAACCTCCACGATGTTGCCACCGCTAGGACCTGAACCTAGTGCGTCTACCAATTCCGCCACCTGGGCACGTTTCGCTTGCTGCGATGCGAAAGACCGCAATTATAGCGTGCCCGAACGGCTTGTCAACAGATTTTGAGCGGCTTTTGTGCGGGACGAGAAAGCGGGGCGTGCCGGATTCGCCGTGTCCGGGTATCGCTGCCGGATCGATCCCGGTGCGAAGGATTGCCGCCGGAGAGGAACGAGCGAATTTCCTGAACGCAGGTGCCAGTTTGTCGCCGGAGAAATTATCGTTGGTGCGTGCCTGTCGTGCCGCGCTGACTCGCGAAGACAGGCAGCCGACGCCGCTCTATGCCGCTTTGTCCGCTCGCTTGGCGACACCACGCGCATCATGTAGTCGGCTGCCGCAATGGGGTGCGCGACACATGCAGGTGAAGATATTTGCATTACGATCATTTATGTTACTATCGCAGTAACGTTTTTTTGCGGAATTGTCCGCGACAAGGAGCTCCTCATGCCTGAAATCGCAGTGGTTTTTCATAGCGGCTACGGCCATGCGGCCGTCATTGCGGACGCAGTCGCTCGTGGTGTCGAGAAAGTCGACGGTGCGTCGGTCAAGCTGATCCCCGTCGACGCGATCGACGAACACTGGGAGTACCTGGAGCGCGATGCCAAGGCGATCGTCTTTGGTTCGCCGACCTACATGGGCAGTGCGTCCGCGCAGTTCAAGGGCTTCATGGACGCATCGTCGAAGCATTGGGGCAAGTGGCGAGACAAGCTGGCGGCCGGCTTTACGGTGTCGGCTTCGCAAAGCGGCGACAAACTGGCGACGCTGCAGCAACTGGCTGTCTTCGCTGCCCAGCATCAGATGCTGTGGGTCAGCCTCGGTCTGATGCCCGGCAACAACAACAGCAAGGGTTCGGTCAACGATCTGAATCGACTCGGGTCGTTCCTCGGTGCGATGGCGCAGGCGAATGCGGACGAGGGTGGTGATGCGATTCTCGAGAGCGATCGAAAGACGGCCGAAGTGCTGGGCGAGCGCGTCGCGATTGCCGCGAAACGCTGGAACGGTGCCTGAAATCGATGGCCGGGCGGCGCTGTCTCGATGGTCGTCCGGCTGATGGATGAGTGGCGCCGATGTGGGACCTGAAATGAAAAAAGGCCGGCTGGAAGCCGACCTTTTTAGAAAACAAGTGGTGCCCAGGAGAGGACTCGAACCTCCACGGTGTTGCCACCGCTAGGACCTGAACCTAGTGCGTCTACCAATTCCGCCACCTGGGCACGTTTCGCTTGCTGCGATGCGAAGACCGCTATTCTAGCGTGTCTTCGAAGACTGTCAACACAATTTCATCCGAAGCGATAAAAATATTGCATCCGTGTGCGACGGCGTCTCACGCGCCGACCGGATCCGCGCGTTTCGCCGCGAAATTCCAGCGCAGCGCCTGGCCCGTATCGACGCGTGCCGGCAGCAGTCCGGCCGCGAGGAACGTGTCGGCGATCTTCTGCTGTTCGCCGAAATTTTGCGCGACCACTGCGCGAACGAGGTAGCTGCGGCGCGCGTTCGCGCGTGCGATCGTCGCCGCGTCGAGCCCCCAGATCGGCGCAAGCGTATTCGCGGCCTCCTGCGGATGGTCGCGCAACCACGTGCCGGCCTGCGACAACTGGTCGAACAGGATCTGGACGACGTCGGGCCGCGCGGCGGCGAAACTGCTCGATGCGAGGTAGTAGCGCTGGTACGACGCGAGTCCGTTGCCGTCGGCCAGAATCCGCACGTCGGGATTCCGGTCGACCGACGCGACATACGGATCCCACGTGATCCATGCGTCCACGCTGCCGCGCTCGAACGCCGCGCGGCCGTCCGCGGGCGTCAGGTAGTGGATCGCGGCGTCGGCGGGCGTGAGCTTTGCGCGTGCGAGTGCGGCGAGCAGCAGGTAGTGGCTGCCGGCCGCCTTCGTGACCGCGATGCGCTTGCCCTTGAGATCGGCGAGCGTTCGAAGTGCGCTGTCCTGCTTGACGACGATCGCCTGTGCCTTCGGCGACGGCGCTTCCTGCGCGACGTACACGAAACGCGTATGCGCGGCCTGCGCGAAGACCGGGACCGTGTCGGCGACGTCGGCGCTGAAATCGACGGCGCCGACGTTGAGCGCTTCGGTCAGCGGCAGCCCGCTCGCGAATTCATGCCACGACACGCGCAGGCCGAGCGGCGCCAGCGCCTGCTCGAGGGTGCCGCGCGTCTTGAGCAGTGTGATGAGCGTCGACGACTTCTGGTAGCCGATGCGCAATGCGGCAGGCGTGGTCTCGGCGTGCGTTCGGACGCCCGCCGCAGTGAGGCCTGCGGCCAGCATCGCGCGCGCGAACGCGCGGCGGTTCATCGACGTCATGAATCGTGCTCCTCGTTGGGTTCGTTGCACTGAAGCGGGCCGGCTAACGTACCAACGGGGAGGGCGGGCGATAACCGATAAATTCTGCTATCGATCCGACTGGCGGGCATAAGGAGGTGGGGCAGGCGGTCGCCTGCGCGGATTCCGGAGATAGCAGCCGAAGGTGCTCAATGCGCGCGCCTGCGGAAATTCATGAGGGCCGAGTTCGACGAGCCGTGCCGGTTGCTGCGCAGATTCATCGGCGGGCAAGTTACTCTTTTTCCCGGTCCGGAAATGAAAAAAGGCCGGCTGGAAGCCGACCTTTTCAAAAACAGATGGTGCCCAGGAGAGGACTCGAACCTCCACGGTGTTGCCACCGCTAGGACCTGAACCTAGTGCGTCTACCAATTCCGCCACCTGGGCACGTTTTGCAGTAGCTGCTTGCTGCAAAGAAGCGAAATTATAGCGCCCCAATTATTCGTGTCAACACTTTTTTGCGATGCATCGCAAACCGGCCGCCGTCGCGCCCGCCCGCGGCATTCCCGTCATTTGGCGACACAGGCGGGTGATAGAATGACCCGCCGCCGTCAATATAGAACTGTCTGACGGACACCTCTATGTTGATGCCGTGCACCATCAGTCAACGCAACGAGAACAATCATCGACAAACCCTTGAGCAAATATCCGTACCCCATTCCGAGCCGTGAAGAAATTCTCGGCGTGCTGCGTACGAGCGATGCGCCGCTGGCTGCCAACGACATCGCCGAAGCACTGTCGATCAAGCGTCAGGAGCGCGAAGGGTTCTTCCGGCGTGTCGCCGCGATGGAGCGCGACGGCCAGATCCGCCTCGACAAGCGCGGCCACTACCAGTTGACCCATCCGTCGAATTTCGTCGCAGGGCGCGTGCAGGGGCATCGCGACGGCTACGGGTTCGTGATCCGCGACGACGGCCAGGACGACCTGTTCTTGCCGAACGGCGAAATGCAGAAGGTGATGCACAACGATCGCGTGCTCGCGCGAATCGTCGGCTACGATCGCCGCGGCCGGCCGGAAGGGCATGTCGTCGAAGTCACCGAGCGCGCGAACAAGCGCGTGATCGGCCGCCTGCTCAACGAGAATGGTGCGCTGATCGTCGCGCCGGAAGACAAGCGCATCGGCCACGACATCCTGATCACGCAGAACGTGAAGAAGGCGAAGGTCGGGCAGGTCGTCGTCGTCGAGCTGACCGATTTCCCGAGCCGTCATTCGCAGCCGCTCGGCCGTGTCGTCGAAGTGCTCGGCGACATCGACGATCCGGGCATGGAAATCGAAATCGCGGTGCGCAAGTACGGCGTGCCGCATGAATTCAGCCAGCCGGCGCTCGACGAAGCCGCCGCGCTGCCCGACAAGGTACGGCCGGCCGACCTGCGTTTCCGCGTCGACCTGCGCGACGTGCCGCTCGTGACGATCGACGGCGAGGACGCACGCGACTTCGACGACGCCGTCTACTGCGAGCCGGTCAAGGTCGGTCGCGGCGACGGCTTCCGGCTGATCGTCGCGATCGCCGACGTGTCGTACTACGTACAGCCGGGCAACGGGCTCGACGCCGACGCGCTCGAGCGCAGCACGTCGGTCTATTTCCCGCGCCGCGTGATCCCGATGCTGCCGGAGAAGCTGTCGAACGGCCTGTGCTCGCTGAACCCGCAGGTCGACCGCTGCGTGCTCGCGTGCGACATGGTGATCACTGCGCGCGGCGAGATCAAGGCGTACCAGTTCTATCCGGCCGTGATCCATTCGGCTGCGCGCCTTACGTATACCGAAGTGGCGGCCGTGCTGTCGAACACGAAGGGGCCGGAGGCCGCACGCCGCGCGGAGCTGCTGCCGCACCTGCAGAACCTGTACGGCGTCTACAAGTCGCTGTTCGCCGCACGGCAGAAGCGCGGCGCGATCGACTTCGATACGACCGAGACCTACATCGTCTGCAACTCGCAGGGCAAGATCGAGCAGATCGTGCCGCGCCAGCGCAACGATGCGCACAAGCTGATCGAGGAATGCATGCTGGCCGCGAACGTCTGCGCGGCCGACTTCCTGAAGCGCAACAAGCATCCGGGCCTGTACCGCGTGCACGCGGGGCCGACGCCGGAGAAGCTCGAGAACCTGCGTGCGTTCCTGCGCGGCATGGGCCTGTCGCTCGGCGGCGGCGACAAGCCGCATGCAAGCGACTACGCTGCGCTGATGGCGCAGATCCGCGACCGGCCCGACGCGCAGATGCTGCAGCCGATGCTGCTGCGCTCGATGCAGCAGGCCGTCTACAGCCCGGACAACATCGGCCACTTCGGTCTTGCGTACGAGGCGTATGCGCACTTCACGAGCCCGATCCGTCGTTATCCCGACCTGCTCACGCACCGTGCGATCTATTCGATCCTGTCCGGCAAGAAGTACGTGCCGAAGGCGCCGGAGGGCTTCGAGCTGAACACCGCGCTGTCGCCGCGCGCCCGCGCGATGCAGCAGGCCGACGACGAAGCGCGCAACCGCTCGCGCTCGAACACGGCGATCTGGGAAGAGCTCGGCCTGCATTGCTCGGCGAACGAGCGGCGTGCGGACGAAGCGTCGCGCGACGTCGAGGCATGGCTCAAGTGCTACTTCATGCGCGACAAGCTCGGCGAGGAGTACGGCGGGATGGTGAACGGCGTCACGTCGTTCGGCATCTTCGTGCAGCTCGACACGCTGTTCATCGAAGGGCTCGTGCACGTCACGGAACTCGGCTCGGACTACTTCCAGTACGACGAGATCAAGAACGAGCTGCGCGGCGAACGCACGGGCATCCGCTATCGCCTGTCGGACCGCGTGCGCGTGCAGGTGAGCCGCGTCGATCTCGACGCGCGCAAGATCGATTTCCGCCTCGTCCGCGATACGCCGGTGAAGGCACCGCGCCCGTCGCCCGCGCAGGCTGCTGCGGGTGCCGGTGTCGATCGCAACGGCCCGCGCGTACGCGCGCTGCCGCCGGCGGAGGAGTTCGCGCCGCGTCGCAAGAAGGCCGCGAGCGCGCCGAGCGTCGCGGTGAAGGAGGCGCAGGCCGCACGTGCCGCCGCGAAGAAGAAGGGCAGCGGCGGTGGCACTGGCGGTGCGGCGGCGAAGCCGACTGCGAAGAAGCCGCGCGCGCGCAAGAAGTATTGAGCGTTCGGGGCGGCGCATGCGCACGCCCTGCAGTATCGAGAGACGCCGCGTCACCGGTCATCGGCCGGCAACGCGGCGCTTTCCTTTTCCATGGATCGCGGCTGCGCGCGTCGCGCGGCCGCACGTTTGATCGAAGGTTGTTCCAGTCATGTCACGTCTGAAGGTTCTTTACGGTTTTCATGCGGTGACCGCACGTTTGCGGCACGATGCATCGACGGTTGCGGAGGTGCTGTACGACCAGACGCGCCGCGACCGCCGCATGCAGGACTTCCTGCACACCGCGAAGGAAGCGGGCGTGCGGCTGATCGCGGCCGACGAAACGCGCCTGTGGGGCCTCGCCCATACCGAGCGTCACCAGGGCGTCGTCGCGCGTGTCGAGGACGTGCCGCTCGCGCAGAACCTGTCCGAGCTGCTCGACGGCATCCAGGGCCCCGCGCTGCTGCTCGTGCTCGACGGCGTCACCGATCCGCACAACCTCGGCGCGTGCCTGCGCGTTGCCGATTCGGCCGGCGCGCACGCGGTGATCGCGCCGCGCGACCGTGCGGTCGGCCTGAACGCGACCGCGGCCAAGGTGGCGAGCGGCGCGGCCGATACGGTGCCGTACATCACGGTGACGAACCTCGCACGCGCGCTGCGCGAGCTGAAGGAAGCCGGCGTGTGGATCATCGGCACGTCGGACGAGGCGTCGGCGACGCTCTACGATACGAAGCTCGACGGCCCCGTCGCGCTCGTGATGGGCGCGGAAGGCGAAGGCATGCGCCGGCTCACGCGCGACACCTGCGACGAGGTGATGAGCATCCCGATGGCCGGCAGCGTGGAAAGCCTGAACGTGTCGGTCGCAAGCGGCGTGTGCCTGTACGAAGCCGTGCGCCAGCGGCGCGTGAAGGGCTGACACATCCTGTCTCGCGCAATATGCGCGTGCCTGGCATGACCCGAACGACGCGTGCCGCGATGCGATGCGGCACGCGGTTCTCCGGAACTCGCGACCGATGACCCTGTTTCGCCTCGGCGCATCATGCGCCGTGCTATGCCTGCTGGCTGCCTGCACGTCGCCGTCGCTCGTCGAACGCGGCACCTACTACGCCGACATGAGCCTGGATGCGCGCGGCGCCGATTCGCGGATCCGCTTTCTCGTGATGCATTACACCGAAAGCGACGAAGCGAAGTCGCTGCGCACGCTGACGGGCGATTCGGTCAGCGTGCATTACGTCGTGCCGCCGCAGCCGCGCATCGAACACGGGATGCCCGTCGTCTACCAGCTCGTTCCGGAATCGATGCGCGCATGGCACGCGGGCGTCAGCGAGTGGCAGGGCGCGACCGAATTGAACGCGGCGTCGATCGGCATCGAAAACGTGAACCGCGGGCCGCTCGATCCGCAGAATCGCACCTGGCAGCCGTATTCGCCCGAACAGATCGATGCGTTGATCCGCCTGTCGAAGGACATCGTCGTACGCTACGCGATCCCGCCGACACGCGTGGTCGGGCACAGCGACATCGCGCCGCAACGCAAGATCGATCCGGGTCCGCTGTTCCCGTGGCATGCGCTCGCACTGGTCGGCGTCGGCGCATGGCCGGACGATGCGACCGTGGCTGCCCGGCTCGGCGGCCGCGATCCGCACGCGTTGGTCGACGTGCGCGAACTGCAGCTCAAGCTCGCGCGCTACGGCTACGACGTGCCGACCGACGGCGTGCTCGACGCGCGCACGCGGCGCGTATTCGCGGCGTTCCAGATGCATTTCCGTCCGTCCGACTATGCGGGCAATCCGGACGCCGAAAGCGACGCGATCGCCCAGGCGTTGCTCGACAAATACTTCCCCGGCACGCCGCCGGCGGACAGCGCGCCCGCGGCGGTCGCACCCTGAACGCACGGCGCATCGCGCGCCGAAAAACGCGGGCCGTCATCCGAGTCCGGTAAACTGGCGGTTTTCCGCAATCCCACAGCATTACCACGCCATGACTCAAGACGAACTCAAACGCCTCGTCGGCCAGGCCGCCGCCGATTACGTGATCCAGAACGTGCCGGAAGGCGCCGTGATCGGCGTCGGCACCGGCTCGACCGCCAACTGCTTCATCGACGCACTCGCCGTCGTCAAGTCGCGCTATCGCGGCGCCGTGTCGAGTTCCGTCGCCACGACCGAACGCCTCAAATCGCACGGCATCAAGGTGTTCGACCTGAACGAGGTCGACTCGCTGCAGGTGTACGTCGACGGCGCCGACGAGATCGACGCGAGCGGCGCGATGATCAAGGGCGGCGGCGGCGCGCTCACGCGCGAGAAGATCGTCGCGTCGGTGGCCGACACGTTCGTCTGCATCGCCGACGCCAGCAAGCGCGTGCCGGTGCTCGGCGCGTTCCCGCTGCCGATCGAGGTCGTGCCGATGGCGCGCACGGCGATCGGCCGGCGCGTGACCGCGCTCGGCGGCGTGCCCGTGCTGCGCGTGACGAAGGACGGCGCACCGTACATCACGGACAACGGCAACGAGATCATCGACGTGAAGGGGCTGCAGATCGCCGATCCGCGCGGCTTCGAAGCGCAGGTGAACGGATGGCCGGGCGTCGTGACCGTCGGGTTGTTTGCCGAGCGCGGCGCGAATCTGTGCTTGCTCGGCACGGAAAACGGCGTTGAAACGATCGTTTATTCGGCCGAATCGAGTTGAATGAGAAGCAGTCCGTAACGGTGTCAGGGACCCGTAATGGATTGCATGTTTAAATCTTGTGGAAATCGTGGCCCGGCAGGCGCAGCGCGCTTCCCGGGCCTTTTTTGTAGCCTTATAAATCACCCCGTCAAAAAGAGGGATAACCCTGTCAGGTGTTTACCAGATAGCGAAATATCCTCGAACTCATCAACTTATAGATCATAAGAACAGTAGTAACCAGGGCCGGCGGAACTGCGGAGCAGGTGTTCGCAAATCGACGCACGGGGAGGTGTCATGGAGCAGGGCAAAGACCGGTCACTGGTCGCCAAAGTGATGGATGGGCTTGTCTCGGGTATCGTCGAAGACAAGTACGGCGGCATCTTGCCGCCACAGGACGTGCTGTCGAAAGAATTCGACGTGAGTCGCACGGTGATGCGGGAAGCGTTGTCGATGTTGCTAGCGCGCGACATGCTGGACGTGCGGCCGAAAGTCGGCACGCGCGTGCGGCCGATGCGCGACTGGCGAATGATCGATGAAGACGTCGTGAGCTGGCGATTTCGGGCAAAACCCGATCCGCAGTTCATGCGCGACGTCATCGAATTTCGAATGCTGATCGAACCGCGCGCGACCGCGCAGGCGGCGGTGCGTGCGACCGCAGCCGACATCGCGGGGATCCGTGAAGCGTTCGATGCGTTCAAGGTGTTGCAGCCCGGCGATCCCGGCTACGACACGGCGGACGAGTTGCTGCACACGCGAATCGTGCAGGCGAGCGGCAACCAGTTCTTTCAGCAGATGGCGGCGATCGTGCGCGGGGCGGTGCGTCTCGTGAATCCGCGCGTCGTGCAGAAGGAAGGCGCGCACGAGATCGCGGTGAAGGCGCATGCGCGTGTCGTCGATGCGATCGAACGGCGCGATCCGCGCGAAGCCGAAGCGGCCTCGCTCGCGCTGATCGATTTCAGCGCCGACGAGATCTCGCGCGATTTCTCCGTCGACGTGCCCATGCGCGCCTGAACCTGCTCGCGTCGCTCATCCGTGTGCCGGCGAGCCGTTTATCATGACGGCCGGTCGGCAGCGTGCCGGCCACCGTCATACGACCGACACGGAAGATCAGGATGAACGACAACGACCACCGCCCGGTGCGCTTCGGCATCGTCGGCGCAGGCAGCATCGCGCGCCGCTTCGCGCAAAGCCTCGCGCACGTGCCCGGCGCCACGCTCGCCGGTGCCTGGGCCCGCCGCGCCGACGCAGCGGCAGCCTTTTGCGAGACATGCGGCGGCACGCCTGCCGCGAGCCTCGAAGCACTCCTCGCGAGCGACATCGACGCGGTCTACATCGCGACGCTCCATGACAGTCACGCACAGTACACGCTGGCCGCACTTGCCGCCGGCAAGGCCGTGCTGTGCGAAAAGCCCGCGACGCTGAATGCGGCGCAACTCGACACCGTGCTGCGTGCGGCACGCGACGCCGGACTGCTCTTCATGGAAGCGATGAAGCCGCCGTTCTTTCCGCTGTACCGCCAGTTGCGCGCGCACCTGCATGACGATCCGATCGGCGAGATCCGGCTCGTGCGCGCAGGGTGCGCATCGTCGGCGGTACCCGGCGACCATTCCGTCTATCGCCTCGATCGCGCGGGCGGCGCGCTGCTCGACATCGGGATCTACGAGGCGTTTCTCGCGGTCGACTGGCTCGGCGCGGCGCTCGACGTGCAGACGCTCGGCCGCGTCGGCGCGACGGGCGTCGACATGTTCGCGAGCCTGAACAGCCTGCATGCGAACGGCGGGATCGCGCAGCTCTTTTGCGGGCTCGACGTGATGGGCCGCGGCGATGCGCTGATCGCCGCGGCCGGCGGGCACGTGACGATTCACGAGAAATGGTGGAACCCCGCGCGCGCGACGATCCGTTATGCGGACGGGCGCACCGTCGAACTCGACGCACCGGCCGAAGGCGGCGGGCTGAACTACGAGACCGCGCATTTCTGCGACCTGCTGCGCACGGGCGAAACCGAAAGCCCGATCATGACGCACGACCATTCGCGACAGATGATCGCGATGACCGATGCCGCGCGTGCCGCGCTCGGCGTGCGCTATTCGGGCGAGTAGGCGGGAACGAAGGTGCCGGGCCTGCGTGCGCGGCCCGGCGGATGGCGTGCGCTCAGTGCCGCGACGGCAGCGACAGGCGCTTTTCGTACCAGCGCTGCGCCCATTCGAGGATCTGGCACAGGATCCAGTACACGGCCGCGGCGGCGAGATAGAGCGGTAGCGGCTGGTAGGTCGCCGCGATCACTTCCTGCGCGCTGCGCAGCAGTTCGGTCACGGTGATCACGGACACGAGCGACGTGTCCTTGATCAGGCTGATCAGGCTGTTCGACAGGCTCGGCACCGCAATGCGCAGCGCCTGCGGGCCGATCACGTAGCGCAGCGTCTGCCCCCACGACAGCCCGAGGCTGTACGACGCGAGCCACTGGCCGCGGTGGATGCCGTTGATCGCGCCGCGCATGCTTTCGGACATGTAAGCCGCGACGTTCGCGGACAGCGCGATGACGCCGGCCGGCGTCGGTTCGAGCGAGATGCCGAGGCTCGGCAGCCCATAGTAGATGACGAAGATCTGCACGAGCAGCGGCGTGCCGCGCATCAGGCTCACGTACGCGCGCGCGAGCCACGCGAGCGCGTTGACCCAGATGCGTTCGAAGCCGTCGAGCGGCTCGCTTTGCCGGATGCCCATCATCGCGAGCACGACGGCGCCCAGCAGGCCGAACACCATCGACAGCACGGCGAACTTGACGGTCAGTACGGCGCCCTGGGCGAGCACCGGCAGCGATTGGACGAGCAGGGACGTTGTCGACATGGAATACGAATCGGATGCGTGCGCGAAAGCGCAATCATAAACCGGACGAATAAAGCAAAGGGCGGCATCGTTGCGGATGCCGCCCTGTCCGGCCCGCCGTCAGGCGGGAAATGCAGGCGTGCTTACTTGATCGGCTTCGTCACGTCGATGCCGAACCACTTGTCCGAGATCTTCGTGAACGTGCCGTCGGCCGCGAGCTGGGCCATCGCGTCGTCGATCGCCTTCTGGAACTTCGGGTTGCCCTTCTTGAACGGGATGCCCGACGGGTTCGCCGAACCGACGTTCGCGCCCGGGCGCAGCGGCAGCTGCGAATTCTTCGTCAGGTACGCGAGCATCAGGCGGTCGTTGAGCGCTGCATCGAGGCGGCCGGCCGCGAGATCGCGCAGGTACTCGGGCGCGCCCGGGTACGTCTTCACGTCGATGCCGGGCACCGACTTCGCCATGTCCATGTAGTTCGTGCCGAGCGCGACGCCGAGCTTCTTGCCCTTCAGGTCTTCCAGCGACTTGAAGTCACGCGAGTCGTCCTTGCGCTGGATCAGTTGCGCGGACGAGTACGTGTACGCCGGCGAGAAGTCGAGCGTCTCCTTGCGCTTGTCGGTGATGCCGACCTGGTTGGCGATCACGTCGAACTTGCCGGCCTGCAGGCCCGCGATGATGCCGCTCCATTCGGTCGTCACGAACTCGGCCTTCACGCCGAGCTTCGCGGCGACGGCCTTCGCGACGTCGACGTCGAAGCCGACGAGCTCACCTTGCGGGTTCTTCGAGTTGAACGGCGGGAACGTGCCCTCGAGGCCGATCCGCAGCGTGCCGCGTTGTTTCACCTGGTCGAGGAGGTCGGCCGCATGCGCGGTGGCGGCGGCGAACGACGTGCCGATCAGGCCGGCAACCAGCAGCTTCTTCAGCAGCGAAAATTTCATCGTGTGAGATTCCTTGCCCCGGCGGGGCTCCTATTCTGATAGTGCGACCGATGATAGCAAAAATGCAATCGATCGATAAATATCGTTTGTTTATGCCTATATTGCTTATGCGGTGCGCTCGCGGGCGATCGCCTTCACGCATTCCGAGACGAGCGCGGGGCCGCGGTAGATGAAGCCCGTATAAAGCTGGACCAGCGACGCGCCGGCCGCGAGCTTCGCCCGGGCGTCCTCGCCCGAGAAAATGCCGCCGACGCCGATGATCGGCACTGCGCTGCCGACTTCGGCGTGCAGCTTGCGGATCACTTCGTTCGACGCATCGAACACCGGGCGGCCCGACAGGCCGCCGGCTTCGTCCGCATGCGGCAGGCCCTGGACGGCCGCACGCGACAGCGTCGTGTTGGTGGCGATCACCGCTTCGATCTTGTGGCGCAGCAGCGTGTCGCCGATTTCCTTGACCTGTTCGTCGTCGAGATCGGGCGCGATCTTCAGCGCGAGCGGCACGAGCTTGCCGTGCAGGTCGGCGAGGCGCTGCTGCTTGTCCTTGAGCGCCGCGAGCAGCGCGTCGAGCTCGCCCGCGCCCTGCAGCTGGCGCAGGTTCTTCGTGTTAGGCGACGAGATGTTGATCGTCACGTAGCTCGCGAACGGGTACACGCGTTCGAGGCAGTACAGGTAGTCCTCGGCCGCGCGTTCGATCGGCGTGTCGGCGTTCTTGCCGATGTTCAGGCCGAGGATGCCGCGATAGCGGGCGGCCTGGACGTTCTTCACGAACTGGTCGACGCCGTGGTTGTTGAAGCCCATCCGGTTGATCAGCGCTTCGGCCTGCGGCAGGCGGAACATCCGCGGGCGCGGGTTGCCGGGCTGCGCGCGCGGCGTGACCGTGCCGACCTCGATGAAGCCGAAGCCGAGCGCCGCGAGGCCGTCGATGGCC
Source organism: Burkholderia sp. GbtcB21 (assembly GCF_019091065.1). Taxonomy (NCBI): domain Bacteria; kingdom Pseudomonadati; phylum Pseudomonadota; class Betaproteobacteria; order Burkholderiales; family Burkholderiaceae; genus Burkholderia; species Burkholderia sp. GbtcB21. The sequence continues at coordinate 266,832 of NZ_JAGXKA010000012.1, forward strand.
GCGCCGTCCTTGTCGAGGCCGGCCGCGAGGCCGACCGGGTTGCGGAACGTGAGCCCCATCACGGTGCGCGGCGCGTCGGGCACGCGGGAGGACAGCGCGCAGGCGAGGCCGGTGCGGCCGGCCGCGCCGAGCGCGCGCAGCGTGAGGTGGTGAGCGTCTTCCGCATCCATCTTGAACAGGGATGCGCGGGCCAGCGGATAAAGGGAACTGAACACGGGAATTGGGCGGGCAGCCGGAATGAATGACAACCCGCTATTTTACCGGGAGTTGCGCGGCAGGGGCGTGCTTCGCTTCGCAGCCCCGCGGCGCGCGTCAGCCCGAGCCGGAATGCCCGCCCGGCAACGGCGCGCGGGCCAGTGCCGCATCGACGGGCGGCAGGTCGACCCGTTCCGGATCGAGTATCTTCCAGCGGCCGTCGATCAGCCCCTCGAGCGGGTGGAAGTTCGCCTTGTACGCCATCTTCGGGCTCTCGCGGATCCAGTAGCCGAGGTACACGTACGGCAGCCCGAGGCTCTTCGCCTGCTCGATCTGCCACAGGATGTTGTAGGTACCGTAGCTCGTGTGCCGGTCGTCGGGCTCGAAGAACGTGTAGACGGACGACAGTCCGTCGCCGAGGATGTCGATCATGCTGACCATGCGCAGCTTGCCGGGCTCGCCGCCCGGCGCGTCGAGGTCGCGGAATTCGACGAGGCGCGAGTTGATCCGGCTCTGCAGCAGGAACTGCTCGTACTGGTCGCGGCTGTCTCGATCCATTCCGCCGCCCGCGTGGCGCGCGGACTGGTAGCGCATGTAGAGCGCGTAGTGTTCTTCGTCGTAGTGCAGCGGCGAAACCGTCGCGATGAGCGCGCGGTGCCGTTTCCACATCCTGCGCTGCGTGCGCGACGGCACGAACGCGTCGATGGGCACGCGCACCGGTACGCAGGCGCGGCAGCCGTCGCAGTACGGGCGATACGTGAAGACGCCCGAGCGCCGGAAGCCGGCCTTCACGAGTTCGGTGTAGATGTCCGAGTTGATCAGGTGGCTCGGCGTCGCGACTTGCGAGCGCGCGATACGGCCATCCAGATAGCTGCACGGATAGGGCGCCGTTGCATAGAATTGCAGCGCCGAAAGCGGTGAAAGCGGCAGCTCAGTCGGGTGAGTCATGGGCAGCTCTCGATGCAGGGAAGGAGTGCCGCGCTAGCGCTCGATCCCGGAGGGCGCCGCCGTTTCGGCGGGGCCCGTCAGCGCGGCGAGCACGCGCTTGTCGAACTGCCACGGAATCGGCGGTTCGGCTACCGCGCGGCGCACGTGAGCGACAAAGGCCTTGCGTGCGATCTCGCGGCCGCCGAGCGACGCTAGATGCGACGTATTCTGCTGGCAGTCTATCATCTCCAGCCCCTGGTCGCGAAGATGGGCGACGAGCGCGGCCAGCGCGATTTTCGATGCGTCGGTGGCATCCGCATACATCGATTCGCCGAAAAACATCCGCCCGAACGACACGCCGTACAGGCCGCCGACGCGGCGCCCGTCGTGCCATGTCTCGATGCTGTGCGCGTTGCCGGAGCGGTAGAGCGACGTATAGGCGTCGATGATCTCCGCCGTGATCCACGTGCCGCGCTGCCCGCGGCGCGGCGCCTGCGCGCAGGCGCGCATCACGCCCGGAAAGTCGTGATCGACGCGCACTTCCCATGCGGGCTCGCGCAGCACGCGCTTCAGCGTCTTGCGCAGCGACGGCGACACCTTGAATTCGGCCGGCACGAGGATCATGCGCGGGTCGGGGCTCCACCACAGCACCGGCTGGCCGTCCGAGTACCACGGGAAGATGCCGCGCAGGTACGCGTCGATGAGGCGCGACGGCAGCAGGTCGGCGCTCGCGGCGAGCAGCCCGGGCGCGCCGGTCGCGGGGCCGAGCGCGCGTTCGATGGGCGGAAACGGATCGTCCGGGCCGAGCCAGGGGACCATGGGGGCGGGCTCAGCCGTTGCGCAGCGAGCGGAAGATATCGCCGGTGTGCACGCCGTAGTCGCCGGCGGCGCGATCGGCGAAGAAGAATCGCAGGGTCTGGCTGACGGTCGGGAACGCGATTTCGTCCCACGGGATGTCGGCCTCGTCGAACAGCTTCACTTCGAGGCTTTCCTCGCCGGCTTCGAAACCCGGATCGGTGAGCCGCGCGAGGTAGAACAGATGGACCTGGTGCACGTGCGGCACGTTGAGCAGCGTGAACAGGTTCTGTACCTCGACGCGCGCGCCGGCTTCCTCGAGCGTTTCGCGCGCGGCGGCTTCGGCCGTCGTTTCGCCCATTTCCATGAAGCCCGCGGGCAGCGTCCAGAATCCGTAGCGCGGTTCGATCGCGCGGCGGCACAGCAGGATCTGATCGCCCCAGACCGGGACCGTGCCGACGACGTTGCGCGGATTCTGGTAATGGATCGTGCCGCAGTGATCGCAGACGAAGCGCTCGCGGTTGTCGCCGGGAGGAATACGCGCGATGACTTCGTGGCCGCAGACGGAGCAGAATTTCATGTCGAGTGGAAGGGACGAGGTGATGCGAGTGTATCACCGGGGCGCGGCATTCTTGAACGCCTGCGCATGCCGGCGGCGTGCTGCCGCGAAGCGGCGGGCGCGCGCGAAGAGGGGGCGGGGATCGGGTGCGGAAAAACAAAAAGCCCGGTACGAGACCGGGCTTTTTGCATGAATCTGGACGGGTTGGTTGCGGGGGTAGGATTTGAACCTACGACCTTCGGGTTATGAGCCCGACGAGCTGCCAGACTGCTCCACCCCGCGTCCGTCGAAGAAATGAATTATAAGGAGTTCCCCTGACGCGTGCAAGCACTTTCTGACAATCGCGTGTCGCGTCTCGTGGGGACGGCACGGTGGGCGCGTGCGCTAGAATCGAGCGGTTTGTTTCGTCTCTTCGGCAGCGGCGCCGTGCGCAATCGCATCGGCACCGCTGCGACTCACCTTATTGCATCGACGGATTCATGGACATCGCTCACGATCTTCAATCGATCGGCGCGCAGGAACAGGCGCTCGTGTTTCCCCATTTCGACCCGGCCCGCGCGTGGGCGCTCGGCAGCCGGATGCATGCGCTCGCGACGTCGCGCGGCCATGCCATCGCGATCGACATCGTCACGTTCGGCCAGCCGCTGTTCTACGCGGCGCTTGCCGGTGCGACCCCCGACAACGCCGACTGGGTCCGCCGCAAGCGCAACGTCGTCGCGCATTTCCGGCGCAGCTCGTATGCGATCGGCCTGCGCATGCAGCAGGCGGGCGCCACGCTGGCGGACAAGCACGGGCTGCCGATCGCCGAATATTCGCCGCACGGCGGTTCGTTTCCGCTGACCGTCGCGGGCGCCGGCGTGATCGGCTCGATCACCGCGTCGGGGCTGCCGCAGCGCGCGGACCACGAATTCGTCGTCGAGGCGCTGTGTGCCGAGCTCGGCCAGGACTACGCCGTGCTGGCCCTCGCAAGGAGCTGAGCGATGCAGCTTCCCGGATACGCATGGCTCGCGATCGCGATCGTCGCGGAAGTGGTCGGCACATCCGCGCTGCGCGCGGCGGACGGCTTCACGCGCTTCTGGCCGTCGGCGCTCGTCGTCGCCGGTTACGGCATCGCGTTCTACTGCCTGTCGCTGACGCTGCGCACGATGCCCGTCGGCATCATCTATGCAGTCTGGTCGGGCGCCGGCATCGTGTTGATCACGCTCGTCGCGATGCTGCTCTATCGTCAGGTGCCGGACGTGCCGGCGGTGATCGGTCTCGGGCTGATCATCTCGGGCGTCGTGGTGCTGAACCTGTTCTCGAAGATGCAGGCGCACTGAACGTGCGACTGCCATTTGCCGGATGGCCCTCATGACCGATTCCACTTCCGTTGCCGTTTCCGCCGAATCCGCCCAGCCTGACGTGCGCGCCTATGTCGCGAACCGCATCGGTTTTCTCGAACTGAACCGGCCGAAGGCATTGAACGCGCTGTCGGGCGGCATGATCCGGCTGATGCAGCAGGCGCTCGACGCGTGGCGCGACGATCCGGAGGTGGTTGCGGTCGTCGTGCACAGTCCGCATCCGCGCGCGTTCTGCGCGGGCGGCGACGTGCGCTTTTTCCACGACGCATGGCAGCGCGGCGACCGCGATGCGATCGACGCGTTCTTCATCGACGAATACACGCTGAACCATACGATTTTCACCTATCCGAAGCCTTATATCGCGCTGATGCACGGCGTCGTGATGGGCGGCGGCATGGGTATTTCGCAGGCGGCGCGGCATACGGGCGGCCTGCGCGTCGTGACCGATTCGACGAAGATGGCGATGCCCGAAACGCGCATCGGCCTGTTCCCGGACGTCGGGATGAGCTGGTTTCTCGCGCGCACGCCCGGCGCGATCGGTCGTTATCTCGCCGTGACGGGCGCGACGCTCGACGCGGCCGGTGCGCTGTACGCGCAGCTCGCCGACGTCTATCTGCCCGATGCCGCGCTGCCGGCGCTGCTCGATACGCTGCGCAGCGCGCGCATCGACAGCGGTGCGCAGGCCGTCGCCTGCGTGGCGGACGCGGCTGCCGCGCACAAGGTCGTGCCGACGCCGGACACGTCGGCATTGGCCGATGCGCGTGCCGGGATCGACCGCCATTTCGCGCAGCCCGACGTCAATGCGATCCTCGCGTCGCTCGATGCCGAGCCGGATTGCGCGGCCGTCGACGGGTGGGTCGAGAAGGCGACCCACGCGATGCGCGGCCAGCTGTCGCCGCTGTCGATGGCCGTGTCGCTCGAAGTTGTCGAACGCGCACGCGGTTCGACGATGGCCGATTGCCTGCGGCGTGATCTCGATCTCACGCGCTCGACGTTCGCGCGCGGCGACGTGATCGAAGGCGTGCGCGCACTGATCGTCGACAAGGATCACCAGCCGGCCTGGCGCTTCAAGTCGGCCGCCGACATCGATCGGGCTGAGGTGCTCGCGATGTTCGACAGCCCGTGGACGCTCGACACGCATCCGCTGCGGAACCTGAAGGACTGACCCGCGCGCGAGACAGAAACGAAAAGGCCGCCTGCATGTGAGCTGACCCCGTAAAGTTGGACGGGTAAATTAGGCCGCCAAGGGCTGAGTTCTGTACTGCACGGGACTCAGCCCT